>JAEUWH010000078.1 GCA_016785955.1 Pseudobdellovibrionaceae bacterium | reverse complement strand
GCAACCATTCTTCGTAATGGTTGTTTCCCGCGAATCAGAAATCAATAAATGTTCTAAGTACTTAATAACACATAAAAAGAGTTTTACAATTTGGGTTTGAAATCTTAAGAAACGTCGGCAAATTTCATCAGTTTGCTACTTTTTTGCTACCAGCTTGCTACCAAGAGTGAATCAAAGATTCGCCCCTGGGAAAGCCCTCACACTCCGTTTTTTAACCAAAATGGAGGAAGTATGAACGGTGTCGTTCAATTTATCAGAAGTTTATTTTTTGTAGCCATTATGATGGGTGCCGCTGGCACTTTGGTTGAAGCCACTGGCTGCGTCGCTCGTGAGGCTGCCAAAGCCCATCAACATGGTGGTATGAGCTTTAGATGGCTGAACCATCAGCTGATCGGTGGTGGTAAATGAACACGGACATAGATCTCGCAGATCAACTGAAAGCCAGTATTTGCAAAATCAAGTGTCTTAGTTTTTTCATTGAAACCCAAGATTCTGATTATTCAAGATCAACTGATTTCGATGAAGTTCAGCGGGGATTGGTTTTGATTTTTAATGGGATTATTACTGAATTGGCCGAAGTTAAAGATCAATTGGAAAATTAAATTTAATTAAAGGCGTTCGTATTTCTGAACGCCTTTAATTAGAACAATTAGCCAGGCCGTTCTTTACATATTTGCTTTATAATTTTAACAACAGTTTTCATTGCTTTCGACTCATCGTCATTGGATCTTTTTACAAGAAAAATATCTCGCTTTGTTTTTTCATGAGCTTTTCGTTGTGCTGGCAAATCAAGCTCAATAAATTTACGTTCCCTACTTTCTGACTCATTCAAGTATGTGATAACAAAAGATGGTGTATAGATGGCGCATGATCCAGATCGAACCATATTCAAAGCAATAGATAAACTGTTGGCTCGATAAGGTGTAAATCTTGATAGATTTGAGTTCCATCCATCCCTAATACGCATACTTAGTGGATTGTCTTTCATTTCTGAAGAAGGAACAACGTAGGGAATAACTTCTGGATCTTGCTGTTGAAAACAATTGGCTCTGCAAAACGAAGCTAAGGTAACAGTTGTAATTTTTAAGTGATCAAGTTCCTTATGAGGAAATGGAATAAAAGTAAAAGCAAAATCAAAGCTTCGATCTAAAACTTTAGATTCGATCTCACCAGAGTCTAACTCTTCGATTGTCAATGCGCTCCTTAACTCCCGAGCGATTGATTCGGAGGCTACAAGTGCTAAAACTTCTGGAAGTCCAATTTTTAGGAAGCTTGTATTTATAGGCATCTGTGTTTTTAGGGAATTAACTATTTCAAGTATCTGCCTGCTCTGCTTATAAAGACTTTTACCTTTTTCAGTAATTTCAAGCCCTCGCCCTCGCGGACTTAGAAGCTTAAATCCAAGTTCATCTTGAAGGACCGACATCGCCTTTGAAAGGCCACTATGAGATACTCCCAGAACTTCGGCGGCTTTAGTTAAGCTGCCAGCATCAACAATAGCACAAAAGTATTTTAATTTATCTGTTTCCATTAGTCACATAATATCATCTTTATGTCTCTTTTATTCAAGTTAAAAACAAGGTATGTACCATAAATAGGAGACTAAAATGAAAAAAATAGCTATTGTTATAGGTACACGTCCAGAAGCCATTAAAATGGCTCCAGTTTATTTGGCACTTAGAAAACGTTTCGGTAATTCAGTGCAATTGATATCAACAGGACAACATCGGGAGCTACTTTGGCAAGGCACTTAGGGCATTTGATTTAGAGCCCTCTGTTGATCTTAATGTTATGAAAGCAGGGCAATCCCTTTCTCATTTAACTGCTAGACTGTTAGTAAATCTTGAAGATCATTTTATGATGGATCGACCAGATCTAGTTCTTGCTCACGGAGATACAACGACATGTTTTACAACAGCCATTTCAAGTTTCTACCATCAAATCCCTTTTTTCCACGTTGAAGCGGGACTTCGAAGCAACAGGTTGAATTCGCCTTTTCCTGAAGAGTTTAATCGGCAAACAATTGCACCAATAGCACGGCATCACTTTGCACCGACTGAGTTAGAAAAAGAAAATCTTATAAAAGACGGAGTATCTTCATCACTTATTACCGTTACCGGCTCAACAATTCACGAAGCTGTTCAAACAATGATTTCAAAAGTGACACCAGCAAGCAAGGCTTGCTTTTCAGAGCTTAATGAGTCCCGTCCCCTTGTCCTTGTCACTCTTCATAGAAGAGAAACAACTCAATTACTGCAAAATACCTTGCATGGATTAAAAAGTGCGGCTTTAAGCCGGCCTGAGGCTCTTTTTATCTGCCCAGTTCATCCAAACCCTCTAGTTCAAGAGGCCTTTCAAACATATTTAAAAGGAACGGAAAATATAATTCTCACTGAACCTTTGGCTTATCCGCAATTTATATCTTTGCTGATGCGCTCGCAATTGGTGGTAACAGATTCAGGAGGTGTTCAAGAAGAAGCCGCCTTTCTAGGGAAAAAAGTCTTACTGGCTCGTTCTGAAACTGAAAGGACTGATGGTTTTGAATCCGGTTTAACACAACTTATCGGGTTAAACTCCGAAAGTATTTATAAAACTGTTCTGGATGAGCTTTCCGGTGCAGTTTGCACAATAAATTTCCCTAAAATTAATTCTTTATCTCGAGCCTCAGAAATTATATCCAACGAAGTTCAAAGAGTTGTCGGATGAAAAAAACAATCTTAGCTATTGGTGCCCACCCTGATGATATTGAAATTGGCTGTGGTGGAACGCTTTCCATTTTAAAAGATAAAGGCCATAAACTTATTCATCTGATCATGACTTCAGGAGAAGAAGGAGATCTTCAGTCTCATAAAAAACAGATTGCTGAAAAACGGGAGTTTGAAGCCACTCAGTCAAGTAAACTCTTAAAGGTATCACAGATTATATTCCCAGATTCGCGGATAAAGCGCGTTAATAGAAAACATTTTCATTTTATAAAATTAAACAAAGTATTTCTATCCAAGAATATCGTTTTTGAAAATCAGGAGGCCTAGTCATGCCCAAAATAAAACAAATTTACCTCGAAGA
>JAEUWH010000028.1 GCA_016785955.1 Pseudobdellovibrionaceae bacterium | reverse complement strand
GATCTTTGTTGCTACATATATTTGATAAGTAGATTTTTGGGCGAGGGTGTGGCTCTTTTTTTTTTGGGCTGTGTTTCGGTGTGCTGCGATTTTTTGCAGAGTGTGCAAACGATAAATGAATAGTGAGTACTTGGGTTGGTTCGTAAGACCACCTGGGGGCGAGTGCGGGCATATTTCTGTGTGGGTGGTGAATGGCACCCACCTGCCCGTTTAACCACACTTCCTAGGCATTGCTTGCTCCTGAGCTTGGCATTTGTCAGAGGATAACAACATCTACGCATTAAATAATAAACTGGCCTAGTTTCGAAAAGCTTTTACAGGGCCTAGCCCACTTGTCTAGACCTACTCACTAGACTACTTCAATAGACCAACTCACTAAATCAATTCATTACAACTAAGACAATTCAACCATCTAATTTTCTATCTTTGGCCGGCGCCACCGCAAACTCCGCAGCACTCACCATTTTTATGAGAGTCCTGCTTAGGCTTGCTTATGGCAACCTCCCATAGCTCATCGTTGAGCTTGTCGACCCGCCAAAGTGCGGTCTCAAGATCGGCGTTTTGAAATTCTTTTTTTAAACTGTCCGGATCTGTATCACAAACAACTTTTACTTGCCCACCGCTTTTGAGATTATCAAAAATAGAAAAAAGTAGTCCAATTTGTGAGTTTTGGTTAAATGCACGTAGATCTAGTTTTGTTTCTATAATTTCCATAGTTTCAATCGCTTTCATATTTTTAGTTGTTTCCATTAGCACCTCTAAAAAAACTAACTGATTTTCAGATAACTGCCTTATGATTTATATCATAAACCATCCATTTTTCTTAGTAACTGCCCTTTGTGTACTAGAAGAATGCATACCAATATCCCCACCCCACTGAACAAAGACACTTGTTGCCAAATAAAAAAGTACCTCGTCCACATATCCATGAGCAGCAATGCGCTCGTCATTATAAATACACAACCATCGTATAAAACGCTTTGATATCTGTTTTTGAATTTAATAAAATTGCTAACAAGAGGACCAAAGATCAAAAAATGCATTCCTGCAACAACTGTAAAATGAGTATTTTTTAGAAATGTCGTACCGAAGAAAAACAACCCCACTGAAAGTAATCCCAAATATAAATCACCACGGCCTCTATTTTTTTTGTTAAACACCCCTTCCAATAACAACACTGACATCAGCACAGGTCCCCAAAAGAAGTAATTCGAATAATCTAAGTCCATTACAAATACAGCTAACCCAATTGTTCCTAAAACCCATAACCAGGCCGGCCGTTTCGCATGTCCTAACTTATCAATTGCCACCGGTAAAATTACCGCGTACGCCAAGACAGTTAAGAACGCTCTTACAAATCTTTTGGAAACGTCGGGTTGTTTTAACACCGCCGATACAACAACCAATGCTAAAGCCACCGTCGCCCCTATAATTCCCACCGGAACACTCGCCAACCAACTCTTTCTCACTGGCGGATGAAACTTTATATTCTTAATCGCAAACGATAACCATACCATCAGCACTAGAAAAGAAAACGCGTGAGCAACTGGCCCATATCCCGCAATAAAAAAACCGCATACAGCTATCACGACAGATATCTTGTAGCCCTTCTCCCAAGCACCCGTCGGTACCCAAAAATTTCTGTCGCTTAAAAGATGCCACGCCATGGGAATCAGAAATCCATAGTACCCAAGATGAGTATGAGCTTGCCTTAAATCAAACCCCACTAAAAACCCCGGAGTTCCTTGCACAAAGCTCAATCTCAACACCAATCCACCAAGCATGGTAAGAATTAATGAACCTAAGGCAAAGTCACTCCAGGATTTTTGTGGTCTCATACCTCATCACTTACTGTCTCTTAAAATTTTTATGAACTTGTGAAACCACAACAAACTCGCCACCAGAAATACGACGATGCCTATTTTCATAATCGCACCAAAAACATCAGCCCCCGCCACCAGCCTCAGTAGGCTTGCCAAAGCGAACAACAATGCGACGGCGCCAATACGGCGGGAATCCGTTTCATAGTCTAAGCTCTGGCCCCCATGCGCCAACATCACTCGTGTTCCCACCATGAACGTGATTAAAACAAAACCACCAATATAAATCAGATGCTGTACCGCAATCGCCTGCGCAGGCTGAAAAAGTAAAATCGCATAGGACGACAGAATAAATAAAATCCCACAGCGCAGACCAAAACCCACAAAGCTTTTAGTCGATACCGACGATGCGATTTTGAAATACCTAAACGCAATAAAGCTGACCACCAACAATCGTAAAGCAATTCCCAGCTGGTTGTTCACAAATGTTTGCAGGATAAATCCCAAATTTAACAAAATAGCCAAAACAATCATTTTCATAAATTGATTTGAATTTGACCTCTGATCGGGCGTCAACGAATTGGGCACACGAGAAAGCACCGGAATCAGTCGCGTACCTAAACCTAAAACCAGATTAAGCACAAACGCCTCGCCCGCATGTAAATAGAACGAGTCCATTGAAAATTGATATGAAATTTGAGCCGAGAATGTAGGCGAATTTGAAGGTGCGAATTGAAATAAAAATTGCAACGATAGTGGTGTTGAAGATTGAAGCGACATGAAAAACATAACTACGGCCAACAATGCCTGCAAAAATGCAAATGGAATAAATAAAAATCCTTCAAAAGGCAGGACACGTTTTTTTAAGAATCTTCGGACTATGAAAACAATCAGAAAAACTGCCTGAATACCATACACAGCCACGGACGCCGGTACATAGTTCAAAAAATTGACCACGATTTGCAACGCCACCAAACCCAGCGCCGTTACCATCTCATATTTGTGTACCAACGATGTGCCCGTCATTTTCGGAATCGCGGTCATTAAAAAGCCCGCGACAAAAGACCACAAAAAACCAAAATACATAATGTTCGCATGCGCCTGACGAGGATAAAAACTGACTTGCCCAGCCTGAAAAAAAAACCACAACATCAAACCCAACACGCCAGCAACTACCCCGCAGGGAAAAAGCAATCGATAAGGCTCCATATCTTTACGTGCCCTTGTATTCATAACCCCTCTTTTTTAACACTCGCCACCAAAGGAGTTATATCGGCCGTTAAACTTTCGATTTTACTTTTTACCACACCCCGACTATCCAAATAGCTGATCACATTCGAATGCGAAAAATCCCCATCCCCTATCGCCTTATAACTAATTCCCAACGAGACCGCTAGCTCGCGCGCCACGCTGTCTTTTGCCGTCGACAAAAACACCCAATGATCCTCGGAAATTTTTCGTTTCTTCATATAGTCTTTCAACACACGTGGAGTATCCTTCACCGAATCGAATGACGCCAAAACAAGTTTGTAGTTTTTAATATCGGCTTGCACCAATGCTTTTTCAATTTCTTGAACTTTAGCAATGGTCATCGGACACGCATGAGCACACCCCGTGTACACCATCGTCATGATGACATTTTGCCCCCGTAGACTGTCTAAAGTGATCGCGTCGCCATTTTGATTACTCCAATTTGATTTAATATTATAAATCGAATCCTCTGGCAGCTTTGCTTCGTCAGCACGCAAAAATATACCGAACAACATCATCACAAGAAACACTAATTTATTCATATTACCTCCTATCGAACACAACGAAATCCCAAATTCCATGCCGAACTTCGCCCCTTCAAACTGGACCGAAATGCAAAACGCATAAACGCCGCATAGTTTTCTTTGTCCGCACCCGACATGGATCCGGCGCCACAGAACATATTCTTATTAAACGAACTATCTTCCCTGCTCTCGCCCGTTACAAACAGGGAATTAAAATCCTCGGTCCACTCCCAAATCAAACCGTGCAAATCCCAAATGCCGTATAAATTTTTATAAATACTGCCCACCGATTTAAGACTTTCGCCTCGAGGCTCGCCATACCAATCTAGTATTCGCTTTAGAAAAGCTTCATTTTTATTGGCATCTTTTTTCGTTTCCGAAGCGGCCGCCACATATTCCCACTCGTTCACTGTCGGCAAACGCATTCCATAAAACTCACAAAATGCGCGGGCGGCAAACCAAGAAATATACGTCGCAGGCGACTGCTTACTTTTCACCTGCGCATCCCAGGCCTCTAAATAACTGGCATCGGCAAATACCGTCGGCACGGCTTGCCGACTCCACTCAGGAGACGCTGCTAAAAACTGTTCATACTGAGCCACCGTAAC
Source organism: Pseudobdellovibrionaceae bacterium (assembly GCA_016785955.1). Lineage (GTDB taxonomy): Bacteria > Bdellovibrionota > Bdellovibrionia > Bdellovibrionales > Bdellovibrionaceae > UBA2316. The sequence continues at coordinate 9,416 of JAEUWH010000028.1, read as the reverse complement.
CGGAAACTTCATCATTTTAAACGATGGGATTTTAATTTTTTTTGCCATCTTTTTTTTACTCGTTACGGGGGTTAGCCAGAAGGGACTCAATTGACCCGCAGGAACCGCGGACATTTCAAAATTCGCCCCAAACGCCGCAGCGGTCACAAATGCAATTTGAAAAAATAGAATTTGTATTTGTGACCATCCCATAACTAATGCCCTCCGGCCGGCGCCGTAACCTTGACCGTTGATACATCTTTTTTAGTGACTACTTTTTTCGAATTTCCCCAGCTGTGATAAACAAATGTCAACACGTTGGCGATATCTTCTTCACTCAGACCCAGTGCCGGCATTACGGAGTTAAATTGGTTTCCATTCACTGTGATGGCACCACTCAAACCATTTTTAACAACACTAATCGCACGCTTGGCATCTTTATTCAGCCAATCTGAATTCGCTAAAGGTGGAAATGCGCCCGCGATTCCTTTTCCATCCGGTTGATGGCAAGCCGCACAGTTTTGCGTGTACACATTTTTACCCATTTTAATTCTATCTTCTAGATTCTGAGCCGTTGCGACATGCTCTTTATCGTTAATTGTTTGAATGGCAGAGCCTTCAGGTAAATAAACATTGTCCGCCATCTTTCCCGAGTAGATCGTTTTATCTTCGGCGCCTTCGACTTTGATAAGCCCTAAAGAGCCTTTGTTGAAAGTACGAAAAATCGAATGATCCACGATAACTAGATTACCAGGAACATCAACTTTGAACTCGACAATGCTGGAACCACCCGCTGGTACAAGCGTCGTTTGAACATTAGTATTAAACTTTCCGCCGCCTTCGGTGTATACCTTATCAAAAATCTCACCAATAACGTGAAATGAAGACACTAAATTAGGACCGCCATTGCCGACATAGACACGAACGGTCTCACCCACTTTTGCTTTCAACGCCTTGTCACCCGTCATCGAGTTGACCGCACCGTTAAAGACAACATACGTCGGACGTTCATCAATGGCTTTTTCCATATCAAACGGCTGGTAGCCTTGCTTGCCGTTTTTTCCCTTTGTATAGAAATCCCCTTGCATGACATAGTATTCACGATCCACTTTCGGCATGCCTTCTTTAGGCTCTACTAAAATGAGTCCGTACATACCATTAGCAATGTGCATCCCGACCGGAGCCGTTGCGCAGTGATATACATACAACCCAGGATTCAATGCTTTGAATGAAAATACACTCTCATGACCCGGCATTGTGAACGAAGACGCCGCACCACCGCCCGGCCCCGTCACAGCATGCAAATCTATGTTATGAGGCATTTTAGACGTCGGGTGATTTCTTAAAGAAAATTCTACGGTGTCGCCCTCTTTAATCCTGATGAAGCTTCCCGGTACGGTCCCGCCAAATGTCCAAAATGTATAATCCACACCATCCGCAATTTTCATCTTTTTTTCGATCACGTCGAGCTTAACAATCACTTTTGTATTGTGGGAGCGCGTAATCGCTGGTGGCACTTCGGGTGGCGAGGTCAAAATGGCCGTTTCTTCACCTTTCATTTCTCCCCATGCAACGAGTGGAATACCGGCTCCCATCACTGCGGCCATAAGACATATGATTTGCTTTCTCATGCGAAACCTCCTTCATGATTTGATTTTTATAGTTTCAAAGTACGCTATATAGGAATTTCAGCGGTATGATCTGCATCATGCAAGTAGGCAGGTAATAAATTTTCTTAATTTGACACGCTATTCAGCATTCATTTCGCTGATGATAGATTCTGGCTTCAAAATCTTTATAGTCTGGTCAGAGGTCTGGATAATTCCTTTTTTTGACCAATCACTCATTATCCGAATCACTGACTCCACGGAAGCCCCCAGGCTATCGGCAATTTCTTTTCGAGTTATAGGTAATGGCAATACGAGTTGGTCTTGATGAGCGGGCCTTTCCAGTAGTTCCATCAATAAAAATGCGACTTTAGCAGACAGCGGAGCTTTCTGTAGCACTTTCAGATTTTGCATTTGCCCCATACGAGTGGAAAGCAAACCTTGCATTTTAAAAATAAGATCAGGTTTGTCCTTCCACGCCGTTAAAAAAACACCTCGCGGAATTCTGATAAATCGAGATACCCCCATCGCCGTTGCCGTCAGGGGAAATATTGGCTTTGGCTGAGCCATGATGAAGGCCGCGATGAAATCACCTGGCGTGGTGAAATGAATAATAATTTCGTCTCCCTGAGGCGTCGGACGCGAAAGTTTGTAAGCGCCGCTCAATACAAAACCAAAATAATCGGCAGGATCGCCAAATTGAAATAATTTTTCACGATGGGACGACACCACCACTTGTCCAGAACGACATAGACTCTCTAGATCGTTCAGCGTCAATCCAGAAAAAATCGGAAACTGTATCGCTTCTGCCAACGCCGATTTTAGCCCATAAGTCGTGTCCATATATTTTATGTCCTTTTAATGTCCTTATCAATAACGATACTGAACGATACCAAATGATCCAAAACAGTATCATTCAGTATCATTCAGTATCATTTCAATCCAACTTAAACCAAATATACAACCTCTAAAATTCACCGGTATGATTTTTTTCATCCCCAAGCTATGACCCAAGTCATACAGCCCAATAACGGTCGGTGGCATACTACAAACATGGAAAAACTAAGTCTTGATCAATGGAATGAGGCTCCAACGTCTGCTCTGGTCACTTATATTATCGATCACTTTCATGATCGACTAAAAATTCAAATTCCGCAAATCAATCTTCTTTTTAAAAAAGAATTAGGCAATAAATCAAACAAAGAATACACCGCCGATATCATCGCTGCCTTTCATCTTTTTTCTGAATTCGCCCATCAAATGCACTTTCATCTTCTGCAAGAAGAAACCGTGGCGTTTCCCTTGCTTCTCGCTATGGAAAAAAATAAAACGCCGGAAAATTTAAAAAAGCTGACTCCTATCATCACGGCCATGGAACAAGACCATCAAGATGATTTGACCTTTATTGCCAGCATACAAAAATACACACACAATTTTCGGCCGCCTTTATCCGCCAGTGAAAACCTGAAGTTACTTTTTACATCTTTAAAAGAGCTGATTCAAGATCTACAGCTCCACATTGAAATGGAAAACAATCTTGTTTTTAAACGATTCAAAACCGTGGATCCTGCATGAGCAAGCCAACCGAAGACTCCATTCTACCAGAAGGACTGTTTTCGAAAATCAATTCTTTAGCGCACGTTACAAATGACCTCAAACCCTTACTCGTACACGCCACCGAATTGATCTCTTTAACCAAAGGCTCGACACTTTTTAATGAGCGTGACCCCGCCCACAGTTTCTATCTTATTTTATCCGGTGGAATTAAATTAACAAAAAAATCTAATAAAACAAAAACACTGATTGATATCTTGGGACCGGGCGAACTGGTCGGGGTCGCCTTGATGCTGAATCCAGACGAAACGACCTACCCCGTGAACGCACAAACACTAGGGCCGACGGACATCCTTAAATACACTCGTGAGGACTTCCAAACTCGTTGGACACAATCCCCGCCGCTTTTGGATTTTGCCCATAAAGCTATTTTGAAACGGATTCAATCCGTGCAAAATGATCGTTGCATGCAACGTTTTACACTTGAACAAAAAATCGCCTACTTTATGACAGAAAAATGGCTCTCATCAATCCATCTCAAAATCACTCGGCAAGATATTGCAGATAACATCGGAGCCAGCCAGGAGGCGGTTATTCGCCTCCTCAGCGATTGGACAAAAATGGGTTTAGTCCAAAATTCAAATCAAGAAATCAAAATCCCGGATATCCAGAAGTTGCGGGCTCTGTGGCAGGCCGCCTGATGTCTTTTTCAAAGCCCTTATAGACCGAATCCAGGTGATAAAATCGACGATCATGTTCTTTTTGTCGCGCGGAACTAAAAGAAGACACTCGTTTCAAATACCCAATAACTCGAGTGGCATAGTCCACATGATCCGAACCACAAAAAGAGCATGTCGTTTGCGTACGTTTAGTCACTTTCGTACATTCATTGCAAACGGTTACTTTCACGTTCGTACAGAAATAATTGCAACCAATCCTGGCCGCATTATCTAGAAGCAACATGTACTGCGCGGGCGTCAGGTACTCTTCCAAATTCAAATGCAGGGCCGATCCACCGTCTAAGTATTGAATCACGTCCCGTCCATGAAGCTGGAACTTGTCTATAAAATCAATGCTCTCATCCTCGACTGCATAGAAATAGGAATTATAGCAATCTCGACCGACCTTCAACCCATCCCTCTTGTCCCACTTCGCATTTTTCACGCCCAAGTTTTCTGCGGGTACAAACTCGGTATTGAACATATAACCATATTCCGCCCGTGCTTTTTTGTTCAATTCATATATTACTTGCAGATTTTTCTTCAAAAATGATTTGTAGTCTTCGTTGTCGGAAACGGGAATATTTAAATACTCGGCGGCCTCCACCATTCCGTTAATTCCGATAGTAAGATACTGCTTATCAAACGAGATATAACCCGCATCATAGACCGGCAGCAATCCCGCCGCTTTGAAATCCTCCATGAGACGTCGATAGGCCACCTGATATTTATGAATATTTTCAACTTGCGTTCGTAAACTTCTGCCATTTTGAACCAGACGATTCATATTGATAGTGATCACATTCAAGCTGCCGGTAGCAACACCCCCAGCCCCCAACGAATAACTAAACCCCTGATTGGAAATTTCATTTCGTAATCGGCAACAGCTGGCCAAGCTGTCGGGCGTATCTGACAAATATACAAAGAAAGAATTCCCTTGAGCCAATTCTCTTGCGTAAAAATCGGCGAACTGGCGATTCTTTACACGATTGTTTTCCGTCAACATCGCAACCGTGACCACCGGAAAGGTCAAAAGCGCTTTTTCTCGCTCTTGGTTAAACCACCTCATAAAATATTCTTGTAGCGGTTCGACCGAAGCCCATTGAGGCGTATCACCATTGGGAAAAACAAACCCTTCAAACAGGCTTTCAAAGTAGTGACGATCGTACAGCGAAATATTCCAAAATACGCTTTGATAACCACGGGCCGCCGCTGGTTGATTTAAGGAGTACACCACTTGTTGAAAATAAGCGCGCACCGATTTTTCATTTTTTGATAGATAATCGTCCCCCCAGTCCCGGCGAGCAAAATGATCAAAATACGTCAAAAACTCGACCGTCGCAACGGCACCCGCGAACTGCGCGCTAATGGCAAAAATCAAATTGATGAAAGAGCCGCAAAACGAACTCATATTTTGTGGTGCTTTTGATTCTCCTCCCAAACTCGTAATACCATCTAAAAGAAAAGGATACATCGAGATCGAAACGCAATAAGGTTTTAACGACGTCTCGTCATGAACATAAATTTCATGAGCCTCTATTTGTCGTGCGTACTCGGCCGCAAGTTCGTCACCAAACAGCGATCGAATCTTGGTTTGAACCAAATGACGATTAAGTTGAATGTTGATGTCTTTGTGAATTTCCGATTCCAACGTCGAAATATTTTTTGCCGATACATTGGCGTTGGCATCCAGTTTCGAGCAATCTGCTGCGTTCATATTTTCCATATATTGACGAACAAAATCAGACTTTCCCGCAATTTGTTTTTCATTGAGCCGAATCATGAGTAACCTCCTTGTGAACGAAAAAATGTGAGTTTAAAAGCTCACCTGTTTTAACATTAATTATTTTTTGATTTGTTGTGAGAGAACTAAGTCCTCCCAATTCCTTTTTGTAGGGACCTGTTTTTAGATAATCGAGGCGAATACGAAGATCGTTGTGAACGTGGTCCTGTCCCGTATAAAGAGCCGTTTTCAATCCTATGTTCCGGACAATATCCAGATACGCCACTAGCTTTGATTGTTGCCATTCACCTCCCATGAAAAGGACGCACGTGATCCATCCTTCATTTTTCTTCAGATCTTGAACCAGCTGCTCGTATGATAATTCTGCCCCCGCCTCAGGATTCCAAGCGTCCGCCGAATGACATCCCAGGCAGCGCAGAGAGCATCCCGAAATAAGATAGGAAAGTGAAATTTCGTCAGGAACTTCTCTAAAGACAATTTGCTTGGACAGGTATTTCATATTTTGACTTCAATCCAACACCTACCGATAGTCAAAGCGACGACCACTCTGACGTGGTCTAGCTGACATAGGTCAGCGCCCCAGTCACACATATGAACCGCAATATGACCTAGATCATGTTTTAAACTATGACCTAGTACTATACTGAACGTATGAAAAACTTTGATACAGTTCTCAGACAGCAGCATGCGGGAATTCAAAAAACACTCACCGAAGTTTCCCTCAAATGGACAAAGCAAGATATTATTGCCTGTGCCTTGGCTCTCGGCGAACTCTCGTTCCTTCTTGCCGAACACCACAATGCGGAATTTTCGGTTTTATTTTCAAAAATTTGGAATAGTCCAAAATTGAAAGAAGGTGGTCCTTTCTGTACCTATTTTTATAATTTCATGCTGAACGACCGCCCCCTGGCACGTGTTACCCGCATCATCAACCAAGTCCGCAGTGCTGTTACCCAAGTGAGTACAATCGAAATTCCAGAAAATTTACGACCCGTGTTTGAGCAACACTCGATGGCCGGCATTCCACTTGAAGAACATCTAGCCATACGCTCCTTGGTCGAAGAGATGAAAGCCATCATACAGAACTGGGATGAAAAGAACGCCTCTTGGTTTGCGATGGCACTCGGTGAGTTACACGATTTAGTTCAAAAAAATATTGAAAAAGAAGAAACGTGTCTTTGGGCACTGGTGCAGAACATCGCATGACACTAAAAATGAAAAAAAAATGCCCACCAAAAGATATATCATTGAAATCCTATTTCTTAGGACCACAGGCCGAGAACGGTCAATTTCTGCAGTCGGCTTTCTTAGAAATTGTCAGCCAATACTGTCATTGGCGACAATCGCTATTTCCCGCGGATGGCCAAGCAATTTCTAGTAGAGATCAACTGCATCCGCAATTTCTTCGCAATCAGAAGTCGATTCAAATTTTGATGGAGACGCTGTCCAAAGACTTTCAAAATGAAATCCCGCAGTTTTCGCCCCGGTACCTGGGGCACATGTTTTCAGAACTGACCTTACCAGGACTGTTAGGTCATTTTGTGGCACTCCTGCACAACCCCAATAACATTTCTAAAGAATCTTCTAAAGTGGGGCTGACTATCGAATCTGAAGCCATCCAAGCCTTAGGCTCGATGTTTAAATGGCCGCACACCATTGGTCATTTGACCTCTGGTGGCACCGTTGCGAATTTGGAAGCGCTCCTTCGCATGCGTCACCGTATTCCGTTTGAAAAACGACCTCAGGCCAAACTTTTAACTTCGACCGCCGCCCATTACTCTTGGAAAAAAAATCTGAAAATTTTAGGGTACGATGAGTCTGCACTCATCGAAGTTCCCCTCGACCGGCATGGACGTCTGTGCCCCAAGTCTCTCGCTAAAATTATCTCAAAGACCAACTTTCCTATTCTTGGCATGGTCAGTCTTTTTGGCTCTACGGAACGAGGCACGGTCGATAATATCCAGGCAATCAATCAGGTTTTGAAAGTTCATAGGCAACTTAAAATTTGGCATCATGTGGACGCGGCCTACGGCGGTTTTTTCGCCTGTTCCAAATACCCCGCCGATTCATTTTTAGGTCAACAGGTTCGCGCCCTCAGATCAATTGACAGTCTCACCTTAGACCCGCACAAGCTGGGCTATGTACCCTATGGCTGCGGTGCTTTTCTATGTCGTAATTCCAAAAACTATTTCTACTCCGATGTTGAAGCGCCTTATATTCAATTCAAATCCGCGCAAGAAGCTGGGGTCCAATCCGTCGAAGGGTCCAGACCCGCGACGGGAGCAGCGGCGATGTGGCTAACGGCCAAAACGATTGGGCTTGATTCACGCGGACTTGGACGGATCCTTAATCGTCATTTGGAAACAAAAAGTAAATTTCAAAAACTATTGTCCTCTAAAGTTAAAAATATTGTGTTTACCGAGGGATTGGATCTGAACATTTTATGCTGGACGATGAAGACGGGCTCCCAGCGACTTTCCGAAGCCAATAAAAATGTCGACAGAATTTTCGAGTCATTCCCAAAAAGTTCCAGCCTTTTTTATGTCTCAAAGACATCCCTACCATTGAAAAAAAATCGTTGGCTTGAAAAAACTTTGGTAAAAAAGGGATTCAAAATTGACTCGTCAACCTGTCATCTGGTTCGCATGACTTTGATGAATCCATTTCTAATGAGTCGGGAAACAAAGACTTCTTATCCCGAAGATTTCATCAAGTCCTTGAGAAAATTTATTTAGACATTTGCACAAGGCCCTTCATTAAAAGTCCTAGGGTCTCGGGCAAGTCCTCGAGTCGGGAAAGGTTTTCATATCCTCGCTCCCCAAACATCTCGGATAATTCGGCTCGGTTGTTCTTTTCAATAGATAAACAACGAATGCCGATCTTCAGTTGTCGCGCTTCACGTGTCGCTTTCTTGACATCACAGATGCCGTATCGGCCTTCATACTTGTCAAAATCGGTGGGTTTGGAGTCGCTTAAAAGTAGCACCCATTTGTGCCGTGCTTTCTTTTTTTCTAGTAATTTCGTCGCATGACGAATCGCCGGCCCAATGCGTGTGTAACCCGCCGGCTCGACGGCGGCTATGCGCCGTTGTCCGGTTTGCCAGTCCTCATTAAAATCTTTCAGCACATCATACTGAATTTTATTTCGCGTTTGGCTGCTAAAGGCGGCCACGTGAACAGGCAAGGGGAATTTCTTCAGCGCCTCGCCCGTAACGATCAAAGACTCGCGGATAATGTCTAAAACCCGGCGATTCTGAAGCCAGGAATCTGACGACAACGAGCGATCAAACAAAAGCACCACGCACAGTTCGTTCAAGTCCTTCTGCCGATCTAGGTAGATATTCAATTTTTCTGGTCGCTTGTACACGGGAATACTCATCAGATCGACTAAAGAATCAATATCCAGTTCTGATCCTTCACTTTGTCTAGATTTCCATCGTGGACTTTGAAATAAATTGTAAAAATGCCGAGTCATTTGATCAATACGTGATCTGTTTTGCCGACAGATGTGCGCGATATTTTGTAATACCTCGGGCTGCGATGAAATTTCACTGCGACTTTCAAACAAAGCACACCAATCTATGTGGTAGATAGACTTTGCTTCGTTCCATTCCCTATAAAGATGCTTCGATGGGCCCACTGTCGCCAAAGCCACACTTTCCGCTACGTCAAGGTCCATGACGTAGTCTCCTTTTAGGGTCGCTTTCGTTTCTTGATTGGTGCGAATAACTTGTCTTAAATCCAAATCCTCGATCGAGTTGTCTTGATCGGCCAAATCATCTTCGCCATCTTGTTTTTTCTGTCCGCCGTTATA
>JAEUWH010000089.1 GCA_016785955.1 Pseudobdellovibrionaceae bacterium | reverse complement strand
ATGACGGCCATGTTGCAAGCCTAGGACTAGTTTTAAATTGAGTTTGCACCTGAAACGCAAGAGCGAGATTCGGTGCCTCTAAAGGCACTCCGAATCTCGAAATGTTTCTTACACGAATACGCGCCAACAAATGGCGCAGTTTTAACTAATATCCTGTACTGATTTAGTGTTTGAATTTAATCTGGTAGTATATGGAAAAATCTGTTTTGAAGTCTATTGCCTATTCTGCGTTTCTTATTAGTTTTGTTGCAATTGTCAGTTGTGTGTTGATGCAGGATCATTTGGGGCATCGATCGACACAATCTGTAAATAGTGTTCATGAGAGTGATTTTTATTCACGTGAAGTGCAGCCGATTTTCAATCAGCGATGCATCGCCTGCCATAGTTGTTTAGAGTCTCCATGTCAGCTGAATCTTCAGACGTATGATGGCGTTAAGCGTGGTGGTATTCAGGGAAGCTTGGTATACAATGGGGTTCGAACGACAGAGGCTCCATTGACGCGAATGTATCAAGACGGTCATACGGTACAAGACTGGCGGGCCATGGGATTTTACGACATTATTGGTGATGTACAAAATTCTATTTTTCTTTATTCGTTAAAGCTGGGGATGAAAAACCGACAACCTCCGAATGATGAGGTCAGGAAAAATCAAATCTGTGCCAAAGATATGAAGTCATTTAATTTCCAAGATGCCGAGATTAAAATGGCCATGCCATATGGGTTGCCGGGGTTATCCAGTGACCATTACAAAGTACTAAGTGAGTGGGTCGCAATGGGGGCGCCTGGTCCTATAGAAAGCGAAATTGTCCCAAGTGGTATCGTTGAGATTAAGAATAAATGGGAAGAGTTTTTGAATCAAAAGGATTTAAAAACTCAGTTTGTTTCTCGTTATTTGTATGAGCATCTATTTTTAGCTCATTTTTACTTTGACGCCTATCCAAGATATTTCTTGAGACTCATTCGTTCATCGACTCGTTGTGATGCTGGTCCGACTGTCATTGCGACGCGAAGACCGAATGATTCTCCGGGGGTTAGTGAGTGGTTTTATTGTTTTGAAAAAGTCAAAGGTGTGACAGTTGATAAAACGCATATTCCTTATAAGATGTCTTTGGCCAAGTTAGCTTGGTTGAAGAAAAATTTTATGAACATCCCATGGCAGCCGGACAGCAAATTGGATTTTTCTCCCGAAGTGGCAAGTAATCCATTTAAAGCATTTCGATCGATTCCCGTATCTGCACGTTATCGGTTTCTTCTGGAAGATGCCTTCTATCATATCAATACCTTTATTAAAGGACCAGTTTGTAATGGGACGAATGCTGTCAATTCTATTCAAGAGCAGTTTTATACATTTTTTATCCATCCAGATTCAGACTTAATGGCTTTGAGTTCAGAATATTCAAATCAAGTGGTTGATCAATTGGCATTGCCAGGAAAATGGGGTTCTCAGGTCGAGATTCAGCGTATGCTAGGTGACTATCAGTCGTTAATTAATGAACGTAATCAATACCGACTGAACCGTGGGATTCAGCTTAAAAATATTCGACCAAACGGATTAACATTAAACGATATTTGGGATGGAGACGGTCGTAACGATAATGCTGTGTTGACGATTATACGTCATGGAGGCAATGCCCGTGTTGTCAAAGGCGCCTTGGGTGATCTTTCTAAGACTGCATTCATGTTGGATTATTCTTTGTTTGAACGTCTAGTGTATAATTTGGTGGTTAATTTTGATGTTTATGGAAATGTTGGTCATCAATTTTTAACTCGAGTGTACATGGATTTGGTCCGTATGGAGGCCGAGAACAATTTTCTAGATTTTTTCCCCATCAGTGATCGCGTAAAGGTAAAAGAAACGTGGTATCAGGGGTTTTTAACCAAATATAAATTGAACATTTTTGATGAACAGCAGTTTTCACCAATTCCTGCAGGCATAAAGTATACCAGTGAAAGTAATGTTCAATTAGAGTTGGTTAGAAAAATTTTGTTTGAGCGTCTGAATGCACAGGTACGCGGCCGCTCAGACCTTATTAATTGGAAGGTTCTTCAAAAAGTTGACAAGCAAAATCCTGAACAAAGCGAACTATCAAAACTAGTGTCAAAGATAGCAACGAAATACGCACCTTATTTTCCAGAAGCTTCGTTGCTTTTCATAACAGAAAGTGGAATTCCCCGACGGGCCTACTCGATCATTCATAATCGACAACTAAAAAATGTATCTTGGATTATGTTTGAGGAGCAAAGGTTAGACCCTGAGCAAAGTAGCTTACTTATTGCTCCAGGATATTTGTCGTCTTATCCTAATCAATTTTTCAGCGTTGAATCAAAAGAGTTGTCTGGAATGGTGAACGCGATTCTTGCCATCAGTAATCAGGCCGATTTCAACGAATTTATAAATAAGTATGCAATTAGCCGTATGGATCAAAGAATTTGGACATTTTATGATTTTGCGAATGAAGATTTTGCCAAGAATGATCCCGTAAATGCTGGTTATTTGGATTTATCGCGGTATATTTTGCTATAGAGTTCACTTTAGTATCAGCATAATTATTGCCTTTGATGCCTTAGGGCTGCCTTTGTCCTGCTTTCCTAGAATAGAAATCCCGGCAGCTTCAAGAGATTTTTTCATACGAGCGTTTGAACTGCCCCAAAGCTCGGCTAATATACCAGGCCGTTCGGCCATGCTGACCATTTCAATATCTAAATCTTTTTTCTGCGTTCTAAGAAAATTACGAATTTTAGAGTTTCGTTGGCGCACCAGAATTTGTTGGCCTTGAGAAAGCGCCTCTTGTTCGATATCAGGATATTCTTCATCGGCCCACGTGAGTACTTTAATCTTGTCAATTTTTTGTTTGCTTTCCACGCCATTGAGTAAATTTTCTAGTTTATCCCGAGACTCTACATTTAGCAGTGACGAACCTTTTTTAAAGCTGATTTCTGTCACAGCATAAGCTTCCTCTTCGGCGGCCAGCTGCTTGGCTTCGATACTGGCTGTATTTGTGGGAGGTGGTTGCCCGCGAGATATGTTATCGACGTTTTTTGGTTGATTAGAACAACTGACGATCAACAGTAGCGCGAATATTAAAATTTTTCTCATTAAATAGTCTCCCTTTTGCTAATCTTCAATTTTTTTTTTGATAAACTAATTTCGTCATCAATCCCTTCGGGAATTTTTTCAGAAAAACCATTCTTAAACGCTTCTGAAATTGCCTTGCTTGAATTAACTTTGAAATTTCCGTTCTCATACGAGAACAATACTTTCGTAGCTAAAACCTTATCTTGAGAAGAACGAAGAAGTAAGTTGGCCGTGGCTGTTGAGATTTCAATAGCAAATTGTTTAAGACTCGAAAAAACCTCGGCCCGTGCCACTATGTCAACTTGGTGTAGAAACGGTTTTATATAACCTTCGACAAGATTATTTTCTGAGCGCACTTCAGAATAAAGATTCAATTTGCCGGAGGTGAAAGTCAAAGGCACTTTTCGTTTTAACCATTGATTTGCATGTGTAAGATCAAATTCCTTTAGCTCGAGATCAACATCCCAGGAAATGGGTTTCGTAAGAAAATTTAGTTGTGCGACTGCTTTAATAGTAGAATCCCCAAACAGATTGCCTCGTATCGACATCAAGGAAAGTGGATTGCTTTCAGGGGCAGTAAGATTACTGAGTCGTCCTTCGATATCAGTAATCCTCCATCTTTGTGCTTCAGGGATAGACAGTAGTTCGGCAAATTCGAAGCTGGAATTCCTAATGTCGAGGCGACCAATTCGCACGGGAAACAGCTTCTGAGCGACTTGCGCGGATTCTTTTTGGGACTTTTGTTTTTGCGACGAGACCGTATCTATAAATTGATTTGTGAGCACGACTTTTACATTGTCGACATAAATGTCCGTATTGAAACGTCCTTGCAGGAGTTCACGCCAAGCTATGGACACATCAATAACTTTAGAATAAATAAACTGTTGATCGGAATGTTTTTTTAATTTTAAACTAAATCCCTGAAATTGGTAGGCTCCACGGAATATACTGATATCGAAATCTTCTAAATGACCAATGTAGGTATCCGAAAAGCTAGCTAAAAATTTATTTGCTTCACGCAGAATAAGGGCCGGAGTTATAGCTCGAACGGCTAGGATGATAGTCAAGGCGATTGTTGCCATTGTCCACTTTTTTTTCATGATCGGTTCTCCTTCCAAAACAATAATGCACTGACATGGGCGCCGACGAAAGTAATGAGAGAAGAATAATAAACCCATACGAGTAGAACAATAATAGAGCCGGCCGCTCCATAAGCAGATCCAATAGCGCTATTGCCTAAATAGATTCCGATAAATTCTTTTCCTATAACAAAAAGTAGGGCAGTAATAGTTCCACCATAGAGACTACTCTGCCAAAAAATTTTTTTATCGGGCAAATAGCGAAATAATAGTGAGAAGATTCCAACGTAAAATATAAATGATACACCGATATTTAAAATACGGTAAAAATCTTGATAGGAACTGAATGTCGCAGAAATGACAGAAGAGATAGTCAGTGAGACAACCATGATAAAGATAAAGCATAGGGCAAAGCCAATATGTAAAATTCGGGACTTAGTAAAATGAACAATCGTTTCCCAGTTCGACATGTCTTGGTTCGTTGACGATATTTTGAAAAGTATCTGATTAAGAGCCGTCTTTAGTTCCCCGAAAATCAAACTTGCGGAAAAAAGTAAAGTGATGATTCCAAAGACACCTGAGGCTGATGCCAGCTGTGGTCGTTCTTTTGCATTTTGTAGGACCAGCTCAAAGGCGGCTGCGGCATCGGGACCAATTAAGCTATTCAGTTGGATGACAAATGTTTGAATTAAATCGACGGATACTTTGGATGAGACTGTGATAAACAAGATCAAAAGCGGCGCCAGAGATAGGGCCGTGTAGTAAGATAGTGATGCGGCAAATGTGGACGTTTGCTCGATATTGAATCGGGCAAAAAAGGACCTGAAGAACTCGCGTACACCCATAATTTGATCCTCGCTTTCTTTTAGAGACGAGATTTATAGATGCATTTTGCGTGCTCAAATCATTTTTGTTCTGATCTGTAGGTGCCTTCCTTGTCCTGAACAAAGTATCGTAAGCTAATAAACGCTCCGTAGTGGTCCGAGCGTTCGTTCAATTTATTGGTCATAGAGTAGGCATAGCGTAAGTCAGTCACAATTGAAAAACGATCTAAGGACCAAAGCTCATATTGTGCGGCGATATCAAAACCATATTCAGTAATATCGCGTGCTGAAGTGTCGACATCTTGATCTGCCGGAAATTCATTAGCAGATGTATGAGGATCTCCCAGAGAATAGGATGAATAAAGCGATAGTGAAACAGATATCAAAGAGCTGATGAAGCGACGATATCCCATTGTGATATGAATCAGATCCGTGTTTTCCGCTTTATATAGTCCGTCTTTTTCACGAAAAAAATATTTGTTCATATGAAACAAGCCAATTTCAAGAGCCCCTCGATCATTGATGTCGCCATTGACCAATAGTCCCGTACCGCTTAAAATTTGGGATTGTACGCCGGAATCAGATCCTCTAAAATTGGTTTTGTAAATAAATGGACCAATGTTGGCTGTCACATTACCTTCTTTAGGGGTGTACGACCAACCGGTCGATATGAGGCCCCAAAAAAAGATGAAGAAAACCCGTATAAAGTTTTGCATGAAAACAGATTAAGCCTGATGATCAATAAAGTTCAATTTAATTCTTTTGGGGAATATTAGTGTTGAGACAATGGAACTTGTTTTTTTTGTGTTTGTGGTTTGTTTTGGTTGGTGCGGCGCCAGCCGCCGAAGTGGATGTTAGTACGAATACAAAAAAAATAGCGGAGAAAGATGAAGAGCTTGCCAATGAGGAAACATTAGAAGCTCAGTTTATCGAAGGTAATATCGTTATTTCTGAGTTTTTTGATGAAATGGCCGATGGCTTAGATACATTTTTGATGGGTAAGCGGATTACCCTACGTAAAAATGAGACAAGTCTAAGGGCTCAGAATAATACTTTATCTCTTGATGGAGAAGGCACGCACAATTCGACCAGTATCGGTCTTAATTTACGTCTGCCTAATGTCGAAGAATATTGGATGCTGAAATTTAGTTCATACGATGACAGTCAAGAGCGTCGAGGTGTACAGAATGGTTACCTAAGAAATACACCTCGCGAGCAAAACTATGGGGCAACGGTTGGCGTTTTTCGTAAGCTTGGTAATATCAATACTTCATTTCAACCACGTATTGATTTAGGTGATCCTTTAAAAATTTCTCATTCACTAACATTTGAAAGCATTGCAGATTTGAAAACGTACAGTATCAATCCCAAGCTAGAGTTGTACGCCAACCCAAATGAAGGTGCCGGAATTTATTTTTCTTTAAATATTAACTTTCGATTAACCAAGATATACGATTTTACTCTTATTAATAACGGCGACTATAAAGATAAAAAACATCTTTTAAGTACGGCGAATGGATTTTCTGTTGGACAGATTATTGATCGTCGAACATCAATGGCTTATAGTTTGATTTTTAATGGTCTGAATCAGCCACACCAGTTTTTAGATAGCTATGATTTATCTATTGCGTGGAGCCAGTTGATATATCGTAAAATCTTTGACTACCAAGTTATTCCTTACTTGAATTTTGCAAAAGAGAAAGAATTTCGAGGGCGACCAGGAGTTATCGTCAATCTTAACCTCAATTTTTAGAATGGCATCCGGACATTGTTTGCCATGACCATCGTTAGTATAATTCGTAAATGGGCTTCGTGGAATCGTCAGTTGTTTTCAAAATAAAAATGTCTTTCAATATTTCGGCGTCATCGATTTGAAAACTCGTATTAAAGCGAAAGTTATCATGTAGTAACTCTAGTCTTTTGGCCATCTGAGGGAATTGATTTTTTACGCACAGGGCGTGAAGTTCCTCGAAATTTTCGCCACCTTGAAAAAAATCCTCCCAGCGTTGGTCCAGCCTGGCAGCATCGGCGTCTTGAAGTTCGGTCTCCAGCATCTGAATTTCATTGCTTAATCGTTTCTCAAAATTTTCGGCTAAGGGGAGTGATAGGCCTTTTCTTAAAACACGTTGGCTATAGCTGCGTGCTCCAAGGTGTGTGTAAGCCGCAGTTAAAAGCAAATAGCTGCGGGCCATCAAATTTAATAAAACTGGATAGGCAGAAGGATTTTTTTCTCCTTCGGAGCCGCGAAGTTTGCTGAGAAATTGTCGGGCTCGCGCCGTGGTGTCATCCATACGGTCTTTGCTGGCATAATAGTCGGCTAGTCTGACTTCGGCCATATGAGGAATATCGGGATTCGCATTACAGTAGGCTTCTAGAAGGGTAATAAGTGGCAAATTATAATTAGCAATGGCTCCGGCCAGCTCGCTCATCTCGGGGGATTGAAAGCCTTTTTCTTCAAGCGCTTTTTTTAATATCGAAATCTGTAGCTCTGAATTTTTATTTTTAATTGCATTTTCAAATTCACTGATAAAATTAAAATTTTCCATAGGCCTCTCATACAAGAAATTACAGAATTTGGCGCGGTTTATCTGTGGTAACCCTGTTGGTATTGGAAAATTTTCAAATTAACAGGTCGGTTTATTTGGAGGAGTGTTGGTGTGAAAACTAAATCAACAAAGCTCGCTACCCTGAGCAAGAACTGACTTGATTTGTAGGGGTTACTGAGCGCCTGGAGTTTTGGAGCAAATGACTCGCTTGATATCTTTGTGAGAATCTTCAGTATAAGAACTAAATCCGGCGTCGTGCTCTCCTTCTCCGGTATCTATTTTGGTGGTGAAGCGACTATCTTTAGAGCCCTTAGAGCCACTTATTAGTGTGCTGTTTCTGGCAGTTTTGCTGAAGAAAGGGGGGGGCATGCCCGACCTAGGTATAAAATGAAAACTGGCCTC
The DNA here is from genome assembly GCA_016785955.1 of Pseudobdellovibrionaceae bacterium. GTDB lineage: Bacteria > Bdellovibrionota > Bdellovibrionia > Bdellovibrionales > Bdellovibrionaceae > UBA2316. The sequence continues at coordinate 9,631 of JAEUWH010000089.1, read as the reverse complement.
ATCATATCTTGTAATTATCTGCTAAAGTAGAAATATAGATAGGAGGTCTGTCTTGAAGACGATCCATTTGATTATACTAGTAGGACTATTTTTCACCGCACACCATTCCATGGCTGCTGGCTGTGCCGGAACTCCCGTGCCGGCACCTCCACCGGTACCTTCGCAGGCAGGGGACACTGTTGTTCCCAAATGTGCTTTGGTCAGTGATGCAATAGCGGCCGCGGCTACGCCGCAAATTGCTCAAAGTATAGAAGAACAGTTTGCAGCATTGGGAAAAGAGGGCCTAAGAAAACACTGTGTACCCAAGTCCCCCCACAATCTGGAAATTTATTCGAACCTGTCAGGCACCTTGTGTGGAAAAGACAAAAAAGCTCCACAACAGCGTATCTGTCACTACATAATTGATGTAACATGCAATTTTCAAGATAAAGAGTTTCGCTTAAATGTCGCTGGCGCCTGTGTCGGAGAGGCTGAGAGTTGTGGAACTTATGAAGCCTGTATCAAGGATGATTCTTTGACCACAAAAATTACAAAGTTTTCCCTACCTAGTGGGAAATCAGGTGATGGAGCCGGTCAGGAAGCCAAAGGGAAAAGGGAAACCAAATGAAAAAATTAATAGTAGGTTTGAGTTTATTATATTCTTTAGTTTCTTTCGCTGGTGTTGATTTTATTAATTATCCAGGAAAAGTTGTTAAATTAGATCAAAAAACAGTTACGCTCGAGATTATGGGAACAAACTATAAATTTATTCGAGAAAAATTAGGGAAAGAGTTTGCAACCTTGAAAAAAGGCGAAACTGTCTACATTCAAGTTCCTGGCGCACAGGTGCGGAACTAAGTTTTTAAGTTTTATGGACAACTCCTTCATTAAAAGTGATATCCTTAATGGGTTGGATAATCGCATTATTTGACACAGAGTTTTTTTGAAGTAGCTGAATTTTTTCGAACACTTCCAAAGCAGAAATTGTTTTCATACACTGATTATTGCCATTGCACGGGGGGATTTCCCAGTGATGAACACATGGAGAACAATAAAGAGCTTTGTACACAAATTGAGTGGCCTTGGAGGCCACGATATAACTGGTTGGCCGTGTTGGCCCAAAAAGACAGACGGTCGGTGTACCCATCGCGATAGAAAGATGCATGGGGCCGGAATCACTTGAAACTACAAATTCTGAAAATTTAAGAAGGTTCATCGTTTCCGCCAGGCTCAGTTGGCCGGCGACGGAAATCACCCGCGCGGAAAACTGTTTTGCAAAATCGTTGCTGATCTCGACTTCGTCTGGGCCTTTGCCAATTAAAAAAATCGTTAAGTCTTTTTTCCAATTCAGAATTTCATTCACAAGATCTTTGAATGAATCAGATGACCATTTGCGTTCGTGAGATAAGTCGCCAGAGTGCATGTTTATAACCGCATAGTGTTTGTCTTTAGCCACCGCGGGTATTTGGTGATGAATATTCCATTGTCCAAAATCATCTAGCGAATATTTCAATTCATTCGCGCTAAGAATAGTCAGCAGACGTATATAGGCGGTGCCTATCCATTGATAGCGATTGAATAACAACAGGTGGGTATTTGTGTATTTACGATTGCCTACGATATCAATGGCAAAGCCTATCCGATAGGGCGCAAATGTAATGGATATCAGCACCGAAGATAAACGCGAGTAGACTTCCAAATCGAACACACATTTTGGTTGGATAGAATAAATCTTTCGCAAATTTTCTAGCAGAGAAAAAATAGAACGAAAAAAACTGCGATCATCGAGTTCAATCAATCCCGAGAATTCTGGGAATAGTTTTGCCAGACCGGTCGTCGCCGGAGTACCCCATAAATATATTTTGGAGTGGGGGTACCTGTTTTTCAAAACATGAATACCGGGTTTAGCCAGAACTAAGGAGCCCAGGCCTTGAAACTTCATAATTAAAATCGGATCACCATCTTTAAATTCAGGTTGTGTTCTTTCACGCGAAAATACCAGATAGCCAATTCGGAAAATCTGAGAAACAACAAACAAAGTCAAGGTACCAAAATACTTATCAACCCGCTTTTTAGTTTTTAGTTTCATCAGTCGGTCCAGGGTTAGAATTAAAAAAATCGTTCAGAATATCGTGCGCACTTTTACTTACTTGTTGAAAGTGACGCCAGTCTTTTTCCGAGTTAACCTCGTGATGCCCCTTTAGGCCCAGGATGTTGTCACTCGTAATGGGCAGCCGCATTCGTAACGATTCTAAAAAGAGTAAAATATTTAGAATAATATCGCTAGGCATTTTTATGAAAAATCTTTTTAACCCGAATCGATGTGCGATCATTTGATACATGCTGTAGAGTTTGATTCCGGGATAGCAGGCCAGGGTGTACGTACCCGTTACGTCCTTGTCGGCGGCGAAAAAAATAGCTTGGCAAAGTGAATCGATGCCTATCAGCTGGATAGGCTGTTTACCTCCATAAAACAGGGGTACTATGGGAATTTTTTTGAGCAGATGAATTGTCTTTAGGAAAAGTCCGCCGTTGCCCACGATGGTTCCAGGTCTTAAAATCGTATAGGTCGTATGACCCTTTGCGATTTTTTCACAGGCATACTTTGTTTTACCATAAGCCGATAATGCATTTTCATGAGCGGCCAAAGATGAAATAAAGATAAGGCGGGCTTGGCAAGTTTTGGCCTGATTGACAAGAACGTCGGTGATGGCAGCGTTTGCTGCTGCTATTTCTGACTTTGAGCCATTGTATTTCCATGCGCAGTGAATAATTGTGTCTATTTCGCCCGGCAGATTCAGGTTGCTTTTGATAGAGTCTATTTTTATCTCGATATATTGTACGTTTGGTAACAATCGAACATTATTTTCGAGTTTTCTGACTGCTCCGAAAACGATCCAACCATTTTTTAGAAAAAGCTGGCCCAGTTTGCGGCCTAAAAATCCATCGGCTCCGGTAATGAAAACTTTTTTCATATTCTTTCCAAAGCGTGTTGAGTGATTCTTCGGGCATTGGCCATTAATGTATACGTCAGACCTTTTGCGGGCAAAAACAGCCAGTGGGAACTGTCGACTACGAAGATTCGCTCATGGCCAGCAAGAGCGCCATCGCTGTTTACTTTGGCACGTGGATCAATATTTTTTCCGGCCAACGTTCCCGCATAGTGAAGACTGGCTCCATCCATCGGTCGTGAAATACTAACAGGGACGCAACGAAGTTTAAGCAAGAAGTTTTTTATTTTTTTTTCAAGAGCTTGAAGTAATTTGCCATCGGCGACAGATTTTTTCTTTTTGAACTTCAGTTCGTTCTGAGTATTTACTTCCCATGTGTATTCCGAATTTTCAAAGCTGGATTCATATTGAACGTTGATTAACGTTAAGCAATTTACAATTAGTCGCAAAAAATAAAGGGCGATCCTTGGGGGAAGCGGAATTTGCGGGATCAAACGATAAAGCAATAAAGATCGATAAGAATAGAAATGGGCTACTAAATCAATTTCATCTTGGTCATTTTTATGAAAACCGGTCAGTTGAGATAAGCTATATCGCTGATCCCGAGATTTCTTTCCCAGCATTGACAGATTGATCCCTCCAATCCAAATATTTTTGTTGCAAAGTATCTCAAAGGATTGGTTGAATAGCCCCAAAGAATTAATAACCAGTTTTGCACTATTGATGGCGCCGCAAGCAATGAAAACTTTTTTTGCGGAAAAAACTTTGGAAGAATGGTCATAGATCGACGAACAGGTAATAATGGCACACTCGGGTGTTTCCATAAATTTATTGACTAGAAAACCCGTGATTTCGGTAAAATTTTTGTTGTTGTTTAAAGTCGTCAATAAAGTTTCTGGTCGCCATACAGAGGCTCCGTAATTAGTCCAAAAATCCATGTCTTCAAGACCATTGGCAGAGCGCCCATCTTTATTTTCCGTGAGAACGCTTAAAAAGCTTTGTCCTAAATGGAAATTATTTAAACCATTTGCACGTGACATTTTTCTATATTTTTTTAGTATATTTGAACAGTTTGTATCTACAGGGAGCGCGGGTTGAATGTCGTCCTGATTAAAGAATGTTTTTTTTGTGTCGCTCCAGGCATCACCACTGACGCCTATCATTTGATTTACATTTTGGTAGTGCTCAGAAAGAACACTTTCTTCGATACCGATTTTTGCTAATTCGTTTTTATCGTAGGTAAAACAGTTCGCCCCCCAGCTGATACCCAAACCGCCCCGCCCAGTCGCCTGCAAAGGAAAAAACACTGACGATTCGGTTGGGAAAATTGAATCTGAATTTTTAATCATGTATTCTCGGGGAGGCGTCAAGTGTGTACCGGCCCTGTTTTGTAGGGTCAGTGACTTTTCAAAGTGATCGCCTAAAAAAAAAGAACGCTGCTGTGACTCTGACTTTCTGATTTCCGAGAAATTTTTTTTAGGTATTTGACTGAATTTTTTTTCCTGTTCGATGCCAATCGAGATCAAAGCGACCTTTAAACCTTTTTTAAGGGCGACATCTGCGGAATGAACCCCGGCGGGACCTGAGCCAATAACGATGACATCAAAATCAGTCACGGTGTAGTTTTTCCTTAAATGAAAGTCGATACAAAATATAGGGAGAGAACGCTAAAATAATTGAGCAAAGAAGTAAAAAGTTTATCATAAAGCCATAGCAAATCGGTAGAAATTTGGAATATGCATTGGGATTTGTTTCCATGATCGCAATATCTTTGTAGTTCATATTTTATTCATACTCTTTTTACATAGACTTGGCAGTTAAAATCACATTTGCTTTCCAAAAAGCTTTCGATGTGAACAAAATGAAGTCTTGTTGATGATTATCAATACAACCTGAATAAATCGTCAATAAACCTATCGTCATACCTGAGGATGTTGTTATTATGGTAAAAAGCGCCTACAATTTGAGATGTACTTTTTTAAAAACTAGGACCAAAGTAGGTATAGAGTGAACTGTTGATCTGCATAGAATTAGTCTATACGGACGGTTCAAATAGCGGAGACTATTCGTGGAGACTATTTAATGAAAGTGATTTTTGAACGAGTATTCAATCTAAGATTGATATTTTTGACAGTAATACCGGCTGCGTGGCTATTTTTTTTTCTGGGACAGTGGAAGGATATATTTGGCTTAGCGTATAGTCCAGACTCATTTGCGTATTTGTTGTTAGGTTCAAATATTTGGGATGGAAATGGCTTTGTTTCTCCCTCTATTCGAGATTTTAATATGCCCTTGAGCGGAGAGTTCCTTGAGCCTTCGCGGAGCTTTCCTCCACTTATGCCAATTTTGGTTGGTTTTGTTAATAAGGTTTTTGAGACTGGCATTGCTTCTGGTTTGTTTTTGAATATGGCCATCCTGAGCGGAATATTTTTCATTTATAATCTTTATTTGTACAAGAAAATGAACTTCTTAGGGTTTGCTCTGAGTGTGATATTGCCGGTTTTTGCTCTAAGAAGCGGGCCTTTTGCTGATGAGGTATTGGCTGGCCGTGCGATACCCCTGGTATTATTTTTTCTTTTCCTAATTTTATATTGGTTAAGCGAAGATGAGCTGTCTCCGTCGTCGGCAATCAAGATTGGGGTAGCAATGGGCTTGGCCTATCTTACTCGGTTTGATGCAATCATTTTTTGTTTTCTTTTCCTAATTTGGTTGAAGTTTCAAGTCAAAACCAAAGTTTGGTGTTACACGCTTTTAACTTTTCTAGTTACGATCTCGCCTTGGCTTATTAGAAATATAATGCAATTTGGAACGCCGTTGGCTAGTGATAATTCCATTACGGCGATGTCGATTTATCCAGGTCCTGGATCCATCAGTATTTTTGCCGACAAGATTCCAATGATTTCCGATGATGTGGGTTTGTGGATAACACAAAGAATGTCTTATGTCTTAGAAAATATAAAGGTTTTATGGCGGGTGCTCGCTGAAGTTTGTGGAATTTTTGCACCGTTAGTGTTTGTATTTTTCTTTGTATCTTTTTTTAAAAGAGAGGGAACTGAAAATCTTAGGCCGCTGACACTGCTTTGGGTGTTGGGTAACTTTATGGGTACTTCATTGACCCCTTATCATGATGCACGATATTTTTCGATTTCGGCCTGCTTGCTGTTGTTGACAGCAACAAGCTGTATTTTCCACATAGTTATACGGGCGAGTCATCACAAGGTTGGTCATGGGCAGGCGATCCGTTTTTCCAGTTTGGTGGTATTAGCGATCATGCCGTTGCTCATTATGTTAGGTGTCGCATTTAGTAGTTATCGATCAAGTATTTCCAGAGACGATAGGCAGGCAGTGTATATTCGAAAAATTGTTGAGCAGTTCAAAAATTTTGTACCTGATCGGGCCTTGGTCGCGGCTACGTTGGCCGAGCATGTTGCGTATTATTCTACGTGGAAAACAATTTATTTGCCTGTAAATGCAGAAAATATGACGGAACATTTTATGAAGTATGTGCAAAAGTTTAGAATTGAATATTTAATTTTGCCTGAAAAGTCTAACTTAGTTGAATCATTAAAATTGCCAATTTTAGCGCGTTGGAATGGCATTGTATTAGTTAAAACTTCGGAGTGATGGTTTATGGTGATAAGAGATCTAGAAAAGGAAAGAAATCACTGGAAAGAAATTTCTGAAAACAAAATTTTGGCTCGGCCTTGGGAATCGGCCGCCGGTAAAATTCGTAAACGGCGGCGAGTGGAGTTTCTTTTGGATTTTCCAAATTGTAATGAAAGTATGAGTGTGCTTGAAATTGGTGCGGGGAGTGGCATTTTTACGTCGGAGCTGACAAAATACTTTAAAAATTTGACGGCCATAGATCTTTCTCAGGAATTGCTAGACCTGGCAAAAGTTAAGTACCTAAATGTAAATTTTAGGACAATGGATGCACACCAATTAGCTTTTCCAGATAACAGTTTTGATGCGGTTCTAGGCGTTTCCATCTTACATCATTTAGATTGGGACATGGCTTTGCAATCTATATTTGAAAAACTGAAGCCAGGTGGTTGGATTCGATTTTCCGAACCGAATCTAATGAACCCGCAGATTTTTTTACAAAAAAATATTCCGTGGTTGAAAAAGATGGCCGGAGATAGCCCCGACGAGTATGCATTTACGTCATCCCAAATAATTCGATCTTTGACGACTGTTGGTTTTTCGAATATATCGGCGCAGCCTTTCGAGTTCTTGCATCCATCGACACCGCCGAGCTGGGTTCCATTTGTCCAGAGACTAGAAGATTTCTTTTCAATGGCGCCGACGAAAATATTTGGTGGCTCGTTGCTCATTTCGGCACGCAAACCTGACAACAATCGCTAGAAACTTCTAAACGTATTTTATACGTATACATTGCCCGCGGATGCAAGCCCCAATGTCGCAAATAGAACGCGATCTCTAAGCTTAGGATTCAGAGAACTTACAATATTGTCAAATACACCCCAGAGTAAAAGCATATTGTAGCTAGCAGAAACCATGACTGCCCCTACCTTTGGAGGAGAACCGTATTTTGTCTGTAGCACAATTCTAAATTTAGTATTTCAATATGATTTTAACTACTTAATTGAAAGAAGATGGTGCAGGTGACGTACAAGTAGTTGAACCACCAGATGCAATTAAAACGGTACTGGTGAGGTGGAATTCTGTCAAGATTGATTTAAACGAGCTGGCGAGACTACGTTGGATCAAAAAGATGTCGCTTCCACAAATTTGCAAAACTCTACAATGGTCTCGGTCCACCGTTCAGGTAAGTATTCGAACCATTCGTAACTGTGGGGTTTCAAAGATGAATTTGGAAGAATTTGAAAAAATTAGCATCCAAGAGGCCATCAACTTTAGAAGTTTTGAAAAAAATTTGTGATGAATTTTTACGACCAAAGTGTGAATTTCCATTTATAAGTAAAGTTCATTTATGTGAACAGTCGAATATTTCGAGTAACGAAAGTAATTTCAGCTATTAAGCGCTAACTGGACTCAATTTTGGTGTATCTGATACCGATAAAAAGTTGTGAGAAAAATCGTTTTTATCTTTTTTGTTTTTGGCATCGCGCCAACCTTTGCAAAAACAGTGGCGGAGATATGTCGTAACAAAAGGCAAATAGCTCGAACCGAAAATGTTGGGCAACTTAGAAAATCAATTTGTGAGTTGTCGAGCCAGGTCCCCTCTGAATCGATTAAGAATGTGGCCGATGATATTTTTGCTATACTAAGCAAAGTCTCTGATGAAACGTCGCTTAAACAAGAGACTGCTCTGACCATGGAATTGAAAACGCAACTCACACTTTTGGAAACAAAATTAAATGATGAGTTAACTAAGAAAATGGCCAATCCAGAACTTAAAGGTGCTCTGGGGTCGTTTTATAAGTTGGCAAACAGTTCTACAAGTAAACTAGCACCCGAACCTCGAATTCAGCAAGATCTCATTAAAGCCATGGATGACGTTCTAGCTGGAACATCTGTTGGTTCAAAGGTACAGCAGTGTTTTAAACAAAAGGATCCCGCAAAAATACTTGAACAAGCAAATGAAGGTCGCAAATTCGGTTTGATTATTGATCCCATGCCACCTGTAATTGGACATGAAGTAACTTTCAATCCCAATCTTCAAGAAAAAAAAGCGGCGGGACGTTACATATCTAAGCAGGGGCCTGATGGACTAATTAAGAGTCTTGAGTTGAATTCCAAAAGTTTAAATAATCCTTTGAATTTTATTTTAGTGTACGCTCATGAAATGCTTCATGGCTGTAATATTGAAAACAAATATCGAAATGAACAGGTAACAAACTTCTATCTTGGATTTGAAAACCCTTGTGCGACTAGTTTTATAGGACCCAAAAAAGAAGCCTGCGTTAAATTTGAAAGCGCAAGAGATAAATCGGTTGAACTTCGAAATGCGCTACAAGAAGGTATCATCGAAGAACTAAATGCTTTCAAACTTATGCTTGATCTTTTTAAAGAACTTGCCGTGAAGGACCCGTCTGTATGTAATAAATATTACTCAGGAACACCGGGTGGTTTTTTCAATGACCTAAACGTTATGAGTGAAGGCGAAATGTGGGCATATATTGAGGACCAGTTAAAACGAGGTGATTACCCTAATCATGTTTGCGATTTTTACACAAAAAACGCCGGATATAATGAATCATTTTTATATCAAATGACAAATGATGGAAAGGGCCGGAAAAAATCTAAAAGCGGTAAAGATTTGCTTCGTTTTGATTTTCAAAAGCGATTGAGAGAAGCTGGTTTTTAGATTTTATGGAGTTAACAAAATGGAAGTATCGAAAACTGTTGGTCTGAAGTGGTCTCGAACCACTGAACTCTTCTGTAAGTGATATTGCTCTGTTATAAGCCATTTATCAATTTGACTGCTCGCATAGGCTCTTTGAAATGATATACTATTAATTAACTTAACCAATCTGACCAACAGGGCCCACTAAGCTGGATTGAATGTCTCAGTCTGGCTAAAATACATATCGTCAAAAATCATTTGGTTCCATAGGGCGCAGGCCTAGCCACAATCCTATTAACTCCCACCCGCGCTTGGCGCGGGCCGATTCTGAAAGTAAGTTAAATTTAGTTTAAAAATCAACCTATGGTTATAGGTATTCTAAGGATAAATTTTTTTCAAAAATTTGTTAGATGATCAATTATTTCTTTAA
>JAEUWH010000075.1 GCA_016785955.1 Pseudobdellovibrionaceae bacterium | reverse complement strand
CAGCTTATCTACCTAATGACTTAGTAAATGGCTTTTACAATGAGCTTAAAGAAAACTATGCCGATAGCACTCACCGACTTGTTACCGTTTCTAAACACTGGCTAGTAGCTCAGAAAGTCGTTTCGAGTCTGAATATTGACTCTAAAGATTTCTATATCGAAAGAACCAAATTCTATAATTACTACCGTGATAAAAAATGGTCGCCTGACTATATTGGTTCTCCTCCAAAGGTAGGGGCAGTCATGGTTTCTGCTAGCTACAATATGCTTTTACTCTGATTCTATAATTATTAAAATTATGCATACCGTACGCACGGTTTTGTATCTCATCCATTCTCCGATGTAAACCCTCAGTTATCGAGTTGGTTTTACTAAATCTCCACATTCTGACGATCTCTTCTTTCCACTCATCCAATGTATTTCCCAACGTTTCTAAATTTCCAAAATTCGACGTTTTCAACGCCCGTATTGCGTCCAAAAATTTGGGTATTTCTTCACGAGCTAATCTTTTTCCATACACTCTAGTTAAAACTAACTTCATCAACTTCTGTTTAAAGTCGTAAACCGCTTTCAGCGCAGGATTTTCCTGTAAGTAACGATTTAAATTATTTCGCGATTTCTCTTTCATTTTTGACCACTCATGCATTCGCATTAAGTACATAAGTCCACGATTTTTTCTTCCTACATTGTCTAACTGTGACCACACCTTTAAAAAATGATGATTCACTAACCTAACTACATGGAACCTATCCGCCACAATCATTGCTTTAGGAAAATATTTCTTTGCCATACTTCGATACGTTTCACTTAAATCCATCACTATTACTTTGCAGTTGTTTCGATCCGGCAACTTCGTTTATTCGTTTGTAAAAGGACAGGCATCTAATGCAGCTTCAGGATTCCAAGGAGGATCTGAACTAATAAATGCAGGAGCTAAATACTATGCACTTGATGGTTGGCCAATCTGGTCCACTATGGCAAGCTATGCAAATGCCGTGTTACCTTATGCGGTGGCGACTGGTGAAGCCGCAGCGATTGGCTATTTAGATAAATGTACGGGAGCTCGTGATTGTTCAGAGCTAAATGCTCTAATACCTAACTCCCACTCACAAACTTGGAAATGGTAATGAAGAAAATATTTTCTCTAGTCTTTATAATTATGGTGGCGGCTTGCGGAACGACAAGCCACCTTAAAATCCTTCGAAGCAGCGGCGCATTCAGAGAAGAGCCATCGATGGAGATTGGTTATGATTTTAAACTATTTGTTAAAAACACCACTGATTTTGGATGGAATGGCGATAATCGAGAAGACAGGGAGAAGGTAGCAAATTTTAATTTTGAAAATCGGTGTAAAAAAATTGAAATAATTGAGGAGAACCCATTGCAAACGGGCACCTACGCTCTAAATAGACCAGCAATCACCTGGATCATGAAAATCAAATGCAAAAAAGACTAATTTTTTTGAAATATGTATTTTTGAGTGCTGCACTACTAACGAGCGGATGCGTGAGTGCTCGATTGCGTATGTTAGAAAATAGTGGAACGATTCGAACTGATTTCACAAAGGATCATGACTATGACTACGTCGTATTTATGGAAGGTATTACCCATTTGGGTTGGGATGGAAATAGTAAAGACGATCGTCATGATACTCTAATCAGGATGTTCGGAGACCGTTGTAAACAATTGAAAATCGGCGATGAAGTTTCGGCACAAATCGGGTCAGAAAAAAATGGAAAACCCGTTTCTACATGGGTGATGAAAGTAAAATGTGTTAATCCTTAAAGTTGCCCTAAAACTATCTATTTGAACTCGCGAGCCGGTAGTTTTTAAATAGTCATAAATATAACCTTGGTCCAGTTTCTAATAACTGACATAATCTAATCTTCTAAACCAAATTGCTTTATTGTTAAATTTTAATGATGAAGTCAGTAAAAAAGTAAATAGCGGAAATTATTAAAAATAGAAGAATACAACTGAATATGACCCAGATGCAAGTTGCGCAAATGTTGGGCTACGAGAGCGTTCAGTTTGTAAGTATGATCGAGCGTGGAATATCGAACTGTCCTTATCAAACCTTAGGATCTTTATCTGTGATTTTAAATATTCCGAAAGATAAATTTGTTTCTCTTATAATGGAAGAATTTAAAGATCACCTTTCGGATAGTATGAATGCCGGATCTAAAATGATAAAGGCGACCCGCAACGCGGGATAGAAAATTTGTGTCGATCACATACTAACTTCTACACACTAGAACGCTTAGGCCAATTTCAAAAATTCGTCGATAGTATTTAAAATTTCAATACCTCAATGCTTACTTTTTATCATGTTGAAAAAATTTGGGACTACCCCACAATTCAGTACGGGATTCATAAACAAGTTTTGCCTGGGCTTTTATGACCCACATTTGGACCTCTTTTAGATGCCCACTGAACGCATAGGCTATCACGATTCCTATGATCAAATCGAAAAGTTTTTCTAGATTCATATCTTACCTCCATTGCTTTTACTTTTTGTGTCTGGGTTTATCAGAATTTTCTAATTTCTCGTACTGCTTGGATTCTAATCTGCGGATTGTAGCTTTGATGACATTATAGGACCACGGTTTGCCCATCCTTGATGCGATTCGCTTTCCATCAAGATGTCTAACAATGGAACTAATGCTCGCTCCCTGTTTCCATAGATTTTGGATTAATAGGAACGTCGGGTATTCTTTGGGGTCCTTGATTACTTCGCCTTGAAAATAGCAAAATCCAAAGGGAGGCCTTGCTTTCATTTTTCCTCGGCCCTGACGCCAACGCTCAAAAGGAACTGGGTCTTGAGAACGAAGGTTTACTTTTAGCTGACTCTAAAAATCCAATTTTTTTGGATTCTTCTCCGGTTCTTCTCCTCATATCAAAATAAGAATAACACTTTGGACTCGGCCATAAAAAATCCGATCTTTTCTTCTGGTGAAATGGAGATAATTTTAACTACAAAAATTAAAAGAAATAGTGGATCACAATACATATTTTTGAAAAGAGTTTCGATGCTTGACTCCATCATTTCTTGGACTTCAAAGCTGCCCTGACATTCCAGCATAAAACGAAACGCCCGCAGTTCCATAACCAACAACCTCTTCGTACTTGCGATCAAAAACATTATCTACTCGGGCATGAAGCCTTACCCACTTATTGTATTGATAACTGCCGCTGATATTTACTAAATCGTAAGGGCTATTTTTAGTTCGCTGAAAAGTAATGGGATCAATATCATCTCGGTCTGCTCTATAAATGTACTGCCCTGCCAGCTCAGATTCTGCTAACCTGTAAGAGATCGATGCGGCACCTGAATTTTGTGGTCTGCGCAGGAGCTTCAGATTTGTTGTCTCATCTTTTGCCTCAAGATAGGCGTATGTGCCGTTAAACGCGAGGTCTTTTATCAGATTATTAATTCTAAGTTGAAACTCAAATCCGAGGCTACTTGCTCTAGATAGATTGAAATAGTGATCAGTCGCAGCATTGTAATCAATCAGATTTCTATATTTATTCTCGAATAATGTTAGTAGCGCAATAGAATCTGCTGCCAATTTTTGTTCAATGGTTCCTTCCAATGCATTGGCATACTCCTGTTTTAGATTTTGATCTCCATACACAGAATAAAGTTGGTACAAACTGGGAAGTTTAAAACCAGTCCCATAGCTTACAAAAATTTTTGTCTCATCAGAAAAGAATTTTCGGCCTAAAGAAATTCTTGAACTTGAAAAAGTACGTGCTGCCAGTGTCTGATCAGACCGAACACCAACATCAAATAACCAACTTTTGTCTTCAAATAAATATGTAACAGCTTTGCCAAAAATTGACTGATTTCTTCGATCAACAACCGAAATGAATTCATTAAATGTTGAATTTGCTATTCCACTCTCATCACGCCACTGAAGGCTAAAATGAATTCTACTGAAGTCGCTTAAGACAAATTCATTTTCTGATTGAATTTTAAAATTCTCGCTTAAGAACGCATCAGAGGCACTCGTTGTATTACCAACATCTGGCTCATTGCGGCCTGTTCGATCAACTTCTGAAAAGTAAAATCCTAATGTCGACTTCAAATTTTCGTCAAAAAATCTTTGGCTTGCTGCAACGGCCACTATCAACTGCTGAAATTGCGTTTGACTATTGGGATCATCGCTACCCGATCCCCCTCCCGAATCTATATCAACTTGGCTTTCAGTATAACGTACAGAGGATTGAACTCGCATCGAGCCTCCGACCATCCCACTTAATTTAGCAGATCCTGAAATAATATAGGCACCATCACGTTCTCGATTTCCAGACCGCTCCGATGCCGCTGAGAAACCTTGAGTCCAGTAACGACCGACACCAAAAGAATATGAAAATAAATTCCCTTGTCCTAGATGACTCAGCATTTGCCTATTTGTTTGATAAGACCCGCTTTCAATTAAATAATTTGACTCTGACTGACCACCCACACCACTCTTTGTGATAATATTTATTACACCACCTAAAGCACCAGCCCCAAATCGCACACTTTGAGGTCCTCGATAGATTTCAATTCGTTCTATATTATCTGTAGACATGTTTGAAAAATCGAAGCCGCGTGTAGGCGACATCGCATCGTTTACCTCCATACCGTCTACCAATACCAACGTATCTTCTGATCTGGCACCTCGAATGAAAATAGACGTCGTTTGACCAACACCACCCTGCCTCACAACGTCTAGCCCCGGAACACTCCTTAAAATATCGGCCACAGATTGGTTTTTGATTTGTTGATCTTTTCCAAAGTTCACGACAGTCGCAGAACGAGAAGGTTCAATTCTCTCTTCGTCTATCCGGATACCCTCGACAACCGTCGTCTCTTGAGCACATAGCACCAGAGACACAAAGACGCTAAGACAACCAATATACAATTTCAAAAATTGACTTCTCACAAAGACCTCTTCTTTCTGCCGAACAAAAGAGTCAAGCGATTCAGAGTGATAAGTGAGCAGCCGAGATGCTGTTACGATCTACTCGTTAGCTTTGTATCTCTGCCTCGGAGACTACCTGCGTTTTTTACTCACCTAAAGCAGAGATCGGACTTACAAGGACATTCCACGTGTACACGTGGTGAACCCTTGCTAACCGTTGCGGGACAGTGCCGGACTCTCACCGGACTTCATCTGACATTCAGGATACAACCAAAATTTATATTCGAGCTTCAGCTTTGTGTCAATTTTATGTCTTTCGAAAAGTAGATAACACTTCTACTTATTGTTCTCATATGTTCTCATGTGTCCTGACCTGTCCTGTCCTTATGTCATTACCAACTCATTGCCCCTCACGTTAAGCAACGTCTTTGGACTTACTCAGTTTTAACAAATCTGCGGGAACAGGATAGTTGAAAATCTCCATCAAGGCTTTCAAAAAACTGAGTTCGACATCCTCTTTTTTATAAGTATAAATTTTAAGTAAGGCTTCATGGGCCGTAGACACATCTTCTTTATTCGGAGACTTCAGAACTAAATTGCAAAACTCGTTAGCAATGCAAATTAAACGAGAAATAGGTTGAATTCGAAAACGTGGAATTTGAAAAGGAAATCCACAACCAGCCATGCTTTCATGATGTTGAGCCGCCGCAAACACAACCTCCTCTGGAATACCCGGCACTTGACTCAGAATCTCCTTACCCCGAACCGTGTGGCTTTCATAAATTTTAACTTCTTCCTGAGTCATGTCCATTCTGGCTTTTTCCAATATTGTCTTCGGTATTTCCTTTTTGCCAATATCATGAAACAAACCCGCCATCGAAATTTTGAACAATGTCGACTGAGACCGCCATCCAAGTTGTCGCGCAATCAAAGACGCGTAAACACCAACCGCCAGCGAATGAGCATATATCAAATCGGAATGATTTTTCAACATATCAAAAAGTGTAAATATATCATCAGACTCACTAGTATTTGCACCGTTGATTCCATAATATTCTTACCCGTAGTGTATGTCTCTTTATCCACTCCATTAACGAAAGAATCTTTCAATAAAATCTCTGTTGTATGCTTAAATAAATGAAGCTTTTGATCTGATGAAATCGGCGCCCGCTTACTCATCGCTACTTTTGCAAGCTTTAAATTAAATCCAACATAGGCGGCAAAATTAGTTTTCGGAATATATAAATACAGAAGACCTTTGCTTTTAAACGACTCAAGACGTTCACGAGACAACGGATTGCTGCTTCGGGCAATCATCAAATATTTGGATTCCGACAGTCGTAGGAAAACATCACTGGAAACTTTGGATCCCATAATAAAATCCTCGATTTGAATACGACAATATTCGGAATCTAAGTCCCTTTTTGTGGAGACCTCCGAGGACAAATCGTCGTGAAGACACAACTCGATCGCAGACAATAGATCCTCTTGTGTAAAAGGTTTTGAAATAAATTCGTTCACCCCCATAGAATGAGCCTTCGGAGCATCAATCAACTCTGAAAAACCAGTCATCATGATAAAAGGAATCTTATGGTTTTTGACATTGTCGAAAAGCTCAATACCCGTCATAACGGGCATTCTAATATCTGAACATATCAAATTGAGATCGGCACACTGCTGAATCATTTCGAGAGCCTGCTTACCATTTTCAGCTTGAATCGTTTTATAACCCGCTTCCATTAAAGTATGAGCTATGGCATTGCGCAGATCTGTATCATCGTCGACCACTAATATTTTCTTTGTAGCCTTGATATCTGTTTCCACCACTCCTCCTGTCTTTTGGGCAGTTGTTACTAAATTAACACTCTTTGTATCGGCCAGACTGAGAGCGATCTTAAAGACCTCATGAAATCTTCATACCTTTCTCTTAAGTATAAGAAGTTCTATAAATGTTAAATAATTTTATTTGAAAGATGATCTCTTGCCTACAGAAAACCGCCGATAAGACCAACATGAAGGAATTGGAAGGCATGAAAAACTCGGTCGTTTTTAAAACTCTGAAAGCCATGTCTCTTAGAATGGGAGTGATCATTTTTCTTTCCTCTTGCCTAGCCTACCTGCATTTAAACAAAAAAATAGAAGAGCAAAATCTGCGAGCTTTGGGCCAGTATATTCAAGAGCGTGGTCAACGAGAACAGATCATATTTTCTGAAGCCATTACTAATCATGAAATTTTCGCGCGCGAATTTTTAAAACGCTATTCTCTGTTTCCTGATTCCGAAGTTGAAAAAGAATTTCAAAAAATCGCTGTGCCCTGGAAAGATCGCACATGGCGCTCATCGAAAAATAATTTTAACGGTCAGATCCAGAGTGGCGTCTTTGTGGGTAACAATAACGCCTCCTTGCCTGTTGATTTTAAGAAACGTCTCGTCGTTTCTGAAAAGCTCATTGCCGAGTATGGACCTGCTTGGAGAAATCGTTTTCAAGATACCTATATGACATTTCCCGAAAATGCGATTGTAGTCTATTGGCCCGAAATGCCAAAATGGGCGCTAGATGCAAAACCAGAATTTGACATGCGTAAAGAAGAATATGTCTACGCAGCCGCTCTTCCTCAAAATCCACAGAAAAAATCGGTTTTCACGGGACTTTTTTTAGATGACGTCGGCAAAAAATGGATGACCTCGTGCCTAACGCCAATCTATGGACCAGATAACAAACTCCTAGGAATCATCAGCCATGATATAATGATTGAACAGCTTATCGCTCGAACTTTAGAAGACAAACTGCCGGACACCTCTAATTTTATTTTTCGCCGTGATGGTCGTATCATCGCACATCCAGATATGATGACCGATATTAAAAAATCGGATGGGTCGTTGACCATACAAAAAACTGAAAACGAAGTTCTACTTAAAGTTTTGGAAAATGCCAACAGAATGATATCCGAGAATCGTGAGAAAATCTTTGAGGTAGGAGATTCTTTTTATATCATAGTTCAAATTCAGCAAACAGAATGGTTCTTTGCCATTCGATATCCTAAAAGCATTGTTGCCAGCGTAGCCAGTGAATCTGCCATCGTCATTATTCTAATGGGGTTTCTATCATTACTCCTGGAAACTGGAATTCTATATTGGTTGATGCGAAAAAACATCGCCGAACCACTTAAAAGCTTTGTCTCTGCGGCTAACCAAATCGCCGACGGCAACATGAACATTCAGCTGGACTCTTCTCGTAAAGATGAGCTGGGGCTTTTGGCAAATGCATTTCGTCGTATGGCTTACAATGTTGCCGATCGCGACGCCCTACTCGCACAAAATGCGGCCAATCTAGAGAAAAAAGTCCTGGAGCGCACTGAAGAGTTAGCCAGTCAGAAAGAAAAGGCGGTACAAATCGGAAAAATGGCGGCACTTGGTCAAATGGCAGGAGGGATGGCGCATGAGATCAACAGCCCATTGGCAACCCTACAGCTAAGCTTAGAAGCTCTGAAAAAGGATTTAGAAAAATCACATGTTCGTCCCGAATGGCCATTGGCCATCCAAAAATGCTTAAGCATCATCAGCAGGGTCGCGCAGATCATTCAAAGTTTGAAAACTTTTTCCCGAGACGGCAGTCGTGACGAAATGCAACTCACATCAATCAGGAATATCATCGAGGAAACCCACATTCTGTGCGCAAAGAAATTTCAATCCAATTCGGTGGTGCTGTACAAAGACCTTCCTGAGCACGATCTGAACATCAATTGCCAACCTACCGAAATTTGCCAAGTGATTTTGAATCTCGTTAACAATTCCTACGACGCCATTGAAAATCTAGACCAACGCTGGATTCGCATAGAGGTCAGCCAAAAAGACATGGACTGCCTCATCCGAGTCACCGATAGCGGGGCCGGAATTCCCAGCCATATCGCCGACCAACTTTTTCAGCCATTCTTTACAACAAAAGAAATAGGCAAAGGAACAGGCATAGGTCTGAGTATCTCTTTTGGTATAGTACAAAAGCATGGCGGAGAGATCAGTCTAGATCGAAATTCGCCTCATACATCTTTTGTGATTCGTTTACCTCTAGGAAAAGAAGAGACTAATCCACTTTTGTTTGCTTCATAACCATGACAAAGAAAAAGGAAAGAGACACTACCAACCGTCCTGACTATTGTCCTTACCAACTGTCATTACCAACCTATCTGGCGGACTAAAATACGGTCCCTTTTACATTAACAAAAACACGATCTTCTTCGTTCAGGAACGGCACCTTCGACTTTATCCCCGTCCAAAGACTTTCAAAACCATATTTTACTTCAATATTTTCACGAATTTTTGAATTCATTGATATGTGCTGACCATTTGTTTGCGTCGCAATTCTATCAAAAGCCGAAACATCCACGCTGATACGATCATTGATTTTATAGTTCACATTTAAAAACACATCATTCATTTCATCTTCACGCATAGGCAAATCTAACTTTTCCCGTAGTTTGGACGAACCATAAATCAAATTCACCCGGGTATTTGCACCAAATGTCTGCTCGATACCAAAATTGTAGTTATCTTGATCTGAATTTACGATCTGGTTCACACCATTGAGAAATGTTCGCTCTATATTTTTTTGATAATCCAATCGTAAAACGGCGCTCCCCAACAAGCTCGAAAATCCCACACCATAAGATCGGAACGGATTAGCCACACGCACGACTTGATTGCGAGTCAAATCCAGTTGAAATGTCGGACGTTTCTCTTGAGTTTTACTAGTGTACAGCGACCAATCCACTGCACCCACGGTACCAATAAGTTTGGCCAACTGATCCACGTCATTGGATGAATTACGATAATCTGGTTCGATCAATCCCGGTGTCATATTCAATACCATTTTCTTTTGATAGTAGCTAAGGCGTTCGAATCGCTCGGCCTTAAAGACTCCTAACTGCAACGAAATATTTTCACCAAAATATTTATAGTTAAGTCCAGGCGTCGTATAATACAATTTTTCTGTCGAATTAAATATAGACACTTCATTATTTTTTGCATGAAACACTTCTGTATCAATCAGATTAAAACCTTCGCTTAAAAATATATTCTGATAACCAATAGTCAAACGCTGACTTGAAAAATTGGTTTCAAAAATAAATTCGGCGGGAAAAATTTCGTGAATGAAATAATCCGCCTCCTCCATCCGCTTGTAGTATTCAAATATGCGAAGTTGACCAACAAACTTGGAAGATCCGCTGCTCCAATTTTGTTCAAAGGTAATAAAGTTTTGATAAGACATGCGGCTTTCTTTTGAGCGCGCTTCAATATCCGCAATCAACCCAAACTGATGAAGAGCATTCGCTTTGGTCGCGAACACCACACTGATAAAACTAAATATTGTGGCGTAGCGCTTCAACAATTCGTATCCTGACATATTTCAATATCAATATTGCCGTGAAAATATTAACGATCAAGCACAGTGATAAACTGACCCACAGGATTACATCCCAGTAAAATCCCACTTCGATGAGGATGGGAAGTGAAGCCCCCGGAATATCGGCGGTAACTTTTGCGGAATTAATCATCGTTATTAACAGTTTGGCGAGGGCAACTCCGATCACTATCGCCATCGTACATAGATAGAAAGACTCCAGCATGAACTGTTTCAGCAATGACATTTGGGACTGCCCCAAGGCTCTGAGTGTTCCAATCTCTCCAATTCTTTCGTTTAACGACATCGAAACCGTATTCGAGATTCCCAGCAATACAATAAATATTAAAATACCGAACATCAATCCCGTCTGGGTATTGTAAAATGATTCAACCTTACGAAACAGTGTTGAAATATCATACCACGTCTTAACAAGAACATTTTTTCCAGACAGCTTTGATTCAATCGCACCTTTAACAGCATCAACATCCTTGGCACTTTTTAACGAAATCTTCAACACATCGACGGAAGATGTATTCATCACCTTTTGCGCCTCTTTGATATCGATAAATGCCGCTACAGAGTCAAATTCTTCTGTTCCAGTGGCAAACACTCCCGCTACACGAAAATCCATAGCATTAATTACAAGGTCTAATGTACTGGCTACGAGGGTAATATCATCATTCACTTTTACACGCAGACGACGAGCCAATGATGTCCCAATCATAATTCCACGATTGCTCACATCGAACTTGTGGCCTTCAATAAGTGCCAAACCAACTTCAAAATCGGGTTCTTGTTTGGGATCAATACCAATGATCATTGCCGAGTCCGACAATTTTTCAGTACTCAACAAACCATAAAATTTACTACGTGGCGATACAGCCCGTACCTGTGGAATCGCAGAAATTTCTTCTACGATAGGTAGGTAATCAGTCAGTAACGTTTCTTTTTTATTTTTATACTCTTGCGTCCAATACAGTTCTTTAGCTACTTGAAGATGCCCGAACTGCCCATTCACAATTGTGGTCTGCACGATTTCAAGCGTACGCAATACGTATCCACGAAAAATCGTAATTGCGATCAAAGCTCCAATAATCATACCCAAACTGACCACGGTACGATATCTATTTTTAATTAAGTTTCTAATAGCTATGACGTGTGCGATCATAATTTTCTATCTTCCGATTGGTTAAATAAAGGCATGTATCTGCAATGTTAACAATGTCTAAATCATGAGTCACATAGACGACTGTGGTTCCATGCTGCTTTTGCATTTTTTGAATCAGCGAAATTATCTCTGCTCCAGTCTGCTCATCCAAATTTGCAGTTGGTTCATCCGCAAAAATATATTTTGGCTTTTTTACTAACGCCCGACCGATGGCGACACGTTGTCGTTGGCCACCACTGAGCTGACTCGGCAACTTGTCTCGGAAAGACATTAGCCCCAATTCCTCTGCCATCTTCAATGTTTTCTCTTTGCGCTCGGCAGATTTGATATTCATCAAATACAATGGATATTCGATATTTTCGTAAGTCGTCAAATTCGAAATAAGATTGAAACTCTGAAAAATATATCCAAAATTGGTCAGACGCATATCCGAAAGACTGGCATCAGAACGTGCATATAAATTTTGCCCAAAAAATATTACCTGCCCCTGATCGGGTTGATCCAATCCTGAAAGTAAATTCAATACTGTAGATTTACCAGAACCAGATTTACCCATAAGCGCAGTAAATTTACCAACCTCAAAGCTCCAGTTCATTTGGCTTAGAACCAACTGTTTCTGATCTCCGTCTCCATACGCCTTGCTGACATCCTTCAATTCAAGCATAAATCACATCGATGCCCTGTTAAATATTGAATCATCAATATTTTGGGGCTTAAACTGCGAGTACACTAAAACAGACGAACGCTCCTTAACAATCGCATCCGTGATACGCACTTTAGAAATTAGAGTTTGATTTTTAATTTTCTTATCGGGTTTTGCATATTCCATTGTCTTTAGAATTTTTCCTGACATTGCCATAAACTCTGCTTTAAACGGTATATGTCCTTTTTTATGGATAAAATAGTTAATCTGTTGATAGGTCGTAGAATCATGCTTGGATTTTAAATGCAGTTTATAAAATGTCTTTGCCTCTTCCACAATTTTTGGTTCGTAGTCCGCGTAAAAATTAGTCTTCGACAAATCACCATTCGCAGTCTCTCCCGTTAACTTTTGATCAAGACTGATGCGAATTGCTTTCTTGATATCATTTGTCCGTAACCATAAATCATTGCCAATCATCAAAAGTTTTCGTCCTCGCCCCGATGCCGGACTTGTTTGCTCAACGAGTGACGTGTTGTTGTCTTTAATATAGACCTTAAACTCGGTTTCATCCTGGACCACGGCCCCCGTACGATTTGTTACCTTAACCGAGACCGTATAGGCTTCATCTAACGCCCGATACTTTTCAGCTTCTTTCAATATTTGCCCTGCTGTCGGCGCAGCGAAAATATTCGTCGTCGCCATCAAAGTAAATAAAACCCATTTTGCTTTCATAGACTCTCCGCCCGCTATTTTCTTTGTATCTGTTGATACTTGCAATACTTATAATCCTTACAGTTCCTACGATCCCTATCTTCAAATATTTAGGATGCATTCTAAACCACATCAATAAACTTTATCTAGATTTGCTCAGAATCCTCATCGATAGAACATGCATATTTATTATTCTTAATAATTGATAAAATTTCTACTGTTTACATCAAAAATTTGATTTTTTAGGACCTCGATTGATATATCACCCAAGTTCCTAGGGAAAAGGTCGTGTTCGCAGCATGTACATCTTTTTCTGCTCAAGATACTAATATAGATTAATAGTGCATAGATTAATCATGTAACTAATAATGCAACTAGTAGTATTGTATAGACTAGTAGTGAAAAGATCCGTAATCAAACTGGACAAAGTCTAGCAAAATTTAGATAGCGATACACTTTCTTCACTTGTCTTGACCACTCGTTAAAGATTTACTCGACCAGAAAAGCGAGTCATCAAAAAAAATTAAACTTTACTGTCTTCTAGCTTACGAGGAAGTCGACTGGCTATCCATTTAAATAAAATCAGCTTAATTTTGAAAATGGGATTACGATGTCCCCAAAACATATTTGTCTTTTTTACTTTGTATGTGTACCCATCAAAATGAATAATTTTAGGAGCTTTCGTAACTGGACCTCGGTTTAACAAGAGCTTCAAAACCTCTGTGCCCATCACTCCCGAAGCCATATGACATCCCATAGGGGTCGAGCTTACACGACGTTCCGTAATATTTGAATACTCTCGAGCAATGAGCGATTTAAGATGAACTAGAGAAGGCGCGACTCCTAAAGTAAAACGAATTATTTTTTCCATTGCCGTCTTCCCTTGAACCCCAAAATAGTTTTCAAAGGTCATACTGTCAGGAGTGAAATTAACAATGGACGCCCCCATACCTACCGGTGCTACAGAAACACAGGGTATTCCGCGTTTGCGGCACTCGGGATACAAAAATTCGCGCGTTTCAATTTCAAACACATCGATACCATCAACGTATATATCAACCCCATCAAGAAACTCAGCCACATTAGCCTTTGTAATTCCATCTTTGAAACTTTTCGTTTTAAGTTCAGGATTAATAGCTAAGGCCTTTTCCAGCATGACATCACACTTATTTTTTCCCAGCGAATTCATATCGGCGCCATACTGCCGATTGAAGTTCTTCATTTCAAAAAAATCAGGATCGGCTAAGTGAAACTGCGTAATTCCCAAACGTACAAGTGTAATTAAGTGAATACCACCCACACCCCCGGCTCCACCAATAGCGACTTTTACGCTCCCCAAGCGTTTCAATTCTTCCTTAGTCACCCAGCCAAGATTTCTACAAAAAGCCTCGGAATATTCAAAATTTTTATCCATCTTAAAAATTTTACCTCAGCATACATTCCACGACCAGTCTAATTCTAGCAGAACTAGCCCCTTGGCTTGCGAGAAAAAGTAGTGGCCTCTAACATACAAACTCGAAGTCACTACTTTTTGATGTTCTGATACTTTTCAACGACTAAGGATACCTTTACGCCATTCCAGTGGTATTTGATATCGCGACATTCTTCGAGAATACAACGTAGCCACCCAGCAGAGCAAATATCGCATGAACAAAAATTTCACCACCAAACAGTGGCCAATATCCAAACAAAGTATTTGTTTGCGGAATCAGACCTAAAATCGCCAACACGCCCATGACATAAAACACAGTTTTTGAAAAAGTGATGGATCCTTCCATAGCTCGAATTGAATCCTGGGACACTAAAATGCCCCAAATACCGAATGCCATCAGCGCCACCTTATTGAGAATATTCATAGGAAATAAATTTAGAAACCGTCCATAGCTGGTTTCAATCAACAAAGTTGGTAATCCCTCTGTTGATCCAACTAAATTCGGAATCATTGATATTAAACCCATCGCTAACATAGCGATACCGCCCCACAGTGCATATTTTCGTGCGTTCATAGAACCTCCATTACAAGAAGAGTATGCAAATAGAAAACCAACTCGACTAAATTGATCAAACACAAAAATGGTACCTAATTTTATAATCCAACGGTTTTTCATTTTAAAATTTCATTTAGTTTTCATTCTCAGTTTATTTGCATTCAGAAAAAATTATCGCCATTTTCTTGAAAACTATTTTTGCGACATGCATATGTGAAATGCCAAGTAAGAGGTTTATATGATTAAGAAAAAAACTAATGCTCGCTTTAAAATACAACGTCGACTTCTGACAGAGCTTCCAGGATTAGGAAAATCCGGAGCCCTTGAAAGAAGACCCTATCCTCCTGGACAGCACGGGGGACAGAGAATTAAATACTCCGACTTTCGTTTACAACTGGAAGAAAAACAGAAAATTCGTTATCACTATAATCTACGTGAAGAGCAGCTGGTCCGACTGGTTAAGCGTGCTAAAAGACACCGAGATGGGAAATGGATTTCTTCACTAGTGAATTTACTTGAAAAGCGTTTAGAAAACGTCGTCTTCCGCGCCGGTATCGCACCCAGTATGATGGCCGCTGGCCAGATGATTTCACATGGTCAAATCACCGTAAATGGCAAAAGTGTAAACATTCGATCCTTCGTTATCAGAAAAGGCGATACAATTTCTCTGACATCCAGAGGTATTAAAAACCAAATTTATATCAACTCAAAACAATCTCCTCGGCTAGCGTTACCCGATTGGTTAGATAAAAATGAAACGAATGAACACATATCTGTCGTCTTAAAAGACGAGCCCGGATTGCAAGCAGTTCCATTTCCCTTGAATGAAGCCCTCGTCGTGTCTTACTACTCTAAGGTATAAAAAAAACCCCACATCTTGTCAAAGATGTGGGGTTTTGTATGCCACTAAAGCATTTTTACAATCAAATTGTATTTCTTGATACTAGAAACGGTAGGCAAATCCGGTATGAATCGCCGTTGAAGAAGCCTCATATGTTCCCACTGGCGTGTATAAAGCTTGTTTTGATGTGTCGCCATCGCCTTTAACATTTGTGTACTCAAGCGCAACGTTGAAATCCAGTGGTGATTCACCAATTTTGAATTCTTGTCCCGTACCTAAAGTGTAAGTTGATGCCACCCCTGGAGGCGTGAATGAAGCACGCGCGTATGATTTATCAGAAACCTCAGATGTGTATACATAACCAAAGCGAACCGGCCAAGCCATTCCCGACCATTGCGCCGCAAGTTTTACATTCAACTGATCTTTCCATTTTTGATCAATATCTGGGATTGGATTACCTAACAATGTTCCTTCGAGATCTACTTTTTCAATTCGGGAATACTGAGTGTGAACCAACTCTCCATACAGAGTCCATGTATCTGTTAACTTATGCTCGACCCCCAAATTCACAGCCATCGGCAAAACCGTCTCAACATCTACATCTGCCTCAGCTATGGCAGCTGTACCCGCACCCGCACATGGGTTTGGCGAAGCCGCGACACACGCATTCACGGCACCAGACGCTTTGGCCTTTGTACTGACCTTGGTCTCTGTTCGAACCGTTAACCCAATTTTGGTCATTTCACTGACATCATATTGAAGACCCAAACGAACACTATCCAAATTTGCAGTTTTAATATCTTTGATATCAACATTCGTGATCGCGCCAACATTGCCACCTGACGTGATGTAACCAACCGAACTAAACGCCGCATCAGTCATTGTATAGCGAAGACCTAATCCCAAACGTAAGGCATCACTCATTTTGTAACCGACACCCGCCGAAAACTCCGTGATGGTGATTTCTGAACCTACTTTTGCTTTGAAATTTCTTGGTGCAAAATCAACATCTTCATAAACCGCTCGAGATCCACCCACAGCATAGTAACCTAAACCGTATGACCATGACTCATTTAATTTCATGGAATAGGTAATGCCAGGAATCACTGTTTGAGTCGTCTTTGTTGACTCTTGTTTCCCAACATTTGTAAACGCCGACGTTGTCGGAGGAGCTCCCGGCATAATCACATTCGCCGAAGGAACGATTGGCCCCTTAAACTGCGACGAGCCACCTGTTAAATTGAAAGTTAAATCACCAAACTCACCCGAATTTACCAACCCCGCTGGATTGTAAAATATTGAATCGGAACCAGATACGCCCGCCGCTGCAGAACCCCCAACACCCGAATATTTACCACCCCAAAGAACTGACTTTTCGTAGCCAGAACCCAATGCCACTGTAGAAACAAAAAACAGCAACAACGTCTTTTTCATTCGAACTCCTATGCTAAGTTTATACGAGGAACACAAAGATAAATCTTAAGTTTTCCCCTTTTTTCTAAGCATTGTTTCTTTAGAGTCGGAACTCAAGGAAAATCTGATGCTGGTGAATAACGCTACAGTCAAACTCTCGAATATTTTCTAATGAGGCTTATTTCCCAAAACTTTTGTGACGGGCCCAAAATATTTAAAAAAGAATCAGGTCTTGGCCGTTACTGCTGCTGCGGCCACAGGGTCTTTACAAAAAACTGTGGTCTTTCTTACGAGCTTGATACTCGTCCGAACGACTTAACTGTCGGGGCGACAACCCATACACTTCGGTCGTTTGTAATTCAATGAGGGCTTCTCGAATAGTCTTTTGTCCCTCTACCACATCAACGTAACTTCTAATTTTTTTTAACAGCTCAGTGCCGCGCTCATGAAGTGCTTCATAGCGAATTTCACCTAAACCTAACTCTCGCCATTCATTAAAATACGGCAAGGCTGTCTGCGCACTGGCGTTGTACATAGTATTACGACATTCATGATCCGGTTTAATCCAATGATGGTGACCAAACTGATCTTTCAATTGCACCTTATGCTTTTCACACGGTTTACCACAATCACGATAACTTTTTCCCTTACTAAGAAAAGCCGCAAACACACAATGCTCCATATGGAAACTCGGCATCGATTGATGTATCGTGATCTCAGCCTTTTCGGCAGGTATGTTTCTTAATACACTTTTTGTTTGTTCCAAATTTAAATCATAAGATAAACAAATCGAATCCAATCCACTGTTTATTAAATACTCAAAAGTCTTATGATTCGTCACATTTAAACTGAAATCACCTTTCAACAGTCCCGAAAACAATTGAATATTTTTAAAATAGTATAAAGCACCCAAGTTACGAACCAAGATAAAATCAGGCTTCATCGAATGAATAAGCTTTAAATTGATATATTCCTGCGGTTTTAAAATTCGCGTCGTTGCAATGCCGACACTGACACCGACCGCACGTATTTTTTCAACCGAGCTTTGATAATCTCGGCCAAATTCAAAATCCAAACACACAGATTTGATTTGCTGTGCATGAAGCATCCCTGTCAAGAGTGCATCGACCAAATCAGCCACTTGCTCTTTGTTACGCAAAAGAACATTCAGGCCAATTTTCGTATGTGCAACCGGTGCAATAGGCTGACTGGAAACCCCAGAGTCTTTGATGGCTATAACCGATGCCGAGTCAATTTTGTTTTCTGTTCGTAATCGCTTCAGCTCTGAAAACAATTTTTGCCTTAATCCTTTGATGTCTTTATGATTTAAAAATAATGGGACTTCTGCGTTTGAAGTTGCTTGAAACCATTCTCGGTCTAACTTGAAAACCGTACCTCCTAAAGCCGAAAATTCGCTAAACAGCATCTCCGTGTTCAATGGTTTGTTCTGTGCCCTCGACAACGCTCCTTCAGAATACATTTGCACACTAAAACGATCATCTTGAACCATGGCGGCTAAAGGCTGACCTTCCGCTAAGACAATCGAAACCTTGACGGGTATTTTTTTAAAGGTATTTTTATCCGTCAGCGATTTTTCAATTTCTTTTTTCTGACTTTTATCGTGATTTAAATAAACCAAAGACCCAACAACACTGTTTCTGAGCTGAACTGAATTAGCAAATTCAATTTTTATCTTGTTCTTGCCCTTTTCAACAGCATAAATGGACGCCCCTTGCTTTTGAGGACCATCAAACCACAATAAACCATCACCATTTTCTATTTCCAAATAATTTGCATTCAATTCGATGGTCATTATGTTTTTCTGAGCTAAGACAACGTGTCCGATCTCGACGCCTCGATGCGAGCCAAAGGTACCGTCTACTAACTCTTGATGATTCACCCCGTGTAACCAGCCTGGAAAAAATCCACGTGAATACTCAACGCCCATTTTGTTTTTTTCTGTTTGAATTTGCTCGGTGCTCAACGCGTCCTTCTCGGCCGCACGATCAATAGCCGAGCGGAACGACTTGGCTACTTGGGCAACATATTCTGGTGTTTTCAATCGTCCTTCAACTTTGAAACTTTTCACTCCCAGCTTCATCAACTCGGGGATCTCCCCAATTCCACACAAATCTTTCGGCGACACCAGATACGTTTTATCGATCAAATTTTTTGTTTCTCCATCGACAATCAAATCGTAACTAAAGCGACAACTTTGTGCGCACTGTCCGCGATTGGCCGAGCGCCCACCTAAGGTCTCGGACGTAAAACACTGGCCAGAATATGAAACACACAAGGCCCCATGAACAAAAACTTCCAATTCCTTTTTCGTGCGCTCCGCAATCAATTTAATTTCCGACAAAGAGTTTTCGCGTCCCAAGACAAATCGCTTAATATCCAAATTTTCTAACAGTTGGATTGCCAAATCATTTGTCACCGTCATTTGTGTCGACGCATGAATCACCTGCTCGGGACACATGTCTTTTATAATTTTAACCAAGCCCAGATCCTGCACGATCAGCGCATCTGGCTTTAGTGGCAAAACTTTTTTGATCGACTCGATCACGACAGGCAATTCATTTTCAAAGATCACGATATTAAACGCCAAATTCACTTTCACGCCGTTTAAGTGACACATTTGAATAATTTGATTCAGTTCTTCTAACTCAAAATCATAGCTGCGCCCACGCGCATTGAATCCAGGAAAGCCCACATAAATGGCATCAGCTCCGTTTTGAATCGCCGCTTCGGCCATTTCTTTTTGTCCGACCGGTAAAAGTAATTCAAAATCCGTCGCTTTCATTTCAGCTTGACCTCAAGATAGCTTTTAGTTTCTTTTAGAATGACTCCAAAAATACTTTGCACCGCTTTTTGCTCTTCCTTGTCGACAACCATAGAATCAAATTGATGGATAATTTTTTCTTCCCGTGCCAAATCGACAAGTGGCAATCCCTTATGCTTTTTGATTTCCCAAATTTTACGGGTCAAAATTAAACGACGACGAAAAAGTTCAAACAATTGATGATGAATTTGGTCAACTTCCAAACGAAGCTTTTCGATATCGTGCATAGCTTTTTTGTACATTTTATCCAGTGTTTTCACAAGGATAGGCTGTCAAACGATGTAAAAAAGATACGAATGATTGAATTTCAGGCGCTGGCTATTTAAGTCTCATCAAATCGCCAATATCCTTTTTAGTCGTATCGAACCACAGATTACCTACATGTCCCCCATGGGGATACAGAACATAGCGATCATCACCCACTAAGTTCTTCATATACTTAAAATCTTCAGGCCGATAAATAAAATCATCCGCACAAGTGAAAATATAAACGTTATTCTTACTTTTTAGAAAGTTTTCGATTTCGTATATACTTGCCTGCCGAACTAAATCCTCTACCAACAAACCAGAGGGCAAGGTGGGCAGCAAAATACGATTCATATATTGCTCAAAAGTGATCAAACGGGCTTCGTCCAGACGTCGGCTTTGTTCAAATCGGGTAACTTCGCCTACCAGCACCCCCTGATCATTGATTTGCTGAGTAGCAAACACTACGTCTCTTAGATCTGATCGAAAATTATCTCCAACAAGCCACTTTTTTTCATTTTCATTTAGTTGCATTCTTTCGACAGCAGTCTGAATTTTTTTAATATCAAATCCAGTTTTCATGATATTCATACCTACGGAAAAAACCTGAGACTGAATGTTTTCTTTTCTCTGCTCAGTAACTAAATTTCCTGCCTTGTAAAAGTTATCTAGCGCATCCACGACAAAGCCCAAATCCAATGCTGGATTTAGCATAACAACTCGCTCGAAATTAAACTGCCCCACGGACTCGTCTTCACGCGCAATAAAACCCGCCAGCAACCCTCCCAACGAGTATCCCATCAAAGAGTATCCACTGATTTGCATTTTTTTATCGTTCACCAAATAATAGTTAATTGCCTTGAGAACTTGATAGTACTCTGCGGCGTCTCGCGGGGTATACCCTGGCACACCCGACCGACTGACTCCTAAAACATATTGAAAATTAATTGTGTTTGGCAATGTTACAACATGATAACCCAGTTGATACAACTGATGCCCTAACCACAAAGCCTTATCAGAAAAAGCCGTCCCGCCTGTCCCCGCAATGACAAAGGCTAACGGTGCGGCTTTTGATTTCTGCTGAAACAAATTGATAGATATTTTGTTTCGCATTTCTAACAGTGGAACTTCTCGGCGATCAGGAAGAAATTCAAACTTCAGGCTTTGAAAGTCACTACCAGAATAAAATACTGCCCCCGAAGAAATCGAAGCAATCCAAGGATCTTTAAAGGGGAATGGGTACTCACTTTCAGAGACAACTCGCGCCTGCACAGAGCTAAAAAAAAGAAACCCAACAATAAAAAAAACACACTTGAATAAGAACATGAACAACATCATTTCCACTGGCATCGGCCGGTGCATATATATATGCCTACCGAGTAACTCACAGAAATTTCTATGTAAACAAGTATCATGGAAATCTGTAGAAATTGGTATTTTCTATGGTATTTTTAATCAAGTGTTTGATTTTTATTCGAACAACAACTCTACAATATGTAGATTTTGCTCAACTTGTATGAACGTCTCACATAGGCTTCCCAACCTATGCCATACAAGTTGCCAATACCATTATATTATTGTCCGTTATTTTTTGCCTCACGCGCCTTTCGCTTGGACTCCAAAATCTTATTTTCCCGAACAATCACTGGGTCATCCGGGGTAATTCGAGTCTCTATAATCGGCGTGATTGCCGCATGATTTTTGCTAACGAAGGTCATCAGGTCGGTCATCGCATTTACTAATTCTGTTCCTGAGGCTTCTACTTTACGTTGGTTTTGAGGCTTATTAAAAATAGAATTCCTTTGAAGTTGTTAGATGGAGAGATCACGATGCCTGGGTACTTTGAAGCAGACACAGTTGCCCACTGCGGAAATAGTTTAGCTGGGGAGTTTGGTAACTCACTAACGATGACTGATCTTTAC
>JAEUWH010000048.1 GCA_016785955.1 Pseudobdellovibrionaceae bacterium | reverse complement strand
TGCCCCTGATCGAATAAATAATTGTAGGGATTTTTTATCTTCTTCCTTGAGGCTGAATATTTCCATATCTAAGAGTATTCATCAAAATTTTATAAAATTCATGACTCAAGGGGGAAAAATTTAAATGGTCAGACTACTAGTCTCATCAGGCGGATGAACCAGATTCAAACGCGCTTGTTCTTGTCTATGACCCGATTTAGCAATCAAACTAAGCTGACTAAGCGATAACTGCTGCGGACGGATGCTGGCATTGAATTTTGCTTTTTCTTGATGATTTGCACAATAGCTGGTTCCAAAATATGAATATAGACTGAGTCTTTCTAAATCAGTTTTGGGTGGATGCTCACTTAGGTATTCTTCTATCGCTAATGAACCCCACATATCGGACATCGCCTCACCCGTTTCATCGGCTTCACCAAATCCCCCTATGCATTCAATCGATCTTTCGGCTCTAGCTTGTAAGTCTTTTTGATCTTCTGCAGAAAATGTTGAGCCTTTTTCTTTAAAAAATTGAGATGCTTTTTCAGTTATTTTTCTTGCATCGTCTGTAGAAACCTCACGAAATTTCGAATTTTGGACAATACATTCTTTTACCTTGGCAAACGGATAATCCTCTTTTTCAATTCGGTTAACGATTGGTGTGTAGAGCTTAACGTCTTCAGCGTATCTCCTAAAAGATTCACTGATGACGTAATCATTGCCGATGCGTACAGCACGATTTTCTGGCAATACTCGCTTAAGATCCCGCAACAGTTCGTTATCTCTAACACTTGCACTGGCCGATTTTTTGGAAATCAAACTATTTAACATTTCAGGATCTACTTTGTCTAAGCCCAGGCTTAAATTGCAGGAACTAATACTGTGTCCCATTTCATGACCGATAATTCCCACCAACTGGTTGTCTGGGTAATTTAGAACCGAGTTACAAATAACAAATGTATGCAATGACCGATTGTAGTATGCATTTGGTCCATCTTTGCATGCTTGCCTCATATCTTCAGGAACTTCATCTTCGAATTTAAAAGATAAATTATCCATGGTTTGAATTAAAGCTTCGGTATTTTTATCAGAAGTGTTGGCATTAAAAACTTTCTTGAAAGATCGTTGGGCCACATCAAACAGGTCTTTAGCTTTAGCTCGTCGCTGTTGCATGTACGCTTCCTGCTGAGCTTGTATTTTCTTCTGGGCTTCGTCATTAACCGGATTACTATATGTTGTACCATACATCATTGCTGATTTTTTTTGAAGTTCAACGACCTCTTGGATGGCTTTTCTAGTTTGTTTGCTGACACCGCTCGAGTTCATGAATTCAACAAGTTGGTCTATCGGCACATTTTGATATTTTTGCTCTTTCCCATTTGGCGGCCAGAACATCATAACCGACATATTCATTATCTGGGGATTTTTAGAAAACTTTCCGTTTTTGTCGATGGCCACGCCAGAAAAGAAAATGAAATTAGGATCGGACAAGATGTTCATACGGAAGTCTTCCGACATTCCTTTTTCTGCACCTAAAAATTTAGCTAAACGACTGCGTACACGAATCAAATCCGTCATATTTTTATTAAGCTCTTCCATCTTGGCAGCATCCGGTGCCACCCCAAGACCTCCACTCCCCGTGACTCCGCCAGCTACTGTCGTACCAGTACTTGAACCCTCGCTAGAATACGGCCCATAAGGTCCCACCCCCATTGATTGAGGTTCTGTTTTTGGCCGACGAGGATTTGGAAAAGCAGTTCCATCAGGTAATTTAATTTCTGCAGGAGCCAAATCAAAGATGCGACAATCTCGGGTCAAAGAGGACACATTACACTCAGGCTTGTCGGCGGCCTGACTAAGCAAACTCACTAAGCCTAAAATAAAGAATATTTTCATATATATAGAATACTTATTTTAGGGTCACAAAACAGCCACTGGCCCTCAAGATTTTGACCAAAGTCCATTGTCCATTATATCTGCGAAAGGTTGTTCGAAGGGGCTTCTGATATGGTTCTGGCCACTGAAATAGAAATGCAGCACAGAACCAAAAGATCTGTTTAATAAATACTAATGCAAAACCAAAATTTACTAGACCTCATCTGAAAGGGAGGAAAAATAGAACCCTCTGAAATACTGTTCAATTTGAAATACGGGCCTGCCTATTGACTATACAAGTGAAAAAACATTTTTAACCCTTCTTCGATGCAAATATTTCTTTGTAACTAGGTATTTTTTTTAATGCTTTATTGTAAACAAAAAAATACGTCACGGGTTTTACAACGGAATGAGGCAGCTCAACATGGACAACCTCATTTAAGTTAGATTTAATACTATCGGGAATAATACTATAACCATCCCCTAATTCGATCATCTGCAAAATACTCAACCAATCTTCGTATACACATTTTACATTTAGCCCGTCAAACGACATGCCAATATGAGCTAGCCATTCATGACCGAACTTACCCTTTGTCGAATATGTGATAAAAGGCGTACTCTTAAAAAAATCTATATCGTAAGCAAGATTTTTAACATCTCGACCTTTGAGCCATTTCTTATGAACAACTAACCACGGACAATCTACAAAAAATTCTTTTGCGACCAATTCATTCGAGTTTTTTCGCAACCGAGAGACCGCAATATCAATTTCTCTTTCTATCAAAGCCTCTACGGCTTGACCAGACGACATGGGCTTCAATTCAATTTTTCCATCAAAATGAATTTTGCGTTTAGCCACCAAAAGCAACTCCCGACGACCGCCTATTCGCAAAGTCAGATTACCCGAGTCCAAATACTGCCTATTAATGGCTTCAAATGAAAAGTTTATTTCATTTCTAATTCGTTTTGCCTCTTGATAAACCGAATTGCCAAATGAAGTTAATACTTTTCTTTTTCCCTTAAATTCAAACAACGGCAAAATAAAAAAGTTTTGCAATTTTCGAAGTTGCATAGATAAAGCTGGTTGAGAAATGTTAAGCTTCTCTGCCCCCACCTTCATCGAAGGCTCTTCCGCCAACAAAATCAGGGACTCTAGTAAATCTATTGGAATATTCATAGTTAAGTAATTCTTATTATATGTATCAATATTATTCAATATAATTTATATTTAATTTTTTGTACATACAGCCAAAAGCAACAGGAGACGCTAATGAAATTAACTTTTTTTATCTTATCACTAGTCATAACAAGTTTAAGTATGGCAAATGAACGCTTTGAATGCCGATCTACAGAACGTAATTTGGCCTATCTTTCTATACAGGGACAAAGAATTCTATGGCATGATAAAAGTCATTCCGCTATTTCCAGAGGAAAATACACGGGAATAGAAAAGGCCCCCTACAGTTCCGAAAAAGGTTACTATGTCGTATACCTATTGGACTTTTATCAAACGAATGACTCCTATTTTTTTATTAAAATTGAACCTAATTTTCGACAAAAGAAAACATTCCGAATCGTTCATGGATTCGATAACGACGGCCATGACGAACAAGAAGAAAAGTTTCTTTGTCGATCCATGTAAACAACACTATCCAGACGAGGCCACAAACCATGAGTAGATTTCTATTTTTGACTTTTTTTTACTTTTTTTCAGTTCCCAGCCACAGTAAAGAATGCGAAGCATTTTACACGTCTTCAACTGAGAAACCGATAACACTGAGCGAGTCAATCATTCATAATGGCGCCCTATCATTTGTGCCTCGTTCGAATTCTCTAGCGATGAACATTCTTTATTCACCGATAATCAAACTTCGCCATGACATTCAAAAAATTTTGAGCTTAAAGAATCCTCTAAAATTTCTCACCGCATGGAATAACAATGGCGAAGCGCATGTGACAGTCATTACTCCTCCAGAGGCCGAAAAGCTGTTGGCTGAAAATGAAAGACATCTCTCGCAAGTCCGTATGGACGAAATTGCAAAACTAAACGCAATTCAAACGTCTGATTTGAAAATTATCGGCCTTGGAAGTGGAAAAATATTTGTCGGCGATTGTTACGAATACACTTTCTTTCTTATTGTAGAGTCAAAAAATTTAATTGAAATTCGCCGCAAGATATTCAAGGAATTCGTCGCTGGCGGCGGAAAATCGAGCGAGTTTGATCCTAATCATTTTTTTCCTCATATCACAATTGGCTATACACATCGAGATATTCATGAATCTGATGGCCTGTTTAAGGATAAAAGATCTCTAGACTCAAGATTCAAAATTGTACTTAAACAATAGATAGGTTGGTAATGACAAATAGATAGGCTGGTAAAAGGACCTAAGGACCTAAATAGGTTGGCAATGACATTATAAGGTATAAAAGTTAAAAAATTTAAGGCGTCCCATATTAATAACGGTGCCAGAGTATCCATATCATAGAAATCATGATCAACTGTGTCCTGACTAACGATCCTCTTCGACCTAACGCCCAACACATCTTATATTCAGATTGCCGCTTTTGTCCGCGTAATTAATATGCCCCCTTGATGGTTCATACGTATATGATTTGTATCTATAAATTGAATCACTCGTGGACGCCCATTCGCCCCCTAGACTACCAACCGAGTTATCAACGATCGCCCTAACAGTTCCTGCCGAACCCATATCAGGCATAACAAATCTAATTCCATTTACATCTGCTAATTTGTATTCACCAATCGAAGGAAGTCGCCAGCTAACCGCGGGGGCCTGGGCTGTCGGAGTTCTCCCCATATTTCCTTTAGCTGACACATACAAAGGGGTTGTCCAATTTTCACCTACAGGCGCATTTAAACCTGACTTCTCGGCACAGTAACTGACTGGCAATAGTGGTTGGTATAAAAAAAAGCTGCCTGGCTCACACGTTATAAATGCGCCACTGCTGTAGAGAACAATTACGTCATCAGCTGCAAAATTTGTAGAGCCTTGAGTTAAAGTAAAATTACAATAATTGGCCCTTGACCAAGTAACGACTGAACCCGCCGATGGTGTGAGGCCACCGCTGGTTATAGCACCGCCGCCACAACTTCCAGAAACCGAGAACATTGTTGCACTACTAAAAGTAATGGTCACCTGCTCAATCGCAGCACTTGATCCGGCCGTTAAGTCCCCGACCGTTCCATTTCCCACAATCGGAGTGCCGACAGAGCTATTATAAGTGTAGCCATATGTTAAAACAGCCTGTTGGGTGTTGCCACTGGCTTGACACCAGTTACTACTGCCAACGACAGAACTCCACAACAACCTCGTTCGTTGATCTTGCCAAACTTCTTTATTAGAACCATTTTTTGTAACCAGCTTCCACAAACCTTCGCCCCCGTTACATTGACTAGCACCATCCCAACTTGATGCTGAAATGTTTTTCACCGCACAGTCGGCAATTCTTTCTAAGATTGTATTCTGAGTCAGACCACAATTGTTTGTAGGTCTTGAAGCATACTTACAAGACGCTCCCAAAAACCCAATGTCATCTTTGGTAAAATCAGGAATGTCTCTATAGTTGAATCCACCAGACGACGGCAAATCAACACCGGCATACGTATAAACTTCGCTATTCAAAGTCATCTGAGAAGACATTGCCTGCGCGGCCAAACTTGGCGCTACTAAAACTCCAGCGTCTCTTAAAGCACTCGAAGCCATCAAGCTTTGAAATGTTCCACCTTGATACACGCCACTAACTCCAAAAATACTCACTCCTGCTTTGATATTCGCAGGAATCAAATTACTTTCCTCTAAATAGCACATTTGACTGGCGTAGTAACCGTTAGGAATATCTGCTACTATAGTCGTGGCAGACATAGGGTTACGCCAAGATGTCACCCGAGACCCCATGCTGGCTGTCACGATTTTTCCCGCCGAAGAGACCGTACAAAGTTTGCTGGTAGTAATGTCAACATCACATTCAGAACTAAGAGAACTTGACGTGTCGTCAAGATTTTTTAGCGACGCATTCCAAGTACACCCCGGAAAAACAGAAATAACAGCCATCACGGCCGCCACTATCAAAAAAGACAATCTCATTTTCATAATCTAATTTTCATAAAAAATATTCATTTCGAAAATAATTAAAAATACTATGCAAAGCCCAATTTTTTTATGGCTAGAACAACTCTGAATCAGCGTCTTCGATAATTTTTTTAAACTCCGAAAATAATCGTCCCGCAGGACCACCACCAAGTAATCGCCGATCAAAAACCATCGTCAAAGGAATTGTCATTTCAGCCATGACCTGATCTTCAAAAACCCATGGTCTTTTTTTGACTACGCCAAAGGAAAATGTAATTGGCCAGGGCCAAAGTGTGAACAATAAATCAGCCCCTGATTTTGCAGGTGAATTGACCCAACAGGCACAGCCTTTATGCTTTATCCAAAAATGGGGAAACCAATAAGGCGCATTTAGTATCCATTTTGCAAATGGATACGGAACAAATTTCAAAACTCTCATGAAAAGCTTAAGATTGTTGTCATTCTCTTCCGTAGAGGTCGCAAAGAATTGCAGTTCTTTTGTAATCTCGAGAAGATCTTTTTTATCTACATTCCTAATGACAGGCGCATAAGCCTGCCCTGGAATATTGGGCAAACTTTTTTCGACGGCCACATTGATATCAAAATTTTCAAATTGAATAATTTTTCTAAAAAATGGGGGACCCAGTATCGCGCGGTTCACCTCGGGATATCTTTTAATAAGAAGGTATGTCGCCTTTATAATAATTGCCGTATAGGACGGCGGTTGCATCCCATTTTCTTTGTAAGACTGTCGCACCTCTTCAATTTTTTTTATTGAGGCCAAACTAGTCATAGTCACCATATGACTAGCGACCATGATGTCATTCATAGACCATGCATTAATATTTGAAAGTCTTGGCCAAATCGAAAAGTTTCGCGGCATAATAGTAATTGTAATCGGCATTTCAAAGTCGACTAGCGGATTTTTGACCTTTGCCACTTAATCTATACGGAGTTTTATTGACGACACCACCTGCTTCAAAAAATTTTTCTTATGAGGTGAAAACTAAATCCTATCTCTCTAAAGTCATGCACTTAGGAGAAGATCTTATCATTATGGACAGAACTCACCAATACAAGGAAGAGACGACTCCGATTGATACATATGGTCCGATTTGGATCATTGGGCTTTCGTCTATGCCCAACAAAATTTCGATAAAAAGTGGCCCAGAACTTATTGAACTCGATGGCCCATCCGGCGTCTTTGCCCCACCCTTTTCTATTTTAAAATGGAAAATCCAGCCTGGAACGTTCAAATGGACCGCCCTAGCCTCAAATACGTTACTCCCAAGAAGCGTCACTAACAAACCCTTCATCTTTAGCTGGAATGAAATTGTGCCAAACACTTTTGAGGAATTATTGGATTTAGTGAATAATATAAAAGTAAAAAAGTATGTAGAAATGCAAATGACGAAGTCGCCATCTGCGGAAAAAATAAAGAAAATTATCGACAATAATTATAAAGAAAATATTGGCATTGGCGAAATCGCAAACTCTTTGGGTTTATCTCACGCGTATGCTTGTCGTGAATTTAAAAAAACTTACGACTTATCACCCGTAGAATACAGGCATAAAATAAGAATTTTTGACGCCATAAAATCCCTTTCTATAGGGGTCCCCGTCACCGAGGCATGTTTAAACTCTGGCTTTTCATCAATTAACCAATTCAATCTTCACTTTAAAAAAGTTATGGGAACCACGCCACTAAACTTTAACACAAACAAAAACCCCACAAAACAAAGAATATAGATCAAAGAACTACCGCCGATGTCCCAAAGTTCTCTAAGAACAGCCTTATGACCCAAATTTTTCATCAAATCTTAAAAAGGAGTTATTTTCAATAAAAGATTTCGGGGCATTCGAGGGCCTCACTCAAAGGGAAGCTTTATTTAAACTTGAACGAGGGCATCCATGCCCTCTGCAGGCGGGATCAGCCTT
>JAEUWH010000046.1 GCA_016785955.1 Pseudobdellovibrionaceae bacterium | reverse complement strand
TTACGGTAAGTTTTTATCTCTTCCCCCAACGGATAATCTGGTTTTCTATATCTTGGAAAAGAAATAAAATATTTCATTGTTACTGTCCCATCAGTGAGAAAATGGTGATTTCTTCTAACCCCTGAAGTCTCCATTTGTCTTGTTTTTTTTTCATAAAATACCTTGTCAAGGTGACCCTTGAATACCGACGGCAAGTTGTATGCTTGCCGTTAATTCAATGATGTGGCGAAGAGAGGGCTAGGACAAATAAACCGTATTTTATCAGTTTCAAAAAGTATCATCCTGCTTGATGACCTTCAAATCAGATACACTAACTTATGGTTCCCAAGGAAGGCCTTGCGCTCACACCTATTCTCTTTAAAATTGATGGTGACGGGAACCATAAATAAACCTTATTGACCACGAGGGTTCGCTGTCCATTGGACTGAGGCTACTACATCCGAAGCCGATAATTTGTTTTGCTTGTCCGTATCCTTTAAGAAAACTAAGTTAAATAAATATTTACCAGCTTTAATTTTGTTAGATTTGATAAAACCAAGACGTTGAATAATTAAATCCATAGTTAATCTTGTCTGATAGTTATATGTAGAGGTTTGAGCGCTTTTAGAATCTAACTCGATAC
This sequence comes from Pseudobdellovibrionaceae bacterium, assembly GCA_016785955.1. Taxonomy (GTDB): domain Bacteria; phylum Bdellovibrionota; class Bdellovibrionia; order Bdellovibrionales; family Bdellovibrionaceae; genus UBA2316. The sequence goes on along the minus strand of JAEUWH010000046.1, from coordinate 9,196 downwards.
CACGGAAATCTAAATGCAACGTTGAAATCTCAACTTTACGGCAAACTTGCGGTGATCCAGTTAAACTCCACTACTTCACTCCAAATACGCAGCCACAACAATCTGAAATTTTAAATTACTAACTGAGTTCATCTGAGCAACAGCTTTCAAACATGCTTCAAAAGTTCAGACAACTAAATTATATATATCGCTCGTTTAAAATTGGAAATATTTACTATCTGGATTCCACTCAAAAATCCCTGGAATCTCTTCTCTACAGTCATCGTGTCCGCTATTTTACTGTGGTAAATGCTGCCATCGCTACTTTGTAATCAGGCTTAAATTCTGGGCTAGATACTTGAAAAGCCTTTTCATCAAAAGCTAATGTCTTAAGGAAGTTAAATAATTGAAAACTAGGCATAGACCGACCGCTTTTAATTTCACTTAGATGCTCAGGAGAAACACCCAACCTAGACGCTATGTCTTTTTGTTCACACCTTTGAGTATCCTTAATTTTAGCAATAGCTATCCGTACTTGTTCGGAAATAGAAGCTTCAATGGCTTCATCAACTAATTTACTTTCGCCAGCTTTAGTAATAATATTATTACACTCTTGGCACACATTAAGTTCCAATGGCTTAATCACAGTAGCAGCGGAAAAATCTTTCCAGCGGAAACTTCTGCCTTGAACATTTTGCCTTTTTATATTTTTAGAACCACAGTCACCGCATCTCACGGGTCCTCCTTCTTTAATTTAGTGCCGTTTGCCAAAACCATATCCTCAACTAGTGGATGAAAAGAAACCTCACTTAAAGAATCTTGGCCGTTTTCATCCTTTTCTATAAAAAATTTTATATACCAATTAATACCATCAATCCTCTTTCCATAAATGTCTAAAACTTCTCCCCATTGGGCTGCTCTGTTATGGAAATCTGAATCGGTTAAATTGAGTATTTCAGACAGTATATAGTACTCAGCTTGAGTTCTGTCTTTTTTAGGAAAAACCTTGATGACTTCATCAACTGACCTACTTGCCGCTATGAAAACAACATGTCCGTTGTTTATTAGTTGAAAAACAGAGATAAGCGGATATTTACATACAAACACACCCTAATTATATACTTAAGATCATCTTAAGTCAATACCTATCGACTCAAATATATACGACTTGAGTCCTATTTTGAGTCGTTAAGGCCTAAAGAAACGGTTTCCAGATTTAGGCGCGTATTTTCTTTAATTTCAAAGATCATGACCATATCGAGCGATACGAATGAAAATGATAACAAAATTACTTTCAGAAAATATTTTCCCAACATTATTTCCTCCGTCTTTCTATCATCAAGGAAAACTAAGAACAATTAAAGAGACATTCTCAAAATACGACGGTGCTATTTCAGCACTTGCTTTATAGATAATATAGCACTTTGCAAAGTCGTTCCATATTTTGACAATAACAAACCACCGCCTAAGATAAGTCGCTGATGCAAGGCATGACAAGACATGAGCAGCCTACGAGGGCTAGGACAAATAAACCGTATTTTATCAGTTTCAAAAAGTATCATCCTGCTTGATGACCTTCAAATCAGATACACTAACTTATGGCTCCCAAGGCCTTGGGCTGTCCCCTATTCTCTTTAGAAAACATCAAGAAGATGAATTTGATTTACTGATAAGAAACCGGTCGATCAAATATCGGCGTGTACATGGCCCAAGGTTTCCTGATTCCCGACATGATGCTGGAAATTGGACGTTTACGCGAAAAGGTATTCCGCACCGTCAACGAAGGCACTGGGAAATCGTGCGACATTAAATTATTTTCTGTCTCCGATGGCTAAGAACGCATCATCGATCCATTTCAAAAGAAGATCAATGTGCTGGATCAAAGATGCTTCTTTGATTTGGCCTCGGCACTGCTTTAGAACCTGTTCGATTTCATAAAGAGTTTCGCTAGCCGATCCACCGACATGTTTCGCATCGTTAAGGAAACTGGCGATTGAATCATATCCGTGACCACGCAACTGGCTGACTAAAGCATCGACTGATTTATAGATATCATTTGTCATTTCATTTCCTCCCGCGAATAGTGTCCTTCGATTGTAACGCCACTTTCAGGGACCACAACTTCAATTCCACCACCGGCGTTTTCTTTCACTGCGGGTGCTTTCCGCGTGACAAAGTCGACATCTTTTTTCAAGGTTGCCGTTTCCACAAAATTATCCTTCAAAACATTTTCGGGCGGAATCCCGTACCGATCAGCATATCCCGGCATATCAGGGGATTCTAGAGACCAGAATTGGGCGTTTGATCCGGTTTTACTTTGTCCACGTGTGCCCACACGATACAACTTTTGACCATTCTGGGCTTTCGCGCGCACCTCGATGGCGTCTTTTGAAAGATCTTGCACGGCCGTTCCTCTGGGAATGCTCACAGGCTTTGCCTTTTTCGCCGACTCGTAAAACTCAGATGATTTAGATAAGGCATCATTCGCTTCGTCTAAAGTTTTTTTGTCGAAAGTGACTTGTTTTTTAGATGGTTTTTCTAAACCCTTAGCGAACGTACCCAAATGTTCAGCTGGCGCATGCATCGTTTTTTTAGCGTAACGATAGGCACCGCCGGACCCAATAACAACCCCCACCCCAGAAAGCACACGATCAAATGTCGATAATGATGAGCCATTGACAAAATCTTTGCCCGTCAATAATTCGTAAACATCCGCGACGTCATTGACTCCAGGAGTAAAACCAATTCCCAACCGTAGCATGTCCGTATACAAAAGTTTCTCGAGGTCGAAAACAAGGCTTTGATCTTCCGATTCCACAGGATTTATACCGACACGTTGAACATCTTGACGTTCGGGACTCAGATAGTAGTTATTCAAATTCAACGACTGTGTTCGATCGCTGGGATTATAAAACGTTACGGTTTGCCGTGAATAACCATCACTATCGCTTTGTGAAAAAAGCTGAGTATCGGGAATTTGAGTCAAGCTATCGTAATCCGCCATCTCATATTTCGAGGCCACGGATTCTACCGATCGTCTAAAGTCTTCGTAATCGTAGTACTTTCCCTCAATCAGCTCAAAAGTATTCAGCGCATCGGAAACGCCCGCAACCCCTAATACTGAATCTGTAATCATGCTGGTTGCTTGATCTTTAATACGTGATGGAAGTTTAATTGAAACTTGCGGATCTATTCGCTGCAAAATGGCTTTCAACTTATTTGGATAATCGTCCCAGCGAGTTTCATTTTGTAAATTCCAAATCAGGGTTTGCAGATCTTGCTGTTGAATTTGCTTTTGTCGCCGCAGCTTCAGAAGCTCGTGATAATAGGGAATCCCGGGGCTTCCTTTTTGCCAGTGATACACTTCCTTTTCTGAGGGGGCGGCCTTGCCCGAATTCAAACAGTAGGATTCAAATGGAATTGTCACTCGCGAACGCGGTGGAATGCTGACGATATTCTGGCCGCCGTTTTTAAGTTTAACGTAGGTCTCCAGCAACTCGTCGTGCAGTTTCCAATCCGCCGCCGTCAGGCTTCCCCGCCCAAGAGCGTTTCTAAATTGGTTCATTTTCGTTCGAACGGCGCTGGCATTTACGGGAGTGGATTTGTAACCAACCGGCACGGTTTTAAACCATAGCCCGCTTTTAGTTTCCTTTTTGCTATTCAGCTGAGGGGTCGATGCACAACCCGCAATGACGAAGACTAAAAATAGTCCGAAAGCGAAGACAGATTTTCTGATTCTTAGTAAAGACTTTTGATTTAAACGCATATATTCCCTTTAAACATTGGATATTTACAATTAAGCAAATACGTGACCAACGCGATGAACATATGCGGCTAAATAATATTATTAGGTGTAATAGTCAGTGTTTTTTTTAACGATTTTAATAGAAACTTTGCGAATACGAAAAGTAAGAACATTTTTCAAAGCCTTGAAACATTCTTTGTTAAAAGGTTGCCCCAGTGTGTGTTCGATAAACGGCAAGGCCTCTTCATGTTCTCGCGGAGTTGGATTCTGAGCATCTTTAAAAGTGAACTCGCAAAAGGTGTCGGCTAACGAAACCACTTTAGAAAATGAATGCAATCGAACCTCACGCATGCCACGTGGATAGCCCAGAGCTAGGACAAATAAACCGTATTTTATCAGTTTTAAAAAGTATCATCCTGCTTGATGGTCTTCAAATCAGATACACTAACTTATGGTTCACAAGGCCTTGTGCTCACACCTATTCTCTTTAGAACTCGAACTTTTAACTGCTGACGTTTATAAAGAGATTTATGTCTTAATGGAGAAGGTTAAATCAAATCAAAAATAACCAAAAATTTTTCTGAACATTTACTAATCAAATCAGCTCACTCGTAATGAGTGAGCTGATTTAAAACTAATTTACTCTCTGTAAATCTGTGGGCAGATTACTAAAGCTTACACATTTTCTCTGCGTGCTCACGTGCTTTTTCGGCACTTAGCCACAGGCCTGTGCTTGACGTCGCATAAGAATAGGCTTCTTTGTAGCAAGACAATGCTCGTTCGGCATTTCGTGTTTGCATAAGTTTCAATGCAAATTCACGTGCTTTTTCGGCACTTAACCATAAACCTGTACTTGATGTGGCATACGAGTAGGCATTTTTAAATACTGGAAATTTAGCTTTGACATTATGAGTCCCCATCATTTCTTCTGTGAACTGACGCGCTTTATCTGCACTTAACCAAAGCCCCGTGCTTGATGTTGCGTATGAATAAATCTCTTTATACAAATTTTGATCTACTGGTTCCGTGCTTGTACATGAACTTTCTGCTTTTTCTAATTCCGAACGTAAATCGGCAAACAACTTATTGCATCGTACCGAGCACGATTGTTCACAACGAGATAGTTGATCCCAAATGCTGTTTGATTGTGCCATCGATACAAAGCTAATAACCAATAATCCTAAAACTAACTTCATAGAACCTCCCAAATTTTTTTCCGTTATACGCCGAGTTTCCTTTTTATGAAAGCATAGATTTTTTTCAGGAGAAACGTTTACAATTTCATCCAACTAAACCTCTAAAAAATACACCTTTGTTAAAATTACCCCACCCAATTTCATAAAAATCCCATCGGCCCCAAGAATGAAAAGCTGGGCAAGAGCCTAAAGAGAATAGGGGTGAGCCCAAGGCCTTGTGAACCATAAGTTAGTGTATCTGATTTGAAGGTCATCAAGCAGGATGATACTTTTTGAAACTAATAAAATACGGTTTATTTGTCCTAGCCCTGGATGAAAGTGAGATCTATGTCTTGTTTGAGCAAACAGATGGACTTATGTTAAATAGAAATCAAATTTCAGCTTATTTCTCTTGTAAGTAAGAGAATGTAAAAAATTTTGTGTAAACCAGTTAAGTTAATTTTCCTCTGCGGTAGTTAAGACTTGCGTTGACATGACTCTCTCAGTCGCTTGATTTTTGGTTTAATGGATTTGCGGTTCTGGTGTCACCTCCGATTTTTCGATCACATATTTTTTATACAGCTCATAGCCGTCATCCCAAGTTTGTCTCGGTGTCCTGCCGAGACAACGCTTTCCCTGATTCGTTCGCTTGTCATTGTAAAAGCTCATAAACGTATCAAGGTCGGCTTGGATTTGATCGATCGACTTGTAGAGGTGTTTTCTAAAAGCGACGGCGTAAATTCTTCCTGGATAATTTGATTGAGCCGTTCGGCACAGCCATTTGTCTGCAGGTGATAGGCCTTGGTTCTTGAGCGCTCGATGTCATTTAGATGTAAAAATAGCTGGTACAGGTGCTGTTCGATTTTTCCAGAGTATTCCGTCCCACGATCTGTCAAAACTCGAAGCAATTTCATTTGCTCAAGATCGACCTTGTCGTTTAGAAAATCAGCCGCCGTGATCGCTGTTTTATCTGTGTACAGTTTTGCAAAACCCATATTTGAAAACGTGTCGATCCCAGTTTGCTGATAGATTTTCCCCACACCTTTGATGTAGCCAACGTAATACGTATCTTGGCCAAATAAAAAACCTGGATGAAAAGTTTCGATTTCACCATGCGCTTGTTTTTCTTCCTTGGCATTTTCAAGAGCAGCCACTTGTGCTTCAGTTAAAACTTTTCTCGTCTCTGCTGAGTATTTCTCAAGCCTTTTTAATCTTAAAGGCTTTCGCAAAAGATCATGCCTTGCCCAGACACCTCTAACGCCACCATCGCTGATGCGAATGCCTTTGGCTTTTAGTTCGTTAGCAACCCTCACTTGACCATGAGTTGGATATTCCAAAGAATAGTCCAAAATCATGGTTTCAATTTCTGGGCTGATGCGATTTGCAATCCTTGGGGCTTTTCTTGACTTCTCCAAAAGACCTTCAATGCCATCTTCCCTGATTGCAGATTTAATGTCGTAATAATGCTGCCGTGAGACACCTAAGTTTCGACATGCCTCAGAAATATTTCCTAAAGCCTGGGCAAGCTCGACAATGTTTACTTTTCGATTAATGATATATTGCTGTTGAGTCATGGACTCTTCTCCTTTTTGTTAAAAATTAGCGTGGTAACTAAATCTTTAACTGAGAGAGTCCTTTCCTCAATACTTCCTCATAGGGCTAGGACAAATAAACCGTATTTTATCAGTTTCAAAAAGTATCATCCTGCTTGATGACCTTCAAGTCAGATACACTAACTTATGGCTCTCAAGGCCTAGTGCTCACCCCTATTCTCTTTAGATCGTGTTGCGTATTAACGATTCTGATTCAGCAGAGTTTTTCTCACGTTGCTTTGGTAGTAAAGAAATTCAGACATGTCCATGTGGTCAAAAACTCAAAATTCCATTTCAAAGAATTGAAGTTTTGGGTGGTGAAGTTGAATTTGTAGCTCTAAGTGCAGAAGTACTATAGCTCATATAGTTAGACCAAGATCCTGACTCAATTTGATAAAATTGGTCTAACTATTTAATTTTAAATGAGAAACTAACATACACAAATACCATAAAATTTAAGTATATTGTGTAGCAAGCCGAAATAACATATACTACATATAAATTATGTAGTTTGTGCGGGATGGTTATATGGGAACATTGATAGAAAAAAACAAAGATCTTTTCGAGCTGGCTAACAACCAGCAAGGTTTGTTTACAGCCAAACAGGCTGAGCAAGCTGGCTTTGTAAGTAACAACCATTCCTATCATGTTAAAGCAGGTCATTGGATAAGAGAAGGCCGGGGCCTCTATCGCCTTGCCTTTTTTCCAAAAAGTTCTGAAGAGCAAAAAGTGATATATTCACTATGGAGTCAAAATAGAAATGGTGAAATTCAGGGGGTTTACTCTCATGAGACAGCTCTGTCGCACTATGAAATCTCGGATATAAATCCATCAAAGCTTCATATGACAGTACCTAAATCATTTCGCCGAAATTCAAAAATACCAAAGATCCTTAAGCTTCATCAGGCAGATCTAACTAAAGAAATGATCCAGGAAAGCAGAGGGTTTTTAGTAACAAAAATAGGTAGAACAATTTCGGACGCTATTCAGTGCGGTTGGATTCCATTTGATATAGTTCGACAGGCTATCCTTGAGGCCTATCAAAAAGGACTTATGCAGAAATGGGAAATAGAAAGTACCTTGAACCACGTGCAAGTTTCACAAGAAATTCATACTCAACTACAAAAAATTATTAAAGAGATTCGCTAATGAAATATAAAAATGCTTCTGAATTTAGACAAGCCTTAGAAGATAAAATCAATGGCAAAGCAAAAAAAGAGAATATAGACATCGAACGACTTCGCAGAGATGTTGCATTTGATCGATTTCTAGTTCGATTATTTAAAATGCCCACGCCCCCTTGGGCACTAAAAGGTGGCTATGCGATGCAACTCCGTACAGAAAATGCTCGAACGACCAAAGACGTCGATATAGCTTTAAAAGAAGCGAAGCTATTTTCGGAAAACATTGAAGAAAGACGAAGCGCTATTCGCGGAGAACTAGCCAAACAAGCGTCTATAGATCTTGGTGACTATTTTATCTTTCTGATTACTGAGACAAAAGATAAAGACATTACGGGACCTCCAGAGGGTGGTTTTCGATTTAATGTAGAGGCAAAGCTTGCTGATAGAACGTTTCAAAAATTTATTCTTGATATTGGATCAGGGGACGTTTGGAGCGATTCATTAGAAGAACTAGAATCAAGTGACATTTTACAATTTGCCGGAATTGAACCTCAAAAACTTTTAGCAATACCGAAGGAACAGCAATTTGCAGAAAAACTTCATGCCTATACACTTCCTAGGCCGGATGATCAGCCAAACTCAAGAGTAAAAGATTTAATCGACATGAATTTGTTGATTGATGAAGGAATGGACCAGCAAAAACTCTATCAATCTATGGATTCTACTTATCAACGAAGGAACACTCACAAGTTAGATCTAACACTGTCCCCACCGCCAACAACTTGGGGAACCTCGTTCACTTCGATGGCAATTAAATGCAACTTAAAGAAAGACCTAAATCAGGGATTTATTTACGTCTCTGAATATGTAAAGAACATTAAACCTACTTAACCCATCCCACTTTTCCGCTCCTCCACTTTTTGAAAAAGGAGGAATGCGAAATGAAACGCATATTTCTATTCGGCCCATAGTACGAATGGCAGAAATCCTTCCCTTGAGGAAGTGTGTCTTGGAGCCACAATTGGTCTTGGATTAGTATTGATTACTTCTTATTTCGTTCATCAACAAGTCGTTGAAGATCGCGACGAAATAAAAAAACAAACTGAAATCTACTTTGGCGATTTGCCGCCAAGCCCATTTAGGGCTAGGACAAATAAACCGTATTTTATCAGTTTCAAAAAGTATCATCCTGCTTGATGACCTTCAAATCAGATACACTAGCTTATGGTTCTCGACAACAGCCCATCCGGATCCATCTGTGAATGCCCAGGTGGGAGGCGATAATAAGGTTAGACTAGCAAATAGAACTAAATGGCTCTTTGCACAGCGCTTTGCAATACCTAGAGCTTGATATAAAAAACGAACATTAAATCTATCTTAGGGAGTTACCATGAACGCATTGACAACAATTTTGGGCCTATTGGCGATTTCTTCGACATCACTAGTAGTCTGACCATTTAAATTTTTCCCCCTTGAGTCATGAATTTTATAAAATTTTGATGAATACTCTTAGATATGGAAATATTCAGCCTCAAGGAAGAAGATAAAAAATCCCTACAATTATTTATTCGATCAGGGGCA
>JAEUWH010000009.1 GCA_016785955.1 Pseudobdellovibrionaceae bacterium | reverse complement strand
AGGTACAGAAGGTGGGCCGCTACCAAGCTTTATTGCGATAAACGATACAGTAATAATTAAATCGTACGACTCTACCTGCAAAAAACTCTATAAATTCATTTTAACGATAAATTGACCCACGAATTGTTCAAACGAACCGATTTTCTCGCTGCAAGAGTACTCGGATATAGGCGGTGGAGGCGCGGCCGTATTATCACTGATGGTTGTCGCAATTATTTTTACCTTAAATTTCATTTTAAAAAAATGGTCGAAAGGACGTTACGGACTATGAGCCAACTACACTTCGAGAATGTCGGCAAACAATTCAACGGAAATACTTGGGCGGTCAAAGATTTCAACCTAACTATTGCCAACGGCGAATTTGTCAGCGTCCTTGGTCCATCAGGCTGCGGGAAAACCACAACACTTCGAATGATCGCGGGACTAGAGGAAAACACCCATGGCGTGATTCAATTCGACAAAGATATTGTGTCGGACCCCAGTCAGAAGCTTTTTTTACCACCAGAAAAACGCCACGTCGGAATGATGTTTCAGTCCTATGCTGTGTGGCCACACATGACTGTTTACGATAATATCGCCTACCCTTTGAAGTTTCAAAAAATCGATAAAGAAACCGCAAGAAACGAAGTCCTGGCCGTTCTAAAAACGGTAGAACTGGATGGCCTTGAACAACGCAAACCCAACGAACTCTCGGGTGGTCAACAGCAACGGGTGGCCTTGGCTCGAGGCTTGGTCATGAAACCACGGATTTTACTACTAGATGAACCACTCTCAAATCTGGATGCAAAGCTGCGCGATAAAATGCGTCGAGATATTCGACAAATTCAGCAACACCTAAAACTGACGCTGGTGTACGTCACTCATGATCAAAAAGAAGCCTTTCAAATGAGTGACCGAGTTGTCGTCATGAGCAAAGGACTCATCGAGCAAGTCGGAACTCCCACACAAATCCAGCATGAGCCCAAAACAGATTTCGTACGCGAGTTTGTAGAAATTGGCCGCTAGCGATCACGCACAAGATTGAGAGAGAGAAAAAAAAAAAAAAATGATTTAATCTAAGACAGCAACAAAATCCCCATTGAATTGAGCACAAATTTTGTCGTCACTGCTAATGCTGGCAGATAAACTTGTCTTAGCTTTCTTTTTACGTTTTAAACGATCAAAAAAATCGCGACGATCGCCAGCACTCCAAAATGATTGCACCGTAAAATCCGTCGACACAGGATACTTGTAGGATATTTTTCCATCAGAAATAACGATATTATTTGTCAAAATTCCATGATCGCGAAGACCAACTAAAAAAAGACCATAACACGACAACGCACCGGCAGCATACTGGCTGCCACCAAAGGCCGTACCTTTGTGATTTTTATTTTCTTCTAACCGAAAGCCAATTTTGATTTCACCAGCGTGTGCCACGTGGACCAACAAACCCAAATGCTGAGTCAGAGGAATTTCTTGAAAAAATAACTGCTGCAGTTCACTTTTTGTCATCGGCAACTCCTATATTAACACAGATAAAATTCGATAAAGTTCCTCGTCGTGATTATAGGCATGAGGCGACAAACGGATACCGGGACCACGCTTGGCAAATGCCATACGAGCCGCACTCAACTGCTCGGCCATACGCGCCAGCAGTTTGGGATCCGATGCCGAAAAGGTCACAATTGGCCCCTCAAAACCATACACCTGAAAACCTTTCGTTACCAACCCAGCGCGCAGTTCATCCGCTAATCGACAGGCTTCTTTATAAATTTCCCGAATACCTACGGCTTGAAATAAATCCAGTGTGGCCCCCAAGGCAATGATTTCCAACATAGCCTTAGAGCCTGGCTCAAAACGATGGGCCGTTTCTTTGGGTTCAATCGTATAACTTTTCACCGTATCAGGGTCCCCGTATGTCATGGCACCCACTTCGATGAGATTGAGTTGTTTTATTCGCTCGTTTTTAATCAGCATAAAACTAGCACCATACGAAGAGCACAACCACTTATGACTACCCCCACAAACAATATCAAATCCTGAGTCTTGAAAATTAAATGGTCGTACACCGACACCTTGAATGACGTCCGCGACCAGCCAAATATCTTTACCTTTCACATGCTCTGCGATTGATCTCAAATCCGTCACCGCGCCCGTTTGATACTGAACCCACGAAACCGCAATAACTTTCGTCTTCGGCGTGATACGGCTAAGGATGCTTTCATATGGAGTCTGCCAATTCGTCGAGGCCACCGACACAACCTTTGCCCCTGCTCGCTCGGCAGCTAATCTCCAGGGATAAAAATTCGAAGGATACTCTTGGTCCCATGTTAAAATCTCGTCATCTTTTTTCAATGGAATCCCTAAGGCCGCCTGAGAAAGCGCCGATGCCGTTGTGGGAAAATAAGCGACTTCTGCCACTTCGGCGCCTAAAAACCGCGCCAGTTTTTTACGTACCGCTTCGGTTTCCGCCCACCCGTCCATCGCCGCTAAAGCGCCTTCTTTGTAAAAACGCTCGAGCCATTCCTGCATCTTTTTCTGGTTGACGATTGGAATGTTTGCTTGTCCTGCATTATTCCAATTGCACGCCTCACCAACTATGTTTTTAGTTGAGTTGATATTTGCATTTATATTTGCAGTTGAATTTTCATTTAAAAAGCGACTAGAAAAAATACCGGAATAAAAACTCGATTTAAATTCAGTAAGTGTCAGTTCAGTATGTGTCATAGAAGAAATTTTAACAAGCAATCGTATCTTCGGCTATTAAATTCCCAAAATCTACCCGCAAGTTTATGCACACTTTTCTATACACACTTCTTAATACACATTTTTTAATGATCAAGAAATAATGACCTGAAAACCCTTTTACTTTTGCATCCGGCTCATGTACTTTTCAATGTCAAAAATGTTTAAGCTGGATAGTTTTGAAAAGAAAGTAAATCTGATCACGGTCGTAATTTGTCTTACGATTTTATTTTCTATTTCTCGCGAGTATCAATCAGGCATGAGCCAACGAGATCACGAAGTCTTAAATCAGTTTAACTCCATCCACGCCAACCTTCGAATCGAATCTCAGCTGATCACCAAATTCGTCTCCACCAGTCGCCGATTCGCCGAAAATTATTTTCTATTTTCCCGAGACAAATCCAGTCCATGGCTAAAAAACCTTAAGTACGATGATACATATAAAGGCAGTTACCTGGTTGGTTTAAATACAAAGTACAAGGAACAAAAGCTCGGCAACCTAACTTCGATTTCCACAAATTATATGACCGATCCCGAAAAAAAAATTGAAATCAGCATGGCGCTTGAGATGGGATCCTATTTTGCGCCTGGACTCAATGAAATCAAAAGCTCGCCTTGGTACTATTACACCAGCAGTGATTTCATGTATCTAGCACCCTATCTAGAGCCTAAAGATTTCTTTTTCTCCAAACGATTGCTGGTAGATAAAGAGTTTTACAAAAATGCAACCCCCGAGAACAACCCCAAACGTGAAGGTTTTTGGACATCTGTCTATGTTGATGAGGCCGGACTAGGATTGATGATTTCGTATTCAGAGCCAGTCTACGATGGTGACACATTCAAAGGCTCGATATCTATGGATGTCACGATTGATCAATTCAATACCGTACTTCATCGCCATGATTACTCGCTAGGTAAACTTGTTTTATACAATCACTTTGGACAGGTCTTAGCCGAACCGACCAGTGTAGGATCGGCTGATCCACGCATCTCGATGGCTCATGATTTAATTCCAGCAAATTTGATTGAAATGGCAAAAAATGCCAAAACAAACCGTATCGACCATCTCCTCGAGCGAGATTCTCATTTTATCTATTACGAAGATTTTCCTGAGTTAAGCTCTACTCTGGTGTTTTTTGTTCCAGCTCAAAAATTGCGCTGGCTGACAGTAAAAAAAATGGCACCGTTCTTGGTTTTCTCGCTGCTCTCGCTATTGCTGATCTTTTGGCTACGTCGTACGTTTTTAAATGACTACGTCATGCAACAAAACTTTATTCAAAATGCAAAAATGTCCGCGCTGGGCCGCATGGCCGCCGGCATGGCTCACGAAATCAATAACCCACTCGCGATTATTGTCGGCAAAGCCAATGGCTTAAAACGCTTAGTCGACTCCCCCAAACCATTAGATGCATCACTCATCAGCCAAGATCTTGGAAAAATTCTCTCCACCGCCAATCGAATTGCAAAGATCATCAACAGTCTTAGATCTTTTTCTCGCAACGGAGAGCAAGATCCTTTTTTTGACACAAATTTAAAATCATGGCTGAACGAAACACTCGAGCTTTGTCGACAGACGATGATTTCACACTCGACCACTCTAACTGTCGCTGAAATACCAAATCTTATGATTCGTGCGCGTGAATCTCAGTTATCCCAAGTATTGTTAAATCTATTAAACAACAGTGTCGATGCAATTAAACATCAGGAAACCAAAGAGATTACCATATCCTTTGAAGTCACTAAATCGATGTTGCATTTATTTGTACGCGACTCTGGCCCCGGCATCCCACACGAAATTCAATCCCGCTTGATGGAGCCATTCTTTACTACCAAGGCGCCGGGCGCCGGTACAGGTCTTGGCCTTTCCATATCCCTAGGAATCATGCGCGAGCATCAAGGCACCATGCGCTTTGTTTCCAAAGACTCAAAAACATGTTTTGTCATGGAAATTCCGTTGGCTTAATTCTTAAAATCCTCAGTGATGAGTCATGCTTCTAAGAGCCGGCCTAGCCAAGCGGTGATTCCACATTTCTATTTTGCGAACATACAGAGTTGACTTATTTCCAGAATATTCATCTTGTCCAATATAGATACCACCATTGGTAAAATCAGGACTCGTCACCGCTTGTCCACTGGAGGTCGAAACGGCCGCCGTATTTGCAACCGCACTGAACCCATAGTCCGTCGCACCCTTAAAACTGAGTGCAACTTTATTAATCCCGAATCGAGCCGTGTGACTAGGTAAATATAATGGAAAATTATCTGCTCCGTTATTTGCCACTAACCCAGCGAAATAGCCACCCAAACCCTCTTGAGACAAAGTCACCGAATTTTGCGAACACGTCACCGAGCACATTTTAAATAAAACACCACTCTGCTCGCGATGCCCTTCGGGGCGCGAATATTCAAAAGAAATAGAACGCTCTGCTTGAACAACAAAACTACTAAATGCCGTGTGCTGCGCCCCTAATGATTCTGCCGAGCGCGTACCGACACCACTTGTTGTCGGTATATACGAGGTCATAGACTTTCCATCCTCGACTTGAGCACCCCAAAAATAAGTTTTTGCGATAGGAGGGACATAGTCACGTTGAGGACTTAGCGGACCATTTTGATAACTTGGATACAAATACATCGCCATATTTGAGCCCCCCTTAGCGGTGTAATTTGTCCAAATACGAAACCATCCATTTTTCAATTTTTGAACACCAAAATTTGCACTGATATCCGAACTACTCCAAGGATCCACCATACCGACAACACTACCCGTATCTAAATCAACAACAACACCCGAATAACCATACACAACACCACCCTCTTGAATTTTCATGGCGACATAACGGCTATCAAATTTCTTAACAAACACCGATGCCGTGTATGTTTGCCCATAATTGGGAAAAATCATGTTGGAAACAATTTGCGGCATATTATATCCATCGCGAGCATCCACGCGGACCACTTGACTAAATGAATTTCCCGTTGGATCACTCACTGCCACGTCCGATTGAACCGAAGCCAGTGAAGACGTCCAGAACGACATATTATCACTGTAGTAAGCCATATTCGTTCGCATCGGCTCTATCAAAAGACCTTCCGCACTATGTCCTACACTGGGATCGGAATTGTGACTGAACCGTGGTGTATTCGCAGCCGCGGAAACCAAAACACCGCTCGCGTTAAAATAATAGGCCGTACCAGTGCGATAAAAATTGAACCCCGGAGGCAACGAAGCGGACATGAAATCATAAGTGTACACCGAAGCATAAGTGGCCGTCGAAAAATTTTGGTAGCCACCACCCGAATCTAATATGTTGAAAGTAGCACTATCACCCGCGGCACTGGTGTATTGATCCGCCGACAGCACACCCGCCCCGCTGGATTTACTGTATGTATAAGGGGCCATTCCTGAAAACGGCGCTACAAACAAACTTAAATTTACAACTCCCACGGGTAATTTCATCAACGAGTTATCCCATCCCAGATGCAACACCGGACGCGGCAAAACAGAAAACCAAAGATGAGCCCCCGCACTCGCTGGAGCTTGAAAACTGAGATCCACAGAACTTGGCGATGACGTTAAGTTATCAGCCAAAATATATACGAGACGAGTCCCCTGATTGGCAGGCAAAACAACATTAGGCAAAGGATTCCCCGCACAGCTACTATTATCATAGAAATTCATCGCAGGAGATACGTTGATCGCCACATCGGCGTTTGGATAATACAATCCTCCACTCACGTACTCCATAAACACCGAAACCTCTAAACAGGTACCTGCCGGTATGGACGACGCAACTGAATTAAGAACAGCTTTTGTTCGCAAATGATAATCTACAAAATACGACATTTGATAGGGACTCAGGCCACTGACATTTACGGTCAAATTTTTCTGCCCATAGCTGACTCCGGAATAATTAAAACGCGCGGACGTTGCCCCAGCCGCGACGGTTGTCGACAATCCCGTCCCCATACAGTCACCCAAAGGATACACCACGACATCCGCACCAGAAAAGCTCACTCCAACACTCGAGGGCAAAGGAATGACGGTTCGATTTTCATTTAAAAAAACCATCTCGGCGATCGAACATGAATTTATAGTCGTTTGATTAAAATAATAAATTTCGATTTGCGCCAAATTCGTACTACCCGAGCCAAGCTTTATATTTTTTACGGCACTGATATATCCCGAGAATGAAAATGTAACCTGAGGATTCGGTGCGGATCCACTGGCTTTAACATAGAACGGCGCTGCCCAGCCATAACTAAAGGAAACCGCCGTTGTAGGCGTCAAACAATTAGAATCTGTATAGACCTCTAGTCCATTTGCAACGGCTACCGGCACGCTCCCTGACAAATAGGTATAATTGCCTAACAAGGTTTTTGCCCTAGCCGTACCGCCATAACACAGATTCGGTAAAATACGCTCGGGAAGAGCGATCTCGAATGAATTCGAATTCTCGTACTCGACAAACACATTCAATGGAATCGATGACAAATTCTGCGGATTCGTAACAAATTCCAAATCCAACATCGCTTGATCACCCAAAGATTTATAAGGGGCTCGAAACCACAGCTGTTTACGATCTGATTGGGCCGGCATCGTGACAGAGGACAGGACTGGATTTGCATTCGAACAACTTTGATGATCACTATACACACTCACGACACTTCCACGAACCTTTAGACGAAACTCCACCGATTGACTTAAAAAATGTTGATTCATATTTTCCGCATAAGCGACCACATCCACACTTTGACAAAAATTTTCGACAATTCTATTTTCAAGAAAAAAATCTTTACGAATCGCCAAAAATTTACTGGGGCTTTCATGACCAGGACCATCGCCGTCACCTTCACGTGGGGGAAAATCGGGCCCATAACACTCATCAATATAATTCTCAGCATTGTAGGTCATCGTCATCGGAATAACTTTAGTGGCTCCCGGACTCAAAAGAATACCCTTCTCTTCAGCCAAAATAAACGGCTGAGAAAAACCAGAATGATCGTCTTTAAAACCTGCACATGAGCCTTTTTCAGAGCGAAGGCCAATTAAGCGCACAACACGATCTGAACCTGAATCCAACTCCATTTCAATACTGCCACCAAACGTGGCGGCCTGACTTAGCTCGCCAAATTTAAAATCAACCACCGGCGCTGTGGCTTTGTTTTTCACACACCGATTACGTTGCAAGCTTTCACCAGGCCCAGAAACCATGACGGCAAAACAATTGATAGGAGACGCCCCATCCAACCCCGTCGGCAAGCTGGAAGACGCCTGACTACGTAGCCCTGGAGTCGTCATTAAATTATTCACAAAATTATCAACTTTTGCAGACTGCAAGTGACTGGATTCAAAAGTGGGTACTTGAAAGACCACCTTCGCCGAGCCGCCGTCCACTGCTGATCGCGTACATGAAATTACGTGAAAAATAGCACCTAAAAGAATAAAATAAATAATCTTTTTCATATCCAGTTTTATCGGCTTATCTGCAAATTACTTGAAAAAGACGAATTATTTGAAAAAGACACATCTCAAAATGAAACAGGGAGGCCCATCAAATGACAGCCTCCCTGTGATACTAGGGGCTCAACACTCCCCCAAATTCAGATATTACTCAGCAACATATTTAAGTTCTGTTTTAACCGAACCAGGTCGAGTGTCAGGTGAATTTGATTTTTCATGAGTCCCAAAATAAAGCGTGTTGTCATTATCAATGCGATAAATATTATATTCCATACGAGGAACGACAACATTGTAACACGTCACTTCCGGTGCCGCTGGCGTTATATCGCGACGATCATTCACATTCCAGTTAGTCATATTACACACACCTATACGATTTGCGATGACAACACCGGCTTGACTAGAAATCGTCAGTTCTACTTTGCGATAATCAAAATCAACAAATGTTGCGCTATCAGCCGTCTTTTGATCTTCATGAATACGCAACTCGCCCGATTCCTCGAAAGAGAATGCCTCTTCCCCCGTACAATCTGCCATTGCATATAAATGTGTCACGCGTGAAACATTTGCACCTGTAAAACGGTATTGAATACGCTGACTTTTTACAGCCGCTTCCCCCAGAGTCAACAACCCCGTCACGATTTCATTGATCGGCTTAGCTTGGCACTCGCCACGAAACGTGCGCTCTTGAATACTCGCATCTTTTACCATTTCACGGGCATTATCAACCGGATCATTATTTGCGCTGTTTCGGTTACAAGACACCACCATACCTAGAACCACCGCCAACGTCGAAAGCAATTTGAAATTCATATATTCTCCTTTTTGAATATTGTTCGCTATTTGCGGAGAAATAAATTTGCAATTGAGAAACCAAAATCAAAATGCTTTCAATTGCATTTCAACAGTTTTGGCGGGGAAAAAATCCCTACTGTATAAAAACAGTGGGTATTTTTTCATCACTATTTTTTCATTCTCATTTTTACGCTATATTGTTGCCGGTTTAGGATTACTAACAATCGAAAAGCAATAACCTTTCTTAACCACGGCCTTCAAATGATGTCCCGTATTCGATATCTTTTTTCTTAACGAAGAAATATGCGTATCAATCGTATGAGCCGACACATGCACCGCTTCCCCCCAAACTGCTGTCAATAACTCTTCGCGGGGGATAACAACTCCTTCATTACGCAAAAAGTGAACTAACAATTTAAATTCAATCGGTGTCAAATTCAACTCTTGCTCGGTTTCATCACTGGCTACTAAAAAAATACGATGAGATGTCAAATCCACCCTAAAATCAGATTTTCGAAATGTCGTTTGCGGTGCCCCTTGCGGGCGACGTTTTAGTTTCGATTCAATGCGTGCCGAAAATTCCTTTGGCTCGATTGGCTTAATAATATAGTCATCTGCCCCCAGTGAAAATCCCAGGACACGCTGATCCACATCCGCTTTCCATGTTAAAAAAATGATCGGCAAGTTTTGAAATTTATCTTGAGCCCGAATTTTTTTACAATATTCAAAGCCATCCCCATCGGGCAATTCAACATCCAGTAAAAGCAAGGCATATGGCCCACTCGCCAACTCACGTTCCGCGTCTGCAATAGTCGCTACGCATGTCAACGAACACAGGCTCCCCACGGCCGCCTGAACCACATACTGCATACTAAGTGCGTCTTCTACTAACAGAATTCTATCGCCGCTCATAAAACCTTTCTAAAGATGCGATGAAAATTTTCAATTATTTTCTCCTGAATGTTGGAACAACTCTAAGTTGCAAGAATAGCTTACTCTATTCCATTTTTTTTTACTTGCAAAGTTAAATTAAGTTAATTGAATTTGTTTGATATCATAGTGTCTCAACGGAAGTCGAGATACTCTCCTAGAACACTTTAGCCATACGGGATTTTATTTAATCGTTTATAAAATTTATGTTTATGGCAGAAAAATCAGGTGGACATAATTTTTTGCAGCTCGACGATGGCCACATGATATTCCGCCTCTAAGCTTTTCACCATTACCAGCAACTGTTCACGATCAATTTCATTTTTTTGTATTTCAATTTTTTCAATAATCACGCGCATGCGATGCACACCCAAATTCGCACACGATGACTTCATATGATGGGCCGTCCTTGCGGCACTCACAAAATCACTATTTTCCGCTTGCTGACGTAATTTATATAAATCAGTCGCCACCTCTTGCTTAAATAGCTGCACTAAATCTTTGACTAGATTTACATTCCCATTGACCGCTATTTCTTTCAAATTATCGACGGCCTTTTTCTCGATGATACCCAGATACCCCTGCCCCAGCCACTTTCTAATTTTACCAGAAAACACTTCAAACTCGATGGGCTTAGCTAAAAAATCATCCATGCCCACATCAAAACATTTTTGCAGACCTTCTCGGCTGACATTAGCCGTGATAGCCACGATTGGAATAGCTCGGTTACGCTCCCCAGCCTGGCCTTGCCGAATTTGCCGTGTGGCTTCATAACCATCTAACTCGGGCATTTGACCATCCATTAGGACCAAGTCAAATGTTTCGCTCTTTAATTTCTCGATAACTTGCTTACCATTTTCAACGGTACTCGCCGAACAACCCAATAGATTCAACATTGTATTCGCGACCTGCTGATTTACTTTATTATCTTCAGCAATCAAAACACGAGCGTCTATTTTTGCCATTCTTCAAAAACCTTATCCGAAAAGCAAAAGAACTTTTCGCGTGTTACCTCTCTTCGGCAATTTACGGTCAATACCGTAGACTAAAACAAACTCTTTAAAACCAGACCAACGTCGATAACTCGCCACTCAACGAAAGAACTCACTCGCCCTGTCAGTCAAAACTAAAAAGGAGGATCGCTCCTCCTTTTTTAAAACTATTTTGTTTCTACTTTGATATCACTCGGTACCGGAAATCCACGAGCTCTTAACAACCCGTCTACTTTTGGATCACGACCACGAAATTGACGATATCCTTCTGCAGGATCAACCGTGTTGCCCACTGAAAATACATGATCAATTAACTTCTGCGCCGTTTTCTTGTCGTATGGATTACCCGCTTCAACAAAAGCCTCGTACGCATCATGATCTAAGACTTGCGACCACAGATAACTATAGTAACCCGCCGCATACCCTTCACCTGAAAACAAATGTCCAAATGCCGGCAATCGATGTCGCATCACAATTTCAGATGGCATGCCAATCTCTTTCAATGCCGCTTTCTCGAATTTTGCAGGATCGATACTGGTCTCTGTTGATAAATGTAATTTCATATCAACAATCGCAGAAGCCAAAAACTCGACCGTGGTGAAACCACTGTTGAAAGCTTTGGTCTTTTCAATCTTATCAATCAATACCTTAGGCAATGCTTCACCTTTTGTGTTCGTCAACATTTTTAAAACTTCAGGGGTTTCTAGATAATTTTCCAAAACCTGTGACGGGAACTCAACATAGTCCGTGGGAACATTAGTGCCTGACAAACTCGGATAGGTGACATTTGAATTCAAACCATGCAACGCATGCCCAAACTCATGAAACATCGTTACGGCATCATCCCAAGAAAGCAGAACCGGCTCGCCGGGCTTTCCTTTGATAAAATTTGAATTATTCGAAACAATCGTCGTTAATGGTTTTTTATCAATACGACTTTGCTCACGATAAGCACTCATCCACGCACCTGATTGCTTTCCTGGACGCGCATAAGGATCAAAATACCACAAACCAACCATCTTACCCGCTTTAGTCACTTTATAAACCGTCACCTCGGGGTGAAACACGGGTACCCCATTTAGCTTTTCAAACTTAAAACCAAATAACTTATCGGCAGTATAAAACAAACCTTTTTGAATCTGAGCCAATTGAAGGTAGGGCTTTACCGCATTCAAATCTAAATCATATTTTGCTTTACGAACCTTCTCAGCATAAAAGCGATAATCCCAAGGCTGAACTTTAAAGCCACCTTTTTCTTGGTCTACAATGGCTTGCATGTCTTTCACTTCGGCTTTCACCGTCTCAACAGCCGGTTTCCAAACTTGCAGCATTAAGTCCATTGCTTTCGCTGGGTCCTGCGCCATATTGTCGGCCAAATTCCAATGTGCATACGTTGGATAGCCCAAAATTCTGGAACGTTCCGCGCGTAACTTCAAAACCTCAGTGATCACCTTGTTATTATTATTTTCATTATTGTTATCACCACGAGAGGTCCACATTTTGAATGCTTTTTCACGAAGCTCGCGATTGGTCGCATAGGTCAAGTACGGCTCAATGCTAGAGCGAGTGTTTGTCAAAACCCACTTACCCGCTTTCTTTTGGTTAACAGCCTCTGCCGCCGCCGCATCAACTAATGGTTGAGGCAACCCTGCTAAGTCTGACTCCTTTTCCAAAACCATCGTGATCTTATCCTCATCAGCCAACTGATTTTGACTGAACTGGGTCGCCAGCTGCGCCAACCGTTGATTGATCTCACTTACGCGCGTTTTTTGTTTTGCATCAAGTTTGGCTCCCTTGAGCACAAAATTATTATACTGATACCACACCAAGCGTTGTTGTTCTGGTGTCAACTTTGCTTTTTCAGAAGAATTATACACAGCTTCGATACGTTTAAATAATGCTTCATTTTGAATAGTTTCATCTTCAAAGGCTGCTAATTTCGGCGATACTTTTTTCTCTACCTCTTGAAATTCAGCCGTGTTCAATCCTCCAGCCCACACTCTATAAACAGCCATCACGCGGTCTAACACGCGCGCCGATTTTTCTAATTCTAACAATGTATTTTCGAATGTCGCAGGTTTGGGATTGTTGGCAATTCCCTGGATTGCCACCTTCGCTTCGGCCATCCCTTGATCGATCGCCGGCTCGAAGTCCGTAACTTTCACTTTATCAAAGGGTGGCACGCCACCATGAGGTCCTGCCCACCAGTTTGTTAACAGGATATTTGTTGTTGTTGTTGTGCTCTTCGCGGCAAAGCCTGCCACCGAAAACACTAACAGCACATAAATAAAAAAAATTCGATTGAGTTTGGCCATTTTGTTCTCCGATTTGTGGGACACAATATAACCAGGCCAAATAGTGTAATTCAACTATTTTATCAATCCATACGCACACGCCCGAGCGCTCCGTATCGACTACAGTTTTTTCTTGAAATCAAGATCCTCTTCACTCGTTAAAGTGGTGATCATATGCTGGACATTTTCACTTTGAAAATCGACTTTATTTTCCCAAAAAATTATCTCTCGTCCTAACTCTAAAATTTTTCGCGTAACAGAAATTAAACGCTCTCTCTCGGGCGGTTTCCCGATAAAATCAAACGCTCCCAGACGTAATGCTTCCAGGGCCGTCCTCTTATCTCCAAAAGCCGTCAAAATAACAAATGGAGTCAGATAACCTAGTGACCGCATTTGCTGCAAAAGCTCTGTACCTTTCATTTTTGGCATACTGATATCACTCAGAACAGCCGTGATTTTATTTTTTTTGACAATCTCCAACGCCTCCGCGCCATCGTGAGCTACGAATATTTGCACATCTAAACCTCGGAGGTACTCACAAAGAACGGTGCGGGTTACAGCTTCGTCATCAACAATTAAAAGACAATCTTGCATCAAATTCAGGATAAAAAACCGTCTTCTATTTAGCCAATGAATTTTTTTTAATGCACACAATCACGCCCTTGTTCCCCCTCCCCAGATCCACGTCTAGATTTTTATATATCAACGCAAACCAATTCGGACTACTATACAACGCTTATGACAGATTCTATTCGCACCGTGTCCATGGTTCCCTCTTGGACTGAAACACTCATCGCCGCAGGCATTCCTGTTATCGGTCGCACACGATTCTGCATCGAGCCCAGCACACAAGTTAAAGATATTCCCATAGTTGGCGGCACCAAAGATTGGGACTGGTCTCGTATAGAATCACTTAAACCCGATCTTTTGGTTTTAGACAAAGACGAAAACCCGCATTTTATGGGGGAAAATCATTCCGTACCCTGGGTCGCGACTCACGTACATGACATTCACTCATGCTACCAAGGACTGTCACAAATTTATCAGACACTGAAACCACGACTTACTCCAAACGCCAGCACTCACCTTCAAAATCTTATTCAGCGCTGGCAAAAAGTTCATCAAACACCAAAAGCCTCACCAAACTGGACAAAAATTCCAGGCTTAATAACGTGGGTACAACAACCCAAAGAGACAATAAAAAATACTTTTTACATTATATGGAAAAACCCATGGATGATCGCCACCCGCCCTACATTTATTGGCGATGTGGCCGATCGTTTAGGTTTTCAACTGTCCTCTCCTCCGTCTGAAAAGAAGTATCCAGAACTAGACCTCACGACTCTTGATCCAGCAACAACACTGCTCTTATTTTCCAGCGAACCCTACCCATTCCATAAGAAAATCGACGACATTAAACAACTTGGTTTTCCATCCGCAGTCGTAGACGGACAAGCTTTCAGCTGGTTTGGCGTTCGCTCGCTGGTATTTTTAGAAAAACATCTTTCCTTGGAACGATAACCACACCATGAGCCATGACCTATACGTATACATATAAAAAAGCACATTTTTCTTGTGTACGCCAATTGCTATACATATCCCTAGCGAAAACGCTTTTAGCCATTTTGATCTTTATCTCTAATTACTTTGATTAGACTTTTAGATCTCAACATTGGGGCCCCTTAATGCGAGCCCAAATATTGTCATTGTCAAAAAGCGATACGGAGGAACGTTGGCACTAAGATCGCTTTTTATATCTTTTATTATTAACCTTTTGTTTTTTACGTCTCTGACATCGGCCGCTCCGTTATTCACGGGCAATGTTCCCATGATTCAAGGCTACACAAATGAATCAGATACATTCATTACCGTCATGCGCCAACCAGGTCAGAATTTCATCTACTCAATAAGTCCCGATGTGAATATTCACATCGCCGCCAAAAACGTTGGGCATAGTCACCATGTCGACACCCTAGAACTTTCAAATTTAAAGCCAGGCATTGAATACCAATTACGTGTCAATACATTAGATGGAAAGGCTGTTGATTATAGGAAATTTGAGGTCCTAGACCCAAAAGCCAACAACACCAAGGCCGCCATATGTTCATGCTCTCGCATGGGTATACTAAGCCCCGACGATCCCAAACGATCCATGTACGACCGCCTCTACGATCAAGATCCCAAAGTTATTTTCTTCCTAGGTGACCAAGTCTATGGGGACAATGCTGCCCAAGCAGTCCTACGGTACCTGACCTTGAACATTGCTTCACGTATTCCCAACTTTCCCCTGTATCACCCAACATTCCTGCAAATTCAAAAACGTTACATCAACTCTTGGAAAAAAGAAAAACTCTATCACCAAGAAAAATTAAAACCGACCTACTCTATTTGGGATGACCATGACTTTGGTTTCGACGGGGCCGATGCCAAAAACCCCTTTAAAGAAATGATTCTAAAACTGTATCGTTCCTACTATCCCGCCCCAAAAGACTCGCAAGTCGTCAGCCGCGGCCCCGGAGCATCTTACAGCTTCAACATATTTGGAAAAAAAATTCTGATGTTGGATAACCGCACTTTTTCAAATTTTCGTGCCGGTATTGTTTTAGGCCAAGAACAAATTCAATGGATTGAATCCCAGGTCAAAGGTCAATCCGAAGTGATATTCGCCAGCGGCATTTCTCTGATTAAATTGAGTGGTAACCAGCGTTCTGTCGAACGAACATCGCCATCAGAATGGCAACAATTTCGCCAAATATTTTTCAACAACCCCTCGCTACGAGCTCTATTCTTTACGGGCGATATACATTACTCTGAAGTGCGCAATATTCCCGAACACATTTTTGGCTTTAAAACTATCCAAATAGCCTCTAGCCATATGCACAGCACAACTCCGCTGATTACGCCACCCTTCCGATCAGGTCGACACCCAAAGGATCCAAATCAGCTAAAACATATCGCCGGCAGAAATTTTGCGATTGTATCCTTGGCATCACTATTCGAACAAACCGAGATTAATTTTTATCGAGGCAGCAATCGACCACCCATTAATTTCATTAATGAGACGCCGATCGCAAACCAATGTCACAGATTCTATAAAGCAGAATAAAAAGAAACGACCTGATTTAACATAGAGCACATCGCTAGAAATAACAGATACGAATTTATCTAAAAACGCGCCACCAAATGGCGCAGTTTCCAATTATTTCGGCTGAACACGAAGCATTTTTTTAACTTCCGCGACGTGAGCTTCCTCTTCCGTAATCATTTCCCGCGCATATTCTTCCAAGTACACTTCTTTACCTTCAACCAACTTCAAAAGTGTGTACAGATTATTCAACTGTGATTCTTCGTGCTCCAAGCTCTCTGTTAAAATATCATTTAACGAATGCTTTTCTGTTTCTGTCAATTTGCCAATCTTCAAACTAGGATGCGCGCCCAAAGTAGTGATGTGCTCTCCCGCAACACTGGCGTGCTGTAACGATTCTGAAGCTTGATCACGAAGCCATTTCACAATCGGAATACGGTTGTGACCAAATACCATCAAAGAATAATGTGTATAACGAACCACACCCGCCAACTCACACTCTAAAATTTTATTTAAAATATCGACGATCTCACTAACTATTTTTTTATCCTTCACTGCTTACTCCTTTTTTATTTAAACGTGATGAAATCCATGGCCAAACAATGGGAATCAAAGAAACACCGATCACACCAAAAATAACGATATGAAAATTTCGTTTCACGGCAGGCAAAGCTCCGAAAAAATGTCCCGCCAAAATGAATGTAAACACCCAAACAATCGCACCCGAAACATTAAAAACAACAAACCGACGATAGTTCATCCGCCCAACACCCGCGATAAAAGGCGCAAACGTCCGCACAATGGGTGCAAACCGAGCAGCCACGATCGTGAACGCCCCCCACTTTTCATAAAACATTTGTGTTTGCACGAGATACTCTTTTTTAAAAAAACGCGAATCTCGTTCAAAAACTTTAGGGCCAAAATATTTACCTACATGATAATTCACGGTGTCGCCTAAAATTCCTGCAATACTTAATGAAATCAACAAGACCCACAGATTCAAACCACCATCAATAACGGTAAAGGCTCCCAGGGCAAACAACAGCGAATCTCCTGGCAAAAACGGAGTCACCACTAATCCTGTTTCCGCAAAAATGACTAGAAACATCAGCACGTAAATCCAAGGACCAAATAACTGGATCCACTCGGCCACGTACACATCTAAATGAAGAATAACGTCTAACAAATGCATCATATGCGAAATATAATGATATAAAGGAAATCGTTAGCCAAGGTTTATTTTTTTAAAAACCAAATCTTTAAAGACACAATTGATAGAGGCAAAAAGACAAACATCTTGCCCTCAAGATGAGTCTATCTAGGCCAACGTTTTTGCAACTGCAACGTAATTCCTTGACCCAAGCTCGTATTTACAGGATCGCCAATCAGCGTCTGATCAGTGTATATCAACGACCATGCCCACTCTTCACTGTACATATAACCAAAACTTGCCGACAGCGAAGCCCAGCGCTCCATACCTTGAAGCTCGCTCTCACTCTCTGGCGCGTATAATCGAACGGCCGCTTCTTGCACATAGTTTAAATTGATTCCTGCTCGATAGATACTCCAATTGTATCCTGCACCCACACCGATATTATGGCCTGCCCCCGGACGAGCCACTCCCTTGAGCGACACCCTATTGATATTTTTCTCAAACGATTGATGCCACTCCAACATCGTGAATGCATCCCAATCGCGCCAAGACTTCACGAGCATCGTACCCAGTCCCAGCGACCAATAACCACTCCCTAACGAATCCAAACCGCCAATTTCTGATTCAGCACGAGACTTACCCGTGGGTAGATTCAACTGAACAAACCCCACTCCGCGCGGACGATAGGGATTATAATCCCAGTCTGGTAAATATTCATAACTCAATGTTGAAGCAATATCCCCCAACCCCGAATACTGCATGTCTGAATAATTTCGAGTCATCACTGGCAACGAAACACCCCATTGCCATCGATCCGCAACAATATGAGCACCTTCAATTTTAAGTGTTTGCGTCTGCTGATGCTGACCCCAACGTCGCCAATAACCTTGACTGTCAACATGGTCTATCACCACCTGAGTTGCGCCATAGGACACTGCAAATTGGGCTCGATCATCCGACGTAATAATTGTCGGAACAGAACCGCCGCCACCACAACAAGCCGCCGACCATGAATGAGAAACAAAACCAGTAAAAAGAAAAAAACTAAATAGAAATCGCAATATTGACTCCGTCAACGATAGCTTTGCTTTCGTCTTTCACTTGAAAGCGAATTTCCCAAGCTCCAGGCATAATAAAAAACACGTTCCCAACGCGATATGTTCCAACATCCAAACGCTCTATTTTAGTGGGTGTCGAGCCATGCCCCATACTCGGCATCCAAAGAACCACTTCTGGCATCGCCGAAAGATCAACCTCCACGGCCGTCTGGTCCCACTGATTCAATCGATACACTTTGAATACAAATGATCCTACCTGTTTTGACGTGGGTTGCACTTCCCAACTCCAACGCATGCACAGCTGCGAGGTGGAAAACGTATTCAGACAACTCACTTTTTGCTGCCCCAAAGACGTTGTCTGGGACGAATTATTCTCTACATTTTTTTCGGACGACGCCACCTCGTCGATATATTTCGGTCGCACACACGAAACCAGACACGCCAATAATCCACAATACACAAAAACATGTTTACCGCGCATGCGTTTCTCCTCTTGAAATTACACAACCCAAGGTACGTGTTTTGGGTGACGACACAGGCTTGCCGTTATTGATTTCACCCAAAGCTTCACGTAAATACTTACGATCTGCCTGAGCTAATTGACGGCTGTTCGAAACACCGCCTTGATAGATAACCTTACCCTCAGGACTGACCACAAATACATGCGGTGTCTTTAACGCCTTATAAAGATCCGCGAACTCCGCATTTTTATCCTGAATGACTGGAAAATTTAAATCTAAACTTGTAAAGTATTTTTTCGCATCGTCTTCGTCTTCCTCAGAATTTGAATGCATGGCTACAAATGAAAACTCAGGGTATTCTTGAGATAAACTCTTTAACTCACTGACATGACTATTAGAACATGGACAAACGGACGACAAAAAAATGATCACCAACGCCTTCTTACCCTGTGAGTTTTTCGTCACCACTTGTCCCGACACCAAATCAAAGCCGCTCACTTTGCCCAAATCAACGGCAGAAAATGCACGGATCGCCCCTATCATTAGCATTACAAAAATTAGCTTGCTCATACCACTGTCTTAGCTGATTTGCTCAAAAAAAGGGAGAATTTCGTTTTATGGCGCTCCCGCTTCCCACTCGCCAAGCTCAACTTTCTTTGCTAAGACCTTAAACTCCAACAAATCCAACAAAGGAATGTTCATGAAAAACTTATCTTTTTCTATTTTATTCACTTTTGGAACTCTACTGACGTCTGCCCAACCAGACTCAGAGCGTATTAAGTCAGCGGTTGAAAAACTTTCCAGCTGTGGAAATTTCATCCGTGCTGATCAAAATTATGTTTATACGGGTTTTGGAGCCTACCACACAGGATCGACATCAGACCGAAAAGCGCAGCCAGCCGAGGTTCGCATGATCGACATTCAAACTCAGCACGAGTACCAAGTCGCCACGTTAGACTCGGTTGTCGATATCTTAACTCACAATGACTCGACATATGTACTAACATTCAGCGCCTTGGAAGAATGGGACATGCACACTCGACAGCGTAAAGCCGTCTATTCCACGTTGAGCCTTGATCAGCGTCTAGGCGATGAACAACATGCCCGCGGAATGGCACTCTACAAAAATAAACTTGTCATTGCTCATGGACGCCTGGGCATTTCATTTTTTGATCTTTCCACAAAAAAAGCATCTCCCCCACTAGAACTTATCTCTCAGGGACCTCTGGAATCTATGGCCCAAGACGTAACGGTTTCTGGCAACTATGCCTTTGTCGCTTTAGATAATTACTCTGTAACTGGCCTTCATCAAAAGCAAGCTTTCCGCGGCTTAGCCGTTGTGGATATCGAAAATGAACGCATTGTAAAACTGGTCGACGATCTCCCTCCTGGTTTAGACAGCATTTCTTCGGATCACCAATCTCTGATCGCCAGTTTTTATGGAAACCCGATTTGGAAATTTTCAATCCATTCGATCTTGACCTCTAACAAAACCCCAACTCCAACGAAACGTGTGTTTAAATTCCCAAAAGCGGGACACCCAAATGGCAAAGCCTTTATGGATGATAAATATTACTACAGCTGTTTTTGGGAATTGCCCACTTCAGGTAGCTACTATAAACGTGGACAAATTGTTTTAAACCGCAGTCAAATGATGTTGGACTAAATTTAAAGGAGTGATTTATGCTAAAGTTTTTTTTCGCACTTGTTATGGGAGCTTCCCTTTCAACTTGGGCACATGGCGACCATACAGCACCCGATATGTTAAAAGCTCACCTGGTCTATAAAAGCAAAGGGCTTCATATTCATGCTCAACTAACCGCTCCTCCCGTTGTCGGACACGAAGCCTTTTTAAATTTAGAAATTCGCAATGCCAAAGATCATTCTCTGATCAATACAAATGATCAAGTCGATGTTGAATTATGGATGCCGGATATGGGACATGGATCTGCACCTACGCACGTAAATAGATCGATCGACAGTCAAGGTAAAGCCCTGACTGGCCAGTATGTCGTCAGCAATGTGTACTTCGTCATGGGTGGACTGTGGGAGATCCGCATTACTCTTACCGACCCTAACGGACAACAAGAAACTCAATCGTTTACTCTACAAATGCCTGAAGGCGAGGAAGGACATCACTAATGAAACCTATTCTTTTTTTAATTCTATGTTTCAGTATCGGCAGTTGGGCACATAAAAAACCTCAACGTGCCTACCATGCTCACAGTCATGGCCATGCACACCTATCGATCGCATTTGACAACCTAAAAGGACAAGTCGAATTCAAATCACCAGCTGACAGTATTCTTGGTTTTGAGCACGAACCTAAATCCGACCAAGACAAGAAGAAAGTGACAGATACGACCGCTGATTTTGAATCAAAAATTGCTAACTACGTGCAATTTGACGCAAGCTCTTTATGCGTATTTGCCATAAAAAAAATTGCCATGGTACCCGATGAAAAGCAGAAATCTCATGCGGACTTTGTTGCTCAATACGATGTAACTTGCTCAAAGCCCGTATTAAACACCCGCCTGATTCTCGATTTTTCAGCTTACAAAAAGATTAAAAATATCGAGACCGTGATACTCATCGGCGAACTTCAATTAAAACCTGAAATTAAGTCTGATAAAACAACCATCGAGTTAAAGTAAAAAAAGAAACGGTTTTCAGCTGATTCTTTAAACACGCAGCTCGGCGCCCCCCCTTGAGGTAGCGCAGCCATCAGAGGCACCGCCCCCCCGCGCCTCCTGTGTCAAGACGTCTCGCTCTCCAGCTCGAGAGCCTGCCTCTGCAGGTTTGCTTAAATAACCATCACCCCTAAATATTCATCGCTCTCGATTCAATATCCGCCGCCCCCCCTCTCGAGAGCGCTTTTAACCATGCTTGCACGGCTCTACTGCGGATTTCACTCAATGATCGAAGGGCCATGACCGCTGAGATTTCAAGAGGAATCATTATTTAGCTGTGCGCAAACTTTTTTATTTTCAACATCATAATAAAATTTATTGAGTCTCGATGCGTGGATTTGTAGGATCAGACAATACTGAGGTATCTACGCATGAAAACAAAGAAAATTCTCGCCACTGCCGCTCTTCCCTATGCTAATGGAGAGGTTCACTTAGGGCATTTCCTGGAACACCTTCAAGTTGATATTTGGATTCGCGCGCATCGAATGAGTGGACATGATTGTGTATTTATCTGCGCCGATGACACTCATGGCACCCCCATCATGATCCGCGCTCGTGAAGAGGGCATCACCCCCGAACAGCTCATTGGACGAGCCCATCAAGAGCATGAAAAAGATTTTAAAGATCTTTTGATCCATCACGATATTTACTATTCAACAAATTCTCCCGAGAACAAAGAACTCTGCGAAGAGTTTTACCATAAAATGAAAGCCAAAGGTCATATTGCCGTTCGCCCTATCGAGCAGCTATATTGTCCCCACGACAAAATGTTTCTGCCCGATCGTTTTGTAAAAGGCACCTGCCCTAACTGCGAAGCTTTAGACCAGTATGGTGACTCGTGTGAAGTGTGCAGCGCCACCTACACCCCGGGCGAAATGAAAAACCCTCACTGTTATTTATGTGGAACAACGCCCGTAAAAAAATCTTCGGATCATTATTTTTTCAAATTGAATGATTTCAAAGACTATCTCATTCAGTGGCTACCGAATCATACCCAAGCCGAGGTCAGTGCCAAAATGATGGAGTGGTTCACCCATGAGCCACTTCGAGATTGGGATATCTCGCGTGATGCACCTTACTTTGGTTTTCCCATTCCCGACACCAACAATAGCAAATTTTTCTATGTCTGGGTGGACGCCCCAATGGGATATATCTCTTCGACAAAAAAATGGTGCGCATTAAATGGCAAATCCTTTGATGACTATTGGCGCACCGAAGACAAAGCCGAAGTCTATCATTTCATTGGCAAAGACATTACCTATTTCCACACCTTATTCTGGCCCGCACTTTTAAAAAGTGCTGATTTTCGCACTCCGACCGCCGTGCATGCGCATGGATTTATCACCTTGAACGGCGAGCGCATGAGCAAATCACGCGGGAATTTTATTTCCATTCGCACCTACTTGAATCATCTGGCGCCCGAGTACGCTCGCTACTATTTGGCCACCAAACTAAACGCCAAAGTTGAAGACATGGATTTTAATCTAGAGGACTTCCAGGGCAAAGTGAACTCGGATCTAGTCGGCAAGATTACAAATCTGGGTTCGCGTGGTGCGCAGATGTTGAATAAGAATTTCGATTCCCAGATGACCGAACCCGAAGAGACCGGCCTTAAAATCCTGAAAGAGGCCCAGGCCGCGTGCGAGTCTATCGAAAAATTTTATGCAGATCGGGATTATTTCAAAGTCACAAACGAAGTGCGATTAATCACCGACAAAGCCAATAAATACTTTGACGACCACGCGCCGTGGAAATTGGTCACGACCGACCCGGCCCTGACACAGCAGGTGTTAACAACCACGCTGAATTTATTTCGGATTATTTCCATTTATCTAACGCCCGTACTGCCGGCGTTCAGTGAAAAAGTCGCTCACTTATTCGGCGAAAAAAATTACACCGAGTTTAAATCAGTACACACCTTGATCCAAGGTAAAACCATTCAGCCCTACCAACATTTAATGACTCGCATAGATCCTAAAAATATTAAATCCATGATGGACGAGGCAAAAAGCGTTGCGGAAAAATTGTCGGCTTTAAAAGCAAAAGCAAAAACAGGAACTCAAGGAGTCACGCAAGTGGAAACAAAGCCTACTGCTGAAAACAACGGTAAAATTTCAATCGACGATTTTATGAAGGTCGATTTGCGAGTCGCGCAAATCATCGATGCCGAGATCATTCCCGAGGCGGATAAATTATTGCGTCTAAAAGTCAGTCTGGGTGAAGAAACTCGACAGATCATTGCGGGGATTCGTTCGGCATACAAACCAGAAGATTTGAAAGGCCGATTGACGGTGATCGTGGCCAACCTTGAACCACGTAAAATGAAATTTGGTATGTCTGAAGGGATGGTTCTTGCGGCGGGTGCCGGTGGAACTGATTTGTTTATTCTTAGCCCGGACTCGGGCGCAAAACCAGGACAGAAAATTAAATAATGAACCGAAAAATCGAACGGATTCATGAGCTCTTCTTGCAAATCGAGAAGAGCCATCCACACACGGGATTTGAGACACCTCTTTTTGATCAGCTGATCGAAGCCCTGAAGGTATTTAAAGATCACAAGGATGTTGAACTTTTTAAGATATACTCCATTCATTTGCATTTAAAAAAAGACATGCCCCTGCGCGACTTTTTATACTGGATCGTTCCTATTGAACGGTACTTGAATAAAAACCTCAAAGACGAAGACTTTATCATCTTCAACAAAGATGAAAACAATGAAGCACATAAAATTGAAAAGAAAAAAAATCCTATCCCGCTGGTCATCGTTCTAGACAACATTCGCAGCAGTTTCAATGTCGGATCGGTATTTCGTACGAGCGAAGCCTTTAACATCGAGAAAATTATTTTAGCTGGATACTCGCCAGATCCCTCGAACCCTAAAACACAGAAAACCACGTTGGGCAGTCATGACTACGTCTGTTGGGAAACGCATCCCAAGTGTTTGGATCTGGTTCATGATTTAAAATCACAAGGATATTACGTCATCGCGGCCGAGACCACCAGTCATGCCATGGATTTGGAAAAGCCGTTTGCATTTGATAAAAAAACTGTTTTTATTTTTGGCAACGAACGTTTTGGTATGGATCCCCAAGTGATCGAGTCCTGCCATGAAACACGCAAGGTGCCTTTACAAGGAATTAAGAACTCGCTCAACGTAGCCAATGCCGCCAGTATTTTTATTTATGAATTTGCCAAACAATTCACAGAGCACAAAACTCGTCTGGCATCAGCCTCAATGCTCCCAGGCACAAATGGATAATTTGAACTTTCAACCCATTGGCTATTTCCATAGCTCGTTAGAACATCCCAACGAAGCACCCCGACAACCGAATCCACTTTTGATCGACACCGCTGGCGTCATACAATTGCACGAGGGCTTTCAGTTTCATGAGGCATTGCGAGACCTGGATGGGTTTAGTCATATTTGGATTGTGTTTCACTTTCACAAAAATACACAGTGGCATCCCATGGTACTTCCTCCACGCGGGAGTCATATCAAGCGCGGAGTTTTTTCCACCCGCTCGCCCTATCGACCAAATCCAATCGGCATGAGTGTCCTAGAGCTTCGCTCGATCGAGGGACTCAGGCTGACTGTGGGGCCTTCCGATTTATTGAACGCCACACCTATCTTAGACATCAAGCCCTATATTCCTCATGTCGACGCCCACCCAGAGGCACGCCGAGGCTGGCTAGAAAATTCGATGAACGAGAAATACACATTTTCTTGGAGCGAATTAGCCTTGCGACAGCTAAAATTTCTCGAAGAACAAGGTCTCACCCAATTGCGCGGTTTTGTCGTGAATCAGATGGAATACGAACCGCTGGATTCAAAAAAGAAACGTCTTTATTTTTTGGACGACCAAACCCTGCTGGCCTACCGAACTTGGCGGGTTCGCATCCAGGTCGACGAGACAGCGAAAACCGTGCAAGGGATTTTAATTTCCTCAGGGTATCCGCCGGAAGATCTTTTAAACTCTGTTGATACGTACACCGACAAAGCTCTTCATCGAGCGTTCATCGCAAAATCATTTTAATTCGCTAGATTTTTCTCTTTCAAAAAAACCACCACCAACACCACTGTATACTTATTTGCTGCCATGCTCGCTCAGCTTAGTCCTCTGCAGTCGTTGGTCAAAATCTCGTCGCGTAACTAACGAGCCTGTTCATCCGTCATGCGAGTTTCTCTGAGCATGACTTTACGAAGTAAATTGGCGCTGAATACAACTCTAAGAAATCCCCCCAGTAGAAATAATGTAATAAAATTCTGGTAGGTCGGGGAAAAGTTTCTAATAAAACTGGCCCCGATAAACGTTCCCAGGATCACGGCCACAGACATCACAAAATTATACAATGATACGAATGAAATTCGATTTTTGATATTTTGATTTTTAAACAACAACAACTGCGTGCCCACTTCGTAAAATGCCCAGGCAAAACCACTGACGAATTGTAGTCCTAAAATGAATAGATAGTTTTTTGATAGCCCCCAAAACATCGGTCCCGGCGAGATCAGAAAGACGCCCCAAAAGAATATCTGCTTGGAGTCCCACGTCTTGCCGATTCGCTCTAAAAACAGCGCACCCAGTATCTTACCGAACAACAATGCGATCAAGGCTCCCATATAGTCCGAATAATCCAGCTTCACGTGCGATAGAAAAAACGGAGCCACAAAAGGTGATGAAATATACACACATGCATAAAACGGAAAAAGACTCAGGATAAATCGGCTCGCCTCACTACCCGACATGATAAAATTATAGTAGTCTCGGAATGAAACTTGTTCTTTCGTGACCGTGCTATCCCAATCCACCACGTACTCTTTCTGACTGAGGACAAAACTAGAAATGATCCGACAGACAAAGGCGAGCAAAAACAAAAAAGTAAAGACTCCCGAAAACGGACCAATTTCAACTTTGTAATGCAGTGACAACCCACCGCCCACAAGTCCAATCAAAACCCCAATCTGTGCCACCCGCGATCGGAGTGAAAAATATTGATTCTTGATCGCATCGGGGACCAAATGATTCATCCAATGGGTCCAATACGGATTAATCGAAAATCCACTGGTCCAATAGAGGGTGAAGATCAAAATCAAAATCCAAAAATTTGGTCGATGATGGGTTTCAAAATAAATCAATGGTAAAAAAATCATCGCTTGCAAAGCGGCCGATAGAACCATCCAGCGTTTTGGTTTTTTTGTCTTCTGCACCAGCGCCGGCGTAAACAATTGCAGGAACGCCCCGGTAATTAACGGCAAGCTGGTCAACACCCCGGCCGCCACTTCGCTGTACCCCAAACTCAGCGCATAAGCCGGCAAATAGGACTCGCCCGCACCGACCATAATGGAATACAGCAGTCCATCAATCAAACTCAGTTTCAATGACTTACCAAATTTTTGATCTTTGTAGAAATCGTGTCCCATGAATCCAAACCAATTGGCGTGAGAGGTGATAGCCCCAGTATAAGTCAAAAATTTAAAAGAGGAATCAGTTTATCGAAATACTCGACACCAAAATATACCCCGGCCCCTAGACCGGCAAAAAAGAGGGAACAAAAGAAAAAGGCTATAAAACTGGCAAATATAACGAATCCATCCTCCTCTAGCTGTCCTATGGTATTTAACACGATACAAAATGTTGGGACTGTGTTCGAGAATGGTATGGGCAATGGCAACGCCAGTAAAAACGCAGAAACCGCCACGACCACAAAATTTGTGATCCGAAAGAACCGCGCATCATGAAGACGAGGCCAACGAGGTTTTAAGATTTTTTCCAGGATTCGCCAGATCTTTAAAATAAGCTCAATGGTCTTGTGCAAAATAGATTTCGACACGACCAAGTTTTCAAACCGCCGTGGCAGCCAGGGGGGCTTTTCGACTAAAAAATAATAACCGACGATGACAATCAAAGTCCCTAGAGGAGTCGATAGCCCCAACAAAGGTACAGGTTGCAAGAAAGGCACACTCAAAAACAAAATCAGGATTAAATGACCTTTTTCACCAAGCAAAATAAAAATATCCCGTAAAGTCAAATCCCCACGGTCGACCGCGTGGTTGATTCGCTCTAGGGCCTCGACAAAATGACTCTTCGCCAATCCGCTGACCTTTCCTGGTTAAGTGTTGCCATGCACGCCAACCTTAACTGTAAAGCAATGCCTACAGATTGGAAGGTTTTTCTGAAATTTCTGTGCGTTCTGTAACATGCAGAAATTCTTACGAAACAAAAGGCACGTACTGCCGATGCAAACTTTCCCGACGCCAGATGAATGTCTCAACTATGTAGTGAAACAATGAAAAACTAATTGCCACATACTGAACGACCCAGTTTCTATCCTGATAAATTGATACAATCGCCGCAGCACTAAATGCAATCACTAGCATTCTAAAAGTCGCAGGTATCGGCAAATAGGACGATAACTTGTGAAACCAATTGTGCGATGCCTGCTGATTGCGGTTTACATCATGAACCCAATAAATATAAAGCGCGGTCACATCATGAACCACGCGAAAAGCGATAATAGCAAATAGAGGGTAATTTAAGTACAGCGCAATACAACCAAACGCTGGCAATGAGCCATTGGCCATACTGATCGAATGTGACCACTTTACGTCTGACGATGAAAATAAAAAACTGGAACCAAATAAAAGCAGACCTAAACCCACCAATATAGATTTACTGAGTTCGTCTATACGCAACTCGTTCATTTTGAAAAAATCGACCGACACATACATTTGGCTATAAACCACCAAGATCACAAAAAAATAGGCGACAGTCCATATTTTATAAAACCCCCTATTTCTTTTCACCAACATTCGGTTCAAACCGATTTGCTGACCACAGCCGTGCCAAATAGTCCAAATATCAAACAGCACCCAAAAATAAATAACGCCCACCGTGTAGCGAAACGCAGGATACAAAAGAAGCGAAAATAAAATAACGGAAATATAGCGTATCGGTTTGTAGTGATTCAGGTAACCACGATCTGCCATGATGAAATTGCCAACGAAAATGTGTGGCAAAACGAATAGCAAACGGAATGCTACCCAATCTTCTGGATCCGCGGGCAGTGCTCGACTCAATTGTCGATTTAAAAAAAAGAAATCCACTGCCATCACGAACGCCATCAATGGGATCACAATATACACAGATAAAAGCGCGCGCCATGTAACAACACGATCCGCCGAGTTTTGAATTTCCATTACGATCTAGTCTAAAATCTCTCCCCTACGACGTAAATCTTTTTCATCTGTTTCTAATTTATTAATACATAAAGATACATTCGCACAGTTCTTGTCCTAAAAACTCTTGCTTTCACTTTCCTAGCCTCCTAAAATCTAAATAGGTGTGTATGCTTACGCATCGAATAGGGTCTATGTCATGAACAAAAACACTCAAATCATAGCTGGTGTCGCTCTCGTCATTATTCTTGCTATTTTCTTTTTCCGTCGACCCACAAGCCAAACCACATTGCCCAATTTAGCCATCCCCAAAACCCCCACCGAGACACAAGCTTCTGAGGGTAATGATAACTCTACAATACCCTCCCAGCCGGGTGGTTTTATTGGAAACACTCCATCTCATGCAGTCTCGCCGCCATCGCTCCAACCGCAAAAAGTGCAGCCGAACGTGCCGACGCCTTTACCAACTGCGGTGGTCGAAGCTTCGAATGCGGCCGTTCACCAATTTCAAAAAAATTCCAAAGTGCAACTTCCTCGCGGATTTGATCGAATGGTTTATAAAATGCTGGATGGACACAATGACGCCGACACCACCGCGATTATGGGTCATGATACCGAAAAGGATTTGCTTCTAGCCGTGATCAGCCAAAAAGGCACCGTTTCCATGAGCAGCGTTAAAAAATTTCTGATGGAAGAAGCCTCGGACGCATTAAAAATGGATATTGATGAAAAGATGTTAGAACATCCCGAGAGTTCCGATGCATGGCCCGGGACAGGCTACACCAATGCCAAAGTTTGGAATTTAAAATCCTCGCAAAATACCGTTGTTGTCGCGCTTCTTAAACGTTTCGACAATCGCGGCTCTGATCTGGTCATTTTCAAAGCACCAAATAAACTTGCGCAAAAAAATGTGGAAGTTTTCGAAGACGTTTTGTGGACTATTCAAGCCAAGTAACTCATCACAATTTCAACTCTGAACGTATTTTTGGTTTAGATCTTATTCGTACGCTGAGTTTCTTTACGATCGCCAGTCATCACTTTGTATACAGTCTTTGGCACATACCTTTAGTTTTTTCACCTTATCGTGAAACCTCGACGATTTGGTATTGGTTTGAGGCTTATGCACGCGCGCTTTCATTTAGCGGGCAAACAATTTTGCTGATGACGACTCTCTTGATTGCGATCACGGCCACCAACCATGAAAAGGCACTTCGTTTAGTTCCCATCATGCTGGTGCTATGGGTTTTATCATGTTATTTCGATGCCACCCCCGATAGCTTCTTTTTTGCTTGGGATATTTTTCCATTGATTGCCCTTGGGCTTGCCGGCTGTTTTTTCATCGTACGTATTTTTCCGAAACAACCGTGGGTTCTACCTTTGCTGGGTCTAACGTTGCTCGCCTTTCCTTTCTGGACATTTCCGTCGCTTCAAAATTTGCCACTTTATACTCGTCATATTTTAATCGGTGACTGTCACCACGATCTTTCCGATTGGCCAGTTCTGCCTTGGATCGGACTCGTCTTTTTCGGCTACGGTATCGGCTGCTTGGCCAAACTGCATGCCGCTCGCCTCCGTCAGTTTAGTTGGAATGAGTTTTATGTTTGGATTCCACTGCTGATTTGGACACCCCTTTACTGGGGAGCTTATTATTCTATGCGCATCGGCGCTCATTTCTC
Source organism: Pseudobdellovibrionaceae bacterium (assembly GCA_016785955.1). Lineage (GTDB taxonomy): Bacteria > Bdellovibrionota > Bdellovibrionia > Bdellovibrionales > Bdellovibrionaceae > UBA2316. Next base: position 22,589 of record JAEUWH010000009.1, on the reverse strand, counting down.
GTGCGATGCCATGAGGCAAGAACCCATCGCATTTTTAGCTCACATGTTTGGAATTCTTTTTGTTATTCGAATTTGCTTTCTAAAAGCTGTGAATGAATGGCTTAAAAAAAAGTGCATCGTTCGATTTGTTTCACGACTTGAAATCAATATTAATTTCGGCATCGCTTACTTTTTTCATTTCATTTTAATATCGGGCCTCATTTATTTACTTAACCCCTCGCTGGCGCGCAGCCCAGGATTGTCGTTTTGTGTCGCGTTTTCCCTGTTACCTTTAACAGAACTCAGTCTACGCATGCTTAAGCAAATCGTATTCCGTGTTAAATTTTTTTTCTAATCAGCTTGGGTCCTGTCCTCATCTGCCTAGCCGTCGCGAAGAAACAAGGAAAGGCCCTAATTATTCCCGATAAAAATTCCCCATGGCTGAGACGTACGATAGTAATATAAGAAAATGGGATGAAAAAAAGTATTGATCATCAATCCAGCTGTTTTGTTTTTAACAAAACGCTCGTCTCGCATTTCATTCATCATAAATACCGAAAATAACATCTTCTTATTAATAAAAGACCGCTGGGCCACACGCGCATCAAAATCTTTCAGACTTTTGTGTTTTTTTGAAGCCAGAATAAATCCATAACTTTCATGACCAAACTCTAAAGACCGATGCGGAATTATATGAAATCCAGCCTCTTGCAACGTTTTTACCACGGACCAGTACAAAGCATTGTTGAATGAGTCTGTCTGAAATGAAATGACGCCATCATCACTGATAATACGCTTGAGATCTTTTAAGAACTGCAAACTATAGCTTCGAGCCAAAGGAAAATCGACACCCTCCGGAAAATCGACAAAAATCACATCAAAAATCTGCTTAGACATGCGCACCCATTGAAACGCATCGTTGATCACAAGTTGAACACGTGGATCACCAAGAGAATCAAAATTGTGCCTGCGCATATCTTCGTTATTTTTAGCAAACGTGACCCATTGTTCATCCAGATCCACCGTCACAATATTTTCGACCTCGGGATATTTAATGATCTCTTTTCCTGGCAGACCATCACCACCGCCCAAGACCAATACCCGCTTGCGTTCATCAGCCAAAACCATCGCGGGATGAACAAACGCGTGGTGGTAAAAATCAGTATCAGCACCCAGGGGAGCAAACGATTGCGTGAAATTATTCAAATAGACCGAGATCCAAGGTGTCGTCGGAGGCACACTGGACTGGGCAATTACTTTTTGCCTATGTTGTTGCTCGATATCTTCTGACGGAGTCAGCGAGATCATGACCTTTTGGTAAGATGTACGAAACGAATACAGTGTTTGCGTCCGCGGCGAGAGTTGAAAAATCTTGTCATCAATTTTTGCCTGCAGCTGATTATGCTGACTAAAGATCACAACATTTAAAGCTAAAGACAGAATTACACTCCCCAACCAGATTATAGATTTAGAAAACAGTTCACGATATCGAAAAACAAAAACCAGCAGGACAAAAATATTGACCGCGCCCACCAAAACCGCCGAACCAATTAAATCCAGACGAGGTAATAACACGATAGAAAATAAAACCGCCCCACACAACGCACCCAGGTAGTCATACATCAAAAACGTTCCAAATTTTGAGAACGAATCCTTTTGGGTGAGCTTGTATAAAAGTGGAATCTCTACGCCGGCCGCAAATCCAATTAAAAAAGTCAGAAGCAGCGAGACGATCCAAGTAACAAAGCCGTCTTTAGTTTCCGCCGCCACCCACAACACCAATAAACTGCTCAATCCTCCGACCAGCGATGTTACAAGTTCCGCCGTGAACAACGCCGGCATCGGACGCGCACTTAGCCACGTGCTGACCGATGACCCCAGTCCCATGAACAGGATGAAAAATGCGATGGTCAGTGAAAAATAAAAAATGGAATCTCCGAACAGGAAAACCAAGGTCGATGCCAAAACCATTTCGTAAACCAAGGCACTGGCTGCGAAGATAAAAATCAAAATAAAAGAATCTCGTGACCTAATTTTATCCATAAACAATCGCATCAAAAAACGTTTCTAATTCTGAAGAATGAAAAAACGAAAAAACGATTCCCGCGGACAAAGCCGCCAGGAAAACAAAATACTTAACTTTACCGCGTTCATTGCCAAACACCGACACCCCCGCCATAATTGTATTCAACAACGCGGCGGCAAATGCTGTTCGAAACATGCCCAGCATAGGAAACAAGATCAAAGGAAACGCGGCGGCACCAAGAAAACTACCCACGTAATCCAGAGCCAAAAATTTTGACAAAGTCATGTCTTTACGAACACCGTCCTTCGTAATTTGTTGAAGTAGAGGCAACTGCATGCCTAGCAACGTACCAAATAAAATTTCCGCAGCTAATCCAATTGGCCACATCACCACTGACATCAACCAGGCACTCTCGCCGCCGGATTGAAAATGACGGGCCATGATCACCGAATACAAACTAAAAATTACGGGCAAAATGGCAAAACCCGAAACCGCCAGCACCAATTGTGATCGTACAAAAAACTCATGCGTCTTACGGCATTCACCTGCCAAATACGCCCCCAGCCCCATCGCACTCATAAATACGCCCGTAAATACACAAAATAACACGAGTCCATCACCCAAAATATACGTCAGCGCCGTGATCACCAAAAATTGATAGACCATCGAACTGGCCGCAACCGAGAGTAAAACCAACACCCAACGATTCATTGATAGTAAATCCTAAAATGATCCCGATCTTGAAACAAAATAAACTGCGGTCTTAATCCAAATTCTTTAGATATTTTGACTAACGGAGACTTAATGACTTCGTTAAATTCTTTACTAGGGAACATGTCCGTGCCTATGTATTTTCTTGATTTCTTTTCCGATTTAACCTCCCAAACCTCCTGAATGCCTAAAGCAAAAATTTCATTTCCCTCTAACTGCACATGCTCCAGGCGCTGCCAAGCATAGGACTCTATCTGTTTTTTATTTTTATACACATCTTGCTGCAAGCCACCTTTTACTAAAGAAAATAGGCTCACTTCATCATTTTCAAATGACCACTCAATACCATAGATCTGACCGATATCAGCAATCTTCCAACTTTTTAGCACTTCGTCGACGTGCTTCTTCAAACCAATCGGCACCGAGGGAAACGAAATCCAAAGATTACCATAAGACACTTTGTCACCGACAAGATCCATGGCCAAACGGAATCGAGGCAACCCGGTCTTAGGATCAAGATATTGCGATGTTTTATCAATGTCCTCGATCACAGAGTGAACAAGTTTTGATTCACGACTACTGAATCGTTTGTCAAAATCAAAATACTCTTTGTTGTACCAAGTATACAGGCGCGTGAGCACCGCCTTATAATATCCTGGTCCAGGTCGCTCATGGGTTGATGCGATCAACATGGCCTTACCGACTTGTGGTTGAAAAAAAATAAAAATCACAATCACTAAGACAAAAAATCTATTTAAAAACAAATTTCTGAGGTTTAAATATGGAATTAACATATGCCTCCGAGACCTCCGCTTCATCTAAAGATTCATTCAATACGGCAAGATTAATGATTGTTTGGTTACTCATCCATGGCGGCAGACGATCATAGTCAAACTGCAAAGACTTTTTTCCTAACGAGACGATATAAAAACTTTCAGCCAACCCAAATGCGGAAATGTTTTGAAATCCTGAGGCACGCAACGTGCTGGCGAAGATATCTTTGGGTTTAGGACGGTACTCAGTTTTATCAAATACCGGCGCGTCGAAGACAAAGTATGCATCATCATTGAGAACCTTTCTCAGGGATCTATAAAACTCTACGCTGTACAGTTTAGACAAGTCGTAACTGGTCGGAAACGGAAAATCGATAAAGACCGCATCGAATTTTTCCTGTGTCTTTCGAATATAGGAAAATGCATCTTGATAATACACTTTTGCCTTTCCGTCCTGATACACTGATTGATTAATCGCTTTAAAGATCGGATGATACGTAGCTAATTCTATGATATGCGGGTCCAGTTCCACCTGGATAATCGACTCTACACCCAATACACGACGTAATTCGGTTAAAATCAAACCATCTCCGCCCCCTAAAACCAAAACATTCTTCGGTATTTTACCCGTCAAATTAATGGCTCCATGAACCATCGTCTCGTGATAGCGCAAATACTCATCACCGCCGAATTGGACCTGGTTATTCAGAAAAAAAATAAAATTACTGTTCTTTCCCGATCTAGTCATGAAATCCCGTGGCGTGATATCTACAACTTGATACGGGGTCATATACCTTTCGACATCGTCGACCGTACTAAAAAATTTTAATACCGTTTCAAAACTGTTTGGTGATATTTCAAAAACCTTCATATTCATGTAGTAGTTTTTTAAAAATAATTGCTCCAGCTTTGGAGTCACCTGAATGACAAAAGACGACAAGGCAATAGGAATCAAAACCAATAAACAATATATTTTTTTAATCTGATCGATCGCCATCACTGCGACCAATGTTGCCGCTAGTAATGTCATCAACCCAATCAACACGCCTTGTGATAAAAAATCTAGACTCGGCAAAAAAATACCCGCACTGTATAACGCCCCGGCCAAGCTGCCAAAATAACTGAATGCCAAAATACTGGCATTAGAAGCTTTAAAGCGTACACTGTTTTGACCAATGGACATCAACAATGGCAACTCAAAACCTGTTATTAATCCAACGATCACCGTAAAAATTTGCATCGTGAATACCGCTTGAGGGCCGTAAAATAAGCCCAGTGTTTTATTGGCGATAAAAATATTAATAAAAATATGAAGGCTGTATATCAGCGGAACCAAGACCATACCCAAAATAGAAATACCAATTTCCAGTAGATACACGGTTTGCGCATTCTTGTTTTTAAAAACACGATCTGCCGCAGCCGCACCGATTCCCATCGCTAGCAAATAAAAACCGAGTGTCACACTTTGATTTAAAATTTCATTTTGCGAAAATTGAATGAGCACTCGGTTAATCAAAAATTGATATGAAATTCCACAGAAGGAAACCAAAATCACAATCGTCTTAAATAAAAGCTTGTGAGGCATAGCGTAATACACTCTCTTGATTAATCAAGGCTAAAATTGACAACAATAAAACCACCAATAATGCACTTTTAATAAAACCAAAGCGCTGCTCTTTCATAAAGAACAGCCCAATAGCCGCATTCAACACGGTTGCGACCAGGACCGTGCTGATGACACCGACTCGGGGTAATAAAATTAACGGGAAAAAAAGTGTCGCCGCGAACATACCCACATAATCATACGCTAGAACCAGATTTCGTTTCTTTTCCGAAGAAATATTCATCAGCAGAGGAAGCTCGATACCTGACAAAAAACCAATCACTATGATTGGCAAATGATTTAAAACCCAATGCTCCGATTTCAATTCGATCAAAAAGAAAGGACTTAAAAGCCCCACCCACGCTAACAAATTTTGAAAAAAAGGAAACATGACTTCACTTGGATATCGGTCTTTCAATGCATCAAATGTCAATGCCCCTATCCCTAACGTCGCTGTAAATAAACCAATAGTTACCGCGTACCTCAGCGAAGTCCCACCCAGAAGCGCCGATAAAATCTGAGCCAGACCTAACTCGTACACCATGCTGGCAAAAGCCACTATCAAGGAAGCCAAGTTAACTGTTGTTTGCGATCTTGTCATCCGTTCACTCCATCAACTAACGATATATATTGCACCAATTGCATAGGTAGTGGGTCACGCCAGACATACTGCCGATCTCCTGAGCCTGATACAATCCTGGTACAGGACATGTCGTCGTTATGTGCAATCCATTGCTGGGTCCCTTAAGCACAAAGCATGTTCGATCAGGATTGCAACGGTACTCGGCCAACGCGTCTGGCATGTACGGATTATATGTTCCGCCCAGAACGATTTCACAGGCTTCCGCTGGCGACGTTGTTCCATGACACGACCAAATCTGATTTGTGGCATTTAATACTTTGATAAAAAGCTTAATTTTTCGGTCAGACTTTTCAGCATTCCAATTCATACCACTCGGATAAAATTTAATCTCGGCTAAGTACTTGGTCATGATGGTTTCTGCTGCCGATCCAATCGGTGTCGCAGAATAGGCAAATCGCATATCGGCATTGACAGTGGAAATTGCACGGATCGTTACATTCGATAAAACTAAACCGTTTCCAAAATTTTTCCCCGGCTGAATATAATTTGCAGGAACTATCGGATCTGTCCCATATGATGTCTTTAACACAACCGCCTGTTCGTTCGCCGGTATCGAGACATTAAATGCATTACCACCCAAAATACGTGTGCAATCAATGACGTCCTCCATCGTCGAAGCCAAAGTCTTGACCATATTCTGAAGACGTTCCTCGCGCACTTGATTTCCCGCCGATGTGTCCAAATTCCTCATTAAATCTAAAAGCCCAACAGAACTCACCGCTAAAATTGCAGCGACCATTAGAATAGCCGGAAGAGCGGAACCATTTCGATTTAACTGCATTGGAGACATATGTAAAAATAGGTTGTGTTAGGGTACGTCGTGCAATTACCGTATTTATCACAAGGCCCACTGATGAATGTGTACGAGCCTTGACCTGTTGATGTCGGCACACCTCCCCGTGTGCAAATCGAATTCGGAGGATTTACAGATTGAGCTTCCGACGCCAGTGTAAAATGTGTCGCCGAGGGAAACGATGCGCCCACGCAATCCGTGTAGGGCCAACATCCATACGCCACTCCCTTGAAATGACAAACACTGGTTGGCGTACACGTATCAGGACCCGCGGTTCCACCCATCGCCGTGCAAATTTCTCCTGTCGATGCTTCTAAACCACACATATCAATCGTACCCGAGGCCGACGGAGTTAGCCGTGTTAAAACAGGAATCTCGATAATTCTCTCGATCGGGGTAGATCCAGGATCCATGTTGACGCTCATACTGATTTTAATTTGAGCCATCAATCGGCGGTAACTGACTCCATTGACCGTGGTATCATAAGGGGCAATCCCCTTGTCTCGAATCTCGATAGATTCAACTCTGAGTTTACTACTTAATTGAACACCATTGGTTAACGACATTGGCGACGCAGCTCCATAGCCTATATAATTATCAATCGTCACATTCGTAAACGTCGATGTCGGAAGGCTAAGATTCACAATACTGGATGTGCATCCCGCCTGGCTATTTAGATGTTTGGAAATACCCGAAATAAATTCAGTCGCGACGGCTTTTTCAGAAATAAAAATTTGAGACTTACCCACGTTGGCAACAATCCATGAGATGGCCACCAACACGACGGATAAAATTCCCAGTGCCGCTATAATTTCTACCAGTGAAAAACCCTTTGCTCTCATGATCCCCTTATTTAGTTACATTTCAAGCAAATATAAAAGTACGCTTGATTTGGATAGTTCGTACACACTCCATACTTATCACACGGTGCCGCTAAAAAACTATAACTTACATTTCCTGATGACGTCGGAACTCCGCCTGACGGGCACATGGAACTGGGCGGCGTTGTCACTTCCGCAGCGGCACTGAATGTGTGTCGAGTCGTCGATGGATAGTTGGTGTTCGGACAGGCGGTGTGAGGCCAACATCCATAAGCCGTCCCTTTAAATTCGCACGCGACTGCGGGCGCACAGGTCGTGGGCGGAGTGAAAGTCCCACCAGCCATTACACACGCGTCCTCGATAGACATCTCAACACTACACGCATCGATTTGTCCTGACAATGGACTGGCTTTTTGCAAAACCGGCACTTCAATAATGTAATCCCGAAGCGGTATGCTGCCACTGGCAACCGACGTCCTCATAGTAATTTTAATTTGCGCAATCGTTCGATGAAAACGAACTCCGTTCTTAATCGATATTGCTGCGGGAAAGCCTTTGTTTTTAATAGTCATGTTCTCGATACTTAAACGTGGTGAGACTTGAAAGCCGGCTCGAATATCTGCCGTCGTATTTCCATAGCCTTCAAATCCTTTGATGGTCAAATTCTGCTCTGTCGCCGAAGGCACCGGCAAATTGAGTAAACTATTTTGGCACCCTTGCTGCGACTGTATATATTTTGTGAGGACCACGATAAAATCTTTGCCGTCTATTTCTGCCGAGACACGAGCCAAGCCTTTAAAAAAACTAAATGTTGTTGAGCCCACCACCCCTAAAATAAGAGTAACAAGACCCAGTGCTACCAATATTTCTAGGAGCGAAAATCCATTTCGAATCGAAGTTTTTTTTGTTAAAAACCGCATGGGTCAAATATAACGTAAATTTCGCCACAGTATCAAGACAAGTTTGCCCAGAATTCAGATTAATTAATACTAAATCTGCTCAAAGCTAAACGGTTAACATGACGACTCATGCTAAAGGTCAAATTACCGTAGTCACTCAATCGACCTAGATAGATTGGTAACGACAAGATAGCTGGTGATGACAGTTGGTAAGAACACTAGCGGCCCAGTATAGGAAATCGTGGGTTTATATAATTTTATCTGTCGCGCCTGTTTCATTGTGAGATTTGCGTGGCGGTAAATTTGAGTTTTTTCGATTTTTCGCACACAATTTCATATGGCCATTATTTTCAAACCAAAAACTCGTGCTGAGTCCTTGAATTGGTTTATGACAATTCCGTTTTATAGTTTAAAAAATGTATTTCGTAAATCTCCTCTCTTTTTCAACGACAATGAAATAACCAAGATTCAAAAACGAAGTGACTCTAAGGACATCTACTTTATCACTTTTTCTAGACCCGATTTTTTTGGAAATTTTATTACCACACAATTACCATCTGGAGGAGAAGCTAAATTAGATGTCGAACCATCGCCCCCTCTTAGTCTCTTGAACTTAAAAAAAATGCTGATTCAAAATCACCTCCTTCGTTTTTATAAGTATTCGCCCTCGATAACGGTTTTATTTTTACTTGGCATTATTGTAATTTTCATACCTGAATTGCAAAATTTGGCTTTGAGTACATTTCTCAAAACCGAATATTTTTTCACAGACAAATGCGCTACCGATTGTGCTTTAAAAATTTCAAAGTCTATATTCATATTGATATTTGTCGCAGCTATTGCCATAGTCCCGATGATCGTTTCTGTTGTTTTCTTTTTTAAAATTTCTAAATGCCACCGAAATGCCAATGAGTTTACATCCGTGCGCACAGAATCTTTGATTTTGTTCCTATTTTCATTTTGGATAACAATTTCGACACTTCAGATAAGTATAGAAAAAGATATCTTTCAAAAAATATCAAAGATTCCCTACCGATCCGTGGCCAATCAAAATCCAAATTTAAATCAGTAGGCATGCTGGCTCGAAATCTTGCCATTGATTGTCGTTTGCCATGACCAACTTATCTTGTCATGACCAACCTATCTAGGTCGATTTAAAAAGATTTCGGATATATTTTAAAACTAAGTTTCGCCGGCTACTATTCACGCCGATGTATATACATTTTATTCTGATGACTAAATATTATGAGAGGCTTGTTGTAGACGCCATAAACATTAGCTCCTGCAGGAGCCAAAAGCGTCGCAGGAAAGCTTCTATACAAGTAACTCTTAACTGCTACCAATTTTAACGGTTGAACGTGAATGTATTTTTAATTTTACCAATCTGTTCCGACTTTACAGAATTGGAAACGACTTATTGGGGTGGTTTCTAAATAGGCTTTCTTCAATTTTTTGTTCTCTGGGTAATTGTTGTATTTCTCCAAGGCATAGCGTCTCCATTCAACAAGTAAGGAATCAAATGACTTTGTGAAGATGTCACTGAATAGATCTTTGCTTATTGTTTTTTCATAGTAGGCTAGTTGAAAAACCTTTTCTTGCCCGTAAGTCTCAAATAAATATTGAAAGAATGAAGCGCGCAGCGGATAGGCTTGAGCGACGCATTTTGGATTAAGTTCATGCCGGTCAAACAGAATCCCAAGAGGGATTTCTTTTTGGTCTTCGATTAGAAAACCGACGACGATTTCTAGTGGGAATCCATATCGTACGAAGCCTTTGAATTTTGGAGCCGTTTGGATAGACACGAATTCAGCAAAACCTTCTTCTATGAAACCGAAACCAGGTACGTCGCTTTGACCTGATTTAGCAGGCCAAGTTATTGTTCTAAAAACGTGAACTAATTCATGAGCTATCGCTTCGGAGTAGGCAAAGGCTTCTCCGGGGAATCGATACAGATGTACTTGGCCTTTTTTATCAGCACTGGGATAACTGAATACTTTTGTTTTTGAATTGAAAGCCGGGCCTTCCAGAAAAATAGTAATTTCTTTGGGTGATCGCTCGTTTCCTAAAAAACTGACCAAATTTTCATATTCGGCTTCCGCTGCCACCGTGATCGCTTTGGCTTCTGCAACCGAGGTTTCTGGTGAATTGAAGTGGACCGTAAAATGCGCTGATGATTCGAAAGAATTATATTTCAGAACGTTGGCTACGTTGGCTACGTTGGCTACGTTGGCTACGTTGGCTACGTTGGCTAACGTCACTATGGAGAACATTAAGATAGCAAGAGTTATTTTCATCAGACATAGAGTATAACCCGATCTGTGTAAATTCACTCCTGTCTAATAAGTACACATGTAAATAGTCTCCTAGATAGATAGGGCCAGACAGACAGATGGTGTAGATAATGATTTTCTAGACGGCTAGACGGAATTTGTTATTTACAATGTAAATACCTTTTGTTGAAAGTGAGCCTACGTATATGTATTTTCGTCATCTTTTCGTAGGCTTAACTTTTTTGCAGGGGTATTTGCGCTGGCATCGTTAAAGAGTGAGTTTTTAGGTTTGGAGCTTTATTCTCTTTTCATCAAAGGAGATAATTATGAAACTTGTTTATGTTATGATCTTGTTTTTAGCAGCGGGTCCCAGCTGGGGATGGATTGTAAATCGCGCCGGTTGCGCAACTCACAATCATCCTCAAAACAAAAATATTGTGACTTACACTTCGTTGGATTTTGAAGTAGGGCCTCAGGCAAAAGCGGTGTTTAGTCAAACGGTGCGGCTGGAAAATAGTCCACCAAATGTAGGAATTCAGGTCAGCGACTATGCTAAATTTGGATTTTTTACGGAACTTAAAAAAATTAATCCCGATGCAAATCCGTTTGCCGCCCTGTGGGGAACGCGACAGTACGAAGGGTTTGTAGCCGACAATGGAACTCTGTACACCTATCGTGGAACTGCAAAATCGGCACGCGTGAGCGCTACCTTCACTAAAAGATACAGCGACGGCGAACCCCACATGGCGCGAATAGATATCTACACTCGTGAAAATGCAAATTCGGAATGGGTTTTATCGGAGTCTTATTCTGATTGCTATCTAAGTGTGATGCACTAATGAAACATTTAAAAGTATCATATTTGCGTATGGCCACACCGCTTAAAACTGGAGATGGTTCAAACTGGCACAGACCGTCTCGAAATAAGACACCCGTCTGACTATTATCCTATGACTTATGCTGAGCCTCTTTATAGGCCATGACATTGTGGCACATTTTTTCAATAGGATTTAATAGGACATTTATTAAACTCTCGCCAGAGATCCAAAGGAATTTTATGATTGCGGCTAAAAAAATTAAAAAAATTGTGATCACGGGCGCACCGTCTTCCGGAAAAAGCTCTATTGCACAATACCTGACAGATTTAAACTTGCCGAACATCCTTGTCGTACCCGAAACAGCGCGTATTCTTCTGAGCGCGGGTTTTCCTATTCCTACCGAGCCAGCTCACATTTTTGATTTCCAGAAAGCCGTTCTGTCGCTGCAAAAAACTTTGGAGTATTCGATTCAACAAAACCATTCCCCGACACTGACTCATGTTATACTTGATCGCGGCGCCATCGATGGCGCGGTCTTCTGGCCGCATGGCATGGATCACTTCTTTAGGACGTTTCATTTAGATTACGAGTACGAACTGAGTCGATACGATCACGTCATTTTTCCACGCCTTCCTGATCAAGACAACTTTGGAAAAAAAGACAGTCTACGTTTCCATACATTTGAAGAAAGCCTTGAGGCCGAAATCAAATTGCAGACTCTGTGGTCGAAACACCTCAGTTACACAGAAATCCCCGCGCAAAAGGATTTTCAAAAAAAGATCGATGCTGTCATCCAGACGATTATCACACAGGTCGAAATTGATCGCGCCACCATCACCTCGGCTGGTTAAAATTTATGAAATATGTTTTCCTAAAATTATCATTAAGTGCTTTGATTATCCTTCAATGTGCCTGCGCATCGGTTACGACTGTTGAAACGACCGATAAAGATGCTCTCATCTCACGTGAAGGAAAAAATGACGAAGCCAAAGGATCTTTGGGTTTTCGTGACGGTCGACCATTTTACGCTAAAACTAATTTGATTGTCGAAAAAGACGGCTGCCAAACACAACGCTACACCGTTTACAAAACCGACGAATTTCATCCCGAAGCTTTTTTCATCACCCTATTTACCACACCCTATGTCGGTCTATTAGGGGTTTTGCCCTTGCTATGGATTACCACCTACGAGAAAAAATATGTTTTAAATTACACCTGCCTAAAACGAGGTGAAAAATGACATTTCACCGAGCACTCATCCTCCTAGCCGGAATGACTCTTCCCTTTTTAACAGCATGTACAACGCTGTACTCAACAGCGCCCGTGGCCATCGTCGAACCTCCGCAAAACGCCTCCAGCACCCAAGCGCCAAAAGACAACACTCGCGTAAACTACGGCCTGCTGCCGGCCCAAAACTTTAGAATTGCCGATGACGTCGCGGACCGCCCCCTAGTAGTTCGTCAAAATCCAGAAATGGTGACCGGCCGCACGTGGGATTTCGGCATCAGAAAGCCGTTTTCGGACCACCTAGAGCTGGGGATATCTGGCTTTCCCATTCTATCCACCAACCTATCGGGACAATTGATCGGAATGGCCAAGTATCAATTGCTAGGAAATACCTACGAAAAAATCCAGCAACACCCCTTTGATTTGGCGATATACAGTCACGTTATTTTCACCGAAGTCAATTTGTCCGGAAATCAGCGTCGTCTCTTTGGCGAGGGTGGATACCCATGGAACGCGGAAAGTCACTTCCAAGGCGTCAGCGCCGGCATCTCGATCGGTAAAACAATCAGCCGCAATTTTTATATTTATTCGGGTGTCGCTCACCAACAATTCCAAATCGACGCTTCGGTTAATCAGTCCGCCTCTCATGACGGCGACTACCCCAGCGCCTCGTACCAAATTCCTCGTTCCTCTGGAACCTCGGACAATATTCTATTTGGTTTCTCATTTGGCGTGCGCCATCAAATCAACGTGACCTACAACTTTTCAAAATCCAAGTGGCGTGACTTAACCGCCGACGGCAGCGGACTCAACGTCAATCTACTGTTCTACGAGTTTGGCAAAGCCCCCCAAACCGTCGAACCAAATAAATAAAAACGGCGAGTTTTAGTCGCCGTCTTTGTTTATCGATAAGTATCGAATGTTTTTAAATATCAAATATTTTTAGAATTTAAAGTAGATCTATCGTCAGGAGAGTAAACCCTTAAGATATCCCAGATATATCCCAGAGATATTCAGATACAGATATCCAGACATTCAAATATCCCAGATATCTGTGATTCTACTAGCCACCGATGGTTGCCACAAGCTGCGCAATCAACAAGGACACAACGCCCATAACTTTGATCAAGATCGCGATACCAGGACCAGAGGTATCTTTGAACGGATCGCCAACTGTGTCGCCTACGACAGCAGCCTTGTGCAGATCAGACCCCTTCGGATGACCAGGCATTCCGCCTTTTTCGATAAATTTCTTAGCATTATCCCACGCTCCACCCGCGTTCGCCATGTACAAGGACATGGTCGCGCCAACAGCCAAAGCACCTGCCAATAAACCCGCCAGAGCTTGAGGACCCATTAGAAATCCACAAAGAACCGGAGCCAGCACCGCAATCATCCCCGGAAGAATCATTTGCTTAAGCGCCGCAAGCGTTGCGATATCCACGATTTTAGATGGCTGAGGTTCTGCCTTGCCTTCTAATAAACCTGGAATTTCTTTAAACTGACGACGAATTTCTTCAACGATATCACCAGCGGCTTTACCAACCGCAGTCATTGTTGTTGCACCCACTAGGAATGGCAAAATCGCGCCCAGTAATAAACCAATCAAAACACCCGCCGAAGTTAAATCTAACGACATCGGTGCTAAACCCGCCGTCGCACGCGTGTGGTTCACTTCCATATTGAAAGCACTGAATAACGCGACAACTGTCAATATCGCAGAACCAATCGCAAAACCCTTACCGATCGCTGCCGTTGTATTTCCAACCGCGTCTAATTCGTCTGTGATCGCGCGAACGTCTTTACCTAATCCACCCATCTCAGCAATACCACCCGCATTGTCTGCGATTGGGCCGTATGCATCCACGGTCATAACAACAGCCGTACCCGCCAACATACCCACAGCCGCCATGGCGATACCATAAAGACCTAAGTAATGATTCGATACCCCAGCCGCAATGACGACGATGATTGTAGGGATGGCCACTGATTCCATACCGACCGCTAAACCACGAATAACGTTCGTTGCCGGACCCGTCATCGATGCTTCCGCAATTTTTTTAACCGGACCCATCGATGTGTAGTAATCCGTCACTAAACCAATTAAAGCCCCACCAATAGAACCCGCTGCCAACGCAATAGTGACACCTTGAGAAACATTCCACATCGGCATCAAGATCGCACTCGCTAGTGTTAACAAGATCGGGGGAACTAAAAGAGCAAAACGTAAAATCGCCGCCGGAGCAAACATCGCGCGACACGCACGTGTGATAAAAATAACGACGATAGAAATAATTAAACCAATAGCTGAAAGGATCAAAGGCAATACAATCGCTGCATTTCTGATTGAAGCTTCATCCCCACCAGGCACCAAGTTCATCAATGATGCTGTTGGGATCGTAAAAGCAATCGCCATCGTAGAAACAATAGCCGCCACCATCGATTCGTAAATGTCAGCTCCCATACCGGCCACGTCACCCACATTATCACCCACGTTATCGGCAATAACACCAGGATTGCGCGGATCATCCTCAGGAATACCTTGAATCACTTTGCCCGCGATATCGGCACCCACGTCAGCCGCTTTCGTATAGATTCCACCACCGATACGCGCAAAAAGAGCGATCGATGAAGCACCCACAGCAAACGAGTGAAGGATAGTACCAACGGACGGTTGATCTTTAAATGTAGTGTAAAGAACGCCTAAACCAATCAACCCCAAACCTGCAACCGCAAGTCCCATCACCGCGCCGCCATCCAGAGCCACAAGTAATGCATTTGGTTTAACACCGGTGGTAGCGGCTTGAGCCGTACGAACATTGGCGTAAGTCGCCGCCTTCATGCCAAAAAAACCAGCCAGCAAAGATAGAAATGCCCCCAACAAAAAGAATACGCAGGATTCCCATCCCAAAGCAAAAAACAATGCGGCTCCCACCACAACCGAGTAAAGTCCAAGAACTTTATACTCACGAACCAAGAACGCCATCGAACCCTCACGAATGTAGGTTGCAATACGATTCATTGTTTCGTTACCTGCTGGCTGCGCTTTTACTTTGAAGTAAAAGAACAAAGCGATAACCAGGCCTACAACACCTGAAATTGCCGGCAAATGCAGCAGTGAAGCATTACTTAATTCCATCATACGATCGTCCACCTTTTAGAAGTTAATTAGGAACGATTAAAAAGCCTCAGGATTAAGAATTTGTCAACGGTGGTAAGAATTTACAAAAATGCGTCAAGCTCGAGACCGAACTCTAAAAATTTCTTGTTTTTTAATATCGGCCTGCTAAAACGCCCCGATGCTTTTATCAGATCTTAACCATCGCTTGGTCGTCGTATTCTTGTTGTTGTTTCTTCTGACTATAAATTTTTATACAAAATTTTAGCAGCGTTGCTTTATTGACAAAGGCTATTCATCTTTGATGTGGCGGCTTTGTCTCATTGAGTTTGAACGCCGGCGTTGATTTACAGAGTAGCGACTCTGCCTGAGTGAATGAACGCGGTGAGCTGGCAAATTCGTTGGACAGCTTGGATATAAAACTAAGCGGCTTTGGGCGGCTCGGTTTTCTTCTTTTTATAGTTTTCAATCAGGTTATTCAGATAGTTCTGAGCCTTATATTTAGACAAGTCATTCACTTCTGACTTCAACATGTGGACTTCTTTGACGCCTTTTTCTTCTAGTCGACCTTTTTGATTGCCGTAAAATTTGCCACCTTTAGGAGTGTACAAAATATACTTCTTATTGGACGGCAGATAAACGTACATATTGAATTCAACGACTTTATCGCCCTCTAGCTCGCTCAGTTTCACGGACGCCATCGTCGACGCGGCCGATTCGCCCACCTCGGGACGCACGTTCGTAACCGGAAAAAATGCCATCGCGATTTCTTCGCCGTTATGAACCGATTTTTTTAAGAAGTCGGCATATTCCAAAGCCCAATCCTCGAATTCCACCTTTTTAATCTTTAGATTCAAGTTGTCCTTATCGGAAACCTTTTCGCCATTGTCCTTTAAAAATTTAAAAAGACGCTCTTGAATAGCTTTAATAAACTTGCCATCAAATTTTCGATTCTTACCCAAGGCCGCTATCAAATAGCCGTTAAACTTTTCTGACTCCACCACGATGCAGGCCACCTGCGAAGAATCCTCAAGCTCTTGGTTCACTTCTCCATCTAGGACGTCCACAGTCTCATCCAAGGCCTGCTTGGTCCCTTTAAGAATGATCGACTCCAACGGGGAACTCGTGTTCTTTCCCAAGATCGTGATGGTTTTTTGTTCTTTGTCGTATTTTTTAGGCGACGACAGTCGACCACCCTTTTGGTCTTCCCCGGCCCCTGCCGGTGGACCCGCGTGCGTATCTTTGTTTTTACCAATTTGAATGCTTTTGGGGTCAAGATCGGTTTTGTCTAAGGACTTGGCCCCTTCAAATTCATTTTCTTTGTATTCAGTTTTACCTAAATGACCATTCTTTTGATTCTCGCCAGACGCTCCGGGAAGCGCTCCCGTCGGTGCGTTTTTCTTACCTGGCCCACTCAGTGAACCCGCCGCTGAGGACGAGTCCAACGAGCCGGCCAAACCAGGCTTATCGGCATCTAAATCAGAATAGTCGCCCAGACCAAAATGGCCTTGGCCTTCGCGTGTGTTTTTATTTAAAGCACCGGCCACCCCAGCCGAAGCCCCGTTCGCCTCACTGGAACCTGTGAAAGAACCGGCTTGATTTGCTTTGCCATCAACAGGATCCATAGGTACCCAAGCACCACTCCCCTCGGTCGCTTTGTCACCTTTGGCCACGATAACACCAGCGCCCGCACCACTTCCAGCACTGCCCTCGGTGGCCTGTGGACCACCTTTGCCAATGTCTTCTCCCTCTAGCAACTGAGAAAAAACGGAAGCCGCCTGATTCCAGCCGCCAACCTCAGCCCCAGCACCTTCTGCGAAACTGCCCCCATGCTGAATTACGGTTTTTCCATCGACTGAACTAGCGATTGGTTTTCCATTCGCATCCAACGTCGGCTTTTCTTCCTGGTCTCTTAATTTTTTCTCTTGATCGCGTAGGTATTTATTTACAGTACGCTCAATCGCCGGTCCCGTGGCTGGCGGATTGATGCGATACATACATTGAATATCTTGTAATTTTCGAAACGAAATCGATGACGAGTTTTCTGCAAATGCAAAGACACAAACAGGAAAAGACTGCGCCAAAACTTTTGGCATCATCAGAACTTTTTTATTCGGATGATCCACACTGATCATGACGAAGCTCGGTTTTTTTTGAATGATATGAGTTAAAAAATCTTTTAAATTACTGGTCGAAAAAACAACCCACTCCCGATTACGCAAAAACTGCTCAGCAGCCGTTGTCGAATTGGCATTAGATTTTAAAATTAAAAGTGTTTTCGAGATTTGAGTTTCACTCATATTTTAACTACTTAAACCCTCTGTCTGCGATATTATTTACGTAGTTAAATCGGCAAAAAAAAGAGCCTGATTAAGGCCCTCTTTAAAATATATTAAATACTAGACTAGACTTCGATCCTAGAAATCCCGCATTGAAGCTACCAATTCAGGGTGGTCAATAAACGGGTTACGATTTCCTTGGGCTTTATGAATTTCATCGTTGCGTAACAATTCTTCAGAATCCACGGGAAACTGTTGGTGCCAAGACCTAAGGGTGGCCTCTTGGGCCGCATCAATCGTTAAATCATAACGAACCGCAAAATAAAACAACGCCCGCGCGACATGGCCTTTATGAACATCAGGCGGCTCAAACACAGGACCTCGAATGGTGCGGCTCTGACCAAAGCGTGATTGACCACATTTTAAAACGGATGAATCTGTTTCCACTTCACCAAATGGATAATTTCCACGAATCGCATTGAGCTTTGAGTCCGTGGGATACAAATGATGTAGGTCCGACTTTTGAGTGTCCGTAGGATGTTGACCGGTGAAACGACTTTGCGGCCATGTATGCTCGACATTAATCACAGTGTTATCCGGTATAAATTGAGGACGAGGCATCTGTGATTTACTTCTAAACTCCTCGGGGCCGTAGAGTTTATTACAATAAGCCTCTTTAATGGCGTATTGATTACCCGCCGTTTGAACTAAATAAAAATAACCCATCAAAAATAATCGTGCGCGCTCGTAACCAAGCGGCGTGTGCTGATAGCAAATTTTATTATCTGGAGCGCATTTCGCCACAATACGATCCATCTGTCCCGGCTCAGCCACATGCGAGTTAACCAAAATACTTCTTAACACCGTTCGCATATTAGTATCGGCCGTCCGAGTCTTCATCGCTTGATAAAGCGCCGAAGAGTAATACGGAATGTAACGGGACATAAATATTCCCGTCTGAGGATTCCGAACACTCAGCGCTCCTGAAGCCTGCCGAGCGATTACCTGCGGTCGATTATATGGGTTTTTTTGCAAGGGACCTACAAAACCTGCTGTGAATGCAAAGTTAGGTACCCCAAGAACTGTGACCAAAAGTAAAATTAACATCGTCGAGTGCTTTAACATCGATCCCCCCGTAGTCAGGCCTTCACGGAGCCTGGTAGAAACGCCGAACCATGGTTGCAACCTATCATCGGCATATACTGGTTTTAGTTACCAGCACAAACTAGTCCGCGAGGAATCAGATTACAACTATTTTTTTTGACAAGATTTTGTTTTATTTTGCTGCCTAAAAAAAGTTCAAAAGGTGATATCCCCCTCACTTTTACATCTAAAGCAGTCGCCATAATTGTTTCCTTGATCTTACCTAAAAAGTGGCTCAACCTCGGGCGAGCCATCGGCTGAACTTAACGACTCAACACAACGAGGTTATTCAAATGATTCATTTTTTATCTGTGATATTAGTCACCATTCTTGGAACTCAATGGACCATCGCCAATGCCGCCGCCTTACCACCCAGTCGAAATCCAGAATACAGAAGTTCAAAATATTTCCCCCGTACCGGTCTGGAATGGAGTGATCTAGAAGTCTCCTCAGTCTATAAATTAACAACACCCATTTACTATACGGATACTGCAAAAAGACGTTATCTTATTTTTCCCGCACAGAGCCCTTTTCGCTTTAATCAACTTCTCCCGCTGCCTCAAATTCGCTCGTTTTACTATGAATTTATTCATCAAAGCTGCCCCTACCCCAACTTGAAATTAGACATTTTTATTTTTGAAAATGTAGTACTCACGATAGATCCTGGCTGTATTATGGGGCTTTATCTGGAATCCCGAGACTACTATTCACCCAGTTTTTGGAGCGGGAATAAAAAAAGATTGCGATAAGTCCTGGGGCTTACCTAATGCATGTAAAATTTCTGACAGGCATTTACAGCGCGAGGCCACTTAAATGGCTCGCTGGACGCTAAATTATACTTTTTACGAACAATATTAAATTTTCTGTAGGCACGGCGATCCTTTTGAATCACATCGTAAATTGCGTATTTTGATTTTGTCGAGCTATTCACTTGCTCGAGTATAGAAAATATTTTCGCTTTATTTTCACTATTAGCTTCTGTCTCTTTTTGATTGATAAATTGAGCTGTTTCATCAATGGTCCGAGCCACATCGGCGGCAAGGACTGAAACTCCGGTCTCCCAAAGAGTGTACAGCGCATACCATTTCTCAACTAAGTTTTCCGACTTGCCATAAACTTTATGCCCTAGTTCAGCGTGTAGGCGCTTTATCGGCAAACCGTCCCGGACAGTGAACGTTTTCACTAGCTCGGTTAACCATTCTAAATAATCGCGTGAAAACGTATATCCTTTTTCAAATCCCAAACGCAAAGCTTCATACAGGCCAGCAAATTGAAACAGATTTATCGTGTTGTCGGCTAAATTCAGTGCCTGCTTTTTTCTAGCAAAATAGGAATACCACTGAGTATGAATCTGAACATTTTCTATCAGTGATTGCATTTTTTGAATACGATCTTCACGAGACATCCTAGACGATCCTAAATCTTTTGTGAGTGGGACTATGACCTCGCGTGCCTCTGCTGCCAACTCGGGATGCATCGAAAACACCTTTCCCAAAAGTGTGCCCATAGCACTGAGCTTCCACTCGACGCCCTCATATAGAAACGATTTTGTTTTCGACATGGTCTCGAGGGCGGACGAAAGCGAGCCGTCGCCAGTGACAAGAGGTGAATATGTCGACTCGGCAATTAACGCATGAGCCAGCTCTTTCGGATGCGCGCCCAAAGGTATAAATATTTGCTGCCCTTGCACAATAACCGCCCCTTGCCCCTTATAAACAATCACGGTGGGTTGTGTTTTTTCATAAGACAGATTTTTTATCGATTGAACGTAATCTTCAATCATAGGAATATCAGCGGCATATCCATAGGCTAAACCGAAATGCCCCACCTTTAACCCAAATTTTTTTAATGATGGATACGTCGCCGCCATTTGATCTAACCAATTCTGGATATAGCGTTTATTTATAAAAGACCCACGACTGTCCTCTTTAGAGCCAAAACCATAGACACCAAACCCAAGTGGACCCGCGTGAAGCTTAATCATCTTTCGTCCACTTTGGAAAAATGTATAAATCAGAGATTCCGCTTGATGAGAGTATTCTTCAAAATACAAATGCATTTCTTTGGCCTTCACAAATAGATGGGAATAGGGGCTGTTGTTAGCGGAATACTGAATTCCCATGTCCGCTTCGGGTATATGAGCGACCGAATCGATCACGGCTTTTGTTTGAGCAGGAGTGAGCGTCTCGGGACTTTTAGTTGCGACACCGTCCTCTGCCGAGGCAAAGTAAATTTCTACATCTTTATAATATTGAATCTTTTTGGAGTCTGGATCCAAATACGATTGTCCACGGTCGTCGAGCATGATTTTAGGAATGAAATCGCGAACTTTATTTACGAATGGACGTGAATCCTGATCATTAAGAGCCACAATCAGTCGCACTTGAATTTCAGGAAACTGTTTTTTAATATCTAAAGCCATCGCCACGTTCGACATCACATCGCCCCAACCACCAGTATTTTCATGTGGCTTAATACCCATAGCTTCCAAGGCCCGTGTGGGCAGAGTGAGCGGCACACCCGAAACGATATTAACAGACGACGGCAAACCCGATTGTGCCCCAGAGACAAGGGTACACAACACGACAGCCATAAAAGTTGAAAAACCCATTTTAAACATGCAACCGAGTTTGCAGCAATATCAAAACCAGCCCATACGAATTAGATTGATACCTAGCTGTCGACACTTTTGACAGGAACAATTAAAAGACTTTACCGCTACCGAATTGAGTCTAATTAAATGACACCGAAAGAGTGCGCTATAGGGAAAGTATCTTTGACGTAATGGATTTGAGAGATTTTCAGTGTGAATAATATGATTCAACGAGAATAAAGGTCCAGTTCGAAGGAAACCCGATGGGTCAAGATCCCACACCAGATTAGGATTTGAAGTCGACCAAGACAATCAAATACTTAGTCAAGAGGGGGACCATGCCAATCGAGTTCAAAAGAGCATACCTTGAAGAGATCCGGTATCGCTACAGAAAAAGTGCTAAAAAATCAAAAGGCCTGATTTTAGACGAATTTTGTCGTGTCTGCGATCTGAGCCGCAAGCATGCGATAAAGATATTAAATGGATCTATGATTCCACGTATTAAGCGTCCTGGGCCAAAATCAAAATACCAAAGAGAAGATGTGTTAAAAGCACTTAAGGAACTCTGGTCATTGATGAGTCAGATGTGCTCTAAAAAAATGGTTGTGGCGTTTATTGACTGGTTACCATTTTATGAAGCCAGAGACGAAGTGAAGCTGCTACTTTTGCAGATGAGCGCATCAACTATAGATCGCCTGTTGCGTAGCCATCGAAACCCTCTACAACGTGGCAAAAGCGCCACTCGCGCAAGTCTTATTAAAAATAGAATTCCTTTGAAGTTGTTAGATGGAGAGATCACGATGCCTGGGTACTTTGAAGCAGACACAGTTGCCCACTGCGGAAATAGTTTAGCTGGGGAGTTTGGTAACTCACTAACGATGACTGATCTTTAC
>JAEUWH010000086.1 GCA_016785955.1 Pseudobdellovibrionaceae bacterium | reverse complement strand
AAACTGCGACAATGGGGGCATGAATAGTGACGCTTAGGTTTTAAATTAATCATACGACGGCCATGTTACAAGCCTAGGACTAGTTTTAAATTGAGTTTGCACCTGAAACGCAAGAGCGAGATTCGGTGCCTCTAAAGGCACTCCGAATATCGAAATGTTTCTTACACGAATACGCGCCACCAAGTGGCGCAGTTTCCTTTTTTAAGTGTCTAATTTTTATCTTTGTAGTAATCTAGTTTTTTCAAATTAAAATGGGGCATTTTTGGAACTACTCAGTGCAATACTCTCGGAAAAAAGCGCTAATTTAGATGAACAGGGACGGGCAAAGTGGTTGTCGCGATTGTTGCATTGGTTCCAGCGAGCGCGTTCAGGTGATGAAAAAGAGATTAAATGGGAGCGTATTTACACGACTCGTTTGAAATTCTTAACTCTCCAGTTAAGAGCCAATACAGAGTGGCGACATGGTGTCGAAGTTAACTTACGTCAGGTTTTAGTCGACTTAATAACATCCCATCAGTTGTCCAGCGCGGGGCTTCCCGAGGAAGCTAGCTTTTTCCAAGATTTCATTAATCGTTTGCAAACAAAAATTTTGCCAGAAGGCTTGTTTCAGAATGATTTGGTTTCAATATTAAAAAATAATTTTGATACCGAAAATGAAATCGTGATGATTGATGCCATTGATGAAATGGCAATTAATGAATTTGTCGACGAGGTATTTCGAGATCAGACCGATTTTAAAATGATAAATGGAGCTTTGCAGCAGTCGCTGTTGCGAATGAGTATCCAATTAGCGAATAGCTCTTTGATGTTATCCAATAAAATGTTTAAGCGTGGTTTCGTAAATTGGGAAAATGCTGAAAAAATTTCTAAACGGATTCTGTTTGATTTTTCTAGCCAATCAGAAGTCGTCAATCTTAGGGATATCGCTGAATCAATTCAGCTGTTAGAAAATGTGACACATCAGATCCAAGATAATATTGGTAAAATGGGTGTTGAAATTGAAACAGTTTATACTTTGCAAATCCAACTTAAAAGAATCAAACGTTTTAAATTGTTGTTGAATATATTAGATCCCAAAATTCCCAGGGCATTGTCATGTCGTTTACTTTTTTCAGAGCTCGTGCGGGATGTGCATGAAAGTCGTGGTATCAAAGCATTCCTTTCTACTAATCTAGAGCTAATGTCACGCCGAGTGGTTCAGGGAAATTCGGTGGTTGGTGAGCATTATATTGCCAAAACGGGTGAGGATATACGGTCCATGTTTTTTTCAGCGCTGGGCGGTGGTTTGATCACTGCAATGACGGTGTTTGTTAAGCATGTGCTTTCATTTCTTGGCTTCTCTGGATTTATTAAAGGCTTAACGGAGTCAATCAACTATTCCTTAAGCTTTTTATCGATACAATTAGCGGGCTTTACCTTGGCGACAAAGCAACCTTCGACGACGGCAGCTTTCTTGGCGAAAACTTTGGCGACATCGACACGGGAAAGTGGCCTAGCTATTCTTTATATTTTACGTGCGCAGATCGTTGCGGTATTGGGAAATATTTCTGCCGTAGTGCCAGTTTGTTTTTTTATCTCGATGGCATTTCAATGGTTCGGCTCGCCTATCATGAGTGTAGATGAAGCGCGACAAGTTTTTATTTCAAGCCATTTGCTGGGGCCGACATTGCTATTTGCATGCTTTACGGGTGTATTGTTATTTTTGTCTAGTTTAATTGCCGGATGGTTTGAAAACTTTTGTATCGTGACTGATTTACCGGATCGAATAAAGCATAACTCTAAAATTTCAGCGTTTTTTGGAAAGAAGGGAACACTGCGAGTTTCGCAGTTTATACGTGAAAATAGTAACGCGCTTGCCGCGAATATTTCGCTGGGATTTTTACTAGGCTTGGTGCCTCAACTTTTGAAATTTCTTGGCATTCCGCTAGAAGCAAGGCATGTCACCTTGGCATCAGGAGCATTTTCATCGGCATTACCCGTGGTGCTCAGCCATGTTGAATACACTTGGTTTGATTTTGTTGATGCTATTGGTGGTTTGATTTTGGTGGGAGTCTGTAATTTGTTGGTCAGTTTTTCATTGTCACTTACGTTGGCATTGGCGGCCTCGGATGCTTCTCGAGGGGCATTTGTAAAATTATTGCGTTGGACAGGAAAAATTCTTGTGCGGCATCCTTATGTTTTAATATTCCCCGAGCGCCGTAAAAGAAAAAATTGATGTTCTGAGTAGATAGGCTGGTAATGACAGTCTGAATAGATAGGTGGAATTTTGCCGTTTATGCACTTCGGTCTAGTGAAAATTTGCCACCGCCATAATTTATTTTACGTTTTAGACTAGATTTAAAAAATTTTTCTTGCTGGACTTGAAAATCGCTCGGTAGATCTGTGAAAATAAATGTATGGACGTAAAAAAAATGAATACTTTAGACACGGCGATAAAAAGCACAGGTTTTCCTGGCGCTGGTGTCAGTCAAGGTAAATCAGTTCCGTCCACAGGTCCTTCGTTTAAAGATACATTGGATCGAACTTCGACGATTGACTTGAAAAAAGTGGCCAACGATGCGGGCCTAGTCGAGAAGGGGATAAAGTTCTCGAATCACGCGATCGAGCGCATGCAGTCTAGGGGAATTTCATTCAAAGCAGATGATATGACCAAACTGAATGAGGCTGTTGACCGCGCGGCCAGCAAGGGCAGTAAGGACTCTTTGATCTTGATGAATAATTCTGCTTTGATTGTGAGTGTGAAAAATCGAACCGTAGTCACAGTGATGGACCAGTCTGCACTGAAAGAAAACGTGTTCACCAATATCGATAGCACGATCGTGATGTAAAGTAGTGCTTTTGGTAGGTCGGTAGATAGTGGATAGATTAGTAGTTAGCTGAGTAGTTAGTAAATAGTAACTAGCTTAGTAGATAAATGGGTAAAAAACTAAATTCTCGAATAGAATTTAGGGATAAAAACAGGGCTGGTCCTCTTTGAGGGGGCCCTCCAAAACTCTCGAGTTGTATGCTTGGGAAAATATGAATTCAGGCAGGATGCTTGGATTCCTCGAACCGAAGATTCGGTCGAGTAACACATGACATGGAGGTCATAATGGGTATTCTCTCTTCTCTCTATACTGGTGTATCCGGTTTAACAGCGCAAGGTGAAGCGTTAGGAGTTATTGGTGATAATATCGCCAATGCCAACACTATTGGTTTCAAGGCATCACGTGCAGAGTTTCAAGATATTATTTCTAAAAATTTAAAAGGGATCTTGGGTGGAAATCAAATTGGTCGTGGGGTGAAAATCGGTGCGGTTAATCCCATTTTGGTTCAAGGTAATGTTGATGCTACGGAAAAAGTGACGGACTTAGCGATTTCTGGTGATGGTTACTACAAAGTAAAAGGCAGTGATGGCGAGTCATTTACTCGTGATGGCTCTTTCCACTTTGATCGCGAAGGTTACTTGGTCACAAATGATAATCAAAAAGTGCAAGGCTTCATGACTGATGAGAAGGGCAATATTTTAAATAAACTTGCGGATATCAAGTTCCCTCGCGCGCTTATTCCAGCAAAAGGTTCTACAGAATTAAAACTAGATTTAAACTTGGATTCTCGTGTGGAACCCACTAAGAAATTTGATATAAATGATCCCTATTCAACATCTCACTATTCAACAGGTGTCGAGATGTATGATTCTCAAGGCAATAAGCATTTGGTGCAGTTCTTCTTCAATAAGACGGCTGATCGTAAATGGGAGTATAAAGGTCTTTGCGATGGTAAAGAGGTAACTGGAGGCGAAGAAGGGAAATTGGCTCAAGTCGTTAGCGGAAAATTAGAATTTACTGTAGACGGAAAATTAAACAAACAAGAAGTTACGGACTCATCGTTTAACTTTATGGGTGGCGCACTTCAAAATCAAAAAATTAAAATGAACTTTGGTGATGATATTGAGGGTGGTGGTAAAGGTCTAGACGGAACTAAACAGTACGGTAAAGGTTCAGACTTAATTTCATGGCATCAAGATGGTGCGGCGGCAGGAACAATCACTGGGTTGTCATTTAATGATGAAGGCGTCTTGACCGCAGTTTACTCAAATGGGCAGGCGGCGGATTTGGCTCAGATTGCTTTAGCAAAATTCGAAAATCCAGAAGCACTATTCAAAGTTGGTAATAATCGTTTGAAAGAGTCCCGAGATTCCGGTGGGCCATCAATGGGGGCGCCAGGGAATGCAGGACGTGGAAAGATTTATGCAAAATCTTTAGAGCGATCAACCGTGGATTTAGCGACAGAGTTCGTAAATATGATTCAAAATCAACGTGGTTTCCAGGCTAATGCGAAGACAATCACGACAACGGACGAGTTACTAAATGAAATTATCCAATTGAAAAGATAATAGTTAGATAAATTCTGAAATAGAAAAAATCTAGGGTCTGGCTTTTTTCAGCAGGCCTCCAAGTTATATACATAATACCCAGCCCTGGTGCGAAGTAGAGAGCGTGCCGGGGCATTCTCATTTTATACATGCATTGTATCTGTCGATAGTTCGTTGTTAATCACTGCAAGTTTGACAGCACTTTTGTGCTAAATTGAGCCATCCGATGCGTTTCTTTCTTATGCTTTACGAAATTACGTTAAAATAAAGCCATTCATACTAAATTGAGGTGAACTTTATGAGTAAAGCTAGCTATGCACTAGGACTTGCTTTGGGATTTTTCGTTGGCGGTCTTGGCAGTTATTTTTGGATAAAAAAACAGGATTTGGCTGTCTTACCTCAAGAAGTTGTTGTCCTTACCAACCCAGCTAAGTCGATTTCAACTTCGAGTTCGGAAAAAAATGTTGTTGTGGTCAGGCCCCGAAAGAGCATAGAAAAAAAATTCAAGGAAAATGATGATTTGGTTGTACAGGAAAAAGAAAACGAAGATGAATATGTCGATAGTTCCCTGAGAACTGACGAAAGTTCTGCATACATGGAAGAAATTATAAATGACGACGTTGTTACAAAAAGTACACCTCAAGAAACACAAAAATGGACTATCGAAAATGCTAAAAGTTATCTAAGTGCCGGAACAATTGCTTGGTCTAAAAAACTACCGAAGCCTCGTAGTCTGCAAGAGGAATATTTTTATTTATATTTGCAAATTGCTTACGAAGATGTAAATGTTCAGATTTTTGACCTTACTAAGGTTGCTAGTGATGTGTACCATTCAGAAAACACTGAGGTAGATAAATTTGATCTCTATGTTCAGAAGTGCCTAAAAAAAATTACTCGGGGAAGTGAACAGCGAGTAAGAAATTTTGTCTTTCGTTATCTAAGTGCTGTTAGACCGATGAGTGTCTATCCTATTGATGAAGATCTGCAGGCCTATATTCACAATCCCAGAAATTACACTCAGGAAGACATTGATAGTTTGAAAGAGATTTTCTTATCCGTAAAATATTTTAAAGCCAAAGATAAAAAAAGGATCCTAGCAGAAGCTAATCTAAGAGAGGATGAATAAGCTAGATTTTTAGGTTGTAACTGTGTCTCGTATTGAGACAAGGCCTCTAGGCGTGTGTCCTAGAGGCCTTAAAAAAATTAACCTAAAAGATGCTTAACGCCATCGCGTTCTTCAGTAAGTTCTTTCAATGTGAAATCCATTTTTTCTTTAGAGAACGCATCGACTTCCAAACCTTTTACGATTTTGTAATCGCCATTTTCACAGGTGCAAGGGTATCCGTAGATAATTCCTTCTGGAATGCCATAAGAGCCATCCGAAGGTACACCCATTGTTACCCATTTACCACTAGTACCTAACCACCAATCACGCATGTGATCGATCGCTGCATTAGCCGCCGATGCTGCGCTTGAAAGGCCGCGCGCTTCGATGATTGCAGCACCACGTTTTCCAACTGTGGGGATAAATGTTTCCTTGTACCAAGTTTCGTCGTTTACCATTGCTTTCATCGATTTTCCGCCAGCTTCAGCAAAGCGGTAGTCTGGGTACATGGTCGGTGAATGATTTCCCCAAACAACTAATTTTTGAATTTCCCCAACGGCAGCTTTAGTTTTTGCAGACAATTGAGAAAGCGCACGGTTGTGATCTAGTCTCATCATCGCAGTGAAATTTCTAGGATTCAAGTTAGGGGCTGATTTCATCGCAATGTACGCATTCGTGTTTGCCGGATTACCGACAACAAGAACTTTTACATTTTTGTTCGCCACTTCATTTAAAGCTTTACCTTGGATTGTAAAGATCTGTGCATTCGCTTCAAGTAAATCTTTTCTTTCCATGCCTTTCGAGCGAGGGCGTGCGCCTACTAGCAATGCAATTTCACAATCTTTGAAAGCGACTTTTGGATCGTCAGTTTGGATGATTTCTTTTAACAACGGAAATGCGCAGTCGTCTAGCTCCATTGCAACACCTTTTAGTGCTTGCATGGCTGGAGTCACTTCTAGAAGTTGTAAAATTACCGGTTGATCTTTTCCAAGCATTTCGCCTGAAGCGATTCGATAAAGTAAGCTATAGCCAATTTGTCCAGCAGCCCCGGTTACTGCTACTCTCACGGGAGTCTTTGTTGCCATAATGGTCTCCTTAAATAGTAAAAAAAGTATAGAGGACGTAAAATTCTAAGTCTATATTTTAAAGCGTATTAAGATCTACGACGAAGCGGTACTTTACGTCGCCGGCTACGGTACGGTTGTAGGCCTCGTCGATTTTTTCTGGTTTAATTAATTCAATGTCAGAAAAGACTTTCTTGCGCGCACAAAAGTCTAGCATTTCCTGAGTCTCTTTGATTCCGCCAATCAGCGATCCAGTCAGCACTTTGCGTCCCCCAATTAATCCAAATGCATCTAAACTGTTAGGATCTGGAGAAACTCCGACTAATACCATTGTTCCCCCCAGCTTTAGAGTGGAAAGATAGGGGGTAAAACTGTGAGGAGCTGAAACTGTATCGATGATCAAGTCTAACTTTCCCATCATTGAAGTAAATGCTTCAGGAGTTTTTGTAACCTTAAAGTGCTTAGCACCTAGTCGTTTTGCGTCAGATTCTTTGCTTGGAGAGGTGCTAAAAACGGTGACTTCGGCACCCATAGCTTTGGCGATTTTGACTGCCATGTGACCTAAGCCGCCTAAGCCCACAACGCCGATTTTTTTCCCTTTGCTGGTTTTGTATCGCTTCAAGGGTGAGTATGTTGTAATACCGGCGCAAAGAAGAGGCGCAATTTTATCCAATGGTAGTCCCTTTTTAATTTTCAAAACGTATTTATCTTTGACCGTGATGTGAGAGGCATACCCGCCATAGGTCGGAGTTTTTCCATCCAGTTCGGTGCTGTTATATGTAAACACGGTTTTAACTTCACAAAACTGCTCTTCATTTTTTTTACAGGGTGAGCATTTGCCACATGAGTCAACAAAACATCCAACACCAACGGGTTCTCCCACTTTGAATCGTTTTACTTTTTTTCCGATCGCGATGACTTTACCAACAATTTCATGACCCGGTACGCACGGGTAGGCTGCTGGGCCCCATTCAGAGCGAGCGGTATGAATATCCGAGTGGCAAATTCCGCAGTACTCGATTTTAACGACAACGTCGTTGGCACCAGGATCACGTCGTTCGATGGTGTGAGGTTGAAATTTTCCGTCTTTGTTAAAAACCGCCATTGTTTTAGCTTGCATACAGTCCTCGCCGTAAAAGGGTGAATGGGCTTAATCTACTCCCGGCCCGATTCATTTCACAACTTTAAAATGTCGCAGATGTTTTTACGCAGGACCGATCGCATATTTGTTAGGCAAAAAAAATCCGCTAACAAGGCCGCGAGGCAAGTTAGCGGATCAAGAATTAAATCGACCTAGATAGGTTGGTAATAACAGTGCTATCGAGATCGAGCCAAGATAAAGAAAGGACGACGAGCATCGCCTCCAGTATTATTCATGAACCCGGTACATGCGATAATTTTTGTAGAAGAGATGGTCGAATATGCGCAAGATACTTTGCCATTGGTTGTAGCGCTTGAAGAATTCAAGTCCGCGCGAAACATACCGCTCGGTAGTTGGGTTGCAGAAGAATCCGTTGTCGAGGCAATATTGGAAAACACGACACCATCTGAAGACACAGTATCTGCGGCGACATCAGTGATTTCAATACCATTTGAATTACCCGAAGTTGGAATAGACAGCTTCACGGGGAAAACAGAATCGCCTGAACTAGAGTCATTAAATACGACGCCCGAGTATGTTCCGGCGATAGAAGCCTGAGTCACTGCGGAGTTTTGTTTAGGACTGACGAAAATAATTTGGCCTCCTGGAAATTTAACTAAAGCGCCACCGGAAGAAGTGAAGTACATGTCGAAATAGTCGTTACCACTTTCGTGTACGCGTAATAGCCCATTTGAACAATTGCCTATGTTAAACGGCATTGTGGAAGTGCCATTACCATTGCCACCTCCAGTTGATATAACTGCACCAGTTATAGGTTCATATTGATTCACGGTCAGTGATGAGCTAGCGCCATTGAAATTCATAGATGCACCACCAAAAAAGTCTATAGTGCTTGTCATTGGGGGTGTGAAATCCGATCGTGTTTTGGCGATGATCCAGTTAGCATCGAAACTGGTTGTGGGACATGTTCCACTTTGAACCATGATAATGGGTTCAGAGTTTCCGCCAATAGGTTTCAGGAAGAAAGCATATCCTGGAACTTCTAAGCCGTAAGCCACAGAACCTGCGCTCGGCGCGTTCGATCCTGATGCTGATGCCACTGTGAGTTTCACAAATTGATTGGCATATTTTTCGAGTGTTCCACTAATTGTCATTTCCGGAGTTGTATCGCCTGCAGAGGCATATTTGTTGATAACAAAGTTGGCGCCCGTGATCGCGATGGACCATTTGGAGCCGGCTCCTTGATAGGTAGTGGCCGCACCACTATTATCGGTCGGAGATGAGTCGCTACTTTTATTGCAAGAAATCACTCCGTATACGGTCGTTAAGCAGAGAAGCATGATAACAAATAGTTTCTTCATTCAGTTCCTTTCATGTGACGTGGTTTTAGATGAAATTATACTTGTTATTTTAGAAATGTATCTTAGACGCACGTCCAGATTTTACTATTCGCCCAAGGCTTTTATGAGGACAGACCCTAATTACAGACGATGGCCCCTGTTCGAATGACGAGTTCCTTAAATTGTGTTTCCGGATCAACTTCACGATCGAAACGAATATTGGGAAACACAGCAATCACAATTTCTAGTGTGGTGTATACAAGATTCCCTTCAGACAAATGTCCACCAGATACGATTGCATTTTGATCAGCCAAACTGATATGTATATGATTTCCTTCCGCAGACACTAGGCCGGAGAGAGTCAAAATTTCATGTGGGTCTGATGACTCATAAAAAGAGTCGCTGCGAGCTTTGCGGATTTTTACTTTTTTTAAACTGCCAACGGCACTGATAATCGAACCAGCAGTAATGCTATTTTCTTGGCAGAACGTCAGCAGTGAATGGCGGACGTCTTGGCCTGGCTTAAAACGTATAAAATAAAAAGAGCAACTATCGCTTTTTATGGGTTGCAATATTGCTCCTTTTTTTTAGACGACTACGTGTCGCCGTTTTCTTGCTTTTCAATTTCTTTACGAACTTCTTCCATATCCAGTTTTTTAACCTGAGTCGTGAGGTCTTCAAGACCTTCTGCGGGCAGCATGCCGGGCTCCAGATAAACTAAGGTTTTCTCTTTGAAAATACCAACCGTAGGAATACTTTGAATGCCAAACGACGCCGCTATTTCGGGTTCCTCGTCGGTATTCAGCTTTGCAAAGGTAATATCCGCATTCTTCGAAGCGAATTCTTCGAAAACTGGCGCAAATTGACGGCAAGGCCCACACCAAGGGGCCCAAAAATCAATCATAACAATTTTATTACTACTAATTGTATTTTCAAAATTTTCTTTGTTTAGCTTAACTATGCTTTCAATCAAAATGGACTCCTTAGTTTACTCTGGCCATTAAGTCAGAGATTTGTTTTGTGAACTTTCCTGGATCTGGCAACTCGGAGCCTTCATTTAACAGAGCTTGATTGTACAGAATTTCGGACCAAGTTTTTTGTTCAGTTTCAGGTTTGGCAATCATTGCTTCGAACAATGGGTGTTTCAGGTTCAGTTCCAAAATACGTTTGACTTTGGGTGCTTGTAAATCCCCACCCATGCGATGCATGATGCGTTCCATATTAGCGGAAGGATCATTTGCCGAATTTACTAAAACCGCCGCAGATGTGCTTAATCGGTCAGAGATCACAACGTCTTTGATGTTTTCCGCAAGTGAAGACTTCATGGTTTCGATCAAAGGCATGAAACGTTCTTTTAGTGATTTATTTTCTTCTTCTTTTTTCTTTTTGTCTTCCTCGGAGTCTAAATTTAGATCATCACGAGTGATGGATTGTATTTTTTTATCTTTGTATGTTGTCAACGAAGACATTACCCATTCATCTACGGGATCTACGCATAGTAAAACCTCAAAGCCTTTTTCATTTAGCTTTTCCATATAAGGAGTATTCTTAACTTGCGACAAACTTTCGCCAGTTATAAAGAAAATTTCCTTTTGTTCTGGTTTCATGCGCGTGATGTATTCATCCAAGGTCGTAGGGCCTTCCTGGATTGAACTATTGAAAAGCAGCAAATCTTGAAGTTTGTCTTTAGCCGACATATCCATCGCGATTCCTTCTTTCAAGGTCGAGCCAAACTCTTTCCAGAATCCTTCGTATTCTTTACGTGAATTTGTAAGAAGCTCTTTCAGTGTAGTGTAGATTTTATGAGTGACGTTCTTTTTAATCAACTGCACTTGACGATCTTGCTGCAAAATTTCCCTAGAGACATTCAAAGATAAATCAGCGCTGTCGACTAGGCCTTTGACAAAGCGTAGGTGTTGAGGAATTAAATCTTTGCAATCATTCATGATGAAAACGCGTTTAACATAAAGATTTAAGCCATAGTCAGTATCACGTGAATGGAAATTGAAAGGCTTTTTAGCCGGAATGTACAGTAGGCAGTTAAACTCCATCGTGCCTTCCGCTTTATAGTGGACCGTTTTTAAAGGATCATTCCAATCATGTGACAGGTGATGATAAAACTCTGTGTATTCCTCGGGTTTAATATCACTTGCAGAGCGCAGCCAAAGAGCTTTCATCGAATTTAAAGTTTGATCTTCTTCTTTGTCCTGATTTTTTGTTTTCATTACGATGGGGTGAGAAATAAAATCAGAATATTTTTTAACCAAAGATTTAAGCGTCCACTCATCAGTAAAATCACTTACGTTATCATCGGCCTCGAATGTTTTTAAATGAAGTGTAATTGTGGTTCCTGTGCCTTCTGGGCGGGGGACCTCATCAATTGTATATGTGCCATCACCATTTGATTCCCATACTACGCCGTTATTTGCGCCCGCTTTTTGAGTGTGAAGGGTCACTTTTTCTGCGACCATAAATGAAGAGTAGAAACCAACACCAAATTGACCAATTAATTCTGGTCTATCTTTTAATTCCTGTGAAATTTTTTGGTAAGATTGCGTTCCAGAACGGGCAATTGTCCCAATGTACTCGACCACTTCTTCCTTGGTCATCCCAATCCCAGAGTCTTGGATTTTAAGAGTTTTATTTTCTTTATTGGGAATTAAGCGTATTTGGTACGTATGATCTTTAGGTGTTAGTTCAGGCTTGGTTAGCGTTTCAAAGCGTAGTTTATCGAGGGCATCCGAGGCATTAGAGACTAACTCTCTAAGAAAGATTTCTTTATGAGAGTATAGCGAGTGGATCATAAGGTCTAAAAGTTTCTTAATTTCTGCATTAAACGTCTGAGTTTGTTTCATTAAAGGCTCCTTAAAAGTAAACGAATTTAGATTTAATATGATTCGCTGGGGAACTCTGTCAACCTAAAGAACCCTTTTTTTGAGGCTCTGAAGCTCTTAAAAGAAAAAGCCAAAAGCTTTGGGCTTTTGGCTTTTTAAGATCCCTTTAAAGAACGGGCGGTGCCTTTTATACTTCCATTTGAGGCCCAGCGCCATAGGGACGTAGCCCTTTCTTTTTGATTTTCTCTACCAGTGTGGTGCGGTTTAACCTGAGTAAAGCGGCCGCCTGATTGCGGTTCCAGCCGGTTTTTTCCAGGGCCTTCAAAATAAGACTGTTTTCGAATGCATCAACAGCCGAATTGAAATCTAAGCCATTGTCGGGAATATCTTCGAATTGAAAGTCTTCCTTTTTTTCGACTTTGACTTGGTATTTAGGGGGAAGGTCTGAAATCTCTACTATGCCTTCGGTTTTAAGAATGCTTAAACGTTCTACTAAATTTTCTAGTTCGCGAATATTTCCTGGCCATGGATATTGTGTTAGGCTTTCTAACGCAGCCTCACTGAAGCCGACTAGACGCTTTGTTTTGAATTTATTAAACTGACCAAGGAAATGATTGAGCAGCAAAGGAATATCTGGTTTGCGCTCTTGTAAAGCTGGTAGTTGCATTGGAATGACGTTCAATCGGTAATATAGATCTTCGCGAAAACGCCCCTCTTCGACGGCTTTTTCCAGATTGATGTTCGTCGCCGCGATCACTCGAACGTTTACATGTACCGTTTTTACGCCACCCACAGGTTCGAAAGATTTCTCTTGCAGTGCGCGCAGTATTTTGACTTGCAGGCTAGGGTCTAAATCACCAATTTCATCAAGAAATAAAGTGCCACTGTCGGCCATTTCAAAACGTCCTAAGCGATTGCTAATGGCGCCTGTAAATGCGCCTTTAACATGTCCAAACAGTTCGCTTTCTAGCAGTTCTGAAGGAATTGCGCCGCAGTTGATGGCGATGAATGGCCCATTGGAACGAGATGAATTAAAATGGATCGCTTTGGCAATGAGCTCTTTCCCTGTGCCACTTTGACCAGTCACTAAAACGGTCGCGTCCGAGTCCGCCACCTTTTCGACGAGGTTTAAAATATTTTGGATGCCTTCGCTGCGTCCAATGATTTGATCAAATTTGTATTTCTTATTGACTACCGTCTTAAGAATTTTGTTTTCTACTTGAAGTTTTTTATGTTCGAGCGCTTTATCGACAAGTCCCAGGAGTTCGTCCACATTTACGGGTTTTGTCATAAAATGATAGGCACCCCGTTGCGTTGCCGAGATTGCTGTTTCGATCGTTGCGAATCCTGTCAGAACAATGACTTCGATAGAAGGATTCATTCTTTTCAAGATATCCATAAAGTCCAGGCCATTCCCATCTGGCAGACTCATATCAACAATCGCCAAGTCAAACTGAGCTTCACTTTGAGCAAACATTTTGGCTTCGTGCAGTGTCGAAGAGGTGACTACGTCTAAACTTCGTTTTGAAATTGCTCGCGAAAGAACCGTGCGCAGTTGAGAGTCATCTTCTAGAATCAACACTCTTGGATTCTTCATTAAACCTTCCTTCCTGGTAGGCCGGAGACTTGTTTTAAAACAAGCTCTGTATCTAGCGGCCATTCATTGGCTGCTGTCGTGACATAATTTATGTTATAAAAAATTGACAGTACTGTCAAAAATTCAACTCTATTTTTTTTAAAATTCTCTAAAATCTTGACTAGTGTTGGGTCTTAGGAAGGGCCTTGGCCCAGTAAAAACCTTGGCGTTCAGGACTAAGAAATAGGTTTTTCAGTTGAGGTCTGGGTTAAAAATGCCCTATTTTCAATGAACCTGGGGCTGTTTGACCGATTTGAAGTCAAACTAAGTGCGAGTGTTGACTAATAAATTATTTACGATTTCCGCGCACTTTTTGATCGCGATTTCCATTGATTTCAAATCAGTATGCATGGGGGAGGATTCGTTCGTATCCATTAGCAATAATTGTGTATAAGAAAGCAGTCCGCCCAAAGGATTATTGATTTCATGTGCGATACTACTGGATAAAATTCCAAGTTCGGCTTTAGGCGCCAGTTCTAAAAGTTCTTTCTCCAGCTCGTGCTTTTTGGTGGTATTGCGGTAATAATGTATGGCATATCGCCGTCCCTCCAAAACCACCAATTGACCAGCGACTTCAAAGCTTTCATTGATATGTTGAATTTCAAATTTTTGACCCAGGCGACAACCTTCGCAGGGGCTTGATTTTCCAAATAGAAATTCATGACATTTTTTTTGGCCGTCAAATTTTTCCATATTTGTCTGGATGATATTATATTCGGGATCAATCAGTATGATGGCGTCTTTGATGGCATTAAAAAGAGTTTTCCAGTAATCATGAATGCGTTCCAGCTTTACACGATTTTCAAAACGTTCCGTGGCGATGCTGACAGCTTCTGCAACGCGCGCCAGGAACTCGGATTCTTCCTTGGCGAAAGGTTTTTGCAGCGAGCGCATGAAAAACACCGAGCCTATTTCGTTGTTTTGTTTGTGAACACGAAAGCGTAAATGTTGGTATTGCAATTGGGACTCGAGTTCTTTTACAAATTGCTCGTCCTGAGGGGCGAAGAGAATTTTAATCCACTGAATTTCAAATGTTCGCAAAAGTTCTTCATTTAAATTTTTTTCCAACTCTGCTAAATTGTGAGATTGGTAGACCGCCGTCAATGCTTTACGAAAAGACTCAATCCGAATGTTCGTCAAAAATAATTTGCGTCGAGACTCGACCAAAAATTTAGTCCGTTTTTCTATTTTGTCGTCCAGGCTGTATTTTAATTTTTCCAGTTTCTTGCTTTGTTCTTCCAGAAGGCTTCGATAGTTTTCAAATTGCTTTTCTTGATAGGATTTCTCTAAGGACAAGTTTAAATATTGTTCGATATTTTTATCACTGTAGGACGTGAATATCTTACTGAATGAATACTTCCACTGAAGATCCAGCAACGATTTCTTTGAAAAATCGGACGGGATGACCACAACGACTTGTAAATGAGGATTGTTCTGTTTCCATTTAGTGTAAAGGTCAAAGAATCGTTTCTCTAAGACCGCCGTCAGATTAATTCCTAATACATCTATTTGCGAGCGATCAAATTGATAGTTGGCCTCATAAAGATCATTCACGATGACGGCGCCAATTTCTGCAAGGCTTTTGGGCCAAGGGCCCACCAATAAGAATTTGTGAATTATAGCCGACATGTGGAAATCAATTCCTTGTGCGAGTGAATGGTAAAATCGGGTATTTCAAAATGATCTTGAGCCGTGTCTTCGGCGTGTTCGCCATGTTGGAAATAGCACGTGTCACAGGCCAATTGTTTGGCCATGCGAATTTCTTGAGAAAGTCGATTGCCGATCGACAAAAGTTCTTGGGGTCTTAGGTCTTCATCTTGAAGGATTTTTTCAAATGCGGTTTTTTTAGTCGAGAAGGCCCCCTCGCCAACAATAAGTACATGAGCATGTTTAACATAACGTTCGATCCGCAATTGGGCCAATTTACGTTTTTGAGCCGCGACCACTCCGGCGGTGACTACGAACAGAGTATATTTCGATCCCAAATACATCAGATTATCTTCTGCACCTGGCATCATCGTCAGATGGGAAGGGATTGTTGGTTCGTAGAAAAGTTGATTCAAATTTGAAATAATGTCGGGACGTCGAGACGAGTCCTGAATGGAAAAAGTGGACACTAAATTTTTAAAAAATTCTTTATGTGATTTGGTTTTAACAAAATTTTTTCGCAAAACATCAAACTCTTCAAAGGTGCCCGGATATCCCTCGGACAAAAGATAGGTGTGTATTTTGCGACACGCAAATGGAATCAGCTCATTGGTTGTATCAATGAGAGTATCGTCAAGATCGAAGGCAATCGCCTTATAAGTCATTCTATTTTCCTAACGTGTGAGAAAAAGTCCACAAATAAGTTTTTCTTTGTGAAACCGGTGTCGACCGATTCTGAGTTGGGTCTCTATCGGGTCACTTCGAAAAAACTTATCTGGCGAAGATTTAGTTAATTGTCGCAAATATCGCTGGATTATCAAGTAAAGAGTGATAATTTAGGGTCATGACTGAAAAAGATGAAATCAAAAGTAAAGATTTGCCCTTCACCGCCATTATTTTAGCTGCTGGCAAAGGAACGCGAATGAATTCGTCGCTTCCCAAAGTGCTGCATCCCGTGGCAGGAAAGCCTATGATTTCAAGGGTTATCGCGTGCTGTAAAAAAGCGGGTGTTAACGATATTCGAGTCGTGGTGGGCCATGGTGCGGGATTAGTGAAGAACGTGCTTGAAACCGAAGGCGTTTCATTTTTCGAGCAGAAACAGCAATTGGGAACCGCCGATGCGGTTCGTTCGGCACAACCCGAAACGATTGAGGGCAACATTATCATTTTAAATGGTGATCATCCATTGATCGAAGCTCGTGATATCGAAGGTTTTATTCGGGAATTCAAAGAACAAAAATTGGACATCGGTTTAGTCAGCACGGTTTTGAAAGAACCTGGTGATTTTGGTCGTGTCGTGCGCAGTGGTGGAGAGTTGTACGCGATTGTCGAAGCCAAAGATGCGTCCGCCGAGGCAAAAAAAATTAAAGAAGTGAATACGGGAATTTACTTAACCCGAGCGGCGATTCTGAACTTGTTACTTCCCGATATCAAAAATCAAAACTTAAAAAAAGAATACTATCTGACCGATATTATTTCGTTGGGGATTAGTGAACGCAAAAAAGTGAAAACGATTACAGGTGCTAAGAATGTTTCGATGGGGGTGAACAATCAAATCGAATTGGCGAAAGCGACCAAGATTGTTTTTAAATCTCATATGAAAAAGTTGATGGAATCGGGTGTGTTGATTATCGATCCCAGAAATACATACATCGAAGAAACGGTTGAGGTGGCGCCGGGAACGGTTATTTATCCTGGCAGTTATATCAAAGGTCATACGAAGATAGGTAAGTTTTGTATGATTGAACCTAATGCGTTTATCGTGGATACGATGATTGAAGACAGTGTGCAAATCCGTGCAGGAAGTTATTTGGAGTCTTCGATCATTCGTACAAAGTGCAGCGTCGGACCGTATGCACGGGTGCGACCAGACAGCGAGCTTCTGGAAGAAGTGCATATTGGAAATTTTGTGGAAGTGAAAAAATCAAAATTGGGTAAACACACAAAAGCGGCTCACTTGGCCTATATCGGTGATGCTGACGTTGGGGCCAATACTAATATTGGGTGTGGAACTATTTTTGTAAATTACCTGCCAAACAAGACAAAACATAAAACCAAAGTGGGCGATAATTGCTTTATCGGCAGTGATGTGCAGTTAATCGCGCCGATCGAGATTGGCGCGGGAGCGACCATTGGTGCGGGTTCGGTGATCACTAAAAATGTTCCGGCCAATGCACTAGCGGTGACGCGGTCACCACAAGTCATCAAAGAAAACTACAAGCCCAAATCATAAAGGGAAACAAGTATGTGTGGAATCGTTGGTTATTTAGGGCCGTTAAATCCTAAAGATGTGATCATGCAAGGATTAAAAAAGCTAGAATATCGTGGCTATGACAGCGCCGGTTTAGCCATTCTTCAGGATGGCAATACGAAGCTGGTCAAAGCCACAGGCAAGCTGCAGGCCTTAGAAGATCGCATTAAAAATGAAACATGGACGGGTCATGTGGGAATTGGTCACACGCGATGGGCGACCCATGGTGTTCCATCCGAGCGCAACGCTCATCCTCACAAAGTGCATGGGATTACTTTGGTTCACAATGGTATCATCGAAAATTATCATGAAATTAAAGAAGGACTTTTGGCACGTGGAGCACAGATTGCTTCGGATACGGATTCAGAACTGGTGGCGCATCTGGTGGCCGAGGAATTCGAGCGTGTGAAAGACTTAAAAACAGCCGTCGAGCGTGTTCTGCCGAAATTGGTGGGGGCATTTTCAATAGTGGTTTTATGCGAACAGAGCCCAAACGAGCTGATCGCGTTCAAAGACGGGCCGCCGCTTGTGGTGGGTCTTGGTAAAAATGAAAATTTTGTCGCTAGTGATGTTCAAGCATTGATCAAGTACACTCAAGAGTTCATCTATTTAAATGACCGTGAAATTGTGAAACTTCTGGCCGACAAGGTGCAGTTATTTTCATCGCATGGAGTGCCTATCGAGCGTAAGTCCGTGACGTTGAATTGGAGTCCCGAGCTAACAGAAAAGCAGGGCTTTGCCCATTTTATGCTAAAGGAAATTCATGAGCAACCCCGAACGGTGGCGACGGCGGTGCAAACGCATCTTTGTGGTGACCGCGTGGTGTTGAACCGCGTCGGGTTCTTGGATAAAAATTATTTTGAACATCGTGATTCTATCGATGTTGAAAAAGACTGGGAAAATACTCAACGTATCTTGCAAGGAATCGAGCGCGTTTTCATCATCGCGTGCGGTACCAGTTTTTATGCCGGCAATATTGCAAAATATTTTATCGAAAAAATCGCGCAATTGCCGGTCGAAATCGATATTGCCAGCGAGTTTCGATATCGTGATCCCGTCGTACCAAAAAACTCTTTAGTGATGACGATCTCGCAAAGTGGGGAAACGGCTGACACCTTGGCCGCGATTCGCTTGGCCAAAGAGCGGGGGGCGACGACGCTGTCATTGTGTAACGTTAAAAATTCGTCGATTGATCGATTTGCGGATGGTCATTTGTATATGAATGCCGGCCCCGAAATTGGTGTGGCCAGTACCAAAGCCTTTACGGCGACAATCGCGATGCTGAACGTATTTGCGCTGGGTCTGGGTCAAATTCGTAAAACGTTGAGTCCTGACGAAGAAAAAAATTTCGTGATGAGCTTGCGATCCGTTCCCAGCAAGATGGAAGTGGTTTTGTCGTATGATAAATACTTTCTGGCCGCAGCGAACTCGTTAAAAGATTTTCGTGGCTTTTTATTTATGGGACGTGGAACGAACTTTCCCATTGCGATGGAAGGTGCTTTGAAACTAAAAGAGTTAGCCTACTTGCATGCCGAGGGCTACGCGGCTGGTGAAATGAAACATGGGCCGATTGCCCTGATCGACGAGCGTATGGCGGTGGTTATGGTAGCCCCTCGGGACTCGTATTTCGAGAAGACAGTGAGTAATATTGAAGAAGTTAAGGCGCGTGGAGGTTACATCATTTCGTTGGGATCGGGGGATGATCACGCTCTGAAGCGGATCAGTAAAATGTATCTGCCTATCCCGTCCTCTGACTGGTTAACAAATCCGATCTTGTTTGTGATTCCGCTTCAGTTGATGGCTTATCATTTATCGTCGGTTTTGGGCTATGACGTCGATCAACCCAGAAA
This sequence comes from Pseudobdellovibrionaceae bacterium, assembly GCA_016785955.1. GTDB lineage: Bacteria > Bdellovibrionota > Bdellovibrionia > Bdellovibrionales > Bdellovibrionaceae > UBA2316. The sequence continues at coordinate 92,204 of JAEUWH010000086.1, read as the reverse complement.
TTTGGCAAAGTCGGTAACGGTAGAATAAACGGCAGAATAAACGGTCGCAACAGGTGCATGCTTTCTTAGTGAGTGCTTAAAAGATAGTGGAAGTAGGCTTTAGTTTTGTCGACGTACTCGACGGTTTCGTAGCCACGAGCATAACCATATTGAGTGTTGCGATGAAACTCGTTCTGCGCCAGTTTAGGAAGCACCGTTTTCAGTTGGTTCCAATGGTAAGGATTTTTACCAAATGATTGAGTTAGGCTAAACGCATCTTGAAGATGCCCGATACCAATATTATACGCGGCAAGAGCCAAAATAACGCGATCATTGAATGAAATGTCTTTTGGAAAAAATTGTATGAGTTGTTTTAAGTAGCGCGCCCCACCCAGAATATTTTCTTCGGGATCGTGGATATCATCAATCCCTAAATCGGCGGCCGTTGATTTCGTGATTTGCATCAACCCCTTAACTCCAGTAAAGCTGCGGGCGGAGGCATCCCAATGAGATTCTTGATAGCAGACGGCAGCCACTAACTCCCAGGGTAGGTCGTATTTAAGCCCGGCCTGCTTGAACAATGAAATATATTCGGGCAATCGAGAACGGGTACGTAGTTTAAAAATTTCAATATCTTTTTGGCTCAGCTCTTCAGAATAGATACGGTATTGTTCGTAAATTTTTTGTATACGCCCTTCACGAGATGCTTTTTGAAACCAGCTTCTCATTAGGGGATTAAGATAGGCTTGGGAGCTGGCAATCAGCCAATTCAGTGAAAAGTGATCTTTCAACTTATATTTGAATTCGATCGTGTTAAAGGCTTTCAAATGAAAAAGACCCTCTTTGTTATTAGTAATTAAACAGTCCGCTTTTTTACTATCAATTTCTGAAAAAGCGCGGGCCGTGGAGCCGTTCAGCCAAACCTGGATACGGGCATTGGGATTTTGTTTTACCAGCTCAAGATGCGAAACAACATTTTTGTTTCTATCAAACGAGATAATGTCCAAGTTGGAAAGATCATGGTCGTTTATGACATTAATTTTTTTGCGGCAAAAAACAGACAAAGAGGCCGACTCGTAGTCGGGTCCTAAGATCGCGGCATGGTTTTCACCAAAGGCTCGGGGAAAGCGACCAGCGGCCACGTGACCTTCGCCATTTTTATAAGCGGTAATTAAGTCATCTTCGTTACGATAGGATTTGAATTCTATTTTTTTGCCGTACGCGGAAGCGAAATCAACGAGTAGGTCATGATCGATGCCTTGGCTTATATTCCGAGCTTTAGTCGAAAAAGACAGTGGATGTTTTAAAATGAGAACTTTCAGCGCCGGTAATTCGTTGAGCTTTTGAAGCTGCCGATCCGAATAATATCGTGGACCTTCACAATGAATGAGTCCGAAGAGAGGCAATATTAATAGTGTACGGAAAAAAGGCATAGGAACGCTTGCTAACCTAGGGATGTAAAGGGTTCAAGCCGAATGACGTTATTTGTTCCGTCTATTCAAAATTAAGCAGGGCTTAATGTGCGCGTCAAAAAAAATTACATGATCTTGAAGGGAATTATCACTAATCTCGAGCGTTTTTGAGGGGAAAAATAATGTCCGAATTTTCATATTTTCAGACGAGGGGATGGATCGAAGTTGTGGTGGGTTCTATGTTTAGCGGAAAAACTGAAGAACTTATCAGACGAGTGCGTCGTGCTGAATTTGCAAAATTAAAAGTCCAAGTTTTTAAGCCTATCATAGACAATCGCTATCGAGAAAAAGAAGTAACGTCACACAATCAGAATACTGTGAATGCCATACCGCTAAAAGATATCGAAGAAATTTGGGATCATTTGAGTCCTAAAACACGAGTGGTTGGAATCGACGAGGGGCAGTTTTTCAGTCCACAGATTGTCAATATTGTGCAAGATCTAGCAGATCGCGGACTACGCGTGATTATCGCCGGTCTTGATACGGATTGGAAAGGGCAGGCGTTTGAGCCGATGCCGACGCTGATGGCGATCGCTGAAAATGTAACTAAACAACATGCGGTTTGCATGACCTGCGGTGCACCGGCCAGTCGCACACAAAAAATTGCAGGCGGTGATTCTCTAATCGAAGTCGGAGCAACCGAATCCTATGAGGCTCGTTGTCGGGAACATTTTATACCGCGTGTGGATTCGATGAAAGACCTTAACAGATCGATATAAGAAGCGAATTGTAAAACAAATTTTTATAAGGCTTGGAATTAGGAATCGCTACTAAAAGTCATTTTAACGAGCGATTTTTTTTGCATGTTTCGGCTTATGGAAGAAATAAGTTTTATTTTTGAAATGAAATTATTACCGTCCATTTTCTTTTCATTTTCAATAATTCTTTCAAAAAGAAAATCTATAGACATTTGTTTCGGTTGCATCCATTTATTTTCATAGAAAAAAAACCCGCTTTGAGCTATCACACTAATTGTTATGGGGAGTATTATGGCAAATAAACGTTCATTGAGGGATTTAGTTAGTTCTACAAAGAATATAGCGATCGCCTTGATATTTTCATCACAATCATTGTGGGCGCAGGCGCCTACGACGGCCTCTTCTGCTCGCACCAATGTTACGTCGGTCACGGCAAAGCCTGTTGAACCTGAAGAGAAAGACAAAAAGCTCAGTGGGGCGATTAAGGTAACGACCTTAGGCCGTAGTATTCAAGACAAGAACTTAAAGTCGCGAGTGGGCTGGACATTTGTTGAAGCCGGTGTGGACACAGAATACACGGATTGGTTGGCATTCAGTATTGGTGTCGTTGGTATATTTGGGGAAGGCTCGGGACAAAACTATCTTTCTGATGATGGCGGCGGTTCCAACGCTTTGGTTTTGGATTATGCAAGTATGAATATTAAACCCATCAAGCAAGCGAATTTAAAAGCGGGTGTGATCGGGTATCAAATTAATCCTATTTATACGACGATGTCGTCTGGTACCAGCTTGGGTGCGGAAGAGAAATTGGAACTAGCCACTCCGTCCGAGATGTTTAAGCTGACTTTGCAAAGCAGCCAAATTGTTCCTTCGACGGGCGTTTCAAAGGGTCTTGTTGAAAACGATAAGAATCCATTTTTCCTCGCCAATTCAGTGATGGGCGAAGTCAAAGCGGAAGTTATCAAGACGTCTTTAAAAGTTGCGGGTGCTCAATACCGATTTGGAAACTTGCCAAAATCTCAAGCCGTTAATTCATTAACGGCTGGTAATTCTGTGGGTTCGGTTCAAGGCATTGGCGAGAACATGCAGTACGCGATTGGCTTTGGCGGGATTGAAGTCGCGGCGGCTTTGGAAACGGATTGGACGTCTCGTTTGAAAACGACGTTCAAAGCGGTTCAAATCAAAAATGATCGCGCGTTTGACGAAAATAACGAAGGATTTATGGGGCGTTTTGATATCCGTATGGTTTTTGGTAATGTTGCGCTGAAGCCATCTTTAACGGTGTTTGAAATCGAAGCGGATACTACACCTGCGAACTACACCATTTTGTCTAATCGATACAATAATCGTAAAGGTCAAATGGGTGGTTTAAGTCTAGAGTTAGTGAAACAAAAAGTGAGTTTTTTTGGAAACTACACAAAGGCGGATGAGATCATAGACAGTCCGTATATGACAGATCGTGAACTATATAACATTGGGGTGGAGGTTAACTATGATCTTTTCTAAAAAGGCAAAAAGCGCAGTAGGCTTTTTATTAAGTGCGGGGTTGTTAATCTCTTGCAGCGAGAATAATTCACCTCAAGTGAAAACTAAAACTGGTGCAAATGGCGAAAAAAGCGCAACGTTCTACGTTGATACTTTGTCTGCTAAATTTGCAACGGTGGGTGAAGCGAATGCTCAGGGCAAGCAAAACAAGAAATTAATTTCATTTGAAGCTTGCTTGAAAGACAATGCGCAGACAAATTCTGTAGCTAATGTCCGATTTGACATTGTTGCGGGCGAAGCGCGCGCCGAGAAAGTATCGGATCTTCGTGGCTGCCTGGTATGGTACGAAATACTTGAGTTTGATCCCGATGCTGAAGTGAAAAATATATTTATGGGTCGTAGTCTAGAGGCGATGGAATCACATTCGGGCGCCGAGAAACTGGTGCTCATGGTCAACCCACACAAAGATGAATTTGATTTCAACCGCCACGGCAGTGTTGGTGACGAACCGCAAGCTCGTCCCGTGACTTACATGCTAAGTCGTGACATGAAGACACGCGCTGTTCCTGGTTACGAATACGATATTTACGTTAAGATCAGTGATTCAAACAGCGTGTTGAGTCCTATTGGTCGTCAAGCAGAGATCACGTCTTTACGTCTTGATTTCAGAAATATCGATTACAGAAGTGTTGAAGTTGACGATAAATTGAATTTGACGTTTCCGTATACGTTCAAAACAAGTCTGGCGATGGATTTAATCCGACAAGATATAGGTAATATTACTTCGGAAAAAATTAAACGAGGTAACTTTAAGTTTAGTCTGGTTTTCTTGAAAGAGGCTGCCAAAGTAGATAAGCCAGGTATTAATGATATCGTTGCTGCTGTTCAATGGTCTGCTCGTCCGCGTGGTGACGCAGGATTAATTGAAGTGCCAGTAGTTGTTAAATTCGCGAACGTTGCGGCTTTATCAAGTCCAATGAACGTTTTATTAACGATCACATCATTAGATCAACCGGCATTATTTGCGGATCAAAGCTATGACGGTATTGTCAAAGGCATTACTGCTAATAAAGATTTAGATATCTATTTGATTCCAAATGAGAACAACGGTCGTGAATTAGTTGAAAAGTATGAAACAGCTAAAGCTCAAAAACCGGTTAAAAACTTGACTGCAAAGCAAGTTATCGAATCAGATGGTTTCAAAGAAATTAGCGATACTACAGTTAAATTTGCTGCGAAAAAAGGCGTTTTTTCGAAACCAGAAGAGACTTCTGTTGATCTTTCTAAAGTGATCGAGAATTTACGTGATAACCAAGAAGTGACCAGCGTTGAAGAACAAGCGATCTGCGCGGCATTCTTTGCTGGCTCAACTGGTGCTGACCAAGCGTACAAAGCATGTTTGAGTAATCCTAAGTATGTACTAAGTGCAGACGTTCGTGAGTTTGTTGTTAATATTACGGGACAGCCAACAGATGTTTCGTTTGGAAGAACTGAGACATTAAATATCAGTGCGATTTTCGAGCGATCTCAATCTACTAGTCGAGTTACAGGCTATGGACTGGATGCTTCGGTTGGTGCAAAAGCTAATGCTGGTTTAGGCGCGAGCCAAGGTTTTGCAATTCCAGGCACTCCGGTAAAAGGTGAGGTTGGTTTTGGTGTGAATTTAGATGCCGGTGGTAAAGCGTACACTGGTAAATCTTTTGAAAAAGGCGAGAAGGATTTTAAAGGAGTCAGCGTATCGTCTTCTGAATCAGTAGTGGTTCAGCCGATCGCAGTTACGTTTAATGCGACAACTTCAAAATGTTTACTTGTAGTTGCGAATAGCAAATACAGAGAGCGTATGAAGTCTGTTAAACTGCCTGCGAACAAGTACTTTTGTTTGAAGTCTTCAAACCAAGGTGCTCACACTGAATATTTCTTCTTGTTAGATCATAAGAAGGTAGCAGGTGATACTGCCGTGACAGATTCAAATTCGTCTGCAGTAAGTCCATTAAAAATGTTAGTTCGCGGACAACAGCCATATGATTTCTTGAAAGGAATCTTGTCGAGCGATAAGTACCGTTACAAAATTTTTGTAGGAATGAATTCTGATAAAGTTACTGAAGATCCTGCAAACTTTATGACTCAAGAGGCTCCAATGATGCTTTCTTCAAATCGTAAAGTAATTCTTAGTAAATAATAGTTAAATCTGAGAATTTGAATTAGAAAAGCCCTCGTCTCGAGGGCTTTTTTTTTGCCTTATGCGGCCGTCGAGTTTTTACGGGTTTCGTAGGCTAATGCGCCTTGAATTTCGATTGGTAAATCTAGTCCGCGAATCTTCTGTGAGCCAAAATTGGTGAATTTAGAGCGATGTTTTGGATTTACTTTGTTTAAGAAGTGAGTGCTGACGATTAACCCAACGTACTTTTCTTTGCATAGTTCTTCCAAGCGAGTGGTAATGTTGACCGGATCTCCGATGATCGTATGTTGTAACTTATCTTTTGTTCCAATTGTTCCTAGTACTACCGCGCCTTCATGTAGGCCGATACTTAGCTGAATTTTAGGCAACTTTTTACTTCTTAGTTTCATGTTGGTGCTAACCAATTTCAATTGCATATCGAACGCGGTTTTCAGCATATTTTCGTAAACAAGTGGAGAACCTTCGTCGATAGCATAGGCCAGAATACCATCGCCAATAAACTTGTCGACCACGATTCCGTTTTCTACAAAGACCTCGATCATGTCCGAAAAGTAAATATTCAACATATCCACAACGTCTTGTGGCTTCAGCAGTGCCGCTATCGATGTGAAATTTCGAATCTCAGTCATCATGATCGCCACTTTTTTAGAGTCACCTGAATACGATTGGTTGTCTTGGGGAGAATGTCCTTGCGTTGTTGAATCAGATACAAAGGCCGAAAACCCTTTCAGTAGGCGCCCTTTTTTTGCTAATGCTTCGGAAAGACCGTTCATAACATTGAAGATCACTGAAAAAAATCCAGAGTTAAATGTATTGGATCGAAATTTAAAGTTTTGCGACTGAATACATTTTAAGTGTGATTCTGCCTCGCGCGAGAGCACTCGATTCTTATAAAAATCGAAATAATAGATGACCATTTGCCAGACTGCGACCACGCCCACAAGGTACAGAAAATTTTCTTTTTGCTTGGCTAGAATTTGCTGAGGATTGTCCCAAGACGTTTGTTGAACAAACATCAAAGCAAAGTAGCCACCGAATAATGACGCCATTCCAAGGGCGGGGACGATTTTGTTTTTTTGTTCAATCAACCAAAGCTGAAATAGATCGTTTTGCGAAATCGAGTCTTTGAATACTTTGTGGCGAGTTAGAAATAGCAGTTCCGTTTCGAGCCATTGCCATGTCGTAATCGAGATCATCGACATACACATCCATACGAACCAATACACGGCGGATGCATTGGGTGTGATTTCTATCAATGAGTCCGCATAGATTTCGGAATTGAAATAGAAGTTGGCAAAGTGAGTGAATAAAAACAATAGAGGAAGACAGTGGGCCAATAGTGGTTTACGTAGGAAAAATTTAGGCCATTTTTTTAAAGCATGGGAAAAACAAAATAGAAAAGTTCCTTGTAGTAAAATCACCGTAAGTGCAAATGGAGCGGCGGACAGGCACCCAAAAACAAAGCCCTTTTCGTACAGGATGGGAAAGGTTTGTAGACCGAAAAATGACAGAACCGGAATCAGCATCAGATGCGAACCGATGAAGAGAATTAAACTGATCAACGAGAACCGACGAGTCGTCTGCATGGACTTTGTATCGGTAGACCTAGGTAAAGCATTACCTAAATCTGAATCAACGAATGGAAATTTTTTCTCATTCGCCGATCAAACCCTACAAAGACGTTTCGTTTTGAGGCGCTTGTGGATTAAGCCACTCGCTGAACGTATTTCGTGCGCGTTGGATTTGGGCGTCCTTCTTAAGTTTTTTATCCTTAAAAACCGCCTCAATCGGTGGCAGTAATCCAAAATTAATATTTGTGGGTTGAAAGTGTTTCGCACGGGTTTCGTCTGTAATCGCTTCCAAAATCGAACCCATCGCCGATGCTCGTGGAGGATAAGAGACGGCACGTTGATTCAGTTTGTCGTCCAAGAAACGGGCGACCATGATTCCAGTGCATGTCGACTCGAAGTAACCTTCGACTCCGGTGATTTGCCCAGCAAAAAATAACCATGGATCTTTGCGACTAGAAAGATCTTTGTTTAGCAGCGACGGAGTGTTGATAAAAAGATTGCGATGTATGCTGCCGAGTTTTAAAAATTCGGCATTTTCCAACCCGGGAATCATACGAAATACACGCACCTGCTCGGAATAGGTCATACGCGTTTGAAATCCTACCATGTTATAGGCCGTGGCTTCTTTGTTGTCTTGTCGAAGTTGCACGATCGCGTACTCGTCACGCTGAGTTTTTGGATTTGGCAAACCCACTGGCTTCATGGGACCAAAGCGGGGTGTCTGTAAACCACGCTCGACCATTGTTTCGATCGGCATGCAACCTTCGAAAAAATTGGTTTTTTCAAAATCTTTGGGTTCGATTTTTTTGGCTGCTTCGATCTCGCGAACGAAATTCCAATATTGTTCTTTGTTGAAAGGACAATTGATGTAATCATCCGATCCTTTGCCATACCGATCGGCTTTCCAACAGATGTCCATATTGATCGAATCCGTATCGATGATGGGCGCAATCGCATCAAAAAAATACAAAAATTGTCCACCGAAATGTTCTTGTAGGGAAGCGGCTAATGTGGGAGCTGTCAACGGTCCCGTTGCCACGACTAAAGGACGAGGCAATTGATCCAAGCTTTTTACGACTTCTTCGTGAACGATGATATTAGGATGCGAGCGAACCAAGCGATCCATATCTGCCGCGAATCGTTCACGGTCTACGCTGAGAGCTTGTCCTGCCGGTACCGCGTTGAGTTTAGCGGTATTTAAAATGAACGAGTTCAGGCGATCGGCTTCCCATTTCAATTGATGAGGAGCGCTGCCTTCGGATTGCGAGCCAAACGAGTTTGAACAAACGATTTCGGCTAAATGCCGGGATTTATGGGCCTCCGAGAATTGGACGGGTTTCATCTCGTATAAATGTACAACGTAGTTTTTAGAGGCCAATTGAAGTGTACATTCTGAGCCCGCTAAACCACCACCTACAACATAAATTTCTTTTTTACTTGAAGCCGTCATAAATTCTTTATACCCTCGTCAAACAGATGGATGAACTTGATTACAAAACAAAATTCAAAGTCAGTAGCCAGGTTCTACAGAGCTTGTTTGAGGATGGCAAGAGTCCATTGTCCGAACATTTCCTGCGATGGAAATTATGGTCTCGTTGGAAAGAGTTGATGGGTGATGGTATCGCTGAAAATTCCGAGCCGGTGGGTTACTATCAGAAAAAGCTGTATGTCTATGTAAAAAATTCAAGTGTCATGCATCACATGTATTTTCTAAAGAAAAATATGCTTCTAAAAATCGCTAAAGAGTTTCACCCTACGTTCATTAAGGAAATGATTTTTACCTTAGACAAGAAAAGTGTCCCTCGTGAAAGTCTTCAATCCAACGCCTTGAAAGAGGACATTGACAAAATTCTTCAACGCGATTCCGAAGATTAATTAAGGCCGACGGCTGAGTTCATCACAAATTTGAGTGCGAAAATTTGTGTCGTATTTTTTTGTGATGGTACTATGATATAGGGGTACTATATTCCAAAAGTTTTTAGTCAGTAAATCTAGCAATCTATAGTTAGAATTCCAAGAGAGTTGAAGAGGCATTGGAACAGTTTTGTTCGAAGTTTTAGGAAGCAAAGTATAGATATTTGGCCTCAACTCTTTAGCTTGTATTGCTAGTTGAATAAATAGCAGGTCAGCAAGGTCATTTTTAACCAAGTCTAAAACAGGAGTCGGTAAAGTGTAGGAGTGTTCGAATTCAGCAATGGGTGGAAATTCTAAGCTTAATCGACCATGTTTTTTGATGATCTGGTTTAGCGTGTCTATATTTTCAATACACCCAAGTGCTTGCATGTAGCTTTTATAGTTTTTTCTTAAATCATCTGATTTATAAATCACATTTGCTAATTGCTGCGCATAGCGAAGTGCAACTAACATGGTCAGTCGAGAATTGGGATTTTTGTTCAAATCGATTTCTTCACTTGATTGTTGAACGTCTGAATATGGAAAGAAGTCATCTAAAGGCGGTCGATACAGCGCTTGATAGCGATCGTTTGTTTTTCGGTTTTCTAAGAACTTTTGAAATTCGGAGTCGTCTATAAGTACGTCCTCAGTTTTCCCATAGTTTCCGGGCCAAGTGTCGTATGCTGCCCAATTGTAGCGAGCCAATCGGTCCTCGGGACGTTTTGATTTTTCTTCGGCAATTGAAAAAGTTTTCGTAGAATGGCATCCCATGCAGACCATTTGGTTTGGCTTAGAAATCAAAATGCGCTGATCAAAATATTCAACGGCATCTTCTATATTTTCGTCCAGTCTTTCATGTTTCGCCACCGCTTCTTTCGTCCAATCTAGATTTGTGTCCGAATCTTCACGAAAAATAATTTTGCGAAAAGAAATTCTTTTTTTGTTTTCGTCGTAGCTGGCAATTTCTAAGGCATTGTAACCATACTGAGACTTATCGCCATTGAAGGTGATGATAAGCGATCCCGTTTCACCGAAAAGGATTGCTCGAGGATTCAAGAACGTACCAGGTTGGATGCTGCCAGATGTGTGCATCAGTGTATAGTTGCTGCGATAAGACTGTGGCAACATGCGCAGGGTCTTAGCGACAGTACTGACTTTTGGATTTAATAAAATTTTTTCTTTAAATTCCAAATAGTCTATTTCAGGGGATGGGGTTTGAAATGAACGAGTGGCTTTGCGTGGAGATGCCGATACAGGAACCTGTATTGAAAGGTTAATCAGGAAAACTAAAATCACTTTTAAAATAAATGGACCCAATGACATTAGTTTTCTCCTGTCTGAATGCCCTTACCGGCTGTCATTACCAGCCTATCTAGGTCGATTTAAATAAAAAGGATGCAAGTTCTTCGCCAAATATTAAGGACTTTGCGTATTTATGGAGAGTCACATTTTATCAAAGAGCCTATATTTGCTGAGGGATGGCAGATAGTTATACATCTGTATCGCTCTCGGGAGCCTCTCCTGCTTTAAGCGCGGTGTGGTCAGATCTGTATCCAACGTGGATTTACCTCAGAAACGAGGTTCAAAAAGGTGTTTGAAGAAATTTGGGTTCATTTGAGATTTTCACAAATCTCAAAAAGAGTCAGATCGTCAACAAAAGGTCATAGTCGCAGGACTTGTTCAGTTAGGTGCTAGAAATCACCAAACTTGTCTTTAATTTTTTTGATGAGTCGAGCTTCCATTTGGCGAACGGCCTCACGAGTGATTCCGTATTTTTCACCAATCTCTTGCAGTGTCAGAGGTTCATCGTTCAAGAGACGTTCGTGAAGAATGATTTTTTCTCTTTCCGACAAATCGGGCTCTAGTTCAGACACTTTGCTTTGCAACAGTTTAAGCATTTCTTCGCGGGCCAGGGTATCTTCCATCGACTCATTTGGTGATTGTTGAAACGAGCCCAAGGTTGTTCCGGCGTCCTCATCCCCGACGGGGCGATCCAGGCTGATGTCACGACCACTCAAACGCTGCGCCATGATTTTAATTTCATCTTCGGGGATTCCCAAGCGTTCGGACAATTCGGCTAAATTTTTTTCATTGGAAAGAGCTTCCAGATTATTTTTTTCTTTTTGCAATTGATAAAAAAGTTTACGTTGATTCTGAGTTGTGCCGATTCGGACCATGGAATATTGTCGCATCAAGTATTCTTGTATGTATCCACGAATCCACCACACGGCGTATGTGATCAAGCGGGCGCCTTTGTAGGGATTGTACTCGCGAACGGCATGCATTAAACCCACATTGCCTTCTTGAATCAGATCAATCAGTTTGGCCCCAAATTTAGAGTACTCGGCGGCGATTTTAACAACGAATCTTAAATTGCTACGCACTAACAACTGCGCGGCTTCGGGATCTTTGGTCTCGAAATATTTCTCGGAAACCTCACGTTCACGCTCTCGGGACAAAAGAGGGTATTTGCGAATTTCATTCAGATAGATAACCAGTGGATCACTGGATTGGGGCAATCGCGATGGCGCAATGGCCACCGCTTTCGAGGACGATTTAGTTTTTCGTTCACTTAATTCGGTTTGTTCTTCAACCTCAGTATCATAATCAAAGTCGTCGTCAGTGCCACGGTAGGCGGCCTCTGCGCGCTGGGCCGCAACGTCCAGGGGGGACATTTCTGTGGATTCAGAGTCCAGTTCTGATTCGTGACCACGATCGGAAACATCCTTCAGCTTCAAATCATGGTCATTAACGATTTCGGCCGCTACGGACTTTGTTTTGACGGCGGAATCATGCTTTTTGGTTGTTTTTTTAGCAACCAGTTTAACCTCTTTCTTTGAAGAGGCTTTTTTTTTAGCCGTTTTTTTCTCTTGGGTCATGATTTAGCCTACATGTTTTTTTAACATCTTCAGAAGAGTCTCTTCAATTTTTCCTTTAAGTGGACTTAAAAGAAATGGCAGGTCTATGTTGATCGTCACTTGGCTGCCTTGGGCCGCTTCGGCAACTTTAAAATCACCTTTGAACTGCGAGCCTTTCAAATCACACGTTCGATTGGAATCATTGAATAGGCACTGAACTTTAGGGTCGTATTTTTTGATTTCGTCCGTCTTTTCGAAAAAATCTTTGAGTTTAGTATAGGTATCTGTCACGCCGTGGCTAGTGGGATAGTCGATGGTTAGTTTTGGCATCGGAGCTCCTTACTTAGTACTTGAAAATCCTATTCTAGATGAAACGGCAGGAAAAGAACAACTTTTTGACCCCAACACTGACATGTGTCAGTATTAAGATTCGATTCTAACTCGAAGGAACACCGGATGGAACATTCGTCGAAATTTGTATTATCTAAAAAAAGAACGCATTACTGTGGATTGCTAGACAAAAGCTTGGACGGACAAAAAGTCGTCGTTATGGGTTGGGTATCCAATCGCCGTGACCATGGCAGTCTAGTTTTTATCGATTTACGTGATCGCGAAGGAATTGTGCAGGTCGTACTTGATCCCAAAAAGTCGGAAACATCATCCGCTAAGGATCTGCGTGGTGAATATGTTTTAGCCGTCGAAGGCACGGTTAAGGTGCGTCCAGAAGGCATGCGTAATTCTAAACTTAAGACTGGTGAAATTGAAATCGATGCGATCAATTGTGAAATTTTGAATGAGGCGGCCGTGCCCCCTTTTCAAATTGATGATTTGAATGTTAATGAAATGCTACGACTTAAGTACAGATACTTGGACTTGCGATCTCCTAAACTGCAGAATCATTTGTTCACTCGTCACAAAGTGGCGCAACTGGTGCGACGGTATTTGTCAGACAACGGCTTTATCGAGGTCGAGACCCCCATTTTATACAAATCGACACCCGAGGGCGCGCGTGACTATTTAGTTCCGTCACGAGTAAATTTGGGTCATTTTTATGCTCTTCCTCAATCACCACAAACGTTAAAACAATTGTTAATGATATCTGGTTTTGACCGTTATTTCCAATTGGCTCGTTGTTTCCGTGATGAAGATTTACGGGCGGATCGTCAGCCTGAGTTTTCGCAAATTGATATCGAGATGTCGTTCATCGATGTCGAGGATATCATCACCATGAATGAAAATATGGTGAAATATATTTGGAAAGAAATCAAAGGTGTCGATATTGATAAAATTCCTCGCATGAGTTTTCAAGAGGCGATGGATCGTTTTGGATCGGATAAGCCAGATATCAGTTTTGGAATGGAAATCAAGGACCTAGCGAAAGTGATTGGTACATCGTCCGGGTTCAAGGTGTTTGACGAAGTGGTGGCGCGTGGCGGGATCGTTCGTGGTATCTCGGTGCCTAAGGGTGGCAGTTACACACGTGGGCAGTTTGATAAATTAACTGATATTGCCAAAAAAGCGGGCGCTAAAGGTTTGGTATGGATCAAATCCGAAGAAAATGGCGAGTTATCGACGCCGATTTCAAAATTTCTTTCCAAAGATGTGCTAGAGGGAATTTTCAAGGCGACGGGATCACAGAAAGGTGACGCCTGCCTAATCGTGGCGGACGATTACGACCCGGCGTGTGCGACACTCAGTACGTTGCGTTTGCATTTAGGTCGCGAACTTAATTTACTTGATCGTAAAAAAGACCACTTTTTATGGGTTGTCGATTTCCCATTACTTGAATACTCACCGGATGAAAAGCGTTGGGTGGCTCGGCATCATCCGTTCACATCCCCCAAAGACGAATCGTTTGATGATTTAATTAACAATAACGAAAAGCGTTTTGGTCAAATGTTAGCGAAAGCGTATGATTTAGTTTGTAATGGTTACGAATTGGGTGGTGGTAGTATTCGTATATACAGAAATGAAATTCAGCAGGCCATGTTCCGGGTGCTGGGAATGTCTGAAGCTGAAACCAAATTGAAATTTGGCTATTTCTTGGATGCTTTGAAATACGGAACACCTCCGCATGGGGGTATTGCGTGGGGTATGGATCGTCTGATCATGCTTCTGTGTGGAACCGATGCCATTCGTGATGTGATCGCATTCCCTAAGACCGCCAAGGCCACCGATTTAATGAGCGAGGCGCCAACGCCAGTTAATCGTGATCAGTTGTCCGAGGTGGGTGTGAGGTTATCTCCGCAGGCCGAGAAGTTTATCGAAGATGCTAACAAGCAGAACTAAGCGTTCTGTTTGTTTTTAATTGTTAGTTTAAACTAAAGTCCAGTAATTAAGTTCGACACTTTAGCTTTCTTTCAAAATCACCGAGATAATGTGTGCCGTCCGTTTCAGAATGAAACGATTTCACAGGAGGTGAAAGATGGAAAAGATCAGTTCAATTCTGCCCAAAAGTGTGCGCACTCAGAATATAGATCACTCGAAAGCGCAACCGGCACGACCGGGGGCTCCACTGTTGGGGCGTCCTATGGGACGAGTCACTCAAAAAACTGTTTTTGAAGATCAACCGTCAGAGGCTTTAACTCGGGTGACTCCTGATTTGTCATTTACAGAGAAATTTTCTGTCGATACGCCAGAGGACAGAGTCAGCTTAGGTGACGAGACAGCGGGTGAAGTAAAGCTAGCTGGTTACAATCGTAAAGGTGAAATTCATAAGGTTAGGATCGCCGACGATATCAGCCGAAATTTCGCAAATTTAGAACCAAAAACCGAGGCCGCGTCCACTTCCACTTCATTGAGTGAAGACGTTCTCACGCGCGAGCTTGATTCAATGGATTCTGCGCCGGCTTAAGCGATCCATCGATCAATCAGAAAGCCAGAAGTTTCTAAAGAGGTAATCTGGTAAGCGCCTTTAAAAATGCGTTGTCCATTCGTTTCCTTTCCTAACACGATGATGCCATCCAGGCTCAGAAAAATGAGTTTGCGAATTGCATCTAGACTCCACTGTGGGGCACCCATCTGAATTAACATTTCTAAGCGAATCAAGGCTTGGTGGGGATCACTGGCATGAAGTGATCCAAATGATCCGTCATGTCCTGTCGAGAGTGCCATTAAAAAATCTTTCGCCTCTGTCCCGCGAATCTCTCCCATGATAATACGATCGGGTCTCAGTCGTAGTGAGGACTTTACCAGGTCAGACTGGGTGATGTCTGACAGTTGCGATCGTTGTAGACGGGTCACCAGTTTCAAGCTGCATGAATTAATACTGGAAATTTCGGCTGTGTCTTCGATGACAATAGACCGACAGTTTTCGCCCGTTTCCCGTAAAAGTGCATTGATGACGGATGTTTTGCCACAGCCGGTAGGCCCAATAATTAGAAAGCGTTTTCGTTTTTCAATGATACTTTGGAAAAAACAAAGTTCGTCGTCATTGCACCAGCCAGCACTTTTTAATTTTTCAAGTGTCCAAGAAAACTGAGGGTGTCGACGAATACTGATGATTGAGGATTTGAGTGTGAGACATTCATCAATAACACAGATACGGAAGGAATCCATGGGGCGATCAAGAATAGGATTTTCTTTGTCGATCACCCCATCTACACGGGCCAAAATTTTATTTAAAAATAGTTGGTATGTAAACGAGCTAAAAAAATTGTCACTGGCACGGTGCAGACATCCCTGTCTTTCAAACCAAATATCATCTTTACTGTTCACCAGTATCTCTGAAATAGACTCGTCCGCCAGCAAAGGCTCAATGGGACCCATATTTAGAAATTCATCTCGAAGTCGCTGTTGAAGGGCATGTGCAAGGTGAGATATTTGTGGCTCGACTATATTTGAAAGATCTTTGTCTTGATACCCTTCAAAGTTGAATTCGGTCATGGATTGATCTTTAACGGATTGGACAATTTTTTGAACCAAGTTTTCCATGTCTTCCATCTACAACGTCCTTAGATGTTTTGGCTTAGAAAACACGTTGATATCGGTCTCACGTGTCATGACTTCGGGTTTTACAAATATAACTAGCTCCGTTTTTTTCTGTTGAAAATTTCGGCTGGAAAACAAAGGGCCTAGTATAGGTAATCGGGATAGCAGTGGGAGCCCGGAATAACTATTGCCATCGACTTCTTTTAATAGCCCGGAAAGAGCGATGATTTTTGTTTCGGGAAGGTCAAAATAACTGGAAACGCGATTAGTAGAAATACCTGGTACGCCATCGACAGTCAGACTGGAATCCAAAGATGAAACTTCAGTTTGCAGCGAAACACTTATGCGCCCTAAATAGTCCGCTTTTGGTTTTACTTTCAAATACACACCATATTTTTTCCATTGAACATTGCTGACGTTCCGAGTGCTGTTTTTGATCGGAATTTCTCCGCCGGCCCAGAAATCAGCTTCTTTTCCGCTTTTACAAAGGATATTGGGACTGGCAAGCAGCCGTCCGCGCCCCGAGGCCTCGAGCATGTGCAATTCTGCTTCGAACGTCTTAAATTGTGTGGTGGGTAAAACTTCGGACTGGAGAGGTGAACCTAGCTCTAAACCGTAACGTTGAATAAACGCACGATCGATTTCAGCCACTGTTATTTGTACTTTGATTATAGGCTCTAAAATCAGTGAGGTAGAATCTTTGACGACCGGTATTCCATATTTCCGGAGAAGAGATTTATATTCGGTAAAGTGGGGATCACGGGTGTGAAGTTTCAATTGTGGCTCACCTTCGAAATTAATTCTTTGGTCTGCCAGGCCTCGTATTTTGAACTGATTTATAAAAAACCGTTTAATTTGCGGAACCAACTCTGAAGAAATTTTGGCTTTAAAGGCATATTCGTCTTGGTCGTTGATGCTTTCGGCGATATGTAACCAGTCTTCAAAGCGGAATAAGTGACCGGTGATCTCGATTCGGGTCTGTGAAACTTTTAGTTTCAGACCAAGACGGTTTTTGATAAGTCCAGAGAGTTTATTGAATAAGTCCATCTGGCTAGGGCGAACGACTTGAACAAAGTAGAGAGTGTTTTTGATTTTTAGGTAGCTATATCCAGTTTCTATGCCGATGATTTTCAGCGAACGTCCGACGACTTGCGCACGGAGGATGCTTTTTTTTTCGATCCAAATTTGATTCCCATGAATAGGCACCACAGTGCTGTCTCCAAGGGGAATAATAAGTTCTTTGGTCCATGCGGAGGCTACAAATAATAGTGAAAATATAAATGTCGACATATTTGGGACGGCTTTGCAAATTTGAGATATTCAGTGAGGAGCCAGTTTAAGTATCTGTGTCCGAAGGGCGAATCGGCTATTGCATCAGCGGAAAGTAGAATGCGACTTGAACACCGTGATCGATATTACGAATATTCAAAGACGTACCGTGCAGTTTAAGGAGCTTATCGCAAATACTGAGTCCTAATCCTAGGCCAATAGAATGGTTCATGATGTTTTCATCAATAAAGAAGGGTTGAAATATTTTTTTCATTGCGGCCTCGGCGATGTTGTCGCCGTTATTAATAATTTTAAATTCATAAAAATTGCCAATCTTCGACCCTTTGATTTCGATGACTGAATTTTCCGTGGCAAATTTAATCGCGTTATTCAGAATTCGATTTAAAATCTGTTCGAATAGGCGCTTGTCGGCTTTAAATTCTAGTGGATCAATAGTTTCCACGAGTACCAGATGTTTTTTGTTTTTAAAGGATTGGTTTTCTGCATTTACCATATGCTCGACAGAATTCAGTATAATGGCCTGTGGATCCAGATGCAGCTGATTCAACTCGGCACGTACCAAAATTAAAACATCATCGATAATTTGTTTCAATTTGTTCGAGCTTTTTATTGTGCGGTCAACGTACAGCTTCTGATCGTCCGTGAGGGGCGATTCATTAAGCAAAGATAGAAAATTAATGATCGAAGTGAGTGGAGTTTTCAGTTCATGATTTATAAGGATCATGAATTTTGATTTTGCGTCATCTAAAGTCTTTAGTTCATTGTAGGCAATTTCTAGTTGTTTTGTTCGTACGGCCAGTTCTTTGCCAACAGTATAGCGATCTACGGCCCGATCAACGGTGTTTGAAAGCTCGACCGGATCCCATGGTTTAGTGATGTATTGGTAAATTTGACCTTTGTTGATGGCTTGAATGACGGATTCTAAATCGGTGAATCCCGTTATCAAAATACGTATCATTTCGGGATATTGCCCAATGACCTTTTCTAAAACTTCGATGCCCGTCATTTCTGGCATTCGCTGATCAGTAAGAATCAGGCTGATTTCGGGTCCTGATTGTTGAATAAGTTCTAGCGCGTGTTTACCAGAAGACGCTTTTAAAACATTATATTTCTTCCTAAAAATTCGCTCCAATGCTTCCAAATTGTCATTTTCGTCATCGACGCAAAGGATAGTGGGTTTTGGATTTAAGCCAGCCGTTACCATGGCTTAATCGTACCTGATTCCATATTATTTCTTAAGTCTAGTTTTTTTGGAATAAGGTCCAGCGGACAAAAATGAGTCAAGTTTTCTTCCTATTAGGACGATATCCTAGAGGTGATAAAAGAAATTAAGGAGAAACTATGAGATTCCCGAAATTACTGATTGTGGGTGCAATTCTGACTTCCCTGCACGCCGAAGCCTTTTGGGGTTACGGTCTTTACGGAGGTTTGCAAGGTTGTGGGTACGATGTTTCTCAAGCTGAAGAAGCCTCTAGCTATAAGGACGAAATTGAAGAAACCAGAAAGCAAATTAATGAAGGCACCAAAGAACTTTCAGAGTTACGACGAAAATTGAATACGGAAAATACAAATCTTAAAAAATACGATTTGCATTTGCGAACTAATTTTACCGTGGAAGGCTACACGTTTGTAAAAAATCATTTTGATCAGGACAATCGTTGTATGGACTATAAAGGTCATGAACGATTGAGTCCTCAAGAAGACCAGCAGCTTCAACAGCAGCAAAGAATAGAACAGCAAAGAATAGAACAAAGACAAGAGCAAAGACAGTCGGCCACTACGCAAGTAGATGGACGAGAAGTGTCGGCTCAGCCGGCGGCCCAGGCCCCTCCAGCTCAGCCTCCGCGTGCGCCACGGACCGGAGCTTCGGCTGCGCCTGCAGCCGCACCAGTGAGTCGATCTGTGGATGGCGGTCCGACCGGCTCTAAGGTGATCGGTCCTCAAACATTAATTATGGCGTATACAAATTCTCGTATGCCTGCAAGTTCACGTGAGGATGACGGACGTGATACGGGTGACCTGACTATTGAGTCTGAAAGATTAAACGCTGATTGGGGACAAGTTTGTGATAAGGTGAATAACCGTCCTGGAAGCTTGCGCGCGGCCATTTGTGATCGCCGTTATATAACAAGCGGTACAAAGTTTAATTCAACGGAATGTAAAGCGGCCGTTGCAAATTACCCAGCGACTAAACGTCGTATTGAATTGTTAAAGAAAGAAATCGAGATTAAGAAAGATGCCATAGCAGCGGCGAAGAAGCAAATTCCAGATTTGAAAAAATCAATGCGTGATGAACTTGTAGAAAACCGTCGTCAACGAATTGAAGAAATTCGCGAAGGTGGCATCTGTTACGAATGTCTGACCTCCGCTGGTGGTTCTGAGGACATCAAACCAAATTGGGGTGGTGTTATCGGAAATTCATTGATGGCTATTTTGGCGTATTCATCGACAAAAAATTTCTATAATGGAATGCAAGATCGTAATGCTAACTTAGGTTTCCCAACCCAAATGCCAATGATGTCGCCGTGGATGGCGGCTTCTGGAAATATTATGGGAGCTATTGGCTCTGGCTTGGGCCAAGGTGGTTTCGGCTGTGCGGGTATGTCCGGTGGAATTGGTGGTATGGGTGGAGCATTTGGTCCGTATGCAGCTTTAGGCGGTATGGGACAAGTTGGTGGTGCCTTTGGTTTACCAGCATGGGCTTTAGGTGGCGGTCTTGGCGGCGGTGCATACTTAGGTGGTGCGGCTCCGTGGGGAATGAATGGTCCGTGGGGATTGAATGGGATGGGCATGGGTTTGTTTCCGCAATTAGCATTAGGCGGCGGTTTAGGTTTAGGATTTCCAGGAATGGCTGGGGCTATGGGTGGCATGGACCCAATGACAATGGCATTATTAGGTCAAGGTGGTTTAGGAGGTCTGGCTGGTTTGGGCGGCCTGGGTGGTCTAGGAGGTCTTGGCGGCTTAGGTGGTGGTTTGATGAATCCTTACGCGGCGTTGGGTGGAATGCCTTATGGTATGGTTGGTGGTGCAGGTATTCCTGGAATTATGGGTCTTGGTGGTGGTTTGGGCGGCCTAGGTGGACTGGGAGGTCTAGGAGGTCTTGGAGGATTAGCTGGCTTAGGAGGTCTGGGCGGCTTGGGCGGTTTAGGAGGACTTGGAGGCCTAGGCGGACTGGGTGGCCTTGGCGGCTTAGCTGGCGGCTTAGGGGGACTTGGCGGCTTGGGTGGTTTAGATTCAGGTCTAGGCGGTTTAGGTGTGGGTGGAATTCAAATGCAGCAGCAAATGATGCAAATGCAATTGCAGCAACAGCAAATGGTGATGCAACAGCAAATGCGCACCTATGAAAATGCGATGCAAAGACAACGAGCTGTGGCCGGTCTTCAATCCGAGTTGATGGGTGTGATCCAAAGAATTCAACAAGTTCAAGTAGGTGGTTACGGGGCTACATCTGGTATTTTAGGTGGCGCTTACCAATTCGGACTATCAAACGGTGGGCTGGGTGGTCTACCTGCGGGAACGATCGCGACGCCGGCGCCATTGGGTTCTCGTTGATCCAGTTATTTGATATTCTATTTTTTTGCTGATTTCTTTCTATTAGCCGGTGCTCTTTTTTTAGTGAGAGCTCCTTCAGAGCCCGCAAATCCCGCATAAGTGGTTTCGTATTTTTGAATAGGATGAGGTGTTTCACTCATATTATTCAATTTCGAAAGGGCGTCTAATCCTTGAGCCGTGTTGGCGATCGTGCGTGATTGTTTCTTCGAGTTAAATCCGATTTCGGCAATACCCGCCTCTGTTTTGGCATGGGCGAAAAAACTAATTAAGATCGTGAAAAATAGGAAAATAACTAAATTCAATGCATTCATATTCATAGTATGTATTCAATTCAAGAGCCATGATTGTCAGACAAAATGAGTTTCATTTTGATAATTTTTCCTATTGTGGTACAGAATTTATATCGTATTGAAACAAAAAATAGTTGAGTTTAAGGGGCTTAGCCCAAAAAGAGTATTCGGTGAACGTATGATTGACAATGTAACTCGTGTGTCGGCTCTTTATGATAGTCATGTCCATTGGCTGATGACCGGAGAAAAACAAAGTTATTTTGACTTACAAAGCTATTCGTCGCTTTCAGACATTTCAGCAGATCAATTCAAAAAGAAAAATTTTCGCGGGGATTGGCTGTTTGGTTTTGGCTGGGACGATTCGCAGTTAACGCAGAATTCACAGTTAGTCGAAATGGCGCGATTGAGTACTTCATTCCCCATTTGTTTTATTAAAAAAGATGCCCATAGCTGTTTGCTGAATCAAGTGGCCCTGGATCGTGTGTTAAGTGCGATAGAAGCTGATCCTGTTTTACACGCATTTGTCGAACGAGATCAGGCGCATCGACCGACTGGAATCTTGAAAGAGAGTGCATTCTACGCAATCTATCCGCAATTGCCGCCGTTAACATCATTAGAGATTGAAACGTGTCTGCTGCAAGCGCAGAGTTATTTTTTAGAGAGGGGGTTTACGCATATTCGAGATATGACATGCTCCATTGCTCAATGGCAGGTGTTGAAAAAAATGGAAAAAAATAACCAGCTTCGGATATTTTCTGATATCAATTTTAATGTCGATAACTTTTCCCAAGCACATGCATCTGTTCTGCCATTTGTGATGAACGAAAGGACGGCAGATTTTACACACCTGAAAATTAGCGGGCTTAAAATATTTGTGGACGGTTCATTGGGATCACGCTCGGCGCTCTTGATGGATAATTACGTGGGCACTGAAAATCATGGTGATCTTCTTTGGGATGAGGACAGTATTTATCAAGTCATGAGACTGTGTTGGGAAAATAACTTGGAAATCAGTGTACATGCTCTAGGCGATAGAGCTGTAGATAAGGTCGTGGATATCGCACGTACTTTGTATTCAGAAAAAATACGCGGCTATTTAAACTTGGAGCATGTACAATTAGTTCATCCTGATACGATTGGAAAAATGAAATCTTTGTTTGTTCGTTGCCATATGCAACCATCACATTGGCTCAATGATAAAAAATTTTTAAAAAATCGACTGAGCCCCGACTCCATGAAACATTTGTTTTCATGGGAGGCATTACGACGCGCCAAAGTTCCGATCAGTTTTGGTTCAGATGCACCTATTGAAGAGAGTGATATTCATCTTACATATAGCGCTCTCATTGATTCGGAAAAACATGGTGTCGATAAATTTCAAGGTAGCTTTTTGGAGTTTTATCGTCATCCCTTGCCAACTGATTTGGGCAAGCAGGCGATAACTGTATTAAAAGAGTATCGGCCAATCAAGGTAGAGTTACCCCCAATTCATATTGAGAGTTAAGATATATTACCGCCGCCGCGATAACCATTGTGGTAATTAGCGTGTATTTATTTTTTTTAATATAAGTCCAGGTTGCAGACTCGTTGGTCTGAATCCCAGGGGTGCATGTTTTGGAAAAGTACACTTGCACAGGCACTGATAATTTCGAATTTTCACTTTTGAAGTTATCGCATGTTCCTTCGACCCATGGTTGTGGTGCATGCGGTGTTTGTTTTATTTTTTGGATAGTGCCAGTCACTTCCTGAGGTATAAAGCGATCTGAAATGAAAACCATTTGGTGTGTTTTTCCCGTCGAATAAATTTGGGATGAAGGTTGAATATCTATTCGATTTCCATCGACGAGCAAATAGTCATAATTTAAAAATTGAGGATTTAAGTCTTTCAAAGATATAGGCTTCAATCCACAAGTGGCATCAAAAAATGGTTCTGCGTTTTTGATTTCGACATCATTGGCATAAATATGACACAGGAGTGGGACATCCGATTGATTTTTAAAATATTCAAATAACGCGAGACGATTACTTGAGCTAAATGTATGTGCGTTTTGCAGATTTCGTAGTTCTTTTTCAATGGCGTTCGTAGAGATATTGTTTTTTGACCACGATTGAATCTGGTCCAGCAGTTGGATTTGATTTACTTTTTTGTTTTCATAAAATTCTAGATAGTGTTGGGAAATACGATTTTCCTCGCGCTCAGAAACAAACTCTTGAAACTCTAGTCGCTCTTGAGAGGCATTGATCCAATGCTGCGCACGCGCACACGAATGAAGAAAAATAAGCCATAAGATAGATTTTAAAAACATTTTTCCCCCGTTAGTTTTGGTAAATAATTTTTATTGTCGATGTTTGCTTTCTTGGTATCTCTTGTTCGTAAGCACGTGCTTTGGGATTCTGAACAGCAGCAAAAAATGGATCTTTACTTTGGGAGAGTAAATAAGCCTTGGTTTCTTTCACGAGAACTGCAAAACTGGCTTCATTTAATGGTGACTTAATAATTCTGGCTCGAGAAAACAGTCGTTTTGCTTTTTCCCCTTGAACCGTTGAGTAAATATCAGCGACACCATGGCTGCCTATCACCGCCGAGATAGAGTCTGCGTTTAGAACTTCGATTGGAATCAGAACGTAGCCTTCCGGAATGATGGTATCAATTTGAAATCGGTTAGTATCAGCATCTTTAGGAACTGGCTTGAGATGGGAGTAACCGACTAAGAAAAATCCAATGACAAAAAATATGATTAACTTGTTTTTATGGTCCAGTCCTTCATATATTTTCTGCAAATAGTTTTTGAATGCCTTCATAGATGTCCCTTTGAGTTTGTCGCGATAAATGCTAAAAATGCAATAATCAGAAAAAATAGAATTAGCAGAATCAGTTCTTCAAAAAAATGGCTCATATAGCATAGGTAATTGTGAGTTGATTCTGAAGATTCTGTTTTAGGCTAGCAGAGCAGGTATAATTTTCGTTTAGTCTGCTTACGGAAAAAAAATTCATCCATCCCTGGGGTCGAATGACACTATTTACAGAGATAAGAAATTCCTGTCTCGCATGAATATCGCGATGAGCTTGATAGGGAGGAAATGTAATATTCATTTTTTTTACGATTTGCAGGTTCGGGTTCACTTGAAAGGTCATTTGACTTTGATGAGGAAGAACTTTTGTTAATTTTCTATTTTGACTGAAGAGTGATCGTTGAACGTGGGCGAATACCAAGACGGACTTTAGCTTGTTAGTGGTATTGAAAGCATGAATCAATGTGTTTTGTATTTTCTCGAAACGCTGTCTGATTTTTAAAAGAGATCGATACATTTTAAAAACGGGTGGCAACCAGATGAATGGCAGCATCGCCGTCTGCATTTGATAAAGAGAAACAGCAAGCGAGTTCCAGCTTTCTATAAATTGAATTTGAGAACGTAGTTTGGAAAAATAGCCCTGAAATTGGATTTGGCACGTTGATTTGATCTGAGTATTGTATCTTGTTTTCACCAAGCTAAATGTCACAAGTCCAAGCCCAATAAATAGAACTGGTAGCAAGATGCAAATCAATACTGTCGCATAGCCATGGTGATTTGGTTTCATTGCCATTTCCCTATTTGTTGAGATGCCGTAAGTTTGATATTTGTTATACCCTGGCTCAGGCCGAAAATAGGCAGAGAATAGTTAAACACTAAAATCGCTGTTTTTGTTTGGCCCAAAATATTTGTTGAGAGCTGCCTCACTTCCACGAATTTCAAGGAATCCACACGGCGTTTCAGCGATTGCCAGCATTCTTTAGGGTGAGCTTTCATTTCGCAAAACAGAAAGTCGTCCAGATAGTAGCGAGCTAGTGAATAGTTGCTACCCAAATAGCAAGCCCAGAAGATGAAGTAGAGTCCGCTCGCAAAAGACACCACGGAAATGGCAAACTCGATGACAGAAAATCCTCGCTGGTTCACTTGGAACCTTCCCAGAAATTACTGAAGTCTTTGGCTTCGAAATGAGATTTGCGGATTTCACCACGTTGCGGTCTTTCAGGGGCGCGTGAACCCAGGGTTTCGGCGACATGGGTAAAGTGAAATCGCATATTTTGACTGATGACTTTGACGATACCAATGGTCGCAACGGCGACGATAGATACGATAATCAAATATTCGACCAGGCCTTGTCCTTGAGAACGTGTTTTAAATTTTGTTTTTTGAAACTTCATGCTGCCTCCGCGACGGGAAGCAGGCAACTTTTAAACTAAGGTCAGGGTGAGGTTAATTCGAAATAGGAGTCGAAAGTCGGACTATTTTTTCTTTTTAGTATCTTTTTTATCTTCTAAAGCAGCTTGTTTTTTATCGGCCTGCTTTTTTAATTTACGTTGAGTGATAATACGATCCAGAATTTCGTAACCCTCTTTTTGCAAATCGTTTTCATAAATAAAACGATAAAAGCCTTCAATTTCAGGACTTTGTCTGAATTTTTTCAAAGACGTGGGAACGTTTTCAGATTGTACGAAATCGATGCTGCTGCCATCTTTGGATAATTTTACTTTTTCAGACATGGGTCTTTCCTCCGAAAATTGACATTAGGCGATAAAGAGACCTATGAAAACTAATCAATTCTGAAAGGGGGGTCAATAAATAATTTAAATAATTGAAAAGTATGGGGTAAAACAACCTCATCACCATACAGAAACAGGGGGTATCCGATGATACTTTTGGACGGGCGCAAAGTCGCCGATGATCTGAAAGCAAAATTAGCCTTAGATGTCGTCGAGTTCGAGAAAGCCTACCACCGCAAACCTTGTTTGAAAGTGATTATCGTTGGAAACGACCCCGCCAGTATGGTGTACGTAAAAAGTAAACATATGGCTTGTCAGAAGGTGGGTATGGGATCCGAAATCATTAATTTGGATTCAAATGTGACCCAAGCTAACCTAGAAAATGAAATCCAAAAACTGAATAACGATAACAATGTCGATGGTATTTTAGTGCAGTTGCCGGTGCCTAAGCACATAGACCTAACGGCGGTTTTAAAGACGATTGATCCAAAAAAAGATGCTGACGGTCTAACATTTTTATCCGCTGGTTATTTGTGGTCGGATTTTGAACATGTGCAGCCATGCACCCCCAGTGGCGTGATAAAAATTCTAGATTTTTACAATATTCCCTTAAAAGGAAAGCGCGCGGTCGTCATTGGACGTAGTCAAATTGTCGGTAAACCCATGGCCGCATTGTTGTTGAAGAAAAACGCGACCGTAACGATTGCTCACAGCGGAACCGAAAACTTACGACACGTTGTTCAGGATGCTGAAGTTGTTGTGGTTGCAGCGGGAAAAATGAGCTTCTTCGGCTCGGAGTATTTTAACAAAAATCATGTGGTTGTGGATGTCGGAATTCATAAAGATTTAAATGGAAAACTAGGCGGCGATGTGAAATTCGACGAGGTTTCTGCAGTCGTAAAGGCGATCACACCAGTCCCCGGCGGTGTTGGTCCTATGACTATTGCCTGTTTGCTGGAAAACACCATTAAACTGGCTCGCATGCGCATGGCAAAGGCCTGATCTAGCTACGTGATTCGTTCGATATTTATATTTATTTTAATATATAGTAGAATCGGGCAGGCGTCGTTATCGATGAAGCTTGTGCAGTCCATTACCATCGATACCAAAAATAAATTTCAATCCACCAAATTAGGGGGATTTTCTGGGCTGGTCATCAAAGGCAAAGATTTTTACGTCGTCAGTGACGATCGCGGTCGGTTTGGTGAATCAAGAATTTATCGATTGGAATTATCGGTACCAATGGAGAAAAGCTCGGCAGGTATATTTAAGCTGGACGTAAAAGAGAAAATTTCGTTGCTTAAAAAAAATAAAAAACTTCCTGTTTTTGATCTCGAGGCACTCGCGCCGTTTGATGGCGGATGGATTTTGAGTTCTGAAGGGGATTTGAATGCCAAACCAAAAATCTGGCCTGAAATATTTTTTGTTAAGAATAAGGAAATCAAACAGAAAATTGATTTACCAGAGGACTTTATTCCCAAGTTCAATGGTCAGCAGGTCCGCGGGCTTTATAATAATAAGGCATTTGAAGGACTTTATTTTGACGAAAGGTCTCGCCGGTTGTTAATGGTCTCTGAAAGTGGTCTTGTTCAGAAGAAAGATGGCGATTTAGTTTTCTATATTCTAGAGTATACGGAAAAAAACGGAGAATTTAGCTATGACAAAATGTCGCAACTAGATTTTAATGGAAAAATCGAGGGAAGCTTTTTATACAATGGAGCTAGCGAGCTGACTCAAGTTTCTGAAAACACACTCTTATTGTTGACTCGCTCGGTGCAAGCGTCTTTGAGTCTGCAATATACAAATATCGTTTGGTTAATTAAGCGTAGATCTGTGAAGGATTCTTGGGAAATCAAAGATAAATATATTATTAATCCAGAAAACGCGAATGAGGAATTAAACCAAAACTATGAAGGCATGTCTCTGCTGGAGTGGAATGGCAGACGTTATTTAGTTCTTGTCAGTGACGATAATTTTAATAGTTTCGAAAAAACCGTTTTTAGTTTTTTTGATTTCGAGGTTAAATGATTACATTAAATTTAAAAAAAAACGTCGATTCCAAAGTTCTTCACCATCATCCGTGGATCGCGAAAAATCTTTTTGATAAACCTAATGAGTCTGTAAACCCAGGCGAGATCATCGAGGTTCGCGATGCGCACAATCAGTTTGTGTCTCGAGGTTTTGCCAACTCGCTATCATTTTTTTATTATCGAGCTGTCACATTTGATTCTCGAGAGAAGCTTGAAAATAAATTGAGTTTTCTGCAAGAACGTTTGTATGATTTGTTTATTCAAAGGTTATCTTTAGGGTATAACCGTAGCTTCCGTTTATGTTTCAGCGAAAATGACTCTTTACCGGGTTTAATAGTTGATCGCTTTTTATCGGAAAAGAACCAACAAGCCTATCAAGTATTTGTCGTGCAAGTCACTACGGCGGGGATCAACTCGTATATTTCTGATCCTTTAAAAGTATTTAAAAATCTAGTGGACCGTCTTGCACAGGAGAATCGAATTCTAATTCCTTGGGAGCGATCGATCGTGGTCATGAGAAATGACATCAAGATTCGTGAAAAGGAAGGACTACCGTTTGGCCCTCCGCAAGTATTGAATAACGAGCAAAAGGTAGATTTATCTACAATGCCAATTTTAATTGATCATCAATTTTTGAAATCTGAAATCAAGATGCAGGCAGATTTGATGGGAGGACAGAAAACGGGCTTCTTTTTGGATCAAAACTATAATCTTTTGCGCGTGGCTGAGATTTTTACCGAGTATGTGAAGTTTTTCAAACCACAGAATGTACGGATTATGGATATATGTTGCCATTTAGGCCAGTGGTCGGCGTATTTGGGAATTATTCTAAAGCAAATGGGGGTCAAAACTGAGCTTGTTCTAGTAGACATTTCTCAAGACGCGCTAAATAAAGCTAAAGCGACCATGGATAGCTATGGAATTCATGTGGAATGTCGAATGATCGATGTTCTAGACGAAGCATTTGTGATTGAAGATAAGTCGTATGATTTGATTATTGTGGATCCCCCCGCGTTTGCCAAAAGCAAGGATCATGTGCCAGCAGCTAAATCAGCATATCAAAAATTGAATCTAAAAGCTTATAAGGGAATTAAGAAGTATGGATTTGTTGTCTCGTGTTCATGCTCGGGGGCTATTTCCTTAGAGGATCTAAAGGATTCTGTTAATCGTGCTCAAATCAAGGCATTCCGATCGGGAAAAATTGTCGCCCAAGGAGGGCATGCGGCTGACCATCCTCATCTGTTCAGCTTTCCAGAAGGTTACTATTTAAAAATGATTACTGCACAGGTGATTTAGTTCGTTTTTTAAGGACAGTCCAGAGTTTTTGAGTCAAAGCCTTCGATGTTTGTCGTATCTGTATTGTAGTCTTTGTGATTTTTTATTTTTTCAATTCGATGTTCTGTCAAGGGGTGTGTGTTCAAGAATCCTGATAGTTTTGTTGAACCTATTTCTGTTTTTGAAATTTGATCAAAAAAGTCATGCGAGCGATGAAGCCCATTAAAGCGTTTTACCGTAAATTTAATCGCCTCATTGTCACTGGCCGTTTCTTGATTTTGGTTGAATCGGCGATCGATAATGGCCTGGTTGAATGAGAAAAATGAATTCGAGTCTGTTCCTACATTAACAAAAAATAAACCAATCGAAATAGCCAGAGCGCGGCCAATACTGCGTAGATGATCACGGTGGATGACATGACCGATTTCATGGCCAATGACGAAGTATAGAGAATTTAAAGATTTAATGTCCTTCAGTAAACCCTTAAAAACGATGATTCGCTTTCCCGGCAATGCCAAGGCATTTACCATATCTCCGCAAGAAAGAAATATTTGTGGTTTTAATTCGGGATCGATTTCATTTCGAGCAAAAATGTCGTCGACAATTTCCTGTCCTAACGGCCACGGTTTTTTGGCAATTTCAAAATCCATGAATGAAAATATCGAAGTTTCGTATTTTGGAGGAATTTTAACTGCCAATGTTTCACCGAATAATCCAATAGCAAATATAAAGACCAGATAGAGTGCGATCGCCGAAACAACCAAAACAATAACGTTAAGCCAAGGATGCCGCTCTGTTTGGTAGTTGATCTCTTCGGCTTCTTCAGAAGGAATATACTTCATACTTTATGTTTTTTAACAGCAGTGCCGTAGGCAAACATTTCGATTCCAATGGCATCTAGGGTCGCCATTTCCAATCGAACTTCCAGAATTTCATCCGCACCCCACTTGAGTGCCTGTTCTTTCATACGTAGTATAGACTCGCGACGACCGCGATCCATTAAAGTTTCGTATGTTGTTAGACGCCCTCCAAAGAAGCCTTTAATTCCAGCAACAAAATTTTTGAAATAGTCGCTGGCAATAACAACACTGCCACTGACTAACATTGCTTCAGAATACGGGGACGTGTCTTTTATCTTCTCTGCCCGAGTCGGCAAGTGGGACATTGATTTCTGGCGTTGGATAATACTTTTGTAATGACTTTGTTCGCGTGCAGAACCAAAAAAGTATCCTATCGCCAATAGGAATGCGACAAAGCCAAGTTGAATTATCAATTCCACTATTCAACCTTTACGGCAGTTCCGTAGGCGAAAACTTCAGCAGCACCGGGAGCAACGTCGCTGGATGCAAAGCGAATCCCAATGACTGCGTTGGCCCCCAGCTTGGTTGCTTGCGCGATCATACGTTCCGTGGCTTCGTCTCGAGTTTCTTCCATTAGCTCTGTATAGGCTTTTAGTTCTCCACCGATAATATTTTTTAGACCAGCAAATAAATCACGCCCAAAATGCTTTGAGCGTACGGTTGAGCCTGTGACGATACCGAAATGAGCCACGATTTTTTTATCGGGCACGACCTCGATAGTTGTAAGAATCATGTTATCCCCTTAGTTGGCTGGTTTTGTATTTGTCTGTGGAGCCGTCGGTTGGGTATTGGCTTGCATTTGCTGTTGTTGTTGCAAGAAATGGTTAACCTTTGTCACGTATTCTTTAAGATTAGCATTTTCTTGCTTTAGAAGGTTAATTTGAGTCAAACCTTGCTGTAAATGGTTGTAATAGTCTTGAGCTTCGATATGTTTTTTGTCGTAACCCATCTTTAATTCGACAATCTTGTTTTCAGCCACCGTCATCAAATTCTTCATATTCTCGTTTTGTTTGTGGCTGGCTTCCTCTATCTCATTGAGCGATGTCTGAAGTTCTTCAATTTGGTTCGCCAGAGCCATAATCTGACTATCTTTTTCTATCATCTTTTGATTTAACTCTTCGACAGTCGAGCTAATTTTCTCTTTTTCACTTGACCACTCTGTGCGGTCCATTTGGAACTGGTTCTTGGCTTTTGCCAGCTCTAGACTTAGTTCCTCTTTAACAGCCTCATTTAGTTCCAAGTCTTTTTGAGAGTTTTTGATTTTTTCTTGCAGCTGAATATTGTATTTACGCTCTTCATTTTGAATTTGCTGTGCACGAGTTTTTAAGCCTTGCATTTCTAATTGCAGATGTAGGGCAATTTCGTTGGATTTAACAAGGTCAGCATTCAACTTTGTGTTCAGATTACGTTCTGTTTGCAATTGCTCGGTAAGCAAGCGTAGTTGTGTGTTATTCTCGGACTTAGACACCTGTAGGCTCTCAAGTGATTTAATTTTGTTCCGGAATTCATCTTGCGTATCTAGCAAGTCACTGTGGAATTTTTTAATTTGAGTTTGCATCTTTTCGATTTTATTCGTTTGTGGTAACGAAACATCATCGCGATGAGAAAGTTCGTTAAGTTTATTGCAAATTTCATCAAATAATTTTTCATGCTCGGGTGTATTCATACGAATAAGGCTATAGGCTAGATACGTGGTCGTCAAACATCCCAAGGTCCAGATGTGAGGTCATTTACTTGGGGTAATGGAACATAAATTTTGGCAATTTGAGGATGACTAGAAATTATACAGGGAGAAGGAAAAAAATTCACTTATTAGGGGTGATTCATTTGTAATGATACGTGGAAAAAAATAACTATACAATTAGGTCTATGATCATTACACCGATTAAAACTTTCTAGTGTGCCAAGTATGATTGATATTGATAGACCCTCTACATGGAGAAAATTTTCCTCTGATGAAGCATGCCGCAGCTGTAATGCCAGCTGTTGTACCATGCCCGTTGAAGTTACACTCTCTGATTTAATTAGATTGAACTTAGTTTCTGAAGATGAAGTGCAAAATTTAACAGTTCGAAAAATTGCTAAACGACTTGTAAAAGAGAAGTGGATTACTTCTTATCGCGAGGCTACAGGACTTTTTATGTTAACCCAAAAAGCGAATCGTGATTGCATTTTCTTAGACTCTAAAACCAGGCTATGCACATCTTATAGTACACGGCCTGATGTGTGTCGACAGTTTCCGGCTATAGGACCGCGCCCAGGTTATTGTCCTCTCATTCTTAAAAAAGTATTCGGTTCTTGAGGACAGGCCCTAATCTTTTAGAATTTTATTGTCTTCCATCGAAGCGACTTTTTGCATCGTCTTTTCTTGAATGTTCATCAATTGTACCTTGATTTGATCGGATAGTTCTTCTAAATGTTTGAATTCGTCACCCGCTCGCAGCTTTAGATGAGATGGCCTTCCGGCCAAAGTATCGTCTAGAAATCGTTCGAAAGCATAAAGAGGACCGGCAATTCGATGAGAAATGATCTTTCCGACTGTAAATAGGATTCCGCAGAATCCGACCGAAATGACCAAGAACGTAACTACAAATGGCGAAATGAATTTATCAATTAGAAATTGGTTGCCGCCAACAAGTTCTGAAATGGAGACCCGCAAATATGTATAAGAAAAGACTAAACTGATTACTGTTAAACCAATTCCGACGCCAAGAAGTACAAAACAGTATTTTAGTTGGAAGGACGGATTCACCCAATATTTTCTACGCGTATTGTTTTCTGGCCATAGAATTTCACCTTCTTTAATAATTGCGGAAACAATCATAGCATAGCCAACCCATTGTACAGCATCAGCGACGTTGAACGCGGGACTGGAAAGTGAAGGGGTTCCCAAGACGATGAAGTCAACGACGTAACCCCAGATAATTCGATCCGCAACATTACCAAGTATTCCACCAATTAAAATCGAAAGACCTGTCCTTAATACCAATGATTTAATTGGCAAAAGATATTGGATGATTACGTATATACACAATAAAAATGCACCACCGGTTGAAAGCGATACAATACGCAAAACTTGGGGAAGTTCGGAAAACAATCCCAGCATAGCACCATGATTGTGATGTAGTACAAAATTCAAGTATCCATATGATTGGACTTCAGTAAGACCATTGGCCCACAATTTTGTGACCCGATCAAGAACCCAACAAATAATAAGCGGTAAAAGGACGATGACCCATTCAATTCTCTTCATAAAAATCAGTATGAATTTAAAAGGAAATTCAGTAAATAAAGATAAATTTTTTTTGCTTAAAGTCCGGGCTCGGAGATACACTGAGGAAATGAAAATAAGTAATATTTGTATGACTTTGGTCTTGGCCTCTGCATTGAACTCTGTTGCCTCCACCGAGCAAAATAAAAAAATTGAAAAAGTTGTTACACAAAGTAAAATTTCTAGATCTGATCTGAGTTTGATCATTTCTTTGATAGACAATCAGAAAAGTGAGACCATATACGAATTAAACTCGACAGCCAAAAAAATTCCCGCGTCCATTTCTAAGTTAGCAACTGCGGCCGCGGTATTAGATCAGTTTCCTCCTAGTCATAAATTCAAAACAATTTTGGCTGTCGACCCTGACAAGATTTCCAACGAGGGTTATAGTGGAGATTTGTACATAAAAGGTGGCGGTGATCCTTCTTTTGTTTCAGAAAATATGTGGTTTTTAGTTAATCAATTCGATCGCAATCAGATTAACAAGATTAAAGGATCAATTGTGGTGGACGATTTACTTTTTGACAGTGTGCGATTTGATGAAAGTCGGCAGGAAAATCGGGTAGATCGTGCTTATGATGCACCCGTAGGAGCCATGTCTTTTAATTGGAATTCACTCAATATTTTTGTTCGTCATGATCCAACTTCAAAAAAACCAAAAGTATTTTTGGATCCAGATACAGGGATTTTTGACGTTGATAATCGAGCGACACAAACTGAAGGTGAGAAGAGCGATATTTTTGTTGAGCGGAAAGGAAACAGAATTATTGTCAGTGGCACTATAGGAAAAAAGAGTAAAGAAGTAGTCGTGTACAAAAATGTCGAAGATCCTGTGGAATGGAGTGGTCGTAATTTGAAACTGTTCTTGAAACAACGAGGTATTTTTGTTGAAGGTGACGTCAAATCCGGAGCCATGCCAAAAACTGTTAAGATTGTGTCTGAATATGAAAGTAAACCGATCGAGAGTATTTTGGCGGACATGAACAAGTTCTCAAACAACTATGTCGCCGAGATGTTGACAAAAAACCTGAGTATTTCGGGAGATGAACAAGGAAATTTAAAAAGAGGGATGGTGAAAATCAACGAATATTTAAGTCGTATCAAAATGCCTAAGGATCAGTATTATCTGGTGAATCCATCAGGATTAACTAGGGAAAACAAAATGAGCGCACGGGCAATGAACCATCTTTTAGAAGTCGTTCACAAAGATTTTAAAATTTTTCCGGAGTTTTTGAGCTCACTGCCCATTTCGGGGGTTGATGGTACGCTTAAACGACGAATGAAAAATGAACCGGCCGAACGTTGGGTGCGAGCGAAAACAGGATTTTTAACTGGCGTCGTTAGTCTAGCCGGTTATGCCGGACGTGCTGATGGTCGTGTGTATCAATTCACTTTTATCTTTAATGGCAGTACGGACGAGACCAGAATTAGAAACTTTTTTGATAAAATTTTGAATACCTTGATAGAATAGAAGAATGAAATACATTCTTTTTTCGATTTGCATTCTCATTTCTGGATTGGCTTTATCTACAGAAGACACTCCCGTGACTCATGACGAAATTTTAGGAGCTACAAATCCATTTGGCAGCCGTGAATGGCGAAGTCCCGATTTTGATGGTCAGGGAGCATTTGTTGGATTTGATAAGAACGCTTTCAAAGTTCCCAAGGGAATGGAAGAGCGCGTAGAGTTTTGGAAGAATATCTATACAAAGTATACAACGGATCAAGGTATTATCCATAATGCTGAAAATATAGGTGAAGTGTACAAAGAGGTTGATTTTGGCGACATCATTTCAAACCCAAATTTGACCAGACGACAAATTGAAAAAGAAAAACAATCTAGAGTTGATAACCTTAAAAAAATTATTCTGTTGGAAAAGAAAAATCTGAGAATGGAAGATCTGCGATTTCAGCTTGGACAGAAAGATCGCATCGAGACGGCGATATTTCTGTCTGGTCGCTATATTGAAGATTTTGAAGATATTTTCCGGCAGAACCAATTGCCTATCCAATTGGTTCGTTTGGTATTCGTAGAGAGTTCATTTAATGTCCTTGCAAGATCGAAAGTGGGGGCCAGTGGACTGTGGCAGATTATGCCATCCAATGCGCGTCCACACCGCATGATTAGTTCATTGGTAGACAAAAGAAACCATCCTATTGAGGCCACTAAATTGGCAGCAAAAATTTTAAAAAGCAATTTTGGTATGCTAGAAAGTTGGCCTTTAGCGGTAACGGGATACAATCATGGGCCGACAGGTGTGATGAAGATGACCAAAAAATACAAAACACGTGATTTGAGTGAATTGATCGATAATGTTAGCTCGCGAAGAAGCTTTGGATTTGCTTCTCGTAACTTCTATGCCAGCTTTTTAGCTATTCTTGAAGTTGAAAGCAATGCCTCGAAATATTTCAAAAATATCAAATGGTCCAAACGTATTCCTGGGGAGCCTTTAAAGATGCGCCATTCTTTGCCATTTGAGATGCTTTCGAAATGGTTCGATCATGATTTGCTAAAACTGCAAATATATAATCCACATCTAAATAGAAAGTTGATTGTCAAATCAGATTCGGTACCAAATGGGACATGGTTATTAATTCCCGAAAAGTCCTATTTGAATGCTCTTTCAGATATGGCGCGATTAAAACGCCGCATTGCCAGTAATGATCGCTAATTAATTTCTTAGTAAACAGTAATTTAACGCCACATTACGGTTATGGGGGTAAACCATTTTATCCGTAATGCGTTTACACTGAGAACTTTGGACAGCATGATGTTCAAGATAAGTCCAAATAGCTTTGTCTTTACTTTCTGCGTAGTGAAGACTTTTTGTTGTTTCAAGAAAGGTCTCAATTTTCATCTTTAGAATATTGGTTGAAATGCAATCTAAAATCAGAGCGTCCGAAGTGCTAGTGTGCTCGAGTACACCAGCTAGATTTAGACAAAGATTCATTGGCCTGCGTGGAAGGCTATTGAAGCAATGAATCTTTTCCG
This sequence comes from Pseudobdellovibrionaceae bacterium, assembly GCA_016785955.1. Taxonomy (GTDB): domain Bacteria; phylum Bdellovibrionota; class Bdellovibrionia; order Bdellovibrionales; family Bdellovibrionaceae; genus UBA2316. The sequence continues at coordinate 56,053 of JAEUWH010000086.1, read as the reverse complement.
CATCGCGGTCAGCTGGTGATTCGAGCTTGTTGGAGGCATTAAAGCACGTGCGGTAGGTGTCGCGAGTATTTGCGGCAAAAGAAATAAGTGGCAGTAGGAATATCAAATACATGTGTTTCATCATAAACTGCGTCTTATATTCTATCACAGAATCTCAAAATGAACATAAATTTTTAGAAAAAATAATCGTAAAAAAAAATGACAGTTTTTTGCGACTGAATTGATTTTGATGTTCTTTTTAAAGGAAAGTGCCGTTTTATGTCTTTACTGAAAACGTTCTAACATTTTTTTGGAAATATCTTCTTTTTTAATAAAAGTAATGCCAAAGCCTACTCCCTTTTTCCATACTACTTGACCAAAAAGGTTACGAGTTTTTTTAATGGATTTCAGTGGCAGGATAACGCGGATGCAGTCACCCTCTTGAGGAATATATTCGCCCTTGGTTAGCTCTAGAAAACAGCCGGACACCGACAGATTTTTCATTGTTCCATGCATGGTTTCCATGCGGCCAAAAACTTCGATGGTTGCGGACTCGTTTGTAGTGAATCTTCTTGCGACTTCTTGCATGCGTCCCCTTGGTTCTATTATCATATCGTACAAATACATATTTTAATTTAGATATTCTGAATAATTGGTGAGTCCAGATTTTATCATTGATAAGATTCTTTCCCTGTGTAATCTTGAGATGATTACTGAATTTAGACCGTCTTAAAACGAGAATTTTTGTTTTTTTGTATTAATTTTATATAGTTAAAAATCTGGATCTAACGTTGTCACAATACATTTTAAAATTCATACAAGTATTCCGTTAGGAAGATATGGGGGATTATCTTGGTGTTGCATGAGCACAATACTTTTGAGGTATTTGAACTAAAGAATTTGACTTCGGATTTAAATTTAATGAATTCAGAAAATCAGGTGGAGGTAGTCCTATGCGAACAAAATGTTATCACATTCCAAGCGCCTTCTTTTTCGGGTTCAATGGATCAGCTGGTCTTGATGAAGGGGGCTTTAAAAACTGGGGCGGAATCATCAATAGACTTTACAATCGTGGGAAAAATAATTGGTCTTAAATCAGTGGGCGAACCAGCTCAGCAACAGATTACGATTAAAATGAATCAATATAGCAAGAAAGATTGGGACTATTTTATTTCACAATTAGAAACAAAACAAAAACGAGTGGATCACATATTAGAATCATTAAAAGGTGACGAATAATGAGCGTGGAGCAAGACGTCGCCGATTTTTTAAATAGCCAGGGGGCGCTTGTGGTCGAGCCCTCAAGCGCGTTTTTTTCAGTGATTCAAAGCTGCTTGGTTGGTTTTGGTATGGACTCTAAGCGTATTTTAATGGCGAATACGTTTAAAGATGCCGTAGAAATTTTGAAAGCCGAGAAACCAAAAATTTTAATTACGGAATATTTAATTGGTAAAAATTTTGGTTTATCGTTAGTTGAGATTCATGATGAAATGTTTGACTCTTTAGCGCGGATTTCCATTATGGTAACTAAAGAGGCTTCTGATAATGCAGTCGCCGAAGCCGCGGAAGAGCAGCTAGACGCTTATATTGTCAAACCGTTTTCGGGTGCAGATTTTCAAAAAAGAATTTTGGAAGTTGTTAAACGAAAGATGTATCCTAGCGAGTATTTTCAAAAAATTAGAATAGGTAAACAGAAACTAAAAGCTAAGGAATTTGAGGATGCGATTTCCCTATTTTCGGCTGCTAAAGATTTAAATCCAAAGCCAACTTTGGCTTGTCACTATTTGGGGGAAACGTACCTCGGTTTAAATGATATCGCTAGGGCTCGAAAAGAATTCTCGGAGGGGCGAAAACATAACAGTCTTCACTATAGGTGTTTAACCGGTGAGTTTGACTGTTTGATGCATGAAAAATTATATAAAGAAGCATACCAGTTGGTTGGGCTCATTCGCGCTAATTATCCCGTGACATCTGCACGCTTAGGAAAATTTTTTATTGCGGCGGTATATACAGAGAATTTTCAGGATTTGTCACCGCTTTATGAATTGTACACAAACCTTGATTACCGACCGGCTGAATTGGTGAACTTGATTTCAATTGCTTTGATGACGGCTGGGCGTTTCTATATCAGAAAAAAGAACAAAGAAGAGGCCATTAAGTATTTCGATTTAACAGTGAACGTATCAGGTCGAAATATGGAGTTTTTAGAAAAAATCATCGAAGAACTTTTGAAGTTCAAAGACGTAGCTTCGTCCGAAAAATTTTTTAAACAGGCTCGTGCAGACGATGTTGGTTCGATTCGTTATATACAGTTGAACTTTAAGATCGGCTATCACGTGTTTTCCCCGGAAGCAGCTTTGGAAATGGGTCGAAAAATTATTGCCGAAGGTAAAACAACTGCGGACGTTACTAAAAAAACAGTGTTGTTGGCAATTGAAACGGGTAAATATACCTTGGCCGAGACGCTTATTTTAAAGGGCACCGACGCCCACACGGAAATCAGAAAAGAACTGTACGATTTGTTAGAAAGCTCAAAAGAGAGTAATAAAAATTAGGAACGGCATCGACTGAGTGGTTCTAAGGGTGTGTCCGGAACCATAGATACTCAGCTGTCTTGCCAATGTCATTACCAACCTATCTAGGTCCACTCAAGGAGTGGCCGTTTCGCTTATTTTCGGCTGTAGAGCTTGAAATCCATATCAATATCACCTTCTGATGAGTGTTTTAAGAGTTCATCTCTGAATTGTGATTTGTCGAATTCGGGGAAAAATGTATCACCATCGAAATTTCTATTTAGTTCAGTCAGATAAATACGATTCGCCAAAGGAATAAAAAGTTTATAGATTTCCGCTCCCCCGATAATGCACACTTCTTTGTCCCAGCCTTGGGCAATCAATTCAGATGATTTAGCAATGGCTTGGTCGACCGATGTCACAAAATGAACACGTTCGTGGGTCGAGGGACTCAGTGTTCGGGAAATCACGATATGAAATCGGCCGGGTAGAACTTTGGGAAGTGAGTCGAACGTTTTTCTTCCCATGACCATGATCTTATTTTTTGTCGTTGTTTTGAAAAACTCTAAATCTTCGGGCAAATGCCAAATCAGAGTATTGTCTTTGCCAATCGTGCGATTTTTTGCCATCGCGGCCACGAGTGATAAAATCATACACTAATATCAGCTTTGATAGTTGGATGTGACTGGTATTCTAAAACTTGGATATCCTCAAATTTAAAATCATCGATATTTTTTACATCTGGATTTAAAACCAATTTTGGTAAAGGCATGGGTGTGCGGGTCAATTGAAGCTTTGCCTGCTCGACATGATTTAAATACAAGTGAGCATCACCTAATGTATGAACAAACTCACCAACACCTAGGCCGCAGACCTGGGCCACCATATGAGTGAGCAGTGCATAGCTGGCAATATTAAATGGAACCCCTAAAAAAACATCGGCACTGCGCTGATACAACTGACAAGAGAGCGATCCATTGCCGACATAAAATTGAAAGAATGCGTGGCAGGGGGGTAATGCCATTTTGCTGACCTCGCCGGGATTGAAAGCGACAACCAAATGACGTCGAGAATGGGGATCTTTTTTAATCGATTCAATGACCTGAAGAAGTTGATCAATTTTGCGTCCATCTGCGGTTTCCCAGGCACGCCACTGTTTTCCATACACCGGGCCCAAGTCGCCGTTCTCATCAGCCCATTCGTCCCATATGCTGACTTTGTTGTCGCGAAGATACTTGATGTTTGTATCGCCTTTTACGAACCACAAAAGCTCGTGAAAAATAGATCGTGTGTGTAATTTTTTTGTCGTGACCAATGGAAAGCCGTTTTTCAAATTGAATCGCATTTGATAGCCGAAAGAACTTAATGTTCCAGTGCCGGTTCGATCAGATTTTTTTTCACCATGATCTAGGACGTGTTTTAAAAGGTCTAGGTATTGATGCATTTCCAGCCTCCCGAAACTACCATATAGACTGAGTTTGCGAGTTTCAAAATCTTTTTGAAATTGATGAAAAGCGATGTAAATTCCAGTTGTCTTTAGGGCGTTTAAAATTTAGTTTATTTAAGAAAGCTTAAGGAGACGCAGATGGTACATGCTCAAAATAATCACAGTCACGAAGTAGAAAAAAAAGGTAAAAACGAATCAGAAATTGCAGGCGAAATGATGCCATTTGTTGTTTATGCCGCAATACCATTGTTTATAACGATCGTAATCGCGTTAATGTACGGACCTCCGTACTAAACATGCTTAAATTGTAGGCGTAGCGGTGTTCTACGCCTGGTGTTTCTATTTATTGGAAATTCTGAACTTGGCCGATGAAAGGAAGATTTCGATACTGTCCTTCATAATCTAGGCCGTAACCAACGACAAATTCATTGCTAATTTTAAAACCGACGTGATCCAACTGACAGGGGACTTTGAGTGCTTCTGGCTTTTCTAATAATGTCACCGTAGTTAAGCTGGCAGGCTTACGGGATAGAATCGAGTTTTTTAAATAATTCATTGTTAAACCTGTATCGACAATATCTTCAACTAAAAGTACATGCCGATTTTCAACAGGTTTATTCAAATCTAAGGTGACTTTGATTTCGCCCGAAGATGATGTGCCGTGATAGCTGGACACACCATAAAACTCGCAGGCCAGATCTGTGTCAATATTACGTATTAAGTCTGAATAAAACATAAAGGAACCCTTGAGTACACAAACGGCAACAACATCTTTGTTTTGAAATTTTTTTGTGAGTTCTTTTCCCAATTCTTGAACACGTTGTTGAATTTTTTCAGCAGATATAAATGGTTTGATTTGTAAATCCATAGTTCGATCCCTTTGCGTGGACGTTAATTTGTGACATTCTAGTTAAATTTACCCCTAAATTTCAATCATAAAATCGAGCGTTCATTAAACGAACGAATTATTCATGACCTCACCAAAGCCACCCCCGCCAGGAACGATATAGTCTTTGGTGTTCAGGCCTTTTTCTTCATTCCAATATCGTCCCGGCTCTGCCGATAAGGCTTTGGCGCTGGAAAGACCTCGGTCCAAACGGATGGCTACAATTTCTAAGTCGGGGTGGACTTCTGAAACGCGCTTTAAGTACTCGGGTGTAACGATTAAATGCATTGCAATAAATCTAACAGGTTTGCCAGGCACATTTTGTTTATAATGATTGATTGTGGACAAAATTGTATTGCCGGTTGCGCCCATAGGGTCGGGAATCAAAACAAAACTGTTGTCAATCCCACCACCAATTTTGAAACCGTCGAGTTCTGTCTTTGTGACCTGATTGTCAGAGTTGATTGCACGCGCGGCAAAAATGTGATCTTGGCGAATATTTTCAGGCTTCAAGAAAAAATGCAATTTTTCGTAACAAATATGTGATGGGTAGGTTCCTGCTCGAGCCAAGTTGATACATACCGCTTTTGCAGTTTTAGCAATCTGCTGAGTCTTTAATAAAATCTCGGGGTGATCTTGGTGCATACGTGTTTCTACTTCGATCCATTCGTAGGGGAAAAAAGTTTGAACGACTTCCCCTAGAAGCTGCCCATAGAGATACTCAACGTAGCGATTAATATCGGGTTGAAATATCGAGGGTTGGCAGAGGCGAGCAAGAATGCCGAGTAAATAAGGCTTGTCGAAAAAATGAACGTTTTTTCCGTAGTGGTGCTGCATGGGGGATGTTTTAGCGGTCGGAGTTCGGCAAGTCTATTTATTTTCAATAGTGTAAAAAAACACTGAGAAAGTTTTTCCGTTTAGGAAATTTTGAGATTTGTAAATTTCAAAAGGACTAAGGGCCATTAAATACTCTTGTTGCGAGGTCATCGGAAATTTTGAAAGTATTTCAGCAACAAAATACGTTTGACCGCGATGTCCCTCGAGTTCGCCGCCACCGATATAGTCGATATTTTGAAAGCTTTTAGTCCCACCTTCTGCAGCATTTAATTGGTAACGTTTTGAAATTTTGACTTCCAGTTGTTCGCGTCCGTTGGGGCTGTCTTTGATGACAATCGTGTAGTTTAACCCAATGTCGCCTTCGGGACCTGCGCTTTTAAGGCCTTGGAACCAATCCAAGGGTTTATTCTTTTCAAGTGGCTTGGAAAGTTCGGCGTAAACGCTGAAATCATCTCGGTAAGAAAGAATTTTGGTCATCGGCATATTTACAACGCCTTGAGCGAAATCAGTGTGGGCCATTTGACCGCTGACTCGAGACTCTTGATAAAGCATTTCTAAGCCTTTTGATGACACTTCTGCAAAATAAACGTGAAGTTCGAAGCTCTGAGTTTGATTCGTTTCGGCGCCAGCCGCAGACTCTTTACGGAAAAGTTGGTTTTCAAGGTTTTCACGAATTTCATCAGCTGATTGATCTTTTATGGCTTTTGCTGAAGGGGTGCCGTCAGTGGTTGTATGTGTGCTAGATGAGGCATCGGTTAAACCTTCGGAAACAGCGCTGTGTTTTTCCCCGCCAGTTACTTCAATCTCGGCGACGTGATCATTAATGTACTGACGCTGGGACAGGCCAAAGCGCTTGCTATTTTGCAATGGGTCTTCCATTTGACTTTGGTTGGATTTAAAAAAGAAAAATGTTCCGGCGAAAAGGCTGACAATCACAATAAAAAATAACGCCGTCGCATTTTTAAAAATTTTTCCAAACAGTGTATCTGCGGGAGGCTTATAAGACGCCATATCGATTCCGCATTTGGCACAGAAAGGATCTTGGGGTTGTTCAAAATGACATTTTGGACATCTCACTAGCATAGTTACAGGATAAGAGAATAGCCATTGACGCACAATTAAAAAATTCTTAGTTTGTGGAAATGATTCATATCCCTGTCCTTTCCAACGAAATCGTCGCAGCTTTCGAACCCTTTTATGCTCGTACAGAAACCGTGTATGTTGATGGAACATTTGGGCGAGGTGGGCATTTTCGTCTACTTCTCGAGAAAAATCCCGGGATGCAGGCGATTGCGTTTGATCAGGACCCCGATGCCTATGCCTTTGCCCAGGCCCATTTCGGTGAGTTGCTAAAGGAAAAGAGGCTTCTTTTTTATCTGGATAACTTTGTTAATTTTGAACAACATTACGATGGTCCCATTGACTTTGCTTTGCTTGATCTGGGGGTCAGTTCGCCACAATTGGATGAACCTTCTCGAGGTTTCAGTTTCTACCATGATGGGCCTTTGGATATGCGGATGAACAATCAAACTGGCATTACCGCGGCAGACTTAGTCAATCAAATGAGCGAAAATGATTTGGTCGTATTGTTTAAGACGTTTGGTGAAATTTCAAATCCGTTTCGTGTTGTGCGCGCCATTTTGGAGGACCGCAAGGAGACTCCGTTTACCTCGACTAAACAATTGTCTGGTTTGATCGAGCGTGTAGACGGATGGCGGCGGAAAGGGTTTCACCCTGCGACTCAATATTTTATGGCGCTTCGGCTGAAAGTGAATCGAGAGCTTGAAGTTGTAGACGAGGTCTTGCCTAAGCTGATGGCCAAGTTGCGTCCCGGAGGGCGTTTAGCCGTTATTACTTTTCATTCTTTGGAAGATCGAATTGTAAAAAATTTGTTTCGTATTTATCCTGAATTAGGAGAACCACTGCGCCGTAAGGTGACTCATCCTACTCGTGAAGAAGAATTAGCCAATCCTCGCAGTCGCAGTGGTAAACTGCGAGTTTTTGTCAGAGCCTAAACTCGATACAGTTTACTGTCGCCTCGACCTAAAGACGGTCCAGCGGCTATTGTCTTATGACCGGTCTATGTTTAGTTTAAAGAGAGAGGTCATGGATGAACTCGGCATTTTTTAAGAAAAATCGTAAAGATATTAAACCCTTCCTGAGCATTGTAATAATGATTTGCACGTTATTCTTTATTGCTTTTTTACATATGGAAGAAAGACGGTTGGGATATCAAATTTACTATCTTTCACAGCAAAATAAGAAAATTGAGATTGAACGTAAAGTGAAAGAAATTGAGTTGGCTCGGTTGGCTATTCCATCACAAATTATGTCCTTTGCGAAAAACAAGCTGACTTTGCGCAGTCCCGAGTTGAATCAAATTATTCATTTGGCGTCGCCGACCCCTCAGTCCGGCATAAAAGGAAAATCTTTCGATTGAAAACTAGAATTATAATTATATTTTTGTGCTTTGCCTTGGTTTGGTGCTTGGTTTTGTCTCGTGCTTTATATATTCAGGTGCTACCAAATCAAAAACTGACTCATCTGCAAGAAAAAAAATATCAAACTAGAATTAAACTGAATTCACAACGCGGAAGTTTTTTGGACAAAGATAGACGTGAAATTGCGATGTCGCAAATTTCGTATTCAGTGTATGCTGATCCAAAACTGATCAAGTCCCCGAAAGCGACTGCTCGGCAGTTGAGCAAGCATCTTGGTGTTGGCTACGAAACGATCTATATGAAAATCAAGGACAGAAATAGGCGCTTTGTCTGGTTGCAAAGATTTATCGACGAGGCCAAGCTTACGCGCATCCAATCAAGTGAACTCGCTGGAATATCATATGTCCAAGAGTGGAAACGGATTTATCCATTTGAAAATTTATATAAAGGGATTGTCGGAATTGTCGGTCAAGAAGGCAACGGCTTGGAAGGCTTGGAGCTTAGGTACGACAAATGGATTTCAGGCGACAACGGAAAAGTTAACGTCAAGCGCGATGCGCGAGGGCGTCCTTTAAATATTGATGGGATGATCGTTACAGAAAATCAAATGGGTAATGACCTGGTTATGACCATTGATACGGACTTGCAATTTTATTTTGAAACCCAGATGAAAGAAACATTAGCTAAGTTTGATGGGGAAGGCGCCATCGGGATTGTGTTGGATGCAACTACTTCAGAAATTCGGTCGATGGTTTCGTTAGAGAGTCAGCGTCGGCGAGATTATTTTGTCAAGCAGAAGGCGATTACGGATGTTTTTGAGCCCGGTTCAACACTAAAGCCATTTGTGATGGCTTTAGGTCTAGAAGAAAATTTGATTATGCCGAATTCAAAGATTTTCTGTGAGAACGGAAAAATGAAAGTCGCGGATCGATGGATTAAAGAGTCTGATCAGCATCATCAATTTGGCTATCTAAGCCCATCCGAAATTTTGGCATTTTCGTCTAATATCGGTATCGCAAAAATTGGATTTCAATTAGGAACTGATAGGTTGCGAGACGGTTTAATACGTTTTGGAATTGGCCAAAAAACGCAGGTAGATTTTCCCGGAGAGTCCAAGGGCGTTCTACATGAGACTCCTTGGAATTCCCATTTGCTGGCTAATATTTCGTTTGGACAAGGTCTATCGGTGAACGCTCTTCAACTGACAAATTCGTTTGCAGCCTTAGTCAATGGTGGATTGCTAAATCGTCCTCTTCTAGTAAAAGGACGCCGAAATGCTGAAACCCTAGAGTATACCGAGTTGGAGCGTGCTGAACCCACACGTGTGATTTCAAAAAAAACTTCAGACCTGTTGAAAGTGATGTTGTCCTCGGTGACTCATGAAGGAGGGACTGGTGTGAACGCCCGAGTTCCTGGTTTTTTGATTGGTGGTAAGACCGGCACCGCCCAGAAAGCCAGCCTGAAATTTCGCGGCTATGAACCGAATGCCTATCTTTCAAGTTTTATAGGATTTATACCCGTTCACGAACCTAAGTACGTCATCTATGTTATGATCGATACGCCGAAAAAGTCTTTTTACGGATCACAGGTGGCAGCACCGGTATTTGCGAAAGTCGCATCATTTCTGGCCCGTAAAGATGGCATGGTACCCAATGTGATTTCAGATAAAAATCTTGTGGCCGGTTTCGAAAAAAATGTAAGGCCAAGCGCGAAAGGTAAAAAGGACGAAACTTCAGCAGTGGCTGAAAGTAAAATTCTATCTTTGCGTGATTTATTGAAAACGCCTCACCTGCATGATGACATTGAATTCATTGGCAAGGGATCGAAAGTGGACTTCATGGCCGAGGAAGAACAGGTTGAGACGAATACTAAAAAAGTTCGTGTCTATTTGAAATCCAACTAGGACAGGCCCTAGCTTAACGAAAATAATTTACAAAAATTATTCTAACAATAAAAATGAAAATCAAGGTAACTGCTATACCGATGCCATATTCCCACCATTTTCTTTCTTTGCTGGGAATGTCCTTAAGAGAAATAACTTTCAAGGGGCCAACAGGATTTGCAATAATTACTGACTCGGTTAGTTTACTTTCTTTCTCGGGTGTATACTCGGTGTTATCAATTGATCCAAAAACAGAGCGCGTGAAATTGTCTAATTTTTCTGAAGACTTTTCGTGATAGTAGAAAAACAAGCTTTTTATGTATTCGGAAAATACGTGTTGACTATATTCAGGAAAGTGGTTTTTCATGAATGCTTCGAGTTCATCGGCAATATGTTGGCCGGTTTGGTATCGAAGTTCTCGATCAGTGGCTAAGCAAACATTTACAATGCTTGCTAGTTCTGCATACTTGGGGTCCAGAAATGGAGTGATGTCGGGGATATCTCCATCCTTAGTCTTTTTCATGATTTCAAATCCATTTTCAGTTTGAAAAAGCTTTCGGTTTGCCAGTAATTCCCAGGCGATCACGCCCAGGGCGTAGATATCTATGCGGTAGTCTATGGGGTCTTTTCTAATTTCTTCGGGGCTCAGATAGCCCAACTTTTTTTTGTGGGCATCGACAATTTCTGAATCCGTCTTTTCTGGTTTGGGAATTCCAAAATCAAATATTTTTATTTCACCATTGTAGCCCACGAGAATATTTTGTGGATAGACTTGGTGATGAATGATGTTTAGGGGTATCTCTGATTCTGAGGTCGAGGCCATGTGGATATAGTCTAAACCCTTGGCGATTTCTCGGATAATATGTGCGACATGTTCGGTCGGTAGTTGGCGATTGTCTTTCTCTAGGGCTTGGACTATTTGAAGCAGGGTTTTGCCGTGAACGTATTCCATAGCAAAAAATAAATTTGATTGTTCATTGCCGAAGTCTTTTATATTCACAATATTTGGATGTTCTAGATGCGAAAAAATTCGCGCATTCTTAAGAAAGTTATTTACATACTCTTCATTGCTAGAAGAGGCTTTAGGAAATTGTTTGATTGCTATAAAGTTGTGAATGCCGTCGGCCTCATTACCGACCGCTAAATAGACTTCTGTCGATGTATTGGCAGAAATCAGCTCTAATAGTGTGTATTTACCCAGCTTCTGAAATTTCATTTCAATATTGCATCGGATCCTAAGCCAATTAGATGATATCTCGTTAGTCTAGAGTTTGGTCGATAAATTGACCAAACTGTGACAATACAAGAGGTGGTATTTCGTGACCTCCATTAAAGAATATGGTTTTGGCCTTAAGTCCAGCTTGATTTAGGAAACTTTCTAAAGCCCTGGCGCCACTAATTGGTAATACGGGGTCCGAATGACCATGACTTATAAACGCCATTTTTCCTTTTATATCATCTGTGGGTAATATTTTTAAATAGGCTTTGTTTATGAGATTGGTTGATAGTAATCCAAGCGCGCGAAAATTTTTAGGAAATGTGAAAAATAGATCTGAGGCCAGCATACCACCTTGACTGAACCCCGCGACTAAAGTTTTTTTAGGATCTAACTTTTTTAGGTCCAGCCATTTTTGAAACTCAGTCCTTAATTTTTCAATGCCTTTAGGAACTTCCGTGGAGGTATCCAATTCCGCGCCAGCAGATTGATAGCGATCAATGGCAATTGGCCACCAGGCCTTTCCGATCCAATGGGCACCTAGTGGAATATCTAAAGGTCCTTGGGGGAAAAACCAATTACATTTGTGTTTGGTGCGAATAACTTGTGAAAGTGGTGCCAGATCTTGTGCGTCAGCACCGTAACCATGAAACAGAATGATATTAGGATTTTTATCATCTTCAAAAACTTCAACTGCATTTCGTTCAAATAGATTCATGATGGACATCTTATCATTAAAACGATTATTGTATAAAGATGAAATTGGCTGAATTTATTGATTTTTTTCCTCCACAGTCGGTTATATATCCAAAAAGATCACGTACAAAGGCTGTTAAGATCAGTCAGTTGGTGGATTCTTCTAGTAGGGCCGTGAAGTCATGTGTATTTTTTGCGATTAAAGGCAATTCTGTCGATGGTCATCTGTTTATTACAGAGGCGATAAAAAAGGGTGCGGTTCTTGTTATTATTGAAAGCGAAACATATGCTTTTCAAATTAAATCTGTGCCATACATTGTGGTAAAAGATACCCGTCGCTATTATGAAAAAATGTGTTCTTTGTTTTTCGGCCGTAATGACGAGCGTTTGTTTAACATAGGTATTACGGGTACTAATGGAAAAACGTCTACGACATTTATCATCGAATATCTTTTGCAATCCCAAAAAATAAAAACTGGAATTATTGGAACTGTTAATCACCGCGTAGCAAAAAAAATATGGCCCACAAATCATACAACTCCGGATCCGTGGACAGTGCATAGTCGTTTTCGGGATTTTAAAAGGCAGGGGGCGCAGGCAACGGCGGTGGAAATTACGAGTCATGGAATTGATCAGAAACGAATGCATTCAATTAATTTTGATATAGGAATTTTCACCAATTTGACTCAGGACCATTTAGACTATCATGGAACAATGGAGAACTATTTTTCAATAAAAGAGAAATTGTTCACGGAACTTTTGGCTCAATCCGGCAAGCTGGACAAGTTTGCATTGATAAATGGTGATGACCCGTACGGACAGAAATTGAAAACGGCGCCTGGGATCACCAAATATTTTTTTGGAAAGAATAGAAAATTTCCTATTTGGTTTGAAGTGAAAGAACGACGTTTCGAATTTCAAAAAATCAACATTGGCTATTTTGGCCAGGAATTTTCGATGAAGTTTCCACTGTTGGGAGAACATAATATCTATAATTTCATTTCGACGTTATTTGTTTGCCAGTACTTGAAAATTCCTTTAGCCGATGCGATCCAGAAATTTGAAAAATTTCCTGGTATCCCAGGGCGATTGCAGCGAGTTCAAGAACTGAAAAACAAAAATGTATTTGTTGATTTTGCACATACTCCCGACGCTGTTGCCAAAACTATAGATACAGTTCGTGAGCTTCGGATGGAACTTCAATCAAAAAATCGAATCATCACAGTATTTGGTTGTGGTGGTGATCGTGATGTCACTAAGCGACCAATCATGGGAAAAATTGCGGAAGAAAAATCTGATTGTGTGATCGTTACATCCGATAACCCTAGGACGGAAGACCCCCAGGTAATTATTGAGCAAATAAAAAGAGGATTTAACAGTTCGCAGGATAAATTTTTTGTATTGGATCGTTCGTTAGCGATCCAAAAAGCGATGGAGATTTCTAGGGACGGAGATGTGGTTTTGATTCTAGGCAAGGGTCATGAGACGTATCAGATTGTCGGTACTAAAAAGCGTCCATTTGACGACTACAAAGAGGTAGTAAGACATGCAAAATGAACTTTTGAAATTAGAAGATGTTGTACATTGGACTAAAGGAACATTGATTCTTAAAAATAGCGAACAATTTGATTTTATTGGCACGGATTCACGCGTTGATCTGACAGGAAAACTATTTGTACCTTTGCGTGGAGATAGTTTTGATGGTCATCAGTTTATCCACAAGGCGATTGAAAACGGTTGCGCAGGAATTATCTACGATCGAAAATCTAAAGCGTCATTAAGTCTGGACAAGAGCGTACCCGTGACGTTGATTGAAGTGGAGGACACGTTATCGGCGTTGCAAAGTTTGGCGCAAGGGTATCGAAAAAAGCTGAATAAAACAATTTTAGCTATTACGGGTTCGGCAGGTAAAACGACCGCAAAGGAATTTGCACATCAAATTTTAAACTTCTACCAGCCTACCTATGCCAGCAAAGGTTCGCTTAACAACCATTGGGGGGTACCATTTTCTTTGTTAAATATGCGTACTACCGATCAGTTTGGTGTGATCGAGATGGGCATGAACAATTACGGAGAAATTCAGCGACTTGTAGAAATCGCTGATCCCGATATTGTGGTATGTACTATGGTGGGGCGGGCTCATTTCGAACATTTTGGTTCACAAGAGAATATTGCGAGGGCCAAATTTGAGATTTATCAACACTCGAAAGCTAATACTATTCGTATTTTTAATATCGATGATCCTCATACGCGAAAAATGCGTGATCAATTTACCGGCCGCAGTCAAATCTTTGAGTTTTCGGCCGAAGATCGGGATGCCCATGTTTTTATGAGAATAAAGAAAGTGGCGGCCGAGGGTTTATATGTCGAAGGGCATATTCTACAACACTTTGGCGAAGCGTTGGTTCCGGTATTTGGCCAGCATAATATCACTAATATATTAGCGGCGTCCGCGCTGGCCATGGCGGCCCAGATGAAACCGGCAGATATTTGGAGTCGGTTGGGTTATCTCAAGACTAATTGGGGGCGTAATCAATTGTTGAAGGCAGACAGTGGTGCCCAAGTTATTTTTGATGGTTACAATGCGAATCCCGATTCTATGCTAAGCTTAGTGCAGAATATTTCGCAAACGCCCATTCTAGGAAAGCGAGTTTTAATTTTGGGTGAGATGCTCGAGCTTGGAGAGACGCGAGGAGAATTTCACTATGATTTGGCAAAAAAAATAAATGAGCTCGCGTATGACCAAGTGATTTTCTACGGGCCATCATGGAAAAAATTTAAAGAGGCCTTTGTTGGTAACTCAAAAGTGCAGGTCTGGGCATCCGAGAAAATGGACGATCAATTAATTAATAAACTAAAGGCTGACTATCGCCCCGGTGATATAATTGCCATCAAAGGTTCTCGCGGTATGAAAACTGAGAACGCCGTTTCGTTGTTAGTTCAAGCTTTCTCGCACGAAAAGATTTAGGTAGTACTTAACCAAATACTCGGCTTTAAACTCGGAGCCATTAAATGTCCAAGTCACTTCATCGAAAGGTTTTACTTGGAGTTGCAGTTTTTGATCATCGAAAATTTTTGAGTTTACTTTTGATTCGATACTGTGGATAGAGCTTATTAACTGTGAACCAATAAAATTGAATCTAATTTCGATGACGCCGGGCTCTTTCATCGTGAATATCATTTTATAGCCGTTTCGGAATAGCATGAAATCAGAATGTGTTTGCGCAATCGTGTAGATTTTAATTTTACTTTGTGGTGTTGGTTTTAGTTCGTTGTACATTTGTGTTGTTTCGGTAAAACGAGCTTTCAGATCTAACAATAAATCTAAGGTGGATTTTACAACTAAACGTTGTTTCCGATATTCAGGATTGGTGTCGACAACACCAGATTCTAAAATTTTATTTTCTGAATCAATAAGTTCCTTAATCCATTCCATCTGATTCATAGAACCTCCACGGTTATAGTATCTCTATTGCCGCAAACCCTTGCAACATAAAAGAATATTCAAACGAGTTTAAAAGAAGGTTCCGATCTGAAAATGGGTTGTTGCTGACGACGTAGCCGCGTAAGAACCACTGAGCGGATTGTAAATTCCAACGATAGCGGTCAGTGGCATTTGATATGCTAAATTCATATCAAAGCGGAATTCAAAGCCAAAATTCCAAAAACTTTGGTTTGTCGAAACTGTAACAAAACGATTGTCTTTTTGATGGAATGCGCGACCATCAAGAAAAACACCATCCGTGACAAATGCGCCATGTAGACGTTTTAGATAGATAGGATGGGTTGAGTTTCCTCGATTAATTTCGCGCATAGGGAAACGATATTCTAGTTTAGGGTTAATAAGAGTTTCCCCAACGAATTGACCTTGAAGGTAGCCTCTCATCAAAAAATACGGATTCAATGGGTCTTGCTGCAGTAAAAGTGAATTGGTGACGGCTCCGACAATGGGATGAATACGATCACTGGAATATAAAGCATCTAGTTTAAAATACACAACATGGTTTTCTACTAACCAATCTGGCCAATACTGAGATGTGCCTAGTAAGAACTGCGTTTGTTGAACATTGTCCGCATTTTTAAAATACTGATTCATCCCCAAATAGTAACTTTGCCCTTCAAAAGGGGAGGATAAGGCCGAAGTGGTTTCGATGTCTGTGTATGAAAATAAGAAGCTGGCGCCTTCGCGATTTATATTTGTGCTTTGGGTGCGTGTACTAATTTGTTTAGCTGCAATTTGCAGATTCATATTTTTGTTCATGTGCCATACGCTGGGCTGAGCAAAAACAGATCGTGTAGAATACGTGGCCGCATTTGAGGCATATACAAAGTACGTGGTGTATTCGTTATAAATAAAGCCAAATTTAGTAGGATATATTTGGTTCAAATAAGTACCATCGATCGATGTCTTCCCGGTGGCTGAGTCAAAAATTAAATCTAACGAATACATATGTTTTTTCAAAGGATCAAAACCGCTGGTTTGTGCTTGCAATAAAAATCGATTGTCATTTGAAGATGTCGCTACGAAGGGTATCCAATATTGTGGCCATAAGTATGAATACGGAGAATAATCGCGAACTGGATAGTTACCACGTGTCTCTGTGGTGGGGGTGTTTTTGGGTTTGTCTGGAAATTGTGAAGCGTAAAGCTTGTTGATTTTAGGAAGTTCCGATGGTGTTTTAGTCAAATCTGCATGGCTAGAAAAAAGAACCTGAGGCCCTTTTCCTGTCAATTTGGTGTAGTACATATCTCGAGTCAAAGGATCTAGCGCGTAGGAAAATGAACCCGTGTAAATATGAGTGACAGCCTGAGTAGAACCATCTTTTAAGTTATTTACGTAGATATTGCGGATACCATTTTTAGTCGATGAGAAATACAAGTAAGAACCAACGACCGTGGGATAACGACTTTCGGGAAAATCAGGCAGCATTGGCTTGACGGAACCTGTGCCGATATCCAAGGTGTACAAGCCTTCTTCTGTTGAGGGCTTTCGAAGAGAAAAGATAATCGTATTCGCATCCAGATAGGACGGATGCGAAATACGTTCTTGCAGTTGTCCCGCCCACACAAGCGTAGATTTCTTGGTTTTTAGGTTTAAAATTCCAAGTTTGGTTTTTAAGGCGTCCAACTTGACGAAAACGACGTTCTCGCCATCTGGAGATGGAGAGGCTTCGCGTACACGTTCGCCGATGGTTAAACGCTCGGTTTTTTTTGTATTAAAATCAAACAGAAAAAGATCGGAAAAAGACTCGGAGGGGCTAAAAGAATCAATTTTGTCATAGATAATTTTGTAGCTTTTGGGCAGCCAAGTGATCCGTTGAATATTTCCCGCAATGGGGCCATCGTTAGAGTGCTGGTCGTCTTCGGATTCATTATAAATATCGTCAATTTGATTTGCGTTTTCAATTTGGCTGGGGTCCATAATTACAAAATTATTGTTTTTATTCTTATCAATAATTTTGACTTCTTTTACATCTCGCCTAGACACAGCTAAATACGCCATATATTTTCCGTCAAAACTGATGGCAGGGCTTGAAGAGTATTTGGCTTTGTTGTCCAGCGTTTGGGCAATAGTCTCGGGAAGCTGTTTGATAATATCGATCTGATGTAAAATTTTTTCTTCAACAATAAATAAAGTGTCTTCAAAAAACTTTTCATAATCGCTGCCTAAGTAGTCTTCAGCGGGAGTATTGATGAAAAATGGAACACGACCAGCTTGGCGATCATGAAGTTGCTTGACGATCTCGGGTGATTCTTCTTGCGCCATTTGGCTCCAGATCAGGGAACCAAACAGATACGGGCGATTGCCTTCGGGCCAAGTGGGTAAAAATTCGTTAATTTCAAAAATTTTGAAATCACTGAGCGTGTCGTTTAAGACGAAAGACCTGAGTACGGATTCTTGATAGTTCGAGCGAAGACGTCCCCCGTTAGATAGCTGAGTTTCCAGATAGACAGAAACGCCTTCTTTCCACCAACGTGGCATCAACCCGTTAGGGGAAATGATCGAACCAAAAATTGGTCGAAGATAACGATAAAATCCACGTGATCCCTCAAAGGTCAGAATATGTGCATATTCATGAGCCAATAATTCAAATGCCCAGTCGCCGTAATCTGCTAAACTTTCATTGGTATTCGGCAATACGGGATAAATCATAATGTGAGGATAAGGGATGCGCGTTGCATAGCCATTAGTCAGATCGGTACGATCGTTAACTACAACGGTTGTCTTTTTTGGCTTTTGGGAAAAAAATGGATCAAGAGATTTATAGGCTTTTTCCAGAGTACCCGCGACAAAAAAACCGACGTCCAATTTTTTTTCGTCAACAACAACATAAAAATGAGGTGTTTCAATCGTCTTGAAACGAAGTCGTGGTGGAACTTCAAAACTATGAGCAAGAAAAGTAACAAACAGAAGTGATAAAAATATTTTTGGCATCTTCTAAGGGTAATACCTAAAGCGTTGCAACATCAAACTCGTTTGACTTTTAGAAGCCATGCAATAGATTTTATTGCAGATGAGGAGAAATCACATGAGTACACTGAAAAATATCACTAAATTCATCGCTATTTTGGCTATCGCAGGTTCGTTTATCAGTTGCCGAGGTAAAGAAGAAAAACCAAATGAAGAAACGACTCCGACAGAAAATACAACCGGCACTCAAGAAAGTCCGGCTATTGATTCTACGGCTATGTCATTTGACCCAGCAGGATCGGATAGTGGCAAAATTGATGGTTTGAAAACAGTGTTTTTCGACTATGATAAATCAACTTTATCGGCTGAAGCAAAAAGAACGATCCAAGGCAATGTGGATTGGATGAAAAAGAATGCGAATACTAAAGTACAAATTGAAGGTCACTGTGATAACCGCGGTTCAATCGAATACAACGTTGCTTTGGGTGAACGCCGTGCTAACACTGTAAAAGATTACATGGTCAGTTTGGGATTATCGGGTAACCGCTTAGCAACCATTAGTTATGGTGAAGAGAAGCCTCTAGTTTCTTCGGAAAGTGAATCGGCATGGAAGAAAAACCGCCGCGCTAACTTTGTCCCTTCTGCAATGTAGGAAATGATTAAACGATTATTATTCATAGGTCTTTTGAGCTGTTTTTTCATCGTCGGATGTCAGACCGTAGAACCGCCTGTCGAGGAGTGGGTGCTGGCGCGAGCGGCGTTTGATTCGGCTCGCGCTGTTCAGGCGGCCAAATACTCTGCTGGGTTTTGGCATCAAGCTGAAGAGTCATATAAGAAAGCGCGAGTTTTATATAAAGAAGAAAGTTTTGATGAAGCTAGGTTAGAGTTTATCGAGGCCAGAAAAGCGGCAGAAAAGGCGGAAAACTCTGCTCGCTTAAAACGCTTTCGCAGTGGAGAAGTGCTATGATTAAAATGGTTATCAGTTTGTTTTTGGGTCTTTCATTAATGGGATGCTTGAAAACGCGCAGTGAGGTGAAGGACGTTGAGACGAAGCAAGTAATGGCCCAACAAGTGACAACGTTGCAACGAACGAATGCTGATACCAACAACCGTATTGCCGAGCTTGAAGAGCAGCTTCGGGAGATGAACGGTAAAGTAGAAGTTCTAGAAAACAAACTCAGTAAGCCAAATCCTGATTCAGAAAAGCATATGAAAGGCATGCATGAGCAAATGGCTGATGCTAGTAAAAAATTGTCTGCGTATCAAGAAGAGCTGGTTAAGCAGGATGCAACGATTAAGCAATTGACCCAAGAAATTGAGGTTTTAAAAACAGAACGTGCCAAAGCGGCCGAAGAGAAAGTCGAAAAGAAAACGCCTCTTCAATTGGCCGATGATTATTTTAAACAATCCGACTGGAAAAAAGCGATCATTCAATATCAAAAATACCGTGATGAAAATCCCAAAGGTAAAAAAGTGGCTGAAAGTACCTACCGAATTGCCTATTCTTTTGGTGAATTGGGAATGAAAGATGAAGCAAAAACTTTTTATGAAGAGGTCATTTCGAAATTTCCGGCTTCTGCTGAAGCTAAGAAAGCTAAGGCCAAGATTAAAGGATTAAAGAAGTAGCGATTTTTTTGTTCCTTGAGTTTGGGTGCGTAATGATCCCAAAGATTTGTAAATATTTTAATAAATCTGCTTAATTTTTAGGACTATTTTTTGTCGATTTTTTAATGAGTCTACTTGTAGTGTTATTTAATTCGATTTTATCATTTTCTATTTTTTGTTGAGGCCTTTTTTGACACCTGTTTAGTTGGTATACAATTCGCTATTACATATCTCCGTATTTAAAAATAACCATGGCAGAGTCATTCTGTCCAAATTAAGGAGATTTTATGAAAATGTTATTAGCCGCTCTTGTTATGTCTGTTGTAGGTTTTTCTGCAATGGCAGAAGTTTATGTACCTTATAATCGTTGGACCTATTTACCACATTGCGGTGGTTCAACTCGTTTGGTTTGCCCCGATCAACGTAATGCTAAACAAAACGATCGTTGCGAAATTCAATTCAGCAACAGCTATCGTTGCGACCGCATCAAGCTTTATGTTGGTCAAGATTACTGGCCGACATATGGCACTTCAGAGCATGATATGAGAGGTTCTTTCTGGGTTGACTACTCAAAAATCAACGTATGGGGCGCTGATAACTTTAAAGTTTATATGCACTCTACTAGTTCTGATCTTTACGAACAAGTTCATTACCAATTCAACTACTAGTTTTATAATTATAGAGAGCGAGTGAAAAAGCGTCCCTCATCGGACGCTTTTTTTTATAGTGTTTGAAATGTTTCTACTTGGAAGCTATTTTCTTTCATCAAGCATCAAGCATCAAGCATCAAGCATCAAGCATCAAGCATCAAGCATCAAGCATCAAGCATCAAGCATCAAAATTAAGACAGTATCGGTGTAGGTGTGGGCTCTTCGTATTGACTCATAGGTAACTGATGCCGAAGTGGCTGTATTCGCTTTTTGTCACTGTCCTGGTCTGAGATGATATTTAGTTCTAAAATGATACAGTTTATGACTCAAAATGAACAAAATGCTGGCACTGTTCATGCTCTTACTATCCAGTAAGAGGAGTTTATGTTTTTCAAAGAGTATAAACTGGAAATTTTGGTCGGATCGAGCTTGGCGCTAGTGTTCGTCTATTTGTTTTATCAAATGATGACCATCAAGCCACGTAAGATTAGCCCTGCGGATAAAATCTCTTTCGAGATGATCCGTCCTCAACAAGATGTTATTAATGAGTTTACCTTAGATGGTCGAGAGGTAGATTCACGATTTGAAAACCCGTTCGTTAAAAAAGACTTACACAAAGATACCAATAGAATGAACACGCCTAAGTTCGTTCCTATCAAAAAGACGGCGGATAAGAAAAAAGAAAAATCAAAAGCCGACGATAAAAAGAAAAAAGGTCTAGATGTCAATATTGTATCTCGAGATGTATCTGGTCCAAGGCATTCAGAATCTGATGAAAATTATTATCAACGCTATAACCCTCAGAATTCGCAGTCAGGTCATCAGAATACAAATAAAAATAACAACAAGAATGATACCACTAAGAATGACGATGAAAATAAAAAGAAATCCATTTCAGAATTTGTCGATCTATTAACAGATCCTAAACCCGAGCGCATTACAGCGTTCGTCAATGCGATAAAAAGTAATGAATTTGAAATAAGCCAAGTGTATTCTTTCATGGGAAAAATGTTGGTTTCGGATAAACCACAAGTGCAATCTGTGGGTGTCTATGTTGCCTATTACATTCCGACGGTCGAGTCGTTCACCTTGGTAGTGACGAATCAAGATAAATTAAGCCCAGAAGTGAAAACGTATTCGGATCAGTTTTTGACTTCATTCAATCAACCATCTAAGCTGCCGGTTTTAGCTCAGGCATTACAGTCAAGCGATATCAAAGTCGTAACGAAGGCCGGAGAATTGGTGATTTTTGGATTGCAAAATATCAAAAAAGGCCAAACCATAGATTATGGTGCTCGTAGTAACCGGGGAAATAATGAAGTTAAGTCAGAAAGCTTTTTGGGGTACTTCTTGCCAATCGCGGATGCTCTTAAATCAAATCCTGACCAAACTATTGCAAGTTTGGGAGCGGCTCTGTCACAGCAGTTGTCTCAGATTTCTAAAACCCCTTAATTTTTACTTTACAATAATTTTTTGGATACTGTTATCGGCTGGGCCTAGTTGGGCTTATCTGCAATTGCCTAATGGGCTGGACTCGGGCGAGCGTAAAATTATCATGCAGAAAATTGGTTTCGCGGGAACAACAAAATTTATTTCCAACGGCTACCTACTGGGGGGCTATGATGGAGTCGAGTTTTCGTCACAATTAGAGTCTATTCCATTTTCTGAAATTACTAGAATGAGTTTAACCTCGATCAACCAACCAGATCGTGTTTTAGCACGACTAGGGATTTCAAAGGGATTTTATCATAATATTGAAATTTCATTTCAATTCATTCCGTTTTTTCTGCAAACTGAAATGTCAGGTTATAGTGGTTCTTTGCGCTATTCATTTTATGAGGACGAGCGATTGCCTATTACAGTTGATTATCTGCTACATGGTGGCGGGATTAATTTTGCCAATTTGTTGGGAATTCAAAGCGTCGGTATGGATCTTGTTGTAAATTATTATCAAAAATATTGGTCATTTTATGCGGGCTTTGGGCAGACACGAATTATTGGAACATTTATTGGTGGTAACAATGGTCTTACTGACGATAATATGACCGCCACCGAGGACTTTGCGCAGAACCGTGTTTTTGGGGGAGTCTCGTATGATTTTCAATCCTTTCAAGTTGGGATTCATACTGAACGATTTTATGAAGAGTCATTTGCTCTGAAGATCAGTAAAAGGTTTTAGAATTTTTTTGGTCTAGAGCTGTTATCGGTATTAGCTAAGATTTTTCGATTTTGGAAACAATATTCGTGGTTGATTTTCCATCGATAAACATAAGCGACAGCACTTGACCGCCATAGCTTTGTACAAAATCACCGCCGACGATTTGGCTGATTTTCCAATCGCCGCCTTTCACAAGAATATCTGGTTTTAAAGACTTGATAAGTAACTCGGGGGTGTCTTCTGTGAAAACAACTGTTGCATCCACGGCTTCTAGCGCTGCAAGAATTTCAGAACGGTCGGACTCATTTTGTATAGGGCGGGTGGGGCCTTTTAAGCGTCTCACGGATGCGTCGGAATTGATTCCGACAATTAAGAAATCACCTTTGGATTTGGCTTCTTTTAAGTATTTTACGTGGCCGATATGTAAAAGATCGAAACAGCCATTTGTGAAAACTATTTTTTTATTTTTGCGAATAGAGCTTAGTTTTTCGATTAGGGTCGAGGATTCTGTGTAAAACTGCCCCATTTATTTTCTGCGTACCAAAGGAAGGTCTAAAAAGTTTCCAATGATATCTTTGTCAAAGGCCCATGAAATCAATGGAACGATAAAGCCTCCCGTGATGATTATCAGGACGCTTCTAAGGGCGATCTTGGTTAAGTTTAAAAAATCAACTTTTCCCCCGCGAAGGAAAATTTTTTGATCGTATGCCCACTCACCCGGGGTGTAACCCAAGAATGCGCGGAAACAGACATAGTACATGAAGCCAACACTGCAGAACAGCAGGAACATGGAAATATAAACAGACCCTTGTTCGTCTGGGTTTTTTATATTTTGAAGAAGGTCGATTTTTGTAATCGCCAGCAAAGCCACTAAGAACAATAATGTTGATGCCACCACAAGCATCAAGTCGAGCAACATTGCCGTCAAAAGCGGACCTGAGGGTTTGTACACTGGTTCGACTCGAGACGTGATGATTTTGGGTTCACTTTTTGGAGCTTCAAATTGAGGAATCGCCTTTTGTTTCGATGTTTCGATGTTTTTTAAGATTTCGTCCACAATGTCGTGAGTTTGTGACAATGATTCGTGGGCCTCAAATGATTCCGTTGATCGAGATTTTTTATTTGGCAAGGGAGTTGAAAATAACGGTTGTGTGGGAGTGTGATGTTGAGAGGCCGTTGCTGTGGATTTTTCATTTAGAGATTTTTGATTTCTGTGAAACCCAAGCCCATCCGTAATTGGTTTGAATTCAAATTCTTCGAAAGGATCGATTTCATTGTGCATTAGGCCTCCATCAAATCAAATTCATACTTTAGGATGGACAAACCACTAAGGCAAGCCGTTTCAACCCTTAAAACTTGAGATCCTAAAGTGACAGGACTTAAGCCAAGATCAGATAAGCTATTGATTTCGTTGGTGGAAAAACCGCCCTCACTGCCAATTACTAAACCTATGGACGAGATCGGATTGGTTTTTCCATACTCCTTAAATTGGCTAATTGCTTGCTTGGCATTCAGGGCTGAGTCCCCTTCATAAAAGAACAGACACTTTGAAATTTCAAACTGGTTAAAATGTTTAACAAAATCTTTCCATGCGAACGGTTTTTCCAAACGCATCAGTTCCCCACGGCCAGATTGTTGGGTGGCGGAAATGATAATTTTTTGCCAACGTTCGTGTTTATGTAACCAATCTTTTTCCGTCATGCTTTTTACAAAAGAATAATCAGAATAAAACGGATGAATTGAATGCACACCTAATTCCACTGATTTTTCGATGACGGCTTCTAGGGTCGAAAATTTAGGCATCGAAATAAACAAATGAATATGAGGTTTTTTGAGTTCAGGAATTTTACGAATTTCGATCACTGTCACAGTGGCTCGTTTTTTTTCGATAGTGTCGACATGCACTAAGAAACCCTGACCTGAAGAGTTTAATAACTCAAAATGTTGATTTTTTTCGACCCGACAGACATCAAAAATATGATGAAATAAATCTTTGTCGATCGTCAGCTGCTCAGCAATTTTGAGTTGAACATCATGCCAATATCTACGCATGCGTAACCCAGTATCCAATCCAGTCGTCTTTTTCAAGACGCATTTCGATTTTCAAATTTTTGTCTTCAATGAAATCGGTTAAAAACTCGGATTCGTGCTCTTTTAAAATACCAGTTAAAATCATCGCTCCTTGAGCCTTCATACATTTTACTAGGCTTGATTTTATTTTTAAAAGTACCCCATCAATAATATTGGCTACCACCAGATCATACGATTCGCGAATTTCGTCAACGGGCGTTCCCGAGATTTCAAAGTTTGTTGTATTGTTTTTGGAAATATTTTCGCCAGCAACACGAATGGCTTCGGGATCGACTTCGAGGCCTAAGATACTTGAAAATCCTTGATGGCGGGCTAAAATCCCTAGAATTCCGGTGCCGGTGCCGATATCTAACATTGTTTGTTTGGAAAGTTCTTGCTGTTGTTTTGCATACTTAACAATTAGGTATGAAGCCATTTGTGTCGTTGCATGAGTTCCGGTGCCAAACGCCATTCCTGGATCGATGAAGATGGGAGTTGGGCATTCTGGAGGCACGGGTTCCCAGCTTGGGACAACCCAATATTTGTCGATTAGTTTGAATGCCTTAAATCCTTTTTTCCATTCTTCAAGCCAATCTTTCGATTCCTCTTCTGAAATTTCCCATGAAATTTGAGGTGCGATTTCAGTAAGTGCATCGAAAAAATGCCCATCAGGGCGTTCACTGAAATAGACATCATAGGCGAAATTTTTTGCGTACAAAACTTTTGGATCGTAAACCAAATTCGGCTGCACGAAATTCAAGGCTTCTGACACTCCTAAGGCGCCACAAGCAAAGCAATGTTGCGTGACCGTCGCTTCAGTTTCGGAACTTAGATTTTTAATTTTAATTCGAAAATAAGTTGTTTGGGATATCATAGGTCGCCAGAACTAGCAGGTTCTTAAAAGGTCGTCAAAAGCGTTTTTCCTGGCAGCTGTGGGACAATTCAGTTGGGGAGAGTTTACAGGGTTGGTAATGACATACCCAGGGTTACGCAAAGACCGAAGGGGCGGTGCCTAAAAGCAATATTGATTTTTTAGAGTCATTCTAATTGGATTCGAGCGAGTCCCCAATCATAAACCAGGGATTGTCCAGCATAGGAAGATCTTCGCGTGAAAATAGTTTTACTTCTCGAGCAACAGCAATTTTGCCATAGACGGCAATAATTTTGAGCTGTCCCACCGGGGCCTGAACCTCGCCCATCACTTGAGAGCCAGAAGCATCTTGCATAGTTACTTTCCGAGTGACCGTGTAGGTTTGATTTTTCTTCAACTTTCCGTTGTCGCCTTTGATGTAGAAATCTTTGTAAATAGGATCCGTATCCGACAGCGGAATATTTCGGCGCACTTCAAAAATTGAAATTTCATCGGCCATTGCTAGCGATTGCATCGTTAACATGACAAAGAATAAAATCCATTTCATACCTACTGTATCGGAGTCTAAAAATGAGACTTCACACAGCTTTGGGCTAGATTTGTTGGGCAATGACAATTTGGCTGGTAAGGACACTCAATGGTTGGTCATAACAAGAACTGTGTGCCAGCAGAGAATCCGTTTTTCTGGACGTTCGTAAGCGACGAGGTCTTGTGCTTATAAAGCACATTCTCTATTTGCGAATCTATAAGCAAAAGTTTGCGGTATTTAATCTTTGTTGTCTTGGTTCTGGAATACTTTGTTGAACTCGCGGTTCTGTTTATGGGTTGCTTTGAAAGTGCGTTTTGCGTGAGCCGGACGTTTTACCTTGGTTTGAGTGTGTGACTTCGGCCGAGCATCTGCAGGTAGGTCTTTAATGAACACACGTTTTAAATCGGTTTCGTCCAGATATTCTATTTCTCCACGATCTAGATGGCCCATTTTCAACTGACCGATAGCAATACGTTGCAGTTTTAGAACGTCGAAGCCAATCTTTTCAAACATGTAACGGATTTGACGGTTTTTACCTTCGTTGATCACAATTTTTATCCAGTTATATTGCTTTGAACCTTCTTTGCGGTTTATTTTTTCAATATGAACGGCACGCACGCGGCCACCGGGAATAGATACACCCATTTTCAAACGAGTCAGGTGCTTATCTTCTGGTTTTCCATCTACTTTGACTAGATATGTTTTGGTTACGTCACTTTTTGGCTGCATGACTTTGTTGGCGAAATCGCCATCATTAGTGAACAGTAAAAGGCCCTCCGAATCCCAATCCAAACGACCCACTGGAAACACTCGCTGAGAAATATCTCCCAAGTAGTCCGCCACTGTTGGGCGGCCGGCTTCATCTGAAAGAGTGGTCAAAACCCCCTTTGGCTTGTGAAGCATCAAATAGATTTTTTGCTGAGCCGGTTTGATGGGTTTGCCGTCGACCGTGATACGATCTGACTGAGGATTAACTTTGATCCCCAGCTCGAACACCTTTTTGCCATTTACAAGAACTCGGCCATCGGCGATAACGCCATCAGCGGCCCGACGCGAGCAGATCCCAGAGTCTGCCAAAAATTTGTTAAGTCTTATAGATCCCGTTGTAGGGGTTTTGCTTGATTTCTCTGCTGCCATGGCTCGCTCTTTTCCGTTACTAGTAAGTGACGGACTTTTCTTATCAAGTCTTCGAGCCTTTTGTCACCTATATACACGTTTTCCAGAGCGGATTCAGATTGAGAGAGTAAAATAGTAATATAGTTTTGCCAAGATTCTGAATTTTTTTCCCAGAAGCCCAAGGTAATGTCCTCTAGTTTCTTTACGATATCGCAATAGAACGGATCGGTGCCTCTCGACACAAAGAACTGCTCGATACGCTTAACCGGCCAGAACAGCTTTGGGACATCATGAAGTTTGGCATTTTGGATATCCTGAGATTTTTGGAACATATATCCTCGGGTAAGGACGCCAGAAATCAGGCCATTTTTCATCGTAAATCGTACCAGATGATGAGGGCTGACTTCGATGGAATGGATAAACTGAGAGTCAATTTCCATTGATGAATCAAACGAAATTTTCAATTGCGTACGCAAAGGCTCAAGATTTCCATTGCGAATAGTGAATTTACGATCAAATTGTAGAACATCAATGCCACTACCATCTTTTAGAATAAAGGCGACCCACTTCTTTTGTTCAGTAAACAGCTTAAACTTTACCTCTTTCAGATAGCGAGCTTTGATATATCGGCTCAATGCCTCTTCCACAGATCTTGGTGATTCAACCTCGATGATCTGGATCTGATCAGGAAATATAATCTGAGAAAGATCGAAATGATTTTGATAAAAGTCGTTAAAGTTTTTCAACAAGATTTGTAATTCATGACTAAAGTGGCCGCGATTTGAATACCAGTGTGAGTATTCAAGGCATTGGTAGAAAAATTCGTTGATTAAATCGTTTGTTAATTCCTCTTCAGGAGAGTGAAAGGCTTTGAGGTAGTTGTACAAAGCCAAACGCGTTGGCGATGTATGTGGATTTATCTCGGTCAAAAATTTGTTCAAATAGGCAACTTTCAACATAAAAATAAAATAAGAATTTTTTGGTGATTAGTCTAGCAGATTCTTCTACAATGCTTAGTAGTTAAAACGATGTATTAAAAAGGTGACTAATCGGTTGTGCGCGGGTTAATAATTGGTTGAGGGAGGCCGAGTGAAAAAAGAATTAAACTACAATTTTTTTGATATGAATGCAGCCGCAGCTCAAAAGCCGGCGTTTAGTCAAACGCCACCTGCAAATTGGAATTTCGCTCAAGAACAGGTCGTGGCTGAAACAGCGGCGATTCCATCCCCTCATCAAGGTCCCGAAATTAATGATTTAAAAATGGAAATTTTGGAAATTCAAAAAAATTCAAAATTGCGTACCGATCGTTATAACCAATCGCTGCAAAGGTTGGAAAATCAACAGAATCAAATGGCAACCGATATTGCCGATAAATTCGCTCTATTGCTGCAAAAGTTGAACGAGCAAAAAAAATACGATCAAAAAGTTCAAGATATTGTTGATCGCCACAATAATCTTTTGAAAGGTTACGAAGTGCGCTTGAATCAAATGCAAAAATTGCTGCTTCAGAAAGAGCAAGATTATGTCGAAGCTGTTACCACATTAAAAGAACTCAAAGCTGAAATCGCACGACTAAAGCGCTTATAGTAAATGTTTTCCTTTGGCTTAATTTTTGTCATAGGTTCGATTCTGGTAGGTTGCACCACCGGGCAAATTATCGAGAAAAAGGAATATATCCCGGCCGTTGCGTCCTTAAAAATGGAAAGTCCCGCATTGGCCTTGCAACATTTTCCTAAAAAAGAGGCGAATCATTTTATTCCTTTGGTAGAAAAGGTATATTTACAGCTAATCGATGATGCCAATACCATCACAAAAGACTCCAAAGACACTGCTGAGTTTACTCAGTTACTACGCGAGTCTCGTCAAATTGAGCAAAACGAAATGACATCCATCACCAACGAACTTTCGCAGCTTCTATTTATCAAAACGGATGAAGGTTATTATCCCGGAAATCACGAAATTTTTTGGATGCATTTTGTGTTGGGTCTGACATTTATCAAGAAAAATAAAATGAATGAAGCCCGGGTTGAAGCAAAACGTATATCCGAACTGTTTGCACGAGTCGGGATGAACGGAAAACCTTTTTACGATAATGCCGGAGTTCGTATTTTATCAGCGGTGCTGTGGAGTTTGTGTGGCGAGAAAGAGAATGCGATCGTGGATCTTCGCAAAGCTCAAGCCATGGGAGGTTTCGTAGACGCAAATCGATACGAAAATAAACCATTGAACTGGGAAGTTTTATTCAAAGGTACGGGAGTGGTGGCGACTACGGATGATAAATTAGCGGCCTTGCAAGGTGTTGGGTTTCATGCCTTGGAATTCAAATCTGAAGTGCCATCGAAAGATGTTGACGTACCTGATTTAGAGAAATCTAAAAAATTTGTGTTCTCGTCAAAATCATGGCACACCGAAAACTTGGCGCGTAACGAAGCTTTTAAGGAAACTATTCAAAGCTCAAAATACATGTCTCGTATGTTTGTTAGCGAGCTAGAATTTCAATCGTTGAATTTTTTGACAAGTGCGGCGACGGGAGTCGTGCTCGTGAC
This sequence comes from Pseudobdellovibrionaceae bacterium, assembly GCA_016785955.1. Lineage (GTDB taxonomy): Bacteria > Bdellovibrionota > Bdellovibrionia > Bdellovibrionales > Bdellovibrionaceae > UBA2316. Next base: position 26,199 of record JAEUWH010000086.1, on the reverse strand, counting down.
AGGAATAGCCGTCGGCGTCGGCATTGTAGGTGGAGGTATATATTTGGCCTCGCAGATATCGGGAAGTGGTGAAGCTATTGGACAAATTATCGCGATTGGTTTGATTGCAGGAACGGAAATCTATAATAGTGGCCTTAACTTCTATAAAACCACCCAGTCGCGAATCAAAACTCAGCGTACCGAGTTTCAAGATGTCAGCCGGTTCTATCGCTACGTACGATTTATTCCAGACTATTTTGTGTTAGATACCGAATTGATCAAGTCCACGAATATGATCCCATTTTTGCAACTCGAAAATAGCAGCGGGAAAATTAAATTATTCTTTCAGCCTTAAGGCAGAAGCTTAACCGCAGCTCATACGAAAACTTTGTTTTCCGTTCGGTATAAAATCAGTCAAACTCCGAATGACCTATTTCAAATCTTCAATACGTTTAAAAAATGCTTCTTTTTTTTCAAATTCCGTCAAAGTTTTAGCTTTGATCCAGTTTCCATTTGAGTCAATAAATAGAATTGAAGGTAGACCAACAATTCCGTATTTCTTTCGCAGGCTATCTAATTGTGGAGAATTTTTAGTAGCATCGAATTTTAATAGCCGCATATTTTGAGTCTGGTCTTTGAATTCGGGAGTGGAAAATACAAATTCCTCGAGTTGTAGGCAGGCTTCGCACCATTCAGCAAAGAAATCAATGATGACCGGTTTTTTGTCCGTCTGCGCTTGGGCAAGAGCGGTGTCGGAATAGGGGGTCCAAATTTGACTCTTGTTGAATTGCACGTCTCGGTATGAAGACAGTTGGTTCGGGCTAAAAAACTGTCGATACACACCAGAAACAATCAGCGTAAAGCCTAATACCAGCACGGCCTGCATGAAGCCTTTGCGTACCAGTACAAGTTTCTTTTGTGAGGGCTTGGTAAACGCTCCTTGCAGCGACGCTAAGACCACAAGAATCAGTCCAAGAACGACTTGGAAAATGAATGGAGTGACAAGTAAGTCAAAGTAGTAAAAGAAACCTACTAACATTAACGAGCCCAGAATAAATTTTGTGGTCTCTAACCATGGTCCCGAGCGTGGTAGTTTTTTAGTCAGTTCCGTAGATGAACCGAGCAGGATAAAAATTAACCCCAATCCCAAAGCATAAGTAAACAACAAGAAAAAACCAAAAAGAACACTTTGCCGAGTAGATACAAAAGTCAAAATAGAAACAAGCACTGGGCCTACGCAGGGACTGGCCACGATACCGGCAAATAGGCCGGATAGAAAAGCTCCGAGGTATCCTTTGTGTTTACTGCCTTTGCCAAACCGTTGCGTAATAAAATTTGGCATGTGTAATTCGAACACACCGTACATCGATAACGCCATCAAAAAAAACAAACTGCAAATGAATGTTAATACATATGGATTAGACAATAGCGAGCCAAACAGCATACCGGATTTTGCGGCGACAAGACCTAAAGTTGAATAAGTCGTTGCGATTCCTAGAACATAAACGACGCTGATTAAAAAATTGGTCAATCGAGTGCGTTGCTCTGAATGATTGTTCAAAATTGCGAGCGTGATAGGAATCATTGGGAAAATACAGGGTGTAAAACTGGTAATGATGCCAGCTAAAAATGCTAATATCAGTGCTAGCCACCAGCTTTGTCCTAGAAAATAGGTAAAGCCTTCGGTTGTGAAAAGCGCCTTGCCTTTTGGCATTTCCGTCAGAAATGGTGGGGATGAATTCAAAATATTTTCGAATTTCATTGGTACGGTGACGTCTTTGCTTTTTGGAAACAGACAGTAGGTATCTGAGCAGGCTTGATATGTAAACTCAAAAACAAGCTTGTCTTTTTCATCCACAAAGCGATCTGGTGTTTCTATAATCAATGTCATTGTTGAAGACCCGCCAACTCCCGAGCGTTCCTTTTTAGAGAATTTATCAAACCATCTTTTGAGTGGCGTCAGGGCTATGCTTTTGACATTCAATCCCGAGGGCTCTAAGAAAACGATCTTGAATTGGTCTTCATAGGCGTGAAATGTATTTGGTAACTGTAGGCTTAGTTGCAACGTGTATTCATTTTTAGGAATCATCATCTCGGGCGATGAAGAAACACGTACCTCCAAAGGATCGGTCGTTTGTTCGGCCGCCTTGGATTTACCGAGTTGATCTGTGAAGCTGAACGAAGGGCTAGCTAGAAATAGTGATAAGGTTAATAGTCCACTTTTAAACATTCCCTATCTTATCGGTAGATTTATTAAATGTTGATCCTAATATGACTAAGGTCCGGAAAAATCAAAGTTCCTAGGCTGGTCTCAATTTTTTACAGCACCCACCGATCAAAACGTTGAGGTAAAGCATGGGATTTGTAGGTGTCATAGTCGTTTTCGTCATGGTGTTCGGCGGTTTCATTTTAGCCGGTGGACATTTAAGCGTCATTATTAGTGCCGCTCCGTTAGAGTTAATGATCATCGGGGGTGCCGCTCTGGGTGCATATATCATTGCGAACCCAATGAAGACAATTAAAGCTGGTTTTAAACTTGCGATCCACGCGATGACCGCAAAAGGACCTCAGAAAAAAGACTATTTAGAATTACTTCAGTTACTATTTCAAATTTTTCAAGTTTTTCGTAAAGAAGGACCTCAAGGAATCGAGAAGCATATCGAGGACCCTTCGAAAAGTGATATTTTCAAAGCTTACCCCAATTTTATGAAAAATCATCACGCTGTACATTTTTTGTGTGACACGATGAAGATTACATTGTCCGCAGAGTTGTCCCCTTATGATGTGGACGATTTATTGGATGGTGATATCAAAGCTATCCATGCCGAAGAACACATGGCTCAGCATGCGGTTCAATCTGCGGCCGATGGTTTTCCAGGTCTGGGGATCGTTGCGGCGGTTTTGGGGATCGTTAAGACCATGGGACATTTAACGGAAGGGACGGAAGTCATCGGTCGGTTAATTGGTAACGCCCTGGTAGGAACGATGCTTGGGGTTTTCGGTGCGTACGGTATGATTGGTCCCGTTGCCAGTAAAATGGCAGCAGATATTGAAGCGGAAGGTCGTTATTTGGGTTGTATCAAAGCGGCTATGATCAGTTTACAAAGAGGTGCGCCACCACTTGTGTGTGTGGAGTTTGCTCGACGTTCAATCATGCCCGAGGAAAGACCGACATTCGAAGAAATGGACAAAGCAACAAAAGATATTAAGAAAGCAGCCTAATAGCGGACTAGGTAGTTGGGTAGAAGGATTTCATGGCAAAAGAAAAACCAATGATCGTTATCAAGAAAGTCATCGTGGCCGGAGCCGGCCACCATGGTGGTTCATGGAAAGTGGCGCTCGCAGATTTCATGACAGCGATGATGGCGTTCTTCCTGGTCATGTGGCTTTTGGGACAGTCCGAAGAAACCAAGAAAGCCATTTCAGATTACTTTTCTACCCCGTCCATTATTGAGTACAATTTTAAAAACTACGGCGCGACGATTACAATAGAAAAATTATTTTTGGATCTAGTCAATGAGCCAATGAAAGCGTTTGAATCGTTCATGGAACCAATTGATAAGACTCCCAATTTGTTAGACATGGGTTCGGCCAGTGTCGTTGTGGGATTTTTGGCGGATTCCTTGGCCGAAGATGCGCAGAATGTGAAAATAGATCAGACCGGTTTTGAATTCGATATTCCAGAAAATATTCTATTTGAAAAAGGTGGCGCTATTCCCGCCGCTCGTTTTATCGAGGTTATGGACAAAATAAAAGGCATTACGACTGGATTAGAGGATGCGAATGTTGAATTGAAATCAGTGGTGACTACAGGAACCCTGCCTGATGCCAAAGAAAAGAGCGCATTAAATATTGCTCAAGAACGATTGGATCTGGTTTCCAATAAAATAAAAGCCAGCTTAGAAAGCACGTCGGTAGACATTAATGGGAATACAAGTGTTGTGAACACCAAAGGCGACCCCGCTTCGGAAAAGAAAATTGGATTTTTACGTATCTCTATCAAACAGAAAGAATTTAAATCAAATGGACAACCACAAAGAAAGCTTGAAACAGCATTTGGCCCCTCTAATGATTCAATGAATGTTTACGATAACTTTGTAAATCAATTGGCATCGCAAAAGAAGAAGGCAAGTGCTGCCAAACCAGGTAAATTACCAGTACCACAGAAAGTACAAAGCAAAGTACCTGGTAAAGTACCAGCAGTAGAAGAAGAAAAGAAAATGAATCCAGAACAGAACCAGTAACTGTCATTACCAACTTATCTGGTCATTACCTATAGGTCGATTTACTTGATCTCTGTGCCTGTATAAGAAATACTTGTTGAATGAATTCACCCCGCAGTAAAAAAGCCATATACTTTATTTTTGCTACTATTGTCTTAGATATGATCGGTATCGGATTGATCATGCCGGTATTGCCAGACGTGATTAGGAGATTTGTCACAGACCCCGGCGAAGTTTCCGAGTTATTTGGCTACTTTATTGCGACCTATGCCATCATGCAATTTGTAGCCTCGCCTATTTTAGGTGGTCTTTCCGATCAATATGGACGGCGACCGATATTACTTGGATCACTATTGGGGGCAGGGCTTGATTATATTTTTATGGCGTTTGCACCAACGTTGCCTTTGTTATTTATTGGGCGTGTGGTTTCGGGATTAACTGGCGCCAGTATGACCGTGGCGAACTCTTATATCGCGGATATTTCGGATGATTCAAATCGATCGGCCAATTTTGGTTTAGTCGGGGCTGCATTTGGCATCGGTTTTATTGCTGGGCCGATTATGGGTGGTTTGTTAGGACACTTTGGACCGCAAATGCCATTTATCGGGGCGGCCGTTTTAAATATTTTAAATTTCCTGTTTGGAATTTTTATATTACCCGAGTCATTGAAACCAGAAAATCGCCGGGTCATTCAAATTAGAAAATTAAATCCATTCACGACCATTATGAACACATTGAAAATTCCCGGCATGGCGATATTCGTGTGTACCTACGCACTTCTTTTCTTGGCCGGTAACTCTCATCCTAGTATATGGACTTTATATACCGAGGAAAAATTTGATTGGAATTCCATTCAGGTGGGCGTCTCGTTGAGCTTTGTGGGATTGATTTATGGAATGAGTCAGTCTATTTTTACTAAAAAACTAGTACCCCTCTGGGGAGAACATAAGTCTCTGATCATCGGTATTTTCTTTAATGCTGTGGGGTTTTTGCTGTATGGCTTGGCGCCTGACGGATGGATGGTCTACGCGATCATGGTGTTATCGGCACTTCAAGGCTTATCGATGCCGTGCCTTCAATCACTGATGACCAAGAAGGTAGATGCCCATTACCAAGGGGAGTTGCAAGGAGGACTGGTTTCCGTCGCTAGTGTGACCTCGATCTTGGCTCCGGTCATTTACACGCACACGTTCAATTGGGGCGTCAACCAGCCCAATAGCTTTTTTTTGGGAGCTCCCTACTACTTAGCGGCGGCCATTTCGGCGTTGTCACTGATTCTTGTTCGCAAGGCGCTACAGGCATCAAATCAACATTGATACTGTTGCTGCCTACTTAATAAATCGGTGGAAAACTAGTTTTTCATATTCATAGTATTGTTTTAAATACTGACGGTATACCGGAGCAATGTTTCCCAAATCGGGGTAAAAGAAATTTTCAAACGAGCGGGCGAAAACGACATAGTCACGACGGACATTGTTTTGTTTTTTCAATGCGGGGAAGTAGGCACAGGGCAAATAACCAGCTTGAATCAAGGCTTCTGTACCTAAGGCATCAGCGGCATCGTTAATCATTTCAACGTACAAGATACCATGTTCGCGCAGAATGCGAGCGACATTTTTATAAAGATCAATCGGATTGACCCCAAGTTCGAGTCTTTCGCCCACGATTGTGGCCATGGATGTTTCTGTAAATATTTTTACAAAGACTTCGATGGATTGGTTCAAATCGGTGATCAATGCATTTGGTGCATGAAACGGATAAAATTGTGAAGACAAAGACTGACGGCTGCGCAATTTTTCAAATCGGTGGGCGACAAAACTGGGCGCTTTCAGGATATCTAGCTTAGGAAGAACTTCAAATTCCCGAATGGTCGAAAGATCACCTTGATACTCGGTGACTTTCGGTAATATACATTCTTGCCGGACAATGTCGTACAAAGGCATTAAAAGTGGATGTAGAGTCAGTTCCGCCGGACGATTTTTTTCTAGCACATTATCATAAAAATAGGTTTCCAGTGAATTCACCAGGGAACTGTCGATTTCTTTTCCATTAGGAAAAATTCCCAAAACACGAAATCCTAAGTCGCGCAAGACATCCGTTTGGTATGCCAATGGACGCATGGTTGTGTACAAGACTTCCAAAGTGGGCATGTGTTTTTTCAGAGCTTGCACCAATTCTTGAACAAGCCAAAAAATCCTCTGATCGCGACCACCAGAGACATCTTGTTTCACGCACGCACGTTTGACCTTGGCCAGCTTTTGGTCGGAATCAATCAAAGCCCACACAAAACCGTCAATCTGGCCCTCGTTAATCAACAATAACCAAAACGTTTGAGGGTCATTCAATGATTTTCTAAAATCGGCAAGATTGATGAATACATCTTCATCTCTTTGGGTGTTGGAATCCAAATGCCAAACTTTCATCAATTCAAAAACATCGGCTTCGGTGGCGACGCGCGACGTGAAATGTAAGCTCATTTTACGTCTCCAGTGATGCGTTCATCGATGACTTGCTTTATTTTTCCTGAACGTTTGTCACGCGTAATTTCACCGATGGAAAAAACATTCACCATCAAATCTAAAGCGCCTTCATTCAATCGTTCTTTAAGCTTCCCCATATTTTCAAGTAGAGCGGCCCGCAGATCAGCAGCCAATGTTGGGTTCGAGGACGTACTTTCGACATTGATGATCAACAGGTCTTGACCGTTAACGGATTTAATATGAATTTGTGCATCGGAGGTTTCGAATAGAGTCAGAATCTTTCGACAATCTTCGAACGAAAAGTTCAGCATCCCGACACAAAAGATATCATCGCGGCCTAAATACTCGACCACGCGACGTTGGCTGCCACATGGGCATTTTCCAGGAACGATGCGCGCTCGATCTCCGATCTCATAGCGAACTAATGGGAAATTGTATTTGAGCAAACTGGTGATCAAAATTCGACCGGGCTCGCCGTCAGGAACAGGCTGACCTTGATCGTTGACGATTTCTACATAGTTAAAATCGTCAATCGTGTGGTGCAAACGACCGGACTGGTGTGAACACTGAAACGCAAATTGCCCGCCATCGTTAGCTCCAATGACCGATCCTATGCGGGATACACCTAATTCTGATTTCAACCAATCGCGATCGCGATCACTCATGGGGGCGCCGGCGTACATGATTTTTTCAATTTTCAATTCGGGTACAATTTGCTTGGCTTGGCGAAGGAGTGGTAAAATTTTGGCGGGCACGCCTTGAACCACGTTGAATCCTACTTTTTTATAGGACTGCGCGAAGAATTCCGGAGTAACGTGTCCCGCAAAGCCAAATGTCAAAAGACCGACCCGTACATTAATGTGATCAAACGATACAAAGCTGCCATACAAATCGCCCGCCATAAAACAGTTGGCGACACGATCGCCGCGGCGTAAGCCCATGGCATGAAAAACGGGAACAGCGCTGGCAATCATACGTTCCCAATCTGCACCATCGTATATAGAATATTTAGGCTCGCCGGTGGATCCACCACTGCGGGTGACATAGCCCCCGATGGGAGCATGAAGCTGCTTAGGAATGTGGCTAGGAGTTTGGTTGAGCATTATCGGCAATTGAACGATGTCCCTGATGTCGTTGATTTTGTCTTTGAGTTCACTAAAACCACCGTGCTGATTCAAGTCAATGTGTTGAATCAGATGACGAAATCGTTGATCCAGTAGCTGCTGGAAATGAGCTGGTTCATAAATATCGGCGGTTGAGGCAATCGAATCCGGTTTTTTTAAGCGGTGGGTGATGATATGTACAAACTGCGATAAGTCGTATTGTCCATCATGAGGATCATCAATTTCGCTGTTGGCCATCGAGCCGATGTCTACAATGCGTGTGGCTCCGGCGTAAGCTAAATGATGGTGAATCGACATATGTTCACTGAGATCAGCCTGTACGCCGACGCTTTGTAGAAACCCTTTTAGTTTTTCCATTTCGGTATAAACGACATCTAAATTTGTGACCGGAACAATTCGAATTGTTCGATGCAAAGGCGACGCAGTGATGGCTGTTTGCGAATCGACCGTCACGGTGTAGTCCAAGTTTCTTTCTGAAGCGGCTAGAAAACCGTGTCCCCGGGCTGCGGCGATCTCGGCGACCGTGCGGAGTTTGCGAATTTCAACGGCGGTTTGCAAATCAGCGGGACCCGCCGGCAAAAGTGTTGCTTTTTTTTGAAGGTGACGGCCCAGTGCCTGCGCCAAAGGAACAGCGAGTTCGGCATTCTCTATGTATACCAATTGCGGAGCTGTGCAGGCATTTTGATCCCAAATACTGATATCGTCTGCTAGATGTTGAGCCACGGTCTCTAGTGTGGCTGTTGAGATGCCCTTTCTGGAGATCAACGAAAAACTCAGCTTGGGGCCAAATGCGATCAAGCGGGTGTGCAGTGGCAGATCTTTTTGATAGGCTTTCACAGCCTGTTCGCCGCCCCAAACAACTATGGCGTCTGCGGCTGATTTTAACGTTTGAATGATTTTTTCTTCGGAAGATGAAAAGTCTATCAGTGCGACAGCGCGTGAAATAACGCCGTCATGATCCACCTCTTGGAGCGAGCGAATAAACAAGGGTAGAAATACTTTTTCTCCGGATGACATTTTAAGAATATTCGCATTTTTGGTAACGAGTCCTTCCAACCAAGAACCGGGACCGCCAAGGAACACGTTGCCGGCCAGTATGTGTACGACCAATCCCAAGGGGCGCCACGAAAGCCCAGTTTGAGTTTCAAATTGATAATGTTCTTCCCCGATGGGTGGCAGGCCGCGGAGTTCTGTTTTTAATTTTTTTTCAAGGGCGTGTGGGTTCAGTAATTTTGGCAGTTCATGCAAGGCTAAAGCAGTCATCTCGGCAGAAAAACCAGTTTCTTTTGGCAACATTTCCAGCGCTTGTTTGCGTCCTTCGTAATTGGGATCGGCCCACAATCGACTCAGTCGCTCGAGCACGGAAAAAATGCGATCCATTGGATATTTCGACATCGCTTTTGCGCGTTCCTGACCAAGCATGACCAAGTGCTGAATGTCTTCTGTCGTCAGTTTTTCATCCGCTGATTTCCATTCACCAAAAAAATAACGCATGTTAGGTCTCCTTTTTGGTAAGTTCCGCCGCGGTGATAGCGCAGCCTTTGTGTTTCACTAATCCCCCTCGTCCTACGAGCGTAAAGGTATCCGAGGTCAGACCGCAGGGGCAGGGTTCCGTATCGATATAGCCTAGGTCGGTTGATAAGACAGATAGGTTGGGCATCATGGTATTAAACGGTGTGATCAGCTCCAATAGACCGATTCGACCACAGGGTAATGCGTGCATAGTTTCGGGATCACGTACGAGGATGCGATTGTACACGGGGATGTGAAATCGGTGGTGCGTGCATTCCATGTACGGAGCGCTATGTTCTGCCATTCCATAGCCATCACGAATATTTTCTTCTGGAATTCCCAATTTTTCAGACAGCTCTTTGCGAAATTGTTCTTTCGAGATTTTTTTTCCTTCAGCGGCTTTCCAACCTCCGCCGGTCAAAATATAGCTGCCCGCAGGCAAAGAAATCGGCGCCTTCATTGCCACAGTGAGATCGTGGATAAAACTGGGGATTCCGCAAATACGCACAGGCAAGCCTTCGTGTGAATATTTTAACAGCGTTTCGATGCAGCCATCGATCATAAATTCCCACTGTGTACTCGAGTTTTTTTGCAAAGCAAAAAATTCAGATTTCTTGGGAGCAAATCGTTGTTGATTGCGAATCGAAAACGCGATTCCTAAATCTTCAGCCGATTTTGGGTCGTAGACCATCATCAAATAGTTAGTCGGCCGAGTGCTGACCAAACCAAATTGGTCCCACAGGCCATCCAGCATAGCTTGAACACGTTGGAGACTGCCCTCGTCAAACCATATTTGAGTCTTCTGTCCATTTGTTCCTGAAGATGTCAGGCGCAGACAGGATTTAGACTCTGGCTGCGACAGCAGCAAAAAGTATTTCATGGCTTGAACGCCGATCGAGGGCAGATGCACAAGATCTTCCAAGGTTTGCAAATGCGAGGGGTGAAATTTTTTTTGTGCGTAAAGTGACTGAATATCCGGGGATTGAGCCAAGTGAAACTCTGCCATTTCCCGGCATGCTTCCACAAAGAGCTTGTTTTTTTCCTGGGTCCACGTCAGTGGATTTTTAATTCGACTTATTTGTTCGCTGGCGGGAAAGAGATTTTTCATATCAAAGTATTCCTTAAAAAATCGTCCTTAACGGCACGAAGAAGTTGTTGGCTGGTATGTGTGTAAACTTTGATTTGATCGAACCCCACACGCGTGGGACCTAAAGCTTGAAAACGAAAACCCAATTCGTGACTATTTCGATACGGTATTAAACCGCCGATAAAAAAACCTTTTGTAGAAAGGAAATCATAAACATAGGCTAACCCCGGTGCAGATATGGGTACATTAACACCAGCATATTGATAACCCTCGCGAACAAGCTGCTGCCACACATTCACCATTCGTTGGAGTGCCGCCCGTCCTGGTTTGTATAAATCAAAAATAATTGCTTTTTGCGAGGGTTGCCGGTGCGCCAAGAATTCGCCGTCGCGGCCCAAGTGATCAAACCGTGGGGACGGTTGCCAGGTAAGTCCCAAGGATTGCAGTACGGTGCTGAAGTTTTCTCCTATGTGAGTGGGCAGTGAAATCATTTGACCGAATGGGTGAGCTTGGCGTGGAGAGAGTGATAGCAGTAAACTGTAACGATCCATTTCATCCGGGTCTTGACCTAATCCAAGACGAGCTAAGCTGGCCTGATTTTCTTTGGATTGGCAGCCAATCAATAAAGCCATGTCTACGGAGCCATAGCGTGAGACCAGCTTTTGGGTGAAATCGTGATTGGTGACGAAGTCAAAAATGCAGTAAGACATCGTCAGGCTTTTGGAGTGTTCCATGGTGCTTTCAAATATTTGGGTGAATAGACCACGGGATTTAATGCGGGGATCGACAACGCCTAACGCCGCTTCGTAAACCACGGGGTTGGTATTCAGTCGAACAAGTGCGACATGTCCTAAGAGGTTATGGTGATCATCGACGCCGACGATGCAAATCAAATCGCCGTTTTTGCGACGTTCTTTAATTTGTTCGGGATAATAAACATATTGATGGATGTAGTTGTAACCGTAGACGTTGAAAAATAGCTCGGTGAGTTTGGCTTCTTCACCATCTTTGAGGGGGCGAATATTTATTTTTGTATCTGGGGTCACCATCGGTGCGGGTTCTTTTTCTGATAGGTACGATTTTTCCAATCGCATATTGAAAATTAATTTTTGTCCACCGGGACCTAAATTTTCAATGTGTACATTGGGCAGGTCCAATGTGCGGGCATATTGTCCGAAATCGGTTGGCAGTGGCAGGTTTTTATTTAAAATTTCTACTTTCAGTTCATCGGTGTTATTGTGAATATCTATTTTAATGTAGTCGCTGAAGGTTCCTCGTTCAGAATTCAGCATAAGTTCATTCAGTAGAAATCGGCAGGATTTAAAAAGCACTTCGTTAGAGGCGGCTGACAAGCCGACTTCTTTACCGGTCATGGCGATAAAATCAGAAGCCGCCGACAAGTATGTCCTACAGGGAGGGATGCTTAACTGAGCGTGCTTTTTATCCATGTTATCCATATTATTTATGCTTTTCCTGTACGGCATCTTTCACGCGAATCAATTTTCCGGTGCGGACATTGCGCTCGATGGTATGTGGTGCGACCAGGTGAACGTGAACCGGCCATACCGTTTGTTTTTTCACATGATCCCGCAAAGTGGGACGGTTATTTGTAATTTCGTCGGCGATTTGTTGTGCCAGATGACTATGATTTTTACTTTCCGTTTCAATCAGGATGACCAATTGATCGCGACCGTCTACGCGTTGTTTTTGCATTTGGATTGTGCCTGACAGTTCTTTGAACTGAGCCACAATGGTTTGGATAAAATTATAGTCGACGGAATCATAACCGATGCGAAGGACATCATCACCACGTCCCAGCAAGCGAAATCGAGGCGTTTGTCGACCGCACTCACAGGGAGTTTCCAGCCATTGTGCGCGGTCGCCCACGCGATAGCGCACAATGGGTGTCAGACGACGAACCATGGGTGTGGCGTACAGCATACCGACGCCTTCGCCCGAGACGTGTTTGTTTTCGTCTTCATCGAAAATTTCGATATAGCACTGGTCATCGTGAGCATGAAATGTTCCGGTGGGAGAGTGCAAACATTGATAACCAATGTACCAGGTGTCTACGGTGCCGTATCCTGGTGCGCCGATGACTTCGACGCCAAACTTTTCTCGCAATTCGATTTTGTCGGCTTCATAGATATGCTCGCCGCCGTAGAAAACTTTTTTTATTTGAATTCCGTCCATTCCCATTGTGGACATACCACGCAGGGCGGAAAGAACAACGCTGGTAATACCGGCAAAGCAATTGATATTATACAGCTTAGTAGCAGTATGGATAAAATCCACGGCGGTGTGATTAGAAAATGGGAAATTCATGCAGCCATACTGTTGTAACATTCGATTAATGTGAATAAAGGTCATGTACAGGCCTCCGACCGCAAACAAGTTGCCCACGCGATCGTCGGCGCTTAATCCCATCGCAAAGAATCCGCGCGCGTTGCCTAAATTCAGTAATTCCAATTCGGCGTGACTAAACAATGTGGATTTAGGGAACCCCGTGGTGCCACCGCTTTGAAAAACGGTATAGTCGCGTGTGTCTTCACTGAGCAGATCATAACTGATGGGGGGGACGAGTTCACGCAAGGTATCTGATGTCATGACAGGGATATCTTTGAGGGGGTAAGGGGATTGACTTTGAAATCCTTCGAGGCGGTCTTTATAAAAGGGAACGCGGTGGCGGCAAAACTGGATAAATTCGGTTAAATGTTTTAGTACTAAACTTTGACGTTCTTGAGCGCCGATGGCTTCCCAATGATCATGGAATGTTGGATGAGTTCTTTGCGAAAGTAAATTCATGCGGAGGTCCTTTGAAGGTGATTCCATAAAAGGCGATCGAAAATCATTCCGAACGCACGAAGCGCTTTGGGGTCAGTAACAGGCACCGACAGGGGATTAAAATGTTCGGAGACCTTTTCAAACGTGGATTGAATTTTCAAATGTTCAATAGATTCAGGACGGCAGAATGCAGTGCAGACTTGAGTTTGCGTCTGAATCAAAGCGGTGGAAAGAAGGCAAAAAAACAGAATCATTTTGCAAATATTCATAAATAAAATCCTGGGAAGGACGTACTATAGAGCACCTTGTCGATGGTTTCCACTGTAGAGAAATCGACACTTTTCCAAGATTGGTCACTTTGTCCAAAGTCTCGACAAGATTGGCTAGGATCGAGGTGTTCTGATGTTCTTACCCAGCCATCTTGTCATTAGCAACCTATCTGAGTTGATGAGGATACCCATCTAGGTTAGTAATGACATCTAGGTTGGTAGTGACATAACCTAGATAGGTTGGTTTATAGGGTGATTCGGATCATATCTTTTGTCGAGAGGGAGGACGCTATTTCACCGGACTGTTAAGGAATGCACAAGAAGAGTTCAAAGAATGTGATGATGATTTCAATGGTTAGAAGGATGTTCGAGGAACGTCTTTGACAAATTTCTTTTCGGGTGAATAAAATCTTATAAGTCTTCTGTTAAGTCCTCTGTGCAAACCTTTGCACAAAAAAAAGTAATCGTTTAGAGATAGGCGAACAGCTGGACTAATAAGATGTTCATCAAAAAGAGGGGAAAAATGAAGAATCTGATCGTTATTTTTTTATTAACGCTGAATGCATTTGCCTTGGATTCAAAAACACCGGGTCGACCGCAGAAGCCTGCGGTTTCAAAGCCACCCGTCGATTCTGACGAGGTTGCAGTTTTTGCGCAGAAAAATGCGTTTGGACAGGTTTTTGAGGATGACGATTTTCAACAAAAGTTAAGTTCTCTTACGAATAGTCTAGGTGAAAAGTGGCCAAAAATTACAAATGATTTAAAAAGCAAATTTAGCAAAGAAATTGATCGCTATAATTTGTCAGCCGTATTTGGACTTCATGGCAATAGTATACGATTCTTGGGTTCCGCTGTTGATGATATTGAAATGAATATAGGAAAATTTGCGATCACGGCAGACCTGTATTACAAATTGGAACTTCGTCCGTCGTTTCGTTCGGGAAAACAGATGCGTAAAGATATTTACGTCATTGGGTTGCGTGGTTCCAACACGTTGACGGTGGGCTCGGAGATCAGAATAACGTTCTTCCGTGAATTTGATTCCAAGGTTGATGCGTTGTCAGATTGGAAGCCATATGGTTTTGATCGTATCCCTAAAAATGCCGCTGACGTTATGAATAAGCTGAATGAGCAAGATGGTCTTCGGGTCGAAATTTTGGGAAATATGGAATTTTCCAAAGCGTTCTCGGAGCTGATGAATTCGACCAATTTATCTGCTGTGTTGGGTTACGATCTTTTTAAAGCGCTCTATATGCTGGATATCTACCGCTATACCGATAACGAAGTCCGTACACGTTTTATGGGAACAATCAATCGTGGTACGGTTAAGAGTTCTGTAGGTTTATCGTATCTTTCTAAAATCAAAGCCGCCAAGTTCTTGCCACGCTGGATTCGCGAAGTTTTTGATGTCAGCTTTAACATTAATTTTTCGAAATCGTTTAATTTTTTTAACGAATATCCAGTCGAAACTCATGTCGCTGATTATTTTTTTCGATTCGATACGCCATCCTTGACTCAACATGCGATTGAGCCACGTTGTAATTTCCAGCAAAATAGTGCGAGTGATAACTCTGTTCTTACCAGCGAGGCGGCATTTGATGAAATGATTGGAAACATTCGTAGTGGTAAATTTATGGCGTTGTTCAATCCTAATTTGAAAGAAGAACGATTGGGAGCCGCGATACTGCAGAATGCATCTAAAGCGGAAACATTAGCCTGCCTAGATCGTGAATTACCGCCTTATAAAAAACGGGTGCAGCATTTTTTCAAGGGGCGTATGGCTTCAAATATTTTCTCGATAGATTTTGGTCCTCGGGTCAGTCGGTTGGTGCGAAATACGTCAACTTATAGTAATTCTCAGACCTACGTGTCGTCCCAAGAGCAAGGTCAAGAGTTTAACTACTATTTACTGTTGAATACGTCCGAGCGTACAGAAAATGACGTCTTTTTTGGACGTTGGGAAAATGAATACGTTTCGGACTTTGATGCTCTTTATCTGTCAGACAAAGATAAGAACATTAAAGGATTTATGGATTTTGTCAGACGTATTCAGTATATTGATAAATCTATGTCGGTGTCTGATTTAAGGGATTTTTCTGCTGACTTGAATCGTTCGATTCCTGAGAATTTTCCAGATCGGGATAAATTATTGGCATTGATTCCTAAGGCCGAACAACAAGATGCCGTGATTTCATTTGTCTACACTTTATCAGGAAAGATTATTCCTAAAATTGAGGGTATGGACAAAAGTGAGTTGCACGCACGTTTAGCAAATTTCATCAAAGACCATCCCGAAAAGATCATGATGAATCTTCCGCCAGATCATTCTCAAGATGGTTTTTATGGTATTGGGTTGAACGACTATATAAACAATATTTTCTACCGCATCGATAAATTTTCTGACTCGCGCGCGGATTCTAAAGAGCGTTTTGAAGCATTGAAAGAGCTTATGAAAGACAGGGTTTTTACTAACTATATCTTTCGCGAGTTTTTTCCTTCTTTGATGTCGTATGATTCTGCGAAAGACGATATGAGTATTGCAATGAGTATTTCGTCTAAAGACATTCCGTTCCGTGAAGACCGCATTGGTGATAATCAATACTCTCCGGTATATGGGGCGGTCCTGCTGATGCGATCGATCTTGAACGACCGATCTTTAGATTTACGTCTCGAAACGGCAGTTTCACCGGACGGTGTTAACACGGTCACACCGATCAATATCAAGTCTTTTCGAGTCTACTAGAGAGTTTTTAGAGCGAAGGCGCACATTTTATTGTGCGCCATGCTGACTTTGAAATATTCAGGAGTGGGCTTATTCGAATGTTCTCGTTTTTCTAGGCGAACTGGACATTCTGTCTGAATTTTTATCATTGAAACGTTTAATACCACCGACGCGAGCGCGTGGAGCGAAATCACCGTCACGTCCTTCACGTTTTGGAGCGCGGCTTTCGCTGCGCGAGTCACTGCGCCCTTCATAGCGTCCTTCTCTTCGAGGTGCGTACTCACTGCGCTCTGATCTCTCTTCACCGGTTTTATTACGATCAAAGCGTTCTTTGGCAAAGTGAACGGCATTGGAACGTTCTCGTCGTCGTTCACCTCGAAGGTGTGCTGGGCGAGAGTCCATGCGCTGACCACGTTGTGGTCGGAAATTAGGATCCATTTCTCGTGGCACACGGCCATTTAAGAAATCGAATGGAACTTCATGTTCTTGAACAGCATCAACTTTAGAACTTAAAAGTTTAAAGATCAGCTCTTCTTTGGTTAAATCATTCAAAGTTTGAAATTCTGTTGACGCTTTGAAGTTTTCTTTCATGGTGGGTGTGAAGGTCACTTTGGCATTCACAAGCTTTTCACCTGCTGATTTCAGTTTGTGAGTCACAACCTCGGCAGAAGTGGGAATAGTGCCTTTGATTAAATTAGCTTTTGTTTTTTGATGAATAGCTTTTAATAACGACAATTCGCGAGGCGACACCAACGTGTAGGAAAAACCCGTTTTGCCATTTCGACCCGTACGGCCGATGCGGTGAACATACGATTCCACATCCCATGGCAAATGAAAATTCACGACATGAGTCAAATCCGAAATATCTAAGCCACGCGCGGCCACGTCGGTGGCGACAATGACTTTGACATCTTGATTTTTGAAACGTTTTAAGGTCCATTCACGTTCTTTTTGGCTTTTGTCGCCATGTAACGATTCAACTTGATACCCTTTTTTATTTAATTCTTGCTCGATTTGGGCACATTTAATTTTCGTTTCGCAGAAAATGATACCATAGAAATCAGTCAATGCATCCAGCAGATGGGTCAATGCTTTCAATTTCAAATCTTCTTTGACCGTAAAATATAACTGAGTGATTTGCTCCGATAAATTTCCTTTGCGCTGAACTTCGACCAGTGTGGGGTCTGTCAGGTAAAGGCTGGTGATTTTTTTGATGGCTGGACTCATCGTTGCTGAAAATAACCAAGTTTTGCAACCGGCACGGCGCTTTTTGGGTTTTTCATTTAGATCATCGTCTAATTCATCGTCGTTATCGGCGGCTTTAGTTTTCTTTTCGGCATGAGTTTGTTCCAAGATTTCTTCCAAGGAATCACGGAAACCCATCGAGATCATTTCATCTGCTTCGTCCAGCACCAGCGTGCTTAATTCGCGAATGTGAAATACGCCTTGATCTAAAAGATCTATCAATCGTCCAGGAGTTGCTACGATCACGTGAGCTCCGCGCCGAACATCTTCAATTTGCGTTCGATAGCTGGCACCACCATAGATCGCCGCAATTTTCATTTTCTTGTAGGACGACAATGTCTTGAGCTGCTCTACGATTTGAAGGGCTAACTCCCGGGTTGGGCTTAAAATTAAAGCTTGCGGATACTTTTTAGACGTATCTAAATGCTCGATCATGGGCAAACCAAACGCAGCTGTTTTACCTGTGCCTGTTGCGGCTAAGCCGATAAAATCGCCAGTGTGTTTTAATAATATTGGGATGGCTTTGGTTTGGATCTCTGTCGGAGCGACGAATCCAATAGTTTCTAAATGCTTAATCAATTCGGGCGATAGGCCCAAATCCTCAAACGTACTCATACTACCTCTTTGCGGTGGATAACTGAAGTTTCACACCTATGTGCTGAGGGCATTTGAGTCGACGTCACCAATTGAGTTTTTCAAACGCTCTCTAATTGTGGGCGTAATCTACAATAAGTATTGGAAAAATGGTACCTATTAAATAAAATTGTTTTTTTTATACATAAAAATAGATTTAGAAGCCAAAGCCAAGGGAAAATATGCCAAAAATATCACCGGCACCATTGAATTGGCCGGGATTTGATGTGGCCGTGACTGTGAATTTATAGATTAATTTATTCGCTTTACCACTGATTGAACTCATCAGATCAAAATAGTTTTGTAAATTTTCGACTTCGATGGCGGTGTATCCTAGCTGATTTTCCCAGCTAAAGTCGTTGCCCAGTTTAAAAGTTTTGTTAAAGGCAAAGTACTTAGATTTCGTGTCGGTGCCTTCCCAGTTGGACTCGATTTCGTGAATAACTAAATATTCAAATACATTCAACTGAAGCCTGGTCGTATTGCCATTTCGCGTGTTGCTTTTAAAGTACTGGTTTGCAGAATAACCGATCGTCAAATGAACATCTTTGTTAAACTCCAGTTTCAATTCGACAGGGATTTTAATCAAGATGTGATTGTCTAGACCCGTGTAATTGACGTTGGAGCCCCAAAGACCAATACGAAACTGAGGCCCTACGGGTATCAAAATCGATGTCTGCAGGCTGGGGTCTTTGTTTGTTTGGCTTAACCCATGATGAACAAAGTGAGACAAAATGGAGGTGGTGCCTTCGGTTTGATAGTCTAGTTTAGAGTCTTTTGATTGCGCCAAAGCACTTTGCGGAACATGGGCTAATAAAAAAACTCCAAATAATACTAGAGTTAGAAGATCTAAAATGCTATTGCTAAACCGAAATGAAAGGTTCATGCCTTAATTATTTATCAAAATAATCGAGTTTAAAAGAAAAAAATGAACAAAGACAGCAACAATCCATCCGATACTTTGACCGTTACTCCACTTATGCCAACATTGGATACGCCGAGTGTGCTCAGCAAACGCATTTCAGAGTTAAGTTTCGTTGCGTTCGATACGGAAACTTCGGGGGCATTTCCTATCAAGGAAGACATCGTCGAATTTGGTGCGGTTAAGTGGAAAGAGGGTAAAGAAGTCGATCGTATCGAGTTTTTGTTCAAACCACGGCGGCCTATGACCGATTTCATTATTGGTATTCATGGAATCACAAATGAAATGGTCGCAAACTCTCCGTTGATCGGGCAACATATTCAAGCCATTAAAAATTTTATGATTGATGCGATTCCCGTGGCTCATCATGCGCCATTTGATATGGGATTTTTAGCGGTCGAGTTCGAACGTGCCCGCATGAAAACGCCCAATTTGCCGGTTATATGTACCAGTCTGCTGTCTCGGAGGCTGATTCCTGAAACGGTTGATCACAAGCTGCAAACATTGGTTAAGCATTTTCACTTTAACAGCTTGGCGGCTCATCGTGCCTATGAAGATGCGCGTTCGTGTATGATGGTTTTTAATGAATGTGTGGCGCGCACCAGTCCGAACATTACGTTAGATGAACTTATCGGTCTTCAGGGAAAGCGCTTGATGTGGGAAAACTACTCTTTGTTGAATAATAAAAATTCTGTTGTGCAGGCTTTGATTCAGGCCGTAGAGGCGGAAAAAAATATTCTGATGGTGTATTCAAAAGGAAATAGAAAGAACGAAACCAGAAAGTTATTTCCACAGGGAATCGTGCGATCTCCGGACGGCGATTACTTGCAGGCATTAGATCCCGAAGATCAAAAATCCAAGCGTTATAAGCTGGAATATATCACCGATGTTCAACTGGAAAACTTGTAGCCGCATTGTTGAACGATGGTGCAGGCAAGGCTCGCGTTGTTATCGTCTAATTTGCAGGCTGATTCTGTACAATATTATTCCCACGTATTTTATCCATGAGGGCGACTTTTTCGGGGTGAATAAACAGAATGAATCCTTTTGGCAGCAAAGCATCGTTTTGAATCGATTTCTTGATGTCCGGATTCAGATCCATAAGCTCTTCTTTGCTGATGTCACCCATTTTAAAAATTTTCGACGGCTT
This sequence comes from Pseudobdellovibrionaceae bacterium, assembly GCA_016785955.1. Taxonomy (GTDB): domain Bacteria; phylum Bdellovibrionota; class Bdellovibrionia; order Bdellovibrionales; family Bdellovibrionaceae; genus UBA2316. Next base: position 6,069 of record JAEUWH010000086.1, on the reverse strand, counting down.
AATACGCCGAGTGAGTTTGTAGGGTTCAAATTCGATCGTCGCTTGACGTTCGATTTTTGTCCAAAGATCGTTTGAATAGGTTTCTACGTATAGAGCCGCCAAAAATTCAGAGTAGAAATTTTCAGAGGCAAAGCTGAATTGGCGTGATTGGTAATAGTTAATAATTTTGACAATATCTTTAGTTTTCAGTTTCTTCATGGCTTTTTTCAGGCCGCCGGGGCCATGGTTGTAAGCGGTAATCGCCAAGGGCCATGATTTACTCATGATTAAATAATTTTCTTTTAAAAGTTCCGCCGCGGCTTCGGTGGACTTCAGTGGCGAGCGACGTTCGTCAATGAATGAATTGATCACAAGAAATTTCTTTCCCGTTCCATCCATAAACTGCCATAAGCCAGCGGCTCCGACTTTACTGGTGGCCATTTTGTTAAAGCTGCTTTCCACCAAGGGCAGGCGGGCTATTTCCTTGGGAAGACCATGATCTTGAAAAATTTTTTCCATATGCGGAAGGTACCGATTGGCGATCGATAAACCTTTAGAAAAAAAATCCTTTTGTCCTGTTTGCACGCGCACTCGTTCGGCGGCCTTACGCACGTTTTGCGCGATTGAGCCCGGAAGCGATTGCAATTGGGTAATCCAGATTTTCTCTCGGTCTGATAGTTCGGGTAAGGTTTTCTTTTTTAATTTTTTAGCCAATGCGCGCAGCTCGGCGCGAACAACATTCAAGCGAATCAATGTTTCTTTGTCTGCTTTCTCAGGATTGATCCAAGGAAAACGTGCTGGCCGTGCAAGGATATCGGCGATGTTAAATACTTCATAGTGGATCCACGGATAATCCATGTGATGAATCACTTTGTTCGTAGAATCATATTTGGAATATATATCAAACCAAAAACCAACACGGTTTTCGAGACCCGCCGGGACGGTAAAATCTTCGCCAATCAGATCTTTTGGATCAGTTAAAACGTCTTCTTTGTCTAGAGCCACAATGGTTTCAACTTCGGGTTCGACTTCGGTTTCAACTTCAAGGATAGGCGGTTGTGATGTATTTGCAACAGGCGCCATTTCGCCGCCCATCTGTGAAGAATTTTCAATGACAATAACTAAGAATAAGCCTAAAACAAGAAAAATTGCATGCAGAGACTTATTCGATTTATAATTTTTATTCATGCAAATTCATAGAGCAACCAATATGCCACAAATCAAAAACGTCCTAGCGATAGAAACCAGTTGTGATGACACCTCAGTCGCTGTCGTTAATTCAGACAATCGTGTATTAAGTATGGAGTCGGCGAATCAGGATAAGGATCACGCACTGTATGGCGGAATTGTTCCCGAGATCGCCAGCCGCAATCACACCTATACATTGCTACCACTCGTTCATCGTGTTTTGAGCAAAGCTCATTTGGCATTACAAGATATTGAAGGTATTGCCGTTACGAATCGGCCAGGCCTGATAGGGGCATTGATTGTGGGTCTTACGTCCGCCAAAAGTTTGTCGATGGCTTTGAATATTCCCTTTATCGGCGTGAATCATTTAGAGGGCCATTTGCTGGCGCCATTCTTGGTGGATGACAGCTATGCACCGCCAGTTGATTTTACGTTTCCATTTCTGGCCTTGGCGGTCAGTGGTGGTCATACCAGTTTGTACGTTGTGCATGAATTGGGAAAGTATGAAATCATTGGTCGCACGAAAGACGACGCCGCCGGTGAAGCGTTTGATAAATTCGCAAAGATTTTGGGTTTTGACTTTCCCGGCGGAGTTAAAATCGATCAGCTGTCCCAAACGGGAGATCCCGGTTTTGTCCAATTCCCTCGAGGAATGATGTCCGAAAGCTCGTTGGACATGAGCTTCTCTGGTATGAAATCCTCGGGAATGCGTTATGTTCAGTCGATCACGGAAGACGAGAAAAACAAGAATATGAATTCTATCTGCGCGTCTTTTCAAGAAGCCATTGTAGATACGTTGCTAGGAAAACTGGATTTAGCGTATAAGAAATATCGAATTAAAAATGTTGTGCTCACGGGCGGTGTCAGTGCGAATTCGCGTTTGCGCGCCAAAACTCAAGAGTGGGCGAAACGACGCCAGATCACTTTGGCTATTCCACCACTTCGATATTGTACGGATAATGCCGCCATGATTGGGATTGCTGGCATTCAACGTTTGAATCGTGGCGAGATGTCCAGTATGGGAACCGGGCCGCTGCCTGATTATTTGAAATCAGATTTTGTGAACGAGTATTAAATGACAGTTAAAGAACGTTTGGATCAATTTTTTGCACACTATCCGGTCGAAGCCAAAAAGGCTTTAGGTCAAAATTTTTTGGTTTCGGAATATGCCGTGAGTAAAATGATTGCGGCATTGAATGAATTTTCGTTTGAGTCCTTGATCGAAATTGGTCCTGGCCCAGGGGCACTGACTGATATTTTAAGAACACTTAAAAAAAATCTAACCGTACTCGAACTGGATGATTTTTTCTTTCAGTATTGGGCCGGTCAAAATATTTCGGCGATCCATACGGACGCACTTCAGTGGGACTGGAAAAAAAATATTTTGAATCCGGGACAGACCATTCTGATCAGTAATTTACCGTACCAAATATCGTCGTCGATCGTGATTGATCGTTCGATGGATGAGACGCCTCTGCAAGCCATGATTTTAATGTTTCAAAAAGAGGTCGCGCAGAAAATTCGCATGAAGTCCAAAACGTCCGAGTTTGGCATGCTCAGCGTGATCGCCCAAACGTTTTGGGATATCGAAACAGTTTGTGACCTGAGTCCGCGAGATTTTTTACCAGCGCCGAAAGTAGCCAGCCGGGTGCTTTCTTTTAAAGCTAAAAGGACGGTGATCGAAAGTCGTCCACATTTTTTGACTTTTTGCAAAGCGGGTTTTGCCCAAAAAAGAAAGCTTTTGAAAAAGAACTTGCTGACGTTAAATAAGATGGATCCCGAGAAAATTATTGCCTCTTTTCAGAAATTAAACTTGAATGAGACTTCGCGAGCCGAAGAACTGGCGCCTGAACAATGGGTCGCTTTATATAAAGACTTGGGATTTAAGTGAGCATATTGATTATTCAAGACAATAAAAAAGCGCGTTTTGACTACGAGATCTTAGAGGTTTTCGAGGCGGGTATTGTGTTGACGGGCAGCGAAGTAAAGTCTTTGCGTGATAAAAATATTCAGTTGAAAGATTCTTATGTGTCGTTTGTAAATGGCGAGGCTTTCTTGCAAAATGCTCATATTAGTCCGTATAAAGCCAGCAGTTACAATAACCACACGCCTGAACGTTTGCGTAAATTGCTTTTGAATCGTCGCGAGTTGAATCAAATCATGGGTAAGGTTCAAGAACGTGGGCTTTCGTGTATTCCCCTTAAGATTTTTTTTAAAAAAGGTTTAGTGAAATTGGATTTGGGCTTGGTTCGCGGTAAGAAATTACACGATAAACGAGAAAGCATCAAAGAACGCGAATCGAACAAGAGCCTGAAGCAGACTCTTCGTCATTCGCGTTAGATTTTTGGATAGCCCCCCCCCCCCAAAGCCGTTTAAACGAGATTCTTTTAGTTACTTTTTTTTAGTTTTTCAATATCCACCAGCATTTGGGCGGATATATCGGGGTCGGCGCAGTTTAAATTCTGATTCGAAAGTTCGCAAATTCTGGTATGATGAGCCTCTTTTTGTGTATGTGAAAACTTTAATGGAATCGAAGGATCAATTTTTAAATCCATGGTGATGTTTAACCGAAGCTGAGTCTCGATGACTTTTGCCCAAGACTCGGGGGTTAAAGCTATTTTTACTTTTTGACCCGCGCGGATTTTGTCTGTAGTGCCGTCCATGACTGTGAAATCTAAAGGGAAGGTATTTTGACCTTCGATCACGGACAGGGTTCCCGTGCGGTTAGCCTTCAAGGTAAAATCAAATACAAAGCGTGCGTTGGGAATCGGCATTTGCTCGAGGGTCATGTTTTTGATGCTAGGTTCGGCAGCTACAGGCTGCACTCGCGCTTTCATTTGGCCGGTGATCTTAGTCAAAGTATAGGTTACCAAATTGGCGGTAGATTGGGCGGCATCAATTTTTCCAAGAATACTGACGTTTGTGGCTTGAATTGCAACGCCCACGTTATAAAATAAATACATGTTTAACCGTTTATCTTGATCTAAATCTTTTTCTTTTTCTACGGCCAAGTAGTAGTTCATAATATTTTTTGAATTTGGATAGGCGGCCACGAAATCTTTAGATAAAGTTTTGTGAAGTACAGCGATAGACTCGGGGCTTTCTTTGATAATGCAATATTTTTGCAAAATAGTCGCGAACTGGGCGATATAAATTGGACTATAAATTTCTTTAACTTCGGCTTTAGCTTGTTTTATGACTTTGGGCAAAAGGCCGTTTAAACATTTTTCGTAAGCGGGGATATCTTTAACTTCCTGGGGCTTAAGTTGTTGGGCATCTGCCTTGGCTGCCGGACTTGCGGGACTTGCTTTTGCGGCCGGGGTGGTGGTGACTGAGCCGGAACTTTGAACTATTTTGTCAGGTTTTGCACCAGGGGAAACAGCAGTGGGAGTCTGATAATCTGCGTAGAGTTTCTTTTTGTTTTCGCTGGGCAAATTTTTTGTTTCGGTCTCTGCATAGAATTTAATGGCCATAGCCGATTGAGGAAATTCTTTGTTCATAATTGCGACTAAGCTGGCGGTCATTTGGGCGTCAATTTTTTTATCTGTATCTTTTAAAATAGCGCGAGAGCAGATTTGGTTGGCCGATGTGTGTATATCATAAAGTGCTTTGGGGGTAACAACAGTATTCCCGCTGCTTTTGTATTGGCGGGCAAATGCATTGACACGCATATCGAAACATTCTTTGATTTGTGTGGCTAATGCTTTCATGTCGGCACCATCTGTGGCGCTAGCAGCGGCAGCAGACGGTGTGGCGGGTGTGGAAGGATTATTTTGAGTAGCAACGCCCGTATTTTCTGAAGATGTAGGTGGCGGTGTCGTCGGTTTGTTGTCTGGGGCCGGGGGGCTGGTCGTTACTGGAGAAACTGAGGGCGGCACCGGTGTTGGCGATGGGCTGACGCCGGCTGCGGTGTTAACTAAAGTGGTGGAGGGTTGAGCTTTGTAGTTTTCATAATTTTTTTTAGGTTCAACGTCTTCGAGACCGCTGAGTTCAAAGACAGCAATTTCTTCTTCAGATTCCGGAAATAGTTTGGTCGCGATGTCTACAATGGTGTCAACAAGTAGGTCTTCAACTTGATCGGCGGCGATGGAAGGCTTCGTGCATTTCTGATTTGTGCTTGTCTTAATTTCCAACAGTTTCAAAGGTGTAATCGATTTACTTCCTTGTGATTTCTCTGAATTTAAGTTTGATGTGATATGCTCCGTTATACATTTTTCGTAAATTTCAATATCTGATTTAACATCACTCGTGACGGCAGGATTGGCTTGCGGAGAAGCAACGACAGTGTTTCCACTCGCAGAGGCCACGTTGTTGCTAGGATTGTCGGCGGGAGTCGGTGTGGCTTTCGGTGGATCGGCTTGCGGCGTGGGATCTGGAGTTATTGCCGGCGCTGCTGCAGACGGCGCGGGTACGGGGGCAGGAGTAGAGGGATCCTGTTTTCCATCAGTACTTACAGGCTTATCTCTTAAATCTTTTTGAACCTTAGCCCGATTGGCCGCATCGGCGTTTGTCTTTTTTGTATTTTTCTTAGTACAACCTGAAGACAGTGTTAAGATGCTGATAGCTAAGCAGACAAGTTTAATACTGATTTTCATTTAACTTTCTCCAGTTTGATTTAGTCTTTAAGTATCTATTTACATCTATACTTCAAATACCGTGTCACGTTTAGAGACGTTATAACTAATAGATACGTTTTAAGATTTAAAAGTGTGAGTGTGCGTAATTTATTGGACGGGTGTCTAAATAGTTTTCAGCTGGGTGTCTCCCAAATTTTTCCTATAAAAAATAGTTTTAGCTCTGGACGCTGCAATTAAGTAGTTGACGCTGCACTCAAATATCCGAGTATTGACATATGAAAAAGATGTCAAAAGAAGAAGTCAAACATATCCTCTGGGAATCCGG
>JAEUWH010000073.1 GCA_016785955.1 Pseudobdellovibrionaceae bacterium | reverse complement strand
ATCAAATATTCGACGTCAGGTTTATAAATCGCTGAAAATCGTTGCCAAAGACCGCTTCCAATTACACAATTTTAACAACAACCAAGGAAAAACTAGATGTTAGGATGGATCAATTCGGGCTTAAAAACTCCTATCCTCTTTCGCCTCGTTCAGTTTTTAGATCTAGCTCAAGTAAGGCCGCCCACATTTGCTGGGATCGGCTGTAAAAAAAAGACCTCGAAACTTCGGTCTCGGTGATGCCTTTATCATTGATAAATGATTTTTTATTTTCTTTGATTTCAAATTTATGCTGAATTGATCCCGATGGCCCGCGAATCGCAGGGTTAATGGGTAATACTTCCAAATACTGGCAACTGATTATCGGATTCGACACCTCACCAGATGATACACACGTTAGCTTACTAGCTAACGTTGCGCTCACCTCCGCGTCTCCACCGAGGTATCTTTGTCGTCCAAAAAATTTAAGTGTGTACGACTCTTCGTTCACATTTTTTTTCAAGGTCCAAATTTCAATCGGACGCAATTGAGCATCAGTGTCTCTCTCGCAAGTCAGAGATTTCAATGTATCAGCCCAGATGAATGAGCTTGCGAGCAGAGTTAATATTAGGGATTTTAAAAGCATAAAGCCTCCTTAAAGTGTGTTGGACTGGACTATAAATGGCGCGACGAATAACATCGAGATTAAAATGGGTGGCAAGCAATCACGCACAGGTTTACGTAAGAAACTCGCGGCCTATATTCCGGTTCACACCACATTCATTTCGCAAGTCCTGCAAGGCCACGCCGATCTGTCTTTGGAGCAAGGCGAAGCGGTGAATTCATTTTTGGAAAGGGCTAGGACAAATAAACCGTATTTTATCAGTTTCAAAAAGTATCATCCTGTTTGATGGCCTTCAAATCAGATACACTAACTTATGGTTCCCAAGGCCTTATGCTCACACCTATTCTCTTTAAAACATCTCTTGGATATTTCCAGGGGCGGCCTCGTTTATCTTTTCGTACCAGTTCCTTGGGTAACATGGGCTTGATAAAGGCCCACCCAAATCGATGCTGAAATAAACACTATAGTCCGCGAGATTCATACTACTATTACCATATGTCATTACCATAACTCGAAAAGAGATCGCGGATAGCCTGGGGACTTCGATGGCATCTGTTATTAGAGTAATGAGTGACTGGTTCAAAAAAAGTATTATCCAGGCCTCGGGACAGACCATTGACTATGGTACCGCAGCTGCCTCGGCCTATGTTGGCTTATCGGGATCATTTTGAAATCGACACCCAAAACGGTTGGTTCACATAGCGCATTCCCGTCTTTGGCTTCATTCGACAAAAAACCACGGAATTATGAATTTCGGCAAACAAAGACGAGGTCTCCGGGTCTCCGGGCGCCAAGAAAATTCCCGTGTTACCCAAGAGATCATTCATCATAGGTTGTTCCTGAATTCGCAGCGCCGCGTACTTAAGTGCCTTGTCCGCCTCCCAGCCCCTGTTTTTAGCGCCCCTTAACAGGGATGAATACAAATTAGAATCAGGCGAAATACTAAATTGTGTTTTCACTATTTTGCTTAATGCATGATCAGAGGTGTCTAATCCATAGATATCGTTAAGGACCGATAACCAAAAGAACGTGCCTCTCATGCCCAAATGCGACTGAATGATCGACTGAGATTTTTTTAAAAATATTTCATTCGCGATTCCATTAAATTCGCCGTGCGAGTCACACATCACTAGAGTATAGCTTGGCAGTTGATTCGTGGCATTTTTGAAAACTGAATCATACGCATCGAACGTTCTTTGAATGATCTTTGTTTCCGGTTCCGGCTTCGAGCGATGCACGCCAATAAGCAGCACTACCTGCGGCGACGTTTCTGTTATGCGATGATAAGCCAACGAAAAGCCCGCGCGCTCTGGGCGGAGCACTCCGCGGATCCAATAGTCGCGATTGTCCACTCCGGCCAAGGCGTCATTTCGCCATTGATTCGTTAGCGTCTCTTCTAACATCCTTAAGTCGTTATCAATTTGCCGAAAGGTTTTCATGCGACCTCGCCCGAATTGTACTTGGAGGAAAGATTATCCTTCACCAACAGGCGAACATGACCTGTGACTAACTTGGTAAATTGAAATTTTTTAAATTGTTGAAAATAAAATTTCTCTTCATGCGTTCGAAGCGAGTACTTCTGAAGAACCGTTTCATCTATCGGGCTAAGGCCGCGCTTTTTCACTTCCGAAGCGACCTCGCCATCTTCCTTCAAGAAAGCTTCTCCAACCTCCATGCCTGCGCCGTTGGAAAAAGGTTCTTTTTTTCGCCAAGCGATCCATTCAGGCAAATGTCGTTCCGCCACCTTTCTTAAGATATACTTCACCGTAGCTTGTTGTTTATAATTACGTATTTTTAATGAAGGATCAATCGAAAGTGCCGCTCGTACAACAGCCATATCCAAGAATGGCAGTCGTGCTTCCAGGGTATGAGCCGATGTAAATCGATCGACCCGTTTTAGATGTCCGTCCGCCAAGTCGGAAGTCATTTTCACTGATGCTTGATGAATTTGATCCTCACTTAGATTTAGAAATTCGTTGTAGCCCGCAAATATTTCATCAGAGCCTTCTCCCATAAGCACAATCTTGTAGCCTTGGCTATGGGCCGCACGGGCACACATATGCCCGGCAAACGCGTGACGAATTAGTAAAGGTTCAAAGGTTTCGCTAAAGAAAATCATTTTTTCTAATTCCGATGTGTAGTCCTCATCGGGGGTGACGGTCTCGTATTTATAGCCGCGCTCGCGACATAAGCGCACGGCAAACTCATAGTCGCCAGACCCAGGGTGGCCTAAAATAAATGCTTTCACATCAGGATGATTCTGCACGGCTAGTTCCATCACCAAACTACTGTCCACACCGCCACTCAAAAAAACCGCCAGCGGCAACTCTGTGTCCACGCGCTTTTTTACGGCCGCGATGATTGAATTTTCTATCAAGTCAACAGCCACGGATTCATTTTCAATTTGGATAGTGTCATTTAACGTAAAATAACATTCAATTTTTTGATTTAAAAAATAATGACCTGCCGGCAAACTTCTAATTTCTTGGATACGGTCGTTGACAGAAAGTTGTTTTAATTCAGATCCAAAATGAATATTATTATTTTCATCACGGGCATAGTATAATGGCTTGACCCCGAGGGGATCGCGTGCAGCGAACACCTGTTCATATCTTTCGTCATAAATAATAAAAGCAAACATTTCACTATCGAGGTGATCTAACAAGGACGGCCCGTATTCTTTCCAAAGATGGACTAGAACTTCAGTGTCTGAATGAGATCTAAATACATGTCCTAATTGAATTAGTTTTTTTCGTAAAGCAGCGTGATTGTATATTTCACCATTGAGAATGGCGTAGACATTTTTGTCCTGGTCATGGGCCGGCTGTTTACCATTCTGCGGATCTACGATAGCCAATCTATTAGTGCCTAAAATAGCGTTGGCGAGGCTCGCGACCTCCAAGTGTTCGCTACCCCGATGTAATATCTGTTTTAATGATGTCATCACCATTTCAGTTCGCACATTTTTCCCGAAAACGGCCGCAATTCCGCACATAAAAATTCCTTTACTCCTGCTTGGTCTTTACTTGTCTTTAATGTTGGTAAGGACAAATGTTGGTTAGGAGATCATTTCTTCGAATTTCAATACAAGTGCCATTTTGTATTCAAGCAATCATCTATACACGGTTTTAAATTGAGCCTATTTTAATAGGACCTACTTAGGAGAAAAATGATTCCTTTAGCCACAAAAAGTGAGTCGACCGAATAGTTTTGTGACAGCAACTATAGACCCAAATTTTTCCTATAAAAAATAGTTTTAGCTCTGGACGCTGCAATTAAGTAGTTGACGCTGCACTCAAATATCCGAGTATTGACATATGAAAAAGATGTCAAAAGAAGAAGTCAAACATATCCTCTGGGAATCCGGAAT
>JAEUWH010000072.1 GCA_016785955.1 Pseudobdellovibrionaceae bacterium | reverse complement strand
CTTTGCCTTAAATCAGAGATTTGCTAAGCTCAGGGATCATATCAAGCGCTTAACCAGAAGATCCTGGTGTACCACTAAAGTTATTGAAAACTTAGAGCGACATATTTACTTATACATCGCTCTTAATAACGGCTATCAGATCGTTTAGAAAAATTAAATCGATCTAGAGATAGGTTGGTAAGGACAAAGTTGGTTATAACACGATAAAGCTTAGCTATGCTGAGCAGGAGCGGACTTGATTTGTAGGGGTTATTGAAGCGCAATTGGATCGCTAAAATATTCTAAAAATTTTAAAATTAATATCTTATTCTTTTCGCATAGTGATTTTCCGTAAAATGGATCATATGGATCATTAGTTAAATCTATCTGCTGATCGATAATTTGTGAGAATCCCCAAAGGAAACGAGTTCTTTCTCTAGCAGTTCGAATACTTTTCTTATAAAACTTTCCAATTTCAAATCGAGTCGGGTCAAAATATCCATGTAGATCATCTGCATGTATCGATTTACAGTTTCTCTGGTAATTAAAATCCCGAGACACTCCAGAATCATTGGCCGAAGACATTATTTTTAAATCATCAAACATAACGACAGCAACGGTATCAGCAAAAAGCTCAAGATAAGGTTTTATTCGGTCAAAATTCTCACCCGAATTATAAGACCAAAACATTTTTTTTATAACTGAAGGCTGTGACTCTAAATTTGATCCTAATTTGGCTAATCCGGGCAGTTGTTTCTCGCGATGGAAAAGATGAGCCCATTCATGAGCCAGGACTGCATATGTTTCCGTCAAAGTTGGTTGCTTTCGGCGTTTTGGAGCATACGGAATCGGTAAAGTCATATTTTGATAAACATCGACGCTTCCGCCGGTACCATTCTTTACAATTTTCATAGTCGTCCCATCGGGAGTAGGGAACCCAGATAAAAGGCTCTGGACACAAGAACCGATAACAAAAACCTGTTCACGATCTGTCTCTGTTGCGCCGTCAATAAGTTCTATTTTACTAAAATACTTCTCAATCTCTGTATTTTCTTTTACTTCTTCGCCACAGAAAAAACCAACTGGATTTTGTATGTTTCCGGCATAGGCGCCTATACTTCCTAAAACCAATAAGGAGCTTACAAGAAGCTGTCGGAAAGATATTGGCGAGAGCGTCGAAAAAATATACATTTCAGCCTCCTAAAAACAATTTATTAATATCAATAAATGTTTAAACTATGGCTATGCAAGCGATAGACCCATAAACGAGATCGAAACTGTGGTGGTCAATCGATCATATATCAAAGCTTTATATTCAAAATAAGTTCAGGTGGCCTGAACTCAAATATACAAAACATGGGAGCGAGCCTCTATCCATAGAGCCACTCAATAGATGCAGTTCCTTATGTTTATTATTTTAAGGTGATGCTTGATAAAGATTCCATCCGATAAAAGCTAAAATTATCAGTGTGGCGAATACAATACCTAAAGCCCAGCTTGCACCGGTGTTAGCCTGACGCTGCTGACGTGGATTTCCAATGATGATTGTTCCCATAGAGCCTCCTTGAATAAAGGATAGTTTATGCAAAAATGAAACCCACAAAGATAGCTGGGTTTGTATCTATAGAGTAAGGACCGGCAGCATGAATATCAGGAAGAGTGCAGACAATGATCATTACCAACCTATCTATGCTATGCACGCAAAAAAACGATCGTGCGTATGTTGTCTATGAAAGTCGAGTTTAAAATAAGTTACAAAATGATAACTTTTATAATCTTTTTGCAGTTATTTTGTTTAATAAATGCATAGGAGACACGGTGAAGGTTTCAATTTTCGATTTTATATTATCAGGTTTGGCAATGGCTATATTGTGGTTAGTATCGGCCTTAGTTACGTTTGGATTTCTGGCCGAGTATTTCATTCTTTTTTTAGGTAGCTATGGTTATTTAGTAAATTTAATTTTTTTGTTCACCTTTTATGGTTTGTTTTCTGGCATAGCAATAAAAACCTTACTTTTTTTCAGACCCTTGGAGTGTGGCGATTTCGATATGAACCATCCAAACTTTACTTATTGGAAGTTATTGACGATGCTTCATATGTTTGGTGACAAATTTCTATTTTCCATTAAATTTCCACCAATGATTCCGCTGATTGCCAGGCTCTATGGAGCAAAAATAGGGCGATATGTAGCTATTGGTGGAACAATAGATTCCCCTTTTTTGCTTCAGTTGGGTGATCATTCGGTACTGGGTTTCGAGTCGTTAGTTTCTGGTAATGTCATTCAAAATGGAAAAATTAAAATTGGAAAAGTTAATATTGGAAGTGGTGTAACGGTGGGTGCATACTCTTTTACGATGCCAGATGTGGAAATTGGTGATGGGGCAATAGTTGTTTCTGGATCTGTGGTTGTGCCGGGGTCTCAAATACGAACCGGCGAGGTTTGGAAAGGCAATCCGGCAAGGAAGTGGCAATGAATGATAGGAAAATAGAATGAAATCTATTTATTTACTTCACCATCTTATTTCTAACGCGTTGGAGCGTCATCACGCTCGAGAGGCCATTGAATATCTTGATCAAAGTGTCAGTTACAGTCAACTTGCAGATCAGGTTTTCAAATTTGGCCAGGCTCTTATTGCGAATGACATTCAATCGAATGAGCGTGTCTCGATATACCTAGAAAAAAGTATCGAGTTTGTTGTCGCTTGTTTTGGTAGTTCCTGCGCGGCTAATATTTTTATTCCCATCAATCCTATTTTAAAAAAAGATCAGGTCTTGCATATTCTAAAAGATTCACAGTCTCAAGTTCTAGTGACTTCATTTTCAAGATTGAAAACTCTTGAAAATGTGATTGATGATCAGCTCGCTCTTAAAATAATTATTGTTGTGGACGGTCCGGAAGAACCTGATTGGAAAGAAAAATATAGGGCACGAAATATTTCTGTCATCAGTTGGCAGACTTTAGTTAAAGTTCATGGCGTAACTATAGATTTTTATTGTGATAGTGAGTTTTCAAGTAGATCGGCAATTGATACCGACGCGGTCAGTATATTTTATACTTCGGGAAGTACGGGGAAGCCAAAAGGAGTTGTGCTCTCGCATAGAAATATGGTTTTTGGAGCTAAAAATGTGGCTTCTTACCTGGAAAACAATCAAGAGGACGTTTTGCTAGCAGCTCTGCCGCTTTCTTTTGATGCGGGATTCAGCCAACTGACGACGGCTTTCTTTTCTTGTGCCAAAGTCATTTTACTAAACTACCTGTTGCCGAAAGACATTTTGAATATCGTAGTCAAAAAGAAAGTAACGGGTTTAACCGGAGTTCCGCCTTTATGGATGCAACTAGTAGATTTAGCTTGGCCTAAAGACGTGACAGAACATCTGCGGTACTTTGCCAATACAGGAGGCAAAATGCCCGTAGAAATTTTAAAAAAACTGAGAGCTCATTTTCCCAAAACAAAACCTTATTTGATGTACGGGCTGACGGAATCATTTAGATCTACATTTTTACCTCCAGAGGAAATTGATCGGCGAGTTCATTCGATTGGCAAAGCGATTCCAAATGCAGAAATTTTAGTTCTTAGGCCAGATGGAACGTGCTGCGAGCCGAATGAGCCGGGAGAACTTGTTCACCGGGGAGCTTTGGTTGGGCTTGGCTATTGGAACGATACTGTCAAGACTTCAGAAAAATACAAACCTATTCCGATATCAGCACATGTACGGCCTCTTGAAATTTCTATATCGGAGCTTGGTGTGTTTTCGGGTGATATTGTTAAGAAGGATGAGGAGGGATTTCTATACTTTATTGGTCGATCTGATGAAATGATAAAAACATCAGGATATCGAATCAGCCCAACAGAAATAGAAGAAATTATTTATGATAGTGGCCTGGCCGAAGAGGTCGCTGTTTTTCCAGTCGAGCATCTGACTTTGGGGCATGCGATCATCGCTGTTATCAAGGTAAAATCATTGGAAAATGAAGAAAAAAATATTTCCCTAGTCCTAGATGTTTGCAAAGAAAAACTCCCCCTTTATATGATTCCTCAAAAAATATTTTTTACCCTGCAATCTTTACCAAGGAACCAAAACGGTAAAATTGATCGTAAGAATCTATCAAAATCGGATCAATACGCCGGTCTGTTCTTGAAAGGATAATTTTATGGCCATAAAGCATTTTGAATTTAACAACCAAAAACTCTATATTCAAGGAACGCCTATTGATAGGCTTGCCCAAAGAGTGGGAAGTACTCCCTTTTACTTTTATGATAGGCATCTTATTGGAAAAAGAATAGCGGAAATAAAAGACAAGCTGTCAAAGAATTTTTGTTTACATTATGCTGTTAAAGCGAATCCCATGCCGGCGTTGATTTGTTTTCTTTCTAGATTGGTTGACGGTTTTGATGTTGCATCGGCAGGCGAACTTCAGCTTGCGTTGGATTCGGGAATGGCGGCAGAGAATATCAGTTTTGCGGGGCCAGGAAAAACAGACGCGGAACTCAGACAAGCCGTAGCCGCAGGTATTTTAGTTAATGTTGAGTCTTTAAATGAGATGTACCGTATTAGTCAGATAGGTCTTGATGCGAATGTCCAGCCACGAGTGGCCTTAAGGCTCAATCCCGATTTTGAAATGAAACAATCTGGGATGAAAATGGGTGGCGGTGCAAAACCATTTGGAATAGATTCAGAACTTTTGCCCTCGGTTGTTGAGGTGGCTTTGAAACTGGGAATAAATATAGAGGGAGTTCATATTTTTTCAGGATCGCAATCACTTCAGGCCAGTTCGATTATCCACGCCCAGCAGCAGTCGGTAGCGCTGCTCTGTAAAATGAAAAGATATTTCACATCAGATTTGAAGACCATTAATCTTGGTGGCGGGTTTGGTATTCCTTACTTTGAAAACGATATGGAAATTGATTTAGACGAATTGTCTGCTGGACTTAATGAATGTGGCGAAAAAATAAAAAATGAATTCCAAAATTCAAAAATTGTTCTTGAACTTGGGCGATTTCTGGTCGGAGAAGCCGGTGTTTATATTGCGAAAGTGATAGATAAAAAAAAATCGAGAGGAAAAACTTTTTTAGTTCTAGACGGAGGCATGAATCATCATTTGGCTGCGTCCGGTAATTTAGGGCAGGTGATAAAAAGAAATTTCCCAGTGGTTATTGCGAATAAGGCCTTTTTGAAAGAAAAAGAAATAGTGAGCATTGTCGGGCCATTGTGTACCCCTTTGGATACTCTTGGCTCTGATGTGGAAGTAAGTGTGTGCGAGATCGGCGATTACGTAGCTATTTTTCAATCCGGCGCGTATGGGTTAACGGCGAGTCCTCAAGATTTTCTTGGGCATCCCATTATTAAAGAAGTACTAATATAGAAAGGAATACTATGGAAAACGAAATAGCTCTGCTACTGATTGAAACATTGAAGCTTCCAAAAGATAGAATTTCTTTTACCAAAGACACTCAGCTTCTTGGGGCGATTCCTGAAATGGATTCGCTCATGGTTGTAAAGGTTTTGGAGAAGTTGGAAGAGAAATTTAAAATTAGGATTGAAGATGATGAAATTGATGGATCAGTTTTTAAGACTTTAGGTTCTTTATCGGATTTTATCAGTTTGAAAACTAAAGATAAATCATAGATGAATTTTAGATTTGTACTGATGTGGCGTGGCGTTTAAGTGTTTCTTAAAACTTCTGATAAATAAACTTGGATTAGAGAAACCAACTAGATAGGAAGCCTCGGTTATGGATAAGCCTTCTCGCATAAAGGCAAGCGCTCTGAATAGCCGCAGTTTTGTTCTGTATTCTACCGGTGAAATTCCATACGTTAGGCTGAATGATCGAGTCATTACGACTCTTGATATTTTCAATTTCTTTGCAAAATCAGCGATGTTTAGGTTTTCGGTGTAGTTATTATCAAGGCACTCTTTTAACTTTTCAGAGACTGCTGATTTGTTTTTTTCCTGAATGACTATTTGTCCGGCTTTTAAAGCCATCAACATTTCTAAAACATGTTTTTGATTGAATAAATTTTTGACGTCGTTTTGACTAACAATGCGACATCCATTTATCTCTATGGGGCATTTTATTGTGCTGCCAATGTAGCCCCATCTTAGTGGGCCTTCTTCAACATGAAATTCTAGAATACTAAAAGGCGCTTGAAAAATTAAGGTAGGGCCTTGGAGGGGTATTAAATTATTTCCTGAACGAAGCTTGACTCTGTTTGCGGGTAAATCGGCAAAAGAAATAGCCCACTCTGTTCCATATGTTTGCACGTAGACATTTTTTTGATAGTAGTGAACTTTATTTGAAAAAACGATGTTTTTTTCTAAAAATAGAACGTTGGCAACATAAGAAGGTGTTTCGATAGAAAATGACTTTCTTTTTCTTGCTCTTGTTCTATGTGCAACTTCAAAGTTATCGTCCATAATCACAGTTAATCAATAGTCTTAATATGAAATCAATAAGATATTCGACTCTTTTTATATGGGGTCGTATTTTAATATTTTGAGGATAAATTAAAAAATACTTTTATTGCTTTGACCCGAGAGTGCGGTCGAGGTGGTGGGCAATAGGAAATATAGAATTACGTAGGCCGCAATCATGGCTCCGCACGAGATTACCAATAAAGTAAGTGCCACCAAACGTGCAAGACCAACTTCTAAATTTCCACGTTGAGATAACCGAACACAAACGCCAAGGATTTTCTTTTCGTTTGCGTTTTCTAGTCGATCGGTGCGAGGCAGAGCGACTGTGCAAATAAGATAGGCCAATAATCCCGTGCCAAACAGACATAAAGTCATCAGCCAAACAGCGCGCACCAGCCAAGGATCGATGTTTAGCTGACGAGCCAGCTGCAGGCAGACGCCACTGATAATGCCGTCTTCGGCACGAACCCATTTGAGCTGAGTGGTCGGGGGTGTAATTGCATCTGTATTCATAAAGTCTCCTGATTCTTAGGGTGTCGTGTAAGGTGTCGTACAAGCACTTGCAGTCATGGCACGAAATCGCATGATGTTGTGCCTTTTTGTTAGATTCCTAAAACTTCTGCGATAAAGAGATCAAACTGCTTGCGAGAGCGCGCATCAGCCAAGGGATTATAGGCAGCTCCTTTGCTGATGTCGGAGCCTGCTTTCTTGTTAGTGAAGGAATGAACGGCGCCGCCGTATTTTACCAACTGATAGTCTTTTTTTGCATCATTCATTTCTTTTTGGAAAACGGCGACTTGATCTGCGGGAACATAGGGATCAATCGCTCCGTGAAGAATTAGCACTTTACCTTTGATGTTTGAGGCGTCCTTAGCCTCAACGGAATCTAGGTTGCCATGAAAGCTGACGATACCGGCCACATCAGCGCCTGTACGCCCCAAATCCAAGGCGGTCATCCCGCCGAAGCAATACCCTAAAATCACGATTTTCTTGGGGTCGACTTTCTTATTTTCTAACAAGAGCTTGTAGGCCGCCTTGATCCGTTCTCGTAGCAAACCACGATCTTTTTTGTAAATGCCGGCCGTCTTTGCGGCCTCTTCGTTGCTGGTAGGGCGAACACCTTTGCCGTAAATATCAACGGCCAATGCAACGGCGCCTTTGTCAGCTAAATGGTCTGCTTCGCGACGATTGTCGTCTGAAATTCCCATCCAATCATGAACAATCAAAAAACCGGGAACACTCTTCTTTTTTATAGGAGTCTCTGCGATGTAGCCTTCAAGTTCCGTGTTTTTTTCTTTGTAAATTATGTTTTTACCTAAACCATCAGCGGCCCAGAGTGATGTTACAGTCATCAGGATTGTGAGTGTGATTATTGTTTTCATAATTTAGCTCCTGCGTTTTAGTTGTATTTTAGTTGTGTTTCCGTTTCTGAATTAGGTTTATTAATTTAATTTTTTTAATTTAGGCTCTTTCTTTAATTTAACTTTGAAAGTTGCTTTTTAGAGAGCCAGTTATTGAATTCTTCTTCCAGTATATCCAAGGGTAAGGCACCTTTGCTCAGAATCTCTTTGTGAAACTCGCGCACATCAAATTTTGCTTGGAGTTTTTCTTGTGCTCGTTTCTTTAGTTCTTGAAATTTCAATTCGCCAACTTTATATGCCAATGCCTGGCCAGGCCACGTAATATAGCGATCAATTTCATTTTCTGATTGTAAACGATCTTTAGGAATATTCTCCATAAAATAGTCCAAAGCCTTTTGTTTTGACCAGCCCATGGTGTGCATTCCCGTATCTACGACCAAACGAACAGCACGCCACATTTCATAAGAGTATTGACCATATTTAGAATACAAATCTTTGTACAAGCCCATCTCTTCCCCCAGGCTTTCGGAATATAATCCCCACCCCTCTACAAAAGCGGTATACCCTTCATTCTTTCTAAATTCTGGAAGATCACCTAATTCCTGTGCAATGGAAATTTGCAAGTGATGTCCCGGAACCGCTTCATGGACAGTCAGAACTTCCATTTCCCATTTGGGACGAGATTTCAAATTATATGTATTAGCCTCAAAGTATCCAGGACGACCAGCTTTGATATTACCGCTATAGTAATAAGCCGTCGGTGCGGTTGTGGCTTTGTAGGCAGGCATTTCGCGAATACCATATGGCAACTCTGGCATTTTTGAAAACAAGCGCGGCAGCTCTGGATCAATTGTTTTTGAAATCACACGATACTGGTTAATTAAATCTTTAGGGTTTGTATAAAAAAACTGTGAATCAGTTTGAATAAATTTATGAAAATCTGCCTTAGAGCCTCTGAACTTGAGTTGGCTACGCACGCTTTCCATATCTTTGTTGATTCGTGCTACTTCGGCAAGCCCCAGTTCATGAATTTCTTTGGCTGTCAGATGGGTGGTCGTATGTTCTTGTACTAAAAAGTTATACCATTGAATGCCATTCGGCAGTGAGGATGTCGAGATATCTGTGCGGCAATGGGGAATGTACTTCTCGACGATGAACGTCTTGAGCTTTGCCAATGCCGGAACGACTTTCTGGCTGATCAGATTTTCGGCGCGTGTGGTAAGGGCGTGACGTTTGTCCTGGGCGATAGATGTCGGCATGTCAGTGAAGACTTTGTAGATCGGATTATCTTTTACATTTTTGGTCATTACAGTGTCGAACTGGCCAGGAACGGCTTCCATTAAAAACTTCACTGGCGTAACTTTGTGTTTCAATCCCTCTTCTAGCATTTCAATCGTTTGATCAATATAGATTGGGTAAGATTCCAGGCGAGCAAGGCGGTTTTCATAATCTTGAGCTGTCAGTTTGGGTGCGCTCAGCATAAGCTCTATGATATCCATATGCGCGCCACCCAGTTGATCCACAAGCAAATATTCACTGGAGAATTCGTTGCCTTTAATTTGAGATTTGATTTTTTTCACGATCAGTTTCAGCGTTAAAGCATTCTGCGCATTCAATTTTTTAGGATTGATTTGCGCCAAAAGTTTTTGATGGCATGGTGGAATGTATTTACGTTTCTGAATCGCCGCCAGCGAGCGATCACTCCAGCGATGATCCATTCCTGGATAGCCAATGTATGTTGCCCATTCCGGAGACTCGTGCATCCATTGCGACCAGATAAAATCCAATGCTGAATTGAGCTTCTTTGTCTGATCTGTATATTTTGATTGTTTTTCTATTTGTGCTTCACAGGCGTCCAGCGCCGATGAGTTTGATCCTTTTGCAAAGGTGGAAACATTTAAAAAAACGATTGATAAAAATCCAATGAGTTTCATTTTAACCTCGTCGCTGAATCTCAAAACTATAGGTTTGATTCGTTTCAGTTGTCTATGACAATAAAAAAAACGCCGCAGTCGTTAGCGGTTGCGTTTTATTGTGTGAATCTATCGCCTTTATTCATAGGCTGAAATATAGGCACGATGCCATGCTAAAACGAGTAGTAGCCAACCAGGCTTGTGCAGGCCTCGGGATAAGTATTACTGTAGGCATGTTTTGTGTTTGCCGGAATTTCAATTCGATCGCCAGGTCGTAATAACAGTTGATTCCCCGAGATGTTACATAAAAGTTGTCCAGAGATAATAATGCGGATTTCAAGTAAGTGATGGTAATGATCTTTGATCACGGTGCCAGACTCGAATTTTTCTTCTTTGAAGTCTTGATCTTCGCGAACGTGATAGTATTTTTTTATTCTATCTTCTGAAAGTTGTTGAGTGCCTTGCCAGCGCGAAATAATCATTACGAATTCCTTAATTTTGCATAGTCCACAGCGTGGTAAGTGAAAATGATATCAGCACCCGCCCGCTTTATGGAAGTTAAAATTTCAACCAGCGCTTTGTTTTCATCTAACCAACCATTTCCGGCAGCGGCTTTGACCATCGCGTACTCGCCACTGACGTTATAGGCGGCTACGGGGTATTTAAAATAACGCTTCGCTTGAGCAATGATATCTAAAAAACTCAGCGCAGGCTTAATCATTACAATGTCCGCACCTTCCTGAATGTCCAATTCGATCTCTTTCATGGCTTCCCGAGAATTGCGGAAGTCCATCTGATATGTTTTCTTGTCGCCGGCACGGGGAGCCGAGTCTAAAGCGTCGCGAAATGGTCCGTAAAATGACGATGCATACTTAGCCGAGTAAGCAACAATGCCTGTGTCGCAAAGACCTTCACGCTCTAAGGCTCGACGGATTTGGCGAACCCGTCCATCCATCATATCGCTAGGGCAAACAAAGTCGGCGCCGGCTTGAGCTTGAAGTATGGCCATTTGGGCCAAAACTTCCACGGTGCGATCGTTGACGATTTTGCCGTTTTCGATAATTCCATCATGACCATCTGATGAAAACGGATCTAGTGCTAGATCCGTAAACAAATTCACTTCGGGAAAACGATCTTTAATTTGTTTGATCGCTTGGTACAAGAAGCCATCGGGATTCAGCGCCTCGGATGCATTTTCATTTTTCAAACTATTATCAATGTTTGGAAACAAGGCATAGTTATTAAGTCCCAGCTTGCGCCAAGTCGCCATTCGTTGAAGCAACAGATCGATGCTCAGGCGATACTGTCCTGGCATGGACTTGATTTCCTGATGGACGGTACGGCCTTCTTGGATAAAAACAGGGTAAATCAGCTGGCTGACTTCAGGAAGAGAGGTCTCGGCTACCAAATCACGGATAAATGAATTTTTGCGAATACGACGTGGGCGTTTTTTCATCAAATACATAATGTCCCCAATAATGTAATTTTGGATTTAACCATGACTAAAAATAAATCCAAAGTCAAAATTAGAGTAGGTTGGGTGATAAAATAAAAACGGCGCATGCTCTGCGCCGTTTTAAATCATTTTTAATTTTTAAACAAGAACACCAGATCTCTCATTCACATCTCTAGATCAGATTTTCTCATTCCGATCTCTAATCCAATCCCAAGCGATTTCTTAGGCCATTGATACGATTTTTGATAAAGCCCATAAAACCGCCACCATTGTTGTGATTGAGTTTTCCTGGTCCCTGACCCGAACTCATCTCGCCACTTGAAGACAGCATGACGTCTCTAGGAGGTAGGGCATCGAATTCGATCTCTTCCCGTCGTGACGCTTCAATTTGCTCGCGTGTTGGGTTCTGGGGCGTGGGACGTTTTGGTAGTTGATCTAAACGGATGCCCAGGTAAGCTGCTTTTTCTTCGTCTGTGGCGCTACGAAATTGTCGAGTCCACCTCATTAAGTCGTCAAAGTAGTCGCGATACCAATCGCGATCGCGTGGTATATTTAGACCCAGTTGAGTATCGTTATACGCGCCCAAGCTCGGCGTGAATTTTTCACTATCCGTAACATAGAAGCGCAGCATGCCGTCTCGGTTTTCACGTTTGAAATGTGCGGCCCATTGTTCAACTGTAAGTACACGACCAGGAACATTGTCCAAAACGACCCATGAGTTGTCAGGTAAGCGAACCATGTGTCCAATATGAAACTGCCAAGTTAAACCACCTGATTGCATAGGCCCAACAGCCCAGATTTTTTTAACGGCATCACGATCAAGTCCTAAACTCATAAGAAGGACATCGATATAGCATCCACGGCCAAAGCAATAACCAATGCTTGTTCCTGGTTGCTCATATTTGTGGGCATTTGCGTAACCAACAACTTGATTTCTATCGATGGTTTGCATAAGCCTATCCGCGAATTGTCGAGCGGGTATATCACCGGCATTAGGCAGAAAGTCATGACGGCTGTCAGAGGGATCGTCCGGACGATAGGAATTTAAAGTTTTAAATTCCATTTCGTTTAACACCTCAATAATAAGTTTATGATTTGAAGACCAGTTTGTATTTGGATACTTCGTATTCAAGGCGTCGATGGCTGCGTTGGTCAGTAAATATTGAGGCCCTTGACGTTTCATATTTGAGGACACCAAACGAATTTCATCATCACGCCAGTTTAAAATATCAAGATTCACTTTTGAATCGTAGTAGGCCTTTTTTGCTTGGAACTCGGCTAACTCTTGCGGAGTTTTAATATTTTGTACAAACTTTCTTTGTGTACATAAATGAAAGTAGGCAAATGAGTCCGAAGCTAGGGTAGTGGTTAATGCGATCGACACTAAAAATAAATTTGTTTTCTTCATACGTCCTCGAGAGTTGAATTTAAGCAAACAATTCGGTTGCAAACTTTGATGCAACTTGGATTCAACGTAAAATAGATTTGGGCCAAAAATGCTGTCTAAAGAACAGTCAAAGAGACGGTAATGGCCGTAAATTCCAACGAATTGACAGTGAATGTACCTCTTCAGCCCCTTTCGGTGTCTAAGATCAACAAGTTTGCGCCTTGAAAATAGGCAATATAGGCATATTTCGATGTCAGCAGGAGAGTTGCTACCCACATTGTTTCCCATCGTTCAGAGGGTTTTCGTTATAAGTATAAAATTTCTTTATGGAAGCCAGCGAATTATTTGGTTTGTCTTTTGTCATAAGAAGGCACATTGTCAGCGCCACTTCAGCTTCTTAGAACGAGAAGCCTGATTGACATCTTCCGGGGGGAATATGAAATCAATACTACTAGGGTTGCTTTTTTTAGGTATCAACATTCACAGTGCGAAACCTGTAGAAACGCCAGTTGTAACGGCATCAACACACATACATGGACCAGGCTGCGGATTCTTTCCCGCTAATAATCTGAGAATTCCTATTCGTCCCACAGGACAAATGAGCGAACTTCAGTTTCGTCAGGTTTTGCAAGTCGTGGCGCAAGTGTATGAACCCATTTTTCGTCAAAATGGTCGGCCAAAACTGGCGATCTTCCCAAAATGGACAGATGACACTGTCAACGCCTATGCTTTTATTTGTAATGACCCCAAGTTAATAGGCACCGCAAATTATCCACCGGAGTGTAATCGTATGCAGACCTCCTCCGGAGTGTATACTCCCATTTCTGTCGTATCTATGTTTGGTGGCTTGGCTCGTCACCCCTTGATGACTCAAGAAGGACTGATCATTGTGGCTTGCCATGAGATTGGACATCATTTGGCTGGTTACCCTCGTTATGCTGCTAATTCAGCGTGGGCCGCTACCGAGGGACAGTCGGACTATTTCGCGACGGCAAAATGTGCGCGAAAGGTTTTTAAAGCGATTGGCAGCAATGCTCTTTGGGCTCAACGGGCGGCGGTGACTTTTGAAATTAGAAATACGTGTGTAAATAGTTTCGGCGTGAACTCGGAAGCGGCGGGTATTTGCATGAGATCGTCAATGGCCAGTCTGGCACTGGCTCGCGTGCTAGGATCGTTGAAAGCAGATCCCAAAGGAATTAACTTTTCAAATGTGGATAAATCTATAGTGAGTTCTACCTTCGAAGCTCATCCCGCCGCTCAGTGCCGACTGGATACTTACGTAGCCGGAGCCGTTTGTCGTGTTCCCGATACAGAAGATTTCAGTGCCGTCGATCCACGTAAAGGTTCCTGTGGTCCAGGCAAAGTCGAATCCACTGGTTTTCGCCCACGCTGCTGGTATCGCCCTCCGACCACCATCGGTAGTTAAAAGCTCTGTATTGAATTCGGCGCTGACGTATGGATTGTTTTGTTTGATCATGCAAAAGCGCCGTAGATTTCCTAGAGAGAGCCCGTTGTTTAAACGACGGCTAGGCAAATGAGGACAGGCTCTAAAATATAAGTATTTTTTTTCTCAGTTTCTTCTAGGCCGAGACGGCCTAAGACCATATGTTGGTTTTTTTGAAGTCGAAATTAGACTTCAATCCAGGGCTAAACTAGAAAGATTTTTTTAGAATATTCCGACAAGTCAATTATGACTTGGGTTAATCGTCATAAAGAACATTTTAAAACTGCGGCACTGATCGTGGCATATTTCTTTTCTATTCATCTTTACAGTGCCCCCGATTATTACAAATGCATCAACAGGGAAGGCGGCGAGTGGAACTACGGTCGCGCTCCAAATGTCTGTGCGGCCGGGGCCTTTGGAGATGATCGCATTATTTTTCAAGATTATTCGGCTATTATCTTTAGCGATAAAGTCGAGCGTCAGGACGAGCGCAAACGTTACATGGACGATCTTCATGCCGTGATTCGTGATGCTGCTCTTTACTATATTAAAAAGCGAAAACCCAGTGTGTCCACGGATGAATTGAACTATTGGGTTTTGGGCGTGATGACAACAGCCAGTCAAGAGTCTTATTGGAGTCAGTATCGAACCACGCTGGACGGTCGCTTGAAGATGATGCGCGGTGATTCGGGACATGGTCATGGCATGATGCAAATTGATGATCGTGCTCATTTTAATGCTGTTGAGAATGGCATCGCTTGGAATTTGGCAGCACAGTTGACCTATGCTATGGACATTTTCTATGCGGGTTGGCAGCGTGCTCCTGAACAATCGTGTGTAAAACATGCCACCGACTACATGAATCGCATTCGGTCGGCTTGGGCCGCCTACAATGGTGGCCCATCTAAAATTTGTCGTTGGAAAAATACTCAAGATACTTGGGCTCAGAACGATACGAACTTCTATAATCAATTGAATAGTCGTCGTTGGCAAAACTTCGTAGTCGATCAGAAAAAAATATCCAGGCTCAACATTTCGTGTTTGATGGAAAAATCGACCAATTGCTCGCAACAAAGCGGCTCGATCGGTAACGAACACGCAGTCCTTGTCGAAAAACAGCTGTATATGATCAATGACGGCCGTATGTGTGTTCTAGCGAATAATACTGTTCATTGCGTGCAAGAACAGAAAGATAGAATCTGTTTGCGGGCGATTGAAAACTTCGATGCGGAAACGTCGCGTTCTGCAAATGTGGAAGTTCTTGGGCGGTATTCGTCTAAAATGTGGGATCGGCATCAACTTTGTTCACAATACGATGCGACTCTTTTTAAAGCCGGCGATATTGTGAAAACTAAAAAGACTATCAATATCCGCAATGCGCCAGGAGCTGGCATCGTGGGTGTGGCGCCTATAAATTCCATTTTTTCCATTATAGATTTTGAAATTAGGAACGCTGATTCTCGAGAACGGTATTACAAAATTCAATATGGAAATATCATGGGGTATATCTATGCTGGAAATAAAACTGATTTTGCTCAGTGGGCCAGTGCGTATCAAGTTCCCGTGTCTTCCGCTTCCGGAGTCGCTAGAGTTAATCAGAAAATTAAGGTGAGTGTTGAATCAGGAATTAATTTGCGGGCGTCTCCGGCAGGTATTTTGTTGAGTGCAATTCCTGTCGACGCTGTTTTGTTGGTTGAAAATGTGATCGTGCGTACTCTGGACAACGAGATTTATTATTTGGTCACGTATCGTGGACATCGTGGTTACATATACTCGGGTAAATTATTACCTAAAGTGACAGTCACAGATTGGACCCGCGTTGTACCATGATCATAAAAAGAGTGATTGCTAGTATCGCATTGGTAGTAATGATTTTTGTTGTCAGATCTGTTTCTTGGTTTCAATCTCGTGTACCTGATGACGGAGCGACCGTGAAACAAACGAAAGTGCTTTCAGCAAAGCGTAAAATGGCTTCAGAAAATGAAAAGTCTAGATCCAAATCTGAATCGAATAAGGCCTTGAATCAATACTTGTTAGAACTGAAAAAAACAAAAGACTGCTACACTATTCAAACATGCCCATTTGATCAAAGCGACCCCCGAGCTTATGATTTCACCGTGGGCAAGAAATTAGCTCAAATAATTAAAGAATTAAGACACACATTTAAGGATGACCCCTCATCGCGCACGGCTCTGAAAGCAGTCGGGGTCGAGTTCTTCAGAAATGAAAATGGCTTTGTTCAATCGGAAGCATTGCAAATTCTTCGTGATTTTCCCGAAGATGACGATGTGATTGAAGCGCTAGTCGATGGTTTGAAAGACAGTTACAATCCTGCACTTTTGGAAATGGCTTTGCCGGAACTTAAAAAGTATGTGGGAACTCCACATGAAAACCATGTTCATGACACTTTGAGTGAACTCATTTTAGGTGCTCATTTTTCGTCTCTGCTGGTGAGTGAAAATATTTTAAGTTTTATCACTCGTCATAGCTATGAACGGTATCAAAGTCTTTTGCACAAGCTGGATTCTCGGACTCAATCTTATCGGAATCTGCATAGTGCTTTGAAGGAATACGAAATGCGTGAAAAAGGTGGGTGAGGTTTTTTCTTTAGTCTGCGGGTTTTCAGAGGAGAGGGGTGAGGGGACGGGGGATCTAGCTAAAATCCTATCTCGGACCCTCCTGGTCCTCGGGCAGCCGCAGGGGAACGCGCATCCTGCGCCTGCGGAGCCGGATTTTATCTAGATCCCCCGCCCCCTCACCCGTCTCCTCTGAAAATACTTGAACTGAGGGTGGGTAATGACATAAGGCACAGGCATGGAAATGACCTCTGCAAAAACTTACTTCAAACACTCACGAGAAAATATCTGGTGATCAAAAAGATATTTTGAAAAATCTAAAATATGCATTCCTGATTTTGTACTGAAGTCTTGCGCCCATGAATCATAAACAGTCTTGGTGCTGGAAATAATTACGTTCATCTGCTGGCGATCTTTTTTGCTCTGAGAACGATTTGTATCGCAAAATTTGGCGGCTTCACGAATCAAGCTATTAATTTTTTGCGACGGAAGTTCTCCATAGACTTGCTTGAAACTGGTACCGTTGATTTGCTTGCTTATATCCCAAGGTATCATATTCAGACTGCCTAACATCTGACAAATATAGGCATCACTGGCCTCTACCTTTTTTCCATTCTGTGGACAAACTTGATAACCTGTTGAAAGGCTTTCGCCGATATCCTCAATACGAATTCGAAGGTCTTCGAAAGCCTCACCGATCGATAACATGAGTTTATGATTTTGTGCTACTTCACTGGAAAAAAATCGTTCAACTTGTTTCGCCGTTTTTTCATCCGCGCAATGCTGATGGGCCAACTCATGCATAATTAAAGCTTGCATATTTATTTTTAGCGAAGCCTTTGGTGTCATTTTTTGAATATACTCTAGACTAATACAGATTGGCGCCTTCGTGTCGCATATTTTAGTCGATGCCTGCTGTGGACCGTCTGGCCCTTCGCAACCACCAGTTTCTTTAAATTGAAAATCCATCTTTTCTGAAGCTTGAGAATTTCTTTCAATAAGATTCTTACGAATCTTTTGAAGGAGGGGTTTGATTTCATCATTCAGTCCGCCACTGAATTGCATTACTTTATGAGGCACTTTTTTAGAATCTATGTAATAAAAGTCCCTAAGGAGATTGATTGCAAACGCGAAGCGACCGTACTCATTGTCGGCTTCACTTTCCAAATACACAGCGGCTTTAATTTCATCAAAGGTTGGGCGATCATTACTGCCGCCACCAGCATCACCCGCACCGCCTTCAGTGGTGCCGCCAGCCGGTGTGGTAGGCGTCGGTGGCTTTTGATCGCCTGATGCCAATGAACCATTAGAATTTGAATTTCCATTCGGATTGCAAGCTGTCAAATTAATGCTCATAAGAACAAAAAATGCCAGAGCCAGCGCCGGTAAGGCGATAGTTGTGTGAGCAGGCATATTTAAATTGCTTAACAGTGTCGTTTTCACGAATGATCCCTTCGCGCTAAGATTAATATCAAATTTTGGTCCAGGCTTAGTCGACGAAACACTCGGAAGATCCTTTCGCTTGAGGATCATTGCTTTGAGTACACGAGATTGATTGAGCCGTTCCCACACAGCTTTGCATTCCACAGTTAACGACTCCCTCATTGATCAATAATTCCACTAGGCGTTGTGCTTTTTCCCCAGTCCATTCTTGAACGATCATATCTCCGGTGCTGCTTTGGACTTTCAGAGTGCAGATGAATTGTGCTGACTTGCCTTTCCATTTCGTACACGAGACATTTTCTACCGACGTCCCACACGTGCCCATTCCACAATCTTCGACGGAACCACCTTGCAGTAGCGCTCTATAAAGCATGTTGGCAGAATCGCCCTGGATGGATTCAGTCGCTAAAACTAAATTTGAAATTAAAAGACAGAAAATTAAAGTGCTCATTGTTTTCATAAATATCCCTTCGCCCTAAGGCATCCATGTAACGCACTATGCCTTTTTGAATATTTTAAGAATAGATTTAGTTAGTATCGAAGTTATGGAAAACTAGACTTTTAGTCTAATTTGAATGGTAACCTATTGATATAAATAGACTTATTTAACCCAGAAAAAATCGATATTTAAGCAAGCAACGTCTTCTGGCTGTGTTTCCTTCATCAGATCCGATGTTGTTTTGATTAGGGTCGCCAAATGCTCACGTAGTCGTTCGAAGTCTTTCCGAGAGAGCGACAACGTGGAGGTAAACATCATCTCGTCGTTACTAATTTCCTCATACTGATTTAAAGCTTTTTGTCGCCAATTCGTGTGGTGGCATTTCAGCAACGGATGTCCTTTTTCCAAAAAGGTTCGCTGGGGTCCAACATGATATCGGTTTTTCTTTTCTACGATTAGCTGGCACTTATTTAAAAAAGCTAAAGCTTCGACGACGATTTTTCGAGGCATTTTAAAATGCTCAACGATCTCTTCAACAGAACGTCCATCTTCGCTGGTCGATGTGTAAATGCGAATCGCAGAATAGTGCCAACTGGAATAAAAAATCTGACGTTCTTCAGACGCCAGAGTCCTTTCGTGCTCAAAGCGTGTGTCTAGTCTCTTAGACGCTTCTTGCGCTTGAATGATTTTTTGATGGAAGAAATTTTTTAATGCTCGATTAGATGCCTTTGCCCACTGAACCAAATTTAAAAAATAGTCTGTTTCACTCGCCGTCAAATTAAAATACTGAGCCACGAGAATCGCCTGCTCTGAGCTGAAATCCCGCTTGTCCTGAAAAACCAAGCTCACGAATGTCGAATGAACATCTAAAACTTTGGCAAGCTTAAGCATCTGCCCACGGCCACCACCGGGCTGCTGCCGAAAATGAGATTTAAGAAATGCGCGATAGTCTGTGAATTGGAAAATGCTCATTCTCTAATTCTAACTGTTAGTCTTTAAAATGAAGACAGAAAGTTAAATTTTAAGACTGAGGTCTGGATTCATCTTGTGAACACACCATTATTTCTGATTATTCAAATTCGAATCTATGCTTTTTGTTTACGACCTCAATATTTTTCATTTTCATATCCGCACCTCCCTTGTTTTCCTCCATTTAAATCCAAATACTAAGCCACAGGCCTTCGCTCCGGTTCCTGACCACCTCCCATCAACTTGTTGGGTCGGGGTGGTCTAATGAGAATCAGTGATAGGGTAAGGTATTGTTAATACAAAAGGCAGCTTATTGGAATTGAAGTCTGTCGATCAAGAAGATGCGATTCTAGATAGGTAGAATACGGTGGTAAAATACGGTTTATTTGTCCTAGGCCTGGCTCCAAGGGGAAGTGGCCGCAAGGCCTATGTCGAAATTTCATTTTTTCTGATTTTCTAAAGTTTTAATTTATTATTTATTAGGTGTTTTCTAAGGGATTTCTTTTTCTTTACAAAAGATGGTAAAGGGTAAAACTCTGCCTGTCTTATTGCTTCCGAAATCTTTTGTACCTGTGTGAACTTGGTAAAACTCGGGAATAGAGGTGCGTTCTTTAAAATAAGCAATATGCTTTGAAAGTTGCTTTTCTCCAGTTTTACACTCAACTGCAAATAAGGGTTTATTGTTTTTCAGAACAACAAAGTCAATTTCACGTCCATCGGTATCACGTAGGTACCTAAGTTCCATATCATAGCCTTCTGTATCTTCGACGTAGTGACAGTATTTTAAAAGATGGCTGGCCACTAGATTTTCAAAGCGAAAGCCTATTTCTTCTACTTGTGTCCAATCCCACATATAAATTTTATGAAGTTTTTTTACAGCTCTGATTTTTGGACTACCATAGGGAGCAATTGAAAAAGTGTAGTAAAGCAAATTTAAAAGATTCACCCATCTTTGCACTGTGGGTTGTGACACTTGAAGATCTTCTTCTAAACTTTTTAGTGACAATGGTGAGCCAACTTTAGATGGGAGAATCTCTGCGAGTAATAAAATAAGCGAAACATCTTTAACTGTTTCTAGGTCGCGAAGATCTTCACTGACAACTTTGACGATTCGTTCCCTTTGCCAAAGGCGGTGAGTTTTTTCATTTTGAGAAAGCAGAGGTTCTGGAAAACCACTGAACTTCATTAACACTTGCAGATCGCTAGCGGAAGGATTTTTGTTTAATTCCATTAATGAAAAGGGGTGTAATCTAAAGTATCTATATCTTCCAAGTAAAGAGTCTCCTCCTTTGCGAAAATAATCTAACCGTGCGGATCCAGTGACAAGAAAGCGGTGATCTTCGTGGTACTTATCATAGATACCTTTAAGTAAGCCTCTCCAATTTTTATATTTATGAATTTCATCAAAAATAAGTTGAGAAGACTTTAAAGAGATTTGATCGCTAAGAATGAGTTTTTTGTCGCTGGTTCTGTCCCAGTTTAAGTAACTAGGGTTGCTAACGCTGCTTGGTTGAATGAATTGGAGGCTTAAGGTGGTTTTGCCCACTTGCCTGGGGCCGCCAAGAAAGACCATTTTCTTTTTTAAAGTTTCTTCTATTTCATCGGATAAATATCTTTTTTTCTTGATGCCCATGGTATTCATTGTAAGCATGAGTACTTTAAAGTCAACTTTAAAGTACTCATGACTAGTTTAAAGTCAACTTTAAAGTACTCATACGTCTTATTAGAAGGTAAAGGTCTTGCTTCTTATAAGAGTGTTCTATGATTAGGCTTATGAAAGTTTTAAATGAAAAAAGACAATTCAAAGATTTTAATTATAATATCATTAATTTAGCTGTTAATGGTTTATTTGTCCTGGCCCTCTTTACATTGTCTAATTTAGTCAATTTAGGTACTATCCGCGACAATGGAAATGTTTGCGCGGCCACCGGCGGTTATCACGGTGGTGGCGGTAGTGGAATGTAATCCGTTTTCGTATGGCTTCGAAACATAGTTAGTCGGATGTTTGTAATTTCATCTTTTATGAGAAGAATTCCAACACTCTGTATATCAGAGACCCTCTCCCTGCACCCTTGGGCTTGGCCACACCCCGCTTAAAGTAGAAGAAACGTCTCCTCCCCCGGGTATGTATAAATATAAGACAAGTGTTCTTGCCAAATTGTCGTCTTTATCAAATCGTTTAAATTTTAGAAAGGGAAGTAAGGGCATATGAACATGTTAAAAATATTGGCTGATGAATTGCAAAAGTAATTATGAAGTCATTTATATTTTTTGAAAAAGGCGTGTGTTATGGAAATGCAAAAGTCGGTTCTTTTGATACTTGTATTGGGTGTTTCTTTTCAAAATGCTTATGGGGCATCGTCTTGTCTTTCTTTCTATAAAAGGGAATCTAACCGCTCTGTTCTTGATATCCTCGGGGTGAATGAGGCGATTGAACGAGTACGAACGGGAAAGCCCTTGCCTCGGGCATCTCATGAACTTTACGACGTTATTGACTTAGCAGGAGCGGCGTCTCAGATAAAACCGTCAAGCTACTTTCGCGTAGTCAAAGATGGCGAAATTTCTGTTGAACCGGATATGACATTTGTGCCTAGGTTAGATAGAGAAAAGCAGTATAGAGAATACATAAGAAACTCAATAAATAAAGACGAGATTTTTGGGTACGGGCGATACAGAAGACAAGAGTCTGAACACTTTAGCACTCCTGATATCTATTATAGGAACAATCACGGCCCTAATGACTCGACAGTGTTGAATGTTAGAGATACACAAGGACGTATTGTAAAGAGCTTTGAAGTTATAGAGAAAATTAATGCGGCTATGGATAAAAAATTTGGTGCTTTAACGATCATTGCTGAAGGAATGGTCCCGCTTAAAGTAAATAGCCAGACAGGTCAGGCTCTGGTGTCATTTACGGGGCGTCAGAAATTTTCGTTCCGGGATATTCGTGCAATTGATGAAAAGAATCCAGCAGAAATGGTCTATGGACGACCTGAATCGCAAAGGCTTGGGGTGGCAGTTATTGATTTGAAGAACGGGCAGATTGTGAAAGCGGCGTTACTACCTCATGAAATTGACGCTATCACTAGCGATTCAAATCTGAGTAAGATTTATGGAGTCATCGATGGTGAGTTGGGTGGGGTCGATTTATGGTCTCTATCGGATTTGCCCCCATATTCTTCAAATATATTTGCAGATATCACATCACAGGATGCTTATCGAAGGAAATTTCAAGGCTTGGTTGAAAGAGATCTTGATTATCTTGGTAGGACGTTCGGTATCGGTTATGCCGCCTACTCGACTATTTTTTCAAACTTTGGAAAAAAGACCACGCCGGCGATTTCGGCAGGTCGGTTTGACAAGGGTATTGTTTTAACAACAACCTCCAAAATTAAATTTAATCAACCAGGGTTATCTGATGTTCTACATTTTGTGATAAGTCCGAGTTCTGGGGTGACGACAACATTTACGGTCTCTTTGAATGATTTGATGCCTAAATTATTTACCCCCACGACTCTGATTAAGAAACTTTCTGTTATAGATTTTAGAGAAGATAAATTAGTTTTACATGCAGGTATTATAGGTAATTCTCCTCAGAGGGAACATCTCATTGTTATGGACTATGCAGTTGAGAAAGGCCTCGACGGAGGCATAGTTGATTTTAAAATTAAAAATGTAAACTTCGACTGGGCAAAGCCTGATGCAAAAAGTAATGGAAAAGTGGTTTTAGCGAACGATGGAAGTCTGTTCGAGATAGGACAAAATGAAAATGGCAAATATCTTCGCTCGCTTCGCCCTGGGCTTGAAGAAAAACGTTTGAAACTGCCGAATTTTGATCGACTGTTGGGCATAGAAGTCAGTGACCTGGGTAATGTTAAAGCTCATATCTTTCATGGTGGCCAATTCAAAACAATCGTTTTTAACTTGGACTCCCTAGATGCTATTTAGGAAATTTGCGGATGTGTCTGATATGTAGAGCACGACGCATCTAGAAAAAAAACAAAAGGGAGAAAGAGAAAATGTGTGCGCAAGAGCGTAGTTATCGAGACATTCGAGGTGTTTCGGGAGGAAATAACTGCGCACGAATTTTTGTATAGTCTTGTACTGTGATCGTTTTTAGTTTTTCTGACTGCAGCAAGCGATTAAACGTCGCCATGTTTACATATGTTGTGCGAGAAAAGAATAACCAAAGCCATTCATGAATCAGTAGATAAGAGATTTGTAGCCCCCCATTTGGTTGTTTTGCAATCTGTGCAAGTAATGTTGGGTCGTATATGATGTCAACTGTGTTACCGAAATTGGGTGGTCGAATGAAATAGTACACCGCTTGTTTGCGGGTTCTGCATTGTTTGGGGAGAATGGGCTCTAACCCCGGCTCCCACATCAGTGTAAGATTAGTTCGAGCAAACCATTGATAGAAACTTCCCGTTTTTTGACTAAATAAAGTCGATATAAATAAATCAAACTCTTTCAGTTTGGGCTCTTTTAATCGATGCAATTGAGTTCTAATCAACTGCAGGTGTTGTGCATATGGCATGCTCTGGCGATTTTCACCGAATGTAGCATTGATCGTCACGATCGAATCATACATAGCATAGCTGTTATCCACGAGGAGGCAGAACCCACCTCCATTACCGACCTCTTGACCTGCAAACGTCTTTGTAAAAAAAGTTAGGATAGTAATGATGAAAAAAAATTTCATAAGCGAACCCTTCTATGCTTTGAGCTTACTTTCGTCTAATTGGAATAGCTGAATTGCTAAATGATAAACCGCATTTTTTTTGTCTGTTTCTAAAAGCGCCGTCATGCGTGAGCGAAATTCAGCTATCAGTTCTATGGCCTGTGGTAATTTTTTTTTGTCGATAGCCATTGTAACCCCTGAAATATGTCGTTCAGACGTTGTTTGAGTTTCAATTGCGATCATTGCGTTTTGCAGATGCTGGCGATGAAATTTTCTAATATCGTCAGAGGTGGGAACATCTTTTACGGTTGCGTTCATCGTTTTTTGCCAACGATTGTCTGGACCCAGAGCTATCAATCCCGAGGATTTCAATTTCTCAATGGCTAGCTTTGCATTTTCAACACGGATGGCAAGCTGGTTCGCTATCCAATTGGGATCCTCACTGAAATCTGCGCGGGCGCTTAATTCCATGATCGCCAGACAGTACCAATCTGAAATCAAAGAGAATTTGGTCAGCTTCAGGCGATCAAACTGGGCATATGCCGTCGATGAATTTCTGATTTCTGAACGTAAAAACTGCTTAGCTTTTTTTGATTTAACGAATCCAAGCTGACTTGTTTGCAGGAGCATTCGAGAATCCCGCAAGCTCCACCCCATAGATTGAATGACTTCCAATGTTTTATCGATGCTCAATTTCTTTTTATTTTGTAGCACTTCCGAAAGGAATCCTGGGCTCATTTTGAGATCCCTAGAAAATGCGCGCAGGGAATACTTCTTATTTTTATCTTTACGAGCTTCAAATTCTTTCTTTAGTATTGACCCGATTCCATTATGCATAGTCGAACACCTATTAGATTTAAAACTTTTATATAGGTAACGCGTTTTCAGAGTCAATGACCGAAATGTTCTCTGCCTGAGAACATTTCGGTGAGCTGTTGATGGGAGGGTTAAAATCAAACAGAACGTTATGGCTGGTTAAAATTTATTTACCGAGTTGGTTCTGTGTTACTGTATTGGATGAGTGATGGACTTTTTTCATGGTGAGCACTGCGCGTAGGAGGGACCGAGGGGTGAGCGGGAAGAACGGGCGGAGCTGTCGGAAGAACTTTTTGTTCTATGGTCGCAGGAGTGTCTGCCGGAGAGTCCGTAATTATGTCCTCGAGATTGGAAATATTTACGGCACACGTGCCCGGTGCGACTGATAAAGTTCTAAGTTTGCCTAGATCCATACGAATGGATTTTTGTGATTTTTCAAACACCCACAATTTAAAAGTTAGATTTTTATACGCGTTCTCAAATGCTTGACGTTGATTGGAAAATTCACTGGGTGAGTATATGACGGGAATCGTCAGCGTAGACGTTTCTTTATTCGAAAAAGCAAGCAGTGGTTTTCCTTCGTAAATGAATTCAATTTTATGGGCGCTGCTGAACGCATAAGATTGATAGTTCAATTTCATCTTTTTAGGCTCAAAGCGTATTGTTTGTAACGGTTCAATCGATTTTGCGAAATCCAGACGGCAAGGTTGGGCCTGGAGATAACTCACTAAAGAGAGTAAGCAAAAAAACATTTTCATTTTCATAAAATTCCTTTCGTTAAGTTTTGTTTATTTAATTCATCCCTTCGTTTGTGGGTGATCGTCAATACGGCGAGGTCACGAAGTGTTTGCTGAAAGCAAACGTTTGCTAAAATGAAAATTGAAATTTGTGTCGACAAAACATTTACTAATTTGCATTAATTTTCTAAACAAATTTCAAAAGGAGAAACTGTGAAAAATAAATTTTATCAATATGTAGGTATGGCAGCCTTGACGGTGGCTTGTTTACAAACGGCATGTAGCCAAAATGGAGATGCCGGTGAAGCGGCCGTCAATGCGGGAAATACGCAAACAATCGAAAGCACGACGCCATCGTTTCTTGCTAAACTGAAACAGGATATGTCGGCCGAGACAAACTCGGTATTGTGGGAAACTAAAACAACGGTTTCGGCAAAAAGACAAATTGAAGTCGGCGATCATCCGGGCATTGTGTTAGAAACTTTTAAAATGGGACAGCGAGAGCAAAAAGTACGTTTCTTTGTTGCAGACGATCAAAAGTCCATCGATTTAGTGTCAAACTCTCCACAAGATTTGCTTCTTAAAAAGGACGTAGAAATTTCTAAAAGTGAAAACACGAAGTGGTCTCTTTTTGGAATGGTCGTTCAAGCACCGGCTACGCTTGGGCTACAAAAATTTTCAGACAGTTCTATGTTTAACGGTTTAGCTGTATCGCCTCAGTTGATGATGTGTGCGGCTGAAGGTTTAAAAAATTTGAAACTGGCTTCGGATAAAGTCCCTCGCGTGTTTCAAAATTGGCAATTGGATACGGTGAACGTTTTTGTTAAACCTGTGCAGCACTCGGGTGATGCAGAAAGTAAAATGGCTATTGACCCCAAGCTAAAAGCACTCAATTTTCAACTTTCTGTGTGGACACGCAGTGGTGACTGCTTCTTGCCATCCGCAGAAGAAATTCAAGAAGCTCTAAGTATTGCAGATCAAAGAATTCACGAATAGTTTTTGAATCCGGCTGATTTATTATGTCAGCAGCTGTCATAACACGGGTGACTTCGCTTTCTAGAAGTCACCCGGAGTTTCTAAAATTGTTTTAATAACTCTAAAACGATATCATACCGATAGTCGTCACCAACACACGAACCAGGTGTACGTTGTATTTGAACCCCAATATCTAACGAGGGGTCTGCATGATAGAATGTATACGTTCCTTGTGTCACGCCCCCGGCCGTTCCACTCAGTGTATTTGCCAAAGTGGCTGCGTTGACGGTGCCTATCTCGCTGGAAAATGCATAGCGAATGATGATAGAGCATCCGGAACCACTGCTGGCCATGGTCATATTCTTTCCAAATGCGGTCATTCGATAAAGTCCTGTCGGCGCGGTTGCCAGCAAAGTTTGATTTTGAGTCCCGGACAATGCGCTAAATCCTGAATGTCGGGAAATTGTGTTCATCGTGGGCACCGAAGTCCAAGATAAGTTGCCAGAGCCATCATTGCTGATTGTTTGTCCGGCTTGTCCGGTGTTGGCAGGTAAGGTCAGGGTGTTGGTGCCAGCCGAGGCGGGTACGCGGATTTGAGTGTAGCCCGAGGTCGCGCCGCTTATTCTTACGGTGCCCTTGATGTCTAGGGCTGCGCCGGGGGTGCTGGAACCGATGCCGACATTGCCGTTAGTTAAAATTGTAAGGCCGCTGTCCGCAGTCGAATTTGATTGGAATCGTGCTAACACTCCGTTAACTGAAGAGCTTGAATTTGTAATGTTAATTAGACCTTTTGTTGAATTAAGAGATGAGCTTGAGCTGGATAAGTGAAGCAGACTACCCGTCGTTAATGCATTCGCCGTTAGTGTTATTGGATCCTGGGTTGTAGCCGTTGACCAATTCCATGTTTGAGCAAAATTCATATTGTCGATGGTGTTTGTGGTGCTTGCTCCCGTGATTGCCGAGTAGGCCGGTGTTGCCCCGGCGACGACGCAGGAGAGACTGGTACCGTTGGATTTTAAAACTTCTCCACCGACACAGGTGGGTGGGACCGTTTTCGCAAAGGATTGGACGGAGCTAAATTGCGTCGATGTCGCGTATTGGGTCGAAGTACCGGCGATAAGATTTGTCAGATTTGTAAGTTGGGCGGGGTCAAGTGCTGGGGCATTTGTGGGAACGCCGCTGCCATCAACGGCTCGGAGTACATTATTAATCGAGAACGTTCCTAACTTCTGGGACTCTAATGCATACATGGCTTGAGGTGCATAGTTCAGACTAAGTATGGGGAGAGGTTCATAGGCGTTCATTGTTTCATCTTTGAAATAGACAACAAATTTTCTTCCGTCTCCAGCGTTGGGAGTGTACGTGGTGCCGACTGAACAGCGCGCGGAATCCAAGGTCATACTATCACGGTTTGCAAAAATTCGATCGATTGGATAGTTCGGGGTATCTAGCCGAGCGCCTGTGCCATCATTGAGTGTCACCGAAAATGCCCCTGACGAGCTGGACATGTTAATCGTTTGAACCTCTTCGTATAATAGACAATTCTCAGAACCTGGAGATCGAACTTGCATCCTGAATTGAACAGAATTTCCTTCTAAAGGAGAACCATCCGGCTTGATAATTCGTCCCTGATAAGAAACGAGCGGATTACTTGCGTGCAGAAATGGGCTGCCCAGCAAAAACAGGCAAAAAACCAAAATCTTCATAGTGGCTTTATCGGTTTTTTTAAAAATCTCAAGAGGGTAAAAATGACAACCATAAGTATATCAATTAGAGACTTCTAAGTTCTCTATAAGTTCACTGCTGTTTCACATCGTAGCGTATTGACTCATAGGTAAATGATACTGAAGCAGTGCAATCAAGATCCGGTTGCACGGTTTCTTCTTTTTATCTCATCGACTAGTTCAAAAAATACTTTAAGTTTTTTATCCATTTCTTTTTTTAGGTAAATTGGATTCT
>JAEUWH010000070.1 GCA_016785955.1 Pseudobdellovibrionaceae bacterium | reverse complement strand
GTATCGTCTGGTGAAGCTCTACATTATTCAGAACATGTTAGAGGCTCTGGGGGTGATAGCTTATACTCACAGATCACCTCAGCATGTTGCTGGACGCTTGAGCAAAGCTAGTACGAAGGGGGGCGATAGTATCCGCCGGCTCGCGGGTGTGAGCCCCCAGAGGGCTACCGCTGCCGCTGGAGGTGGCGTTCTTGGTCGGAGAGCGAGAGTAGCTGATGGTGTTTCTGGATTTTCTGGAGGGAAAGGCAGCAGCTCATGATACTGCTAGATAGAGCATATCGAATTACGGTAGTAATTAAATCGACCTAGATTGTTTGGTAATGACACCTAGATAGGTTGGTAATGACAGTTGGTAATGACAGTCATAATAGAGTTGTGGGTAATTGTTTGGTCACAGGATGAGTGGCTAGTTATAAATAAATTAAATATATTTATTTATCTTTAAACTTAACAAATGATCAAAATAGAGTAAGCTGGGTAGAGTATAATTTGAAATATCTTGTAGAATTTATAGGACTTGTTGATGGATGGTCATAGGATTTTATTGGTGGAGGACTCTCCTGGTATACACATTATGGTTCAGTCGGCGATCGAAGATATCGGCGCATTGACATGCGTAACGACGGTCGCCGGGGCCGAACAGGAATTGAGTCATGGTCTTTATACCTTATTGATATTGGATATTGATCTTCCTGATGGTGATGGATTTGATTTTTGTAAAAAAATTCGATCTCGAGACAGATTTCAAAATTTACCTATTATATTTTTCACTGGCAAGGCGGACATTGATCAGCTTGTCATGGGGTTTTCGTTAGGTGCGGATGATTATATTGTTAAGCCTATAGAGCCTAAAGAATTCAAAGCTCGTGTTGAATCCAAATTAAAACGCCATTTGCAGTCGGTGCCGCTCACAACATTTCGTAAATCTGATTTTGTTATTGATTTAGCAGCCCATCGTATTTCCGTAGCCTTTGGCAATACGGAAACAGAATTAAAATTGACTCCGATTGAGTTTAAACTTCTGGTGCATTTTTTACGTAATGAAGGGGTTGTAATATCTCGGGACGAACTGTTGATGGCTATTTGGGGAGACTCTGTTCACGTATCGGCCCACACGATTGATACCCATATTTATTCACTTAGAAAAAAGATAGCATTTACCGGGCATCATTTGAAGGCCGTAACCAAGAAAGGATATTGCTTTTCTATCAAATCAGGCCCCTTATCTGGTGTTTAAAGATCCAAGTAGTCTCGGTGGTCGGCTGGTGAGGTTCATGACAAGGCATCAGTTTTTAGTGCCAAATAATGATTCTGCCGGCACCGCCCTTGCCCCCGCTGGATCCTCCTGAACCTAAGGAGTTGCCGCCACCGCCCCCTCCACCGCCGGGAGCGCCACCGTTGGAGCCAGCCGTTAAGCTCGAGCTTGAGCCTGTTCCGCTGGTACCGCCCTTAGGTGCAGCGCCACCGTTACCACCTAGACCAGAAATACTTGTCGAGCCAAGCACGCTGACCCCAAGTATTTCGAGAACCGATGTTTGTATGCCTTGAATCGAGCCAAACGATCCCGCAGCGCCATTTATACCAATGATGCTACTACCAGAAGGTCCACTGACGGCTGCGCCTGGGCTGGCGTTTGTACCGGCCTGTCCACCCGCTATACTGGTGCCATCAAAAATGCTGGCAAAACCATTAGTACCATCTGAATTTGCATTCCCACCCCCGCCCCCATCACCGACCGTGAAGGTGATCGAGTCTCCCGGTACTACCGTTTTAAACCAAGCGCCATACGCCCCTGAACCGCCACCGGTGCCTCCTGACGACGAGGTTTTACCTCCAGAACCACCACCGCCCCCGCCCCATACTTCTACAAAAATTCTTTTTACACCGGGAGGAACGAGCCAACTGCTGGCCGGTCCGGGAGTGGAAAGTACTTGGATGTTTTTAAACGGAGCTTCGACATTGAGATTAGTCAACTGACTGCCATCGACCGCAGGTAGTCTGCCATTGGAGTCAATTTGGACCACATGGCTTGCCGAAGTGCCGACGTTCAGGGCCGCTGCGGTTCCTAAACCAGAAATTTGGCTTGCCGAGATTGCTATGTTCACGCAGGCATATGTATCGCTGGGAACTTGATACGACCATATTTGATTTGTAGAACAGGACGTAGGCAATTGTCTGGCGGCTGCGACTCCGCGAAGCTGACTTGCGTTGGGAAAAGCGATCTCCCAAGACGAGTTTGTCCAGATCATGGCTTGACCTGGGGTTTGTCCATTCACAAGAGAAATCGTTCGATCCGAGCTGCCTGTTGCGACAGATAAAGGTGAAGCTGCGTTGAGGTTGGTTATGATCGATAGCGGTTCCCATCGCGTATTGGTGGAATTGTAACTGAGTACCTGGCCCGGTGCCGGAGCCGAGTTGGCGATATTCACACCTTGAATTTTTACAACCGAAAGATTGTCGTAGGAGCCGCTAACA
Source organism: Pseudobdellovibrionaceae bacterium (assembly GCA_016785955.1). Taxonomy (GTDB): domain Bacteria; phylum Bdellovibrionota; class Bdellovibrionia; order Bdellovibrionales; family Bdellovibrionaceae; genus UBA2316. Next base: position 42,768 of record JAEUWH010000070.1, on the reverse strand, counting down.
TCGCCACTGGCCGAAGGAATATCCGTTGCGGATAACGTCGCGCCGGCACTGACTCGCCCCTGTGCATCGGTGGTAATTTTTGTGAATGTTCCCACTGCGCCGACGTTAGGTAACGAGATGGTTCCCGAGTTCGTGATGGTGCCACCCGACAGGCCCGCTCCGGCAGTGATAGATTTCACCGTTCCACCCAGGTGTTCTGTTAAGGCCACGGCCAGAGTACCATCCCAGTACTTGATTGATTTTGTCACCGAGTTATACCAAGTCACACCGGCGTAGGAATTTCCTCCCGGGGTTAGTATTGTTGTAATCAAATTGGTTTCTGCGGCGGCGTCAAATGAGCCTAGGCTTAAGTATTTACCTGGGTTCATGGTGATGTAACCGGTTTGAGTGATATTATTTCCTCCCATGTTGATTGCACCTGAAAAGGTGTCTCCGGCTTTGTTAACGGGCGTAAAGTTTAGAGCTGTTGTGATATCTGAGGAGGCGATGCTACGTCCGACCCATTTGTTTGAAATAGAATTCCAACTGAGCAGAGTTCCGTTGGTCATTGTCGACAGATCAATCGCACGGCCTCCAATAAAACTATCGGCGTAATTCTTATTAACTGCATAACTTGCAGAAGCGGGAGCATCAGGGACTTGCACGCCAGTTGAAGACAAATTCAGAAACCCTCCGGATGTAGGCAGCTCTGAAGCCTTAATATATTGTGGCGATGTGCCGGCCGCTAAGGAAAGCAGGGGTGCTGATTGAGCCAGAAGATTATCCAATTTAAGTTGTGTCGTTTGTGCCGAGATTTGAATGAAGCTATCTTTGGTAAGTCCACCCAAAGCCGTCGCATTGATAGCAAACGGTACCGAGCGAATCGTTTGATCGCCTGTCAGAGTGACGACGGTAGTTCCGTCATCATAGCTGAATCGCAGCCGACGGAAATCATTGACGGATGGTGTATAGTTACAGCCTCCGAAGCCGACCTTGGCATTTGAATTGTCGAATACTTGCAGGAGGTTCAGACTGGTGGCATTCGTGTTTGACCCCTCGCCGATAATGAGACTGAAATTACCTTCCGTACCGCTCATGTCCCGAGAGTGAGTTTCTTCAAACAGAATACACTGAGCATCGGGAGAGCGAATTTGAACTTTGAACACGACGGCTGGCTCCTGAAGCGGTTCGTTGCCATTAGCTTTGTATATTTTCCCCTGATATGTGAACCCAACCGGTGTAGCAAATAGGGATAAACTAGAACCCATTACAAACATTAATAGACATTTGAAAAATAGCGATCTCATTTTCAAACCCTCAGTTATTTCTTTTCAATAATTGAATTAAAAATCGATGTTTTCACTCGAAGCGCACCACTGGAATCGTACAGGCGTGTGTCACTTTCTGTGATGCCAGACATGGAAACTATATTGATTCCGCTCGAGTGTGTTTCAAAGTGTCCAGAGCTTACGATGCCGAAAGTGCTTTTTGAAACGGGTGGTCTTTGAAAAATAGTTTCTTCTTTCATCGTGATTGTACCAACTGTAGAAACTTTTTTAATTTCCGCTTTAAACGAATAAATTTGGCATTCTGATTGCCCCAAATTGTCGGACGGGGTGCAGGGGACAATGATATTGCCACTGCCAGAAACTTGAAGGCCCATTTGAAGACCAGTCACGGGTTTATCGTCTTCGGTTTTTAAATGAAGAGTTACAATGGCCGGGTTGATTCCGTCGGCCACATTTGGGGAACTGATATCCATAGAACTTGTTTTTAAAGAGGGTCCATTGTTCTCTGGTTTTAAACTGGGGATTGTTTTAAGTAAGGGATCAAATTCAGATTTTCCACAACCGACGGTGAAGGCCGCGATCACGTGTACGATATAAAGTAACAGTTGAAATTTTCTATTCACAATCATGCGCAAAAATCCTTTAATAGTTGCATTGCTGTCTGAGAAATATTTCGGCGAATTGAATTAATTATTGTCTCGAGAATTCTTGAAAAACTCTAGGATGTTGAGTTTCAAGAGAAATACGAATTTTCAAGAAAATCCGAGTAAAGGGCCATCTGTGGAGATGGTCATGTTACAATGAATCTTTACAGATTTTTGATATATCTAAGAATGAGAATTTATTCCGTCTCTATTTTTTCAAAAGGTGGTGCGGGAATCTGGCGGAGAATACGAATCTCCACGCGACGATTTTGTTGACGTCCTTGGAAATTACTATTGTCGGCAATCGGGCGACTGGCGCCCATGCCTACAGGTTCCGTAACGACATGAGAAATAAGTCCTGTGTTTTTAATAAAATCTGTGACGGCGTCGGCACGGCTTTGGCTGCGTTTGCGATTACGCTCTTCGGAGCCTAAAGAATCGGTGTGGCCTTCGACGCGAATTTTTATAACAGGAGGGTTAGAGCCGATATAAGCGGCTAGACGATTTAAAAGAGGATAATACTCGGGGCGAATTTTAGAAGAGCCAAAATCAAAATCAAAATTATCTAGACGGATAATTTCAAAAGGTGGTTTTATACCAGAAAAATCGGTTTCGGGTACCGTTGTGCCCAGGTAAAATTCATGATTTTTGGCAAGTGTATCAAAGGGGATTTCTTTGAGAGCGACGATGTCTCGGGGTTGGTATCCTTGATAGGTGTAGGTTGTTTTTTGAATGGGACGAGAATCTTTTGAGGGCGACGAGCGGGACGTCGGTATGTGAAGGATATCAAAACTCATGTTTAGGCCAGTGTAGATGCGCCAGTCTGGTGTAAAGAGGCCATCGCTGACTTGTGTACCGGCGCCGAAGTGGAAGGACGCATAAGTGTGAGCGTCGTATTTCACTCCGAACAAAAACTCGGAGGAAATTTTTTCGGAATCGATAAAGGGAACTGTCTCGGTGGATTTGGCGGCAAACAGTTCGGCGATCAGTTTTAAATCCGCCGAGTTTAAATAATAGCTGGCCGCTAAAGAAGTGATGACTTGGTTAGGGAGTGTTTGGAAGAGTGCGCCGGAAATAGGTTTTCCTTGGCTGCGCATCCGATACCCTAAGTTTCCGGCTAATAAAAAATTTCCCAGCTTATGATCGACGATACCTTCGATGTTCAATGTTGGGCCGCTGTCGGTACCGGCAAAGGGATTGTTCAAGGATTGATTAAAGTTCATTGATGTGACCAAGGCAATTCCGGTGGGATCACGTTTTTGCCAGCGATATTTTCCTAGTAAGCGTATTTCATTTAGTCCGGTGCCGGCAAATTGAGCGCCTGGTACATCGCGATTTGTTTCTTGTGTGTTTAGATAGGAAAGGCTAAGTCCAAAATCCAGATCTTCGATAATTCCATAGGCAAAACTGAGATCTGTGAAAGTGGTTGAATCCTTGCTGCTGACTGTTTTTCCATACTCATCTTGTGTATTCGGAAGTGAATTCTTACCATAGTTAATGAATATACCTGAATTGAAAAAGCCTTGCAGCAGTGTTTCGCTACTGTGAACAGTGACAAAATCCAAACCACTTGGGATAGGGTTAAAATTTTGCGTATCATTGCCGACAAAGTTAGCGAACACGCTAATTTGGAGAAATAAGAGAGCTAGAGTTAACTTTATCTTCATCTTTAGATAACTGTTTTTCATTGTGATTTGAACTAGTCCCTCAAATTTAATTATTTTACGGGTGCGTGCTCTTAACAATTCAAGATTTCTGGAATTTTGGAGGCCAGCCAAAAGTAGGGTTGCTAACAAAAAGTCGAGTGAGTGATGTCTCTGACAGAAATTTTTTTTAATTTATGCCTTAGCAAAATGCCTCGAATTGAAACAAACCTAAAGTGCTGGTGATTTACACCTCGAAAAAATCTAAGATATGGTGAACACGTGCAAGATCATCGCTAAGATCAAGTGGGTCCTGCGGAAGAGAGAGTTCTTGAATGCTGTTTCCGGCATGTTTTTTCGCAAGCTTTTTTTGAGCCTGTTTCCAGAAGCGGGCTTGCCATTCCGGGTTGGTAATACGGGTGAATAGTTCGCTTAATTCTAAGCTGTCGTGAACTGCCGTGTGATTCAGTGTCTTTTGTCCGGGAAGAATATAATTAACGGCGGCTTGGATATCTTCGGGGTTGATCAATTCTAAAAGCAAATACGTGGCTACGAACACGGCTAAAAAATAATCGCGTTTTGATTTAGATTTGCTGGTGCGCCCTGCTGAGCGATAAATGATTTTCATTTGCTCGAAAATTGGCGAGTGTTTTGGCCCTAACTGGTTGCCAAGTGCTATGTCGAGGACGACCACCAAGCTTTCGGCAAAATTTAAGTATCGTCCTAGTTCTCGTTGCCCTTTCGGAGCTGGAGGTAAGAGTCGCCAAATCACGCGGTGGTTTTGTTCGTGAAATACAGAAATCTCGTTATACCGCTCTAGCGATTCAAGCTCTTTTTCGGGATCGACGACATCATTTAGATTTTCGGCAAACCAAGTTATTTGTGTTAACGAAGGAGTATAGTCAATGGTATCGGCAAACAGGTCTTGGGCGCTTAGACCCCGCATGGTGGAGCAAATTCTGGGGTTAAATGTTCCTCCCAATTCAGTATAAAGTTGGCGGCTTTTCAGATAAAGAGGACTTAAGTTTAACAGTTGAGCGTCAAACGGATATTCAAATAAAACCCATTTATTCAGTCTTTTCGAGGTGGGCAGCATGGCAAGTTGCTTGGCATTTTTAACAAATTTATTTACATTTGAACGAGTCATGCTCGTTGTACTAATGGGGTTTCGTGAAATAGGAAAGGGGTTTGTTTTTACCAAGTAAATACGACAAGGCCTGGTCTGTTGATCATGAACTGTCGTCGGATCTCTATATTTTAGGCGTCCAGAAAGCCGTTTGGCAGAGCTAAAACCTTGCGAACAAACTGGACGAGCTTAACGAGAGAGTCCTATTTATAGTCAATATATCCCTGTGGTCCTTCGGTATAGAAAGTCTCTGGTTGAAAGGGGGTAAAGGGGAGATCTTTTTTTATCTTTTCCGGTAAGTCAGGGTTGGAAATATAGTATTTTCCCCACGAGATCGCATCCGCAACTCCTGCTTTAACCAGGCTGGCGGCTTGGACGGGGTCAAGTCCTTGATTGGCAATCAGGACGCCACCGAATTCTTTTTTCAGGTACGCCGTCAGATAATTTTCGCGCTGACCTTCGCGGGTGAAAATAAATGCAATTTTCCTTTGGCCAAGTTCACGGGCGACAAAGCCAAATGTTTCTTTAGGATTGTCATCACCCATGTCATGGCTGTCAGAAGCTGGCGCTAAATGCACGCCGATACGCCCTGGTCCCCAAACGCCTATTAGCTCATCAACAATTTCTAACAAGAACCGTGCGCGGTTTTGAATTGAACCACCATAGGCATCTGTGCGTTGGTTGGTTTTAGTTTGTAAAAACTGATCGATCAAATAGCCGTTCGCTCCGTGTACTTCGACGCCATCGAAACCGGCGTGTTGTGCGTGTACGCCGGCTTGCCTATATTTCTGCACAAGTGCTTTGACCTCGGCCGTTTCGAGTGAACGAGGTGTGGTGTAAGGGCGTTGTGGGCGAACTAAGCTGACATGTCCTGCCGCCGCGATGGCACTTGGAGCTACCGGTGTTTCTCCATTTAAAAAAATGGGATCTGAAATACGCCCAACATGCCATAGCTGTAGGAAAATTCGCCCCCCTTTTTCATGAACGGCATCTGTAATTTTTTTCCAGCCCTGAATTTGAGCATCGTTCCAGATGCCAGGAGTATCTTTGTAGCCAACGCCCATAGGATCAATAGCTGTCGCTTCTGTTAAAATCAAGCCAGCACTGGCTCGTTGGGTGTAATACTCTTTCATCATGTCGTTGGGGACGCGCTCGACTCCAGAGCGCTGCCGAGTCAGGGGTGCCATAATAATTCGATTAGGAAGTGTTAAGTCGCCCACCTTGAGCGGCTGGAACAAAATATCAGTCATAGAAACCTCGCTTTTTTTCTAATAAGAGACCTCGGATACAAACGTCAATACAATACTTCAATAATATTGAAATATTGTATTAATGAAGTATTAACTCGATCACTTGCTCTTTTTTTAGAACTAGTTTATCATGACGGAAATGGCCAGGAATTTTAGTCATCCATCCATGAAAGACCTTACAATCGACGGAGTATTGCATGCTCTGTCCGATCCTATTCGTCGCGAGATTGTAAAGAAACTGGCCAGTTGCCAAGGGATGAGCTGTACAAAATCATGTGCATCGGGTTTGCCGCCCTCGACGATATCATTTCACCATAAGGTCCTTCGAGAAAATGGTTTGATTCGATCGAAAAAAGTTGGCGTTGAGGTTATTAATACCTTAAGAAAACTAGAACTTGATAAAAAATTTCCGGGCTTGCTGGACTCTATTTTAAAGCATCATAGATAGTATTGAAAATCGGGCCCCATTTTGTGGGGATTTATTAAAAATCCCCACAAAAAGAAGAAAGAGCGCACGTGCTGTCTAAAGATTTGCCACAGGTGGGACTTTTTTGAGCCTTTTCTGCATATGCAGTGTATGTGTTGCGTGTTCATCCAAAATTTCAATAGGTTATAGGCCTCTTTGTTGGAACAAAAAGTGCTTCTTCAGTTTTTGTAATAAAAAAATGGAGAACAGTATGAAAAAAAAATCTTTGAAATTTTCTAGATACTATTTGGGTTTAATTTTATCAATGACAACGGTTGCCAGTTTAACTCCGGCCTATGCTGGTCCGGATGGGTGTTATGTATATTATAAATCTTTAACAAAAGCTCAAAAGAACATTATCGATAATTTGGATTTTGTTGGCTTTTATAAAGACGTGCTTTTTAATTTTAGAAATGGATCGAAGAAAGAATGGTTGGATAACTATGATTACGTAGTAAGTTTTCACAAAAAGACGGCGGAAATGCTAAAGAAGGAGATGAGCAACGAGGACATATTGGAATTGGCGCGAGAGGTTCAAGATACAGGATATTACTTACCCCAAAAACGAGACGCTATTGATAATGTAAAACATCCTTCGTTAGGTGCTAAAATTAACGAAGCCGCAATCCAGTATTTACAAGAGATTGCAATGACTAACCAAAAGGTACAGCAGGGACTGGATTCTTACGAAAGGGCATACTTCGATTTTGCAGAAGGGGGCAATAAAATTAAAGCCAGCAAACTTGGTCTGAACGCTTTGACATCCGAGCAGCAAGCCGAGTTTTTTAGACTCGCCGGAAAACAATTGACGGCAGATCAAATCGCTAAAGTCATTGCATCGGATGATGTTGTAGTTAATTTATTTCAGCAAAAGTTTGATGATATGCGAGACATCGGTGCAGCAATTCGCAGACAACCATCACGTGACTTATGGAATGAAAAAATCGTGTCTAATCAGATCAACGCCCTTGTGAACTCTTTTATTGTTTCTAAAATATCTAAAGAGCTGGCCGTGAGTAACCGTTATTTGTCTTTAACACCGGAACAGAGAAATAAAATGATATGGATGCTTTATACCTATGTTGGACAATACAATGGGCCGGCGGGATATACCGCGGACGTTTTGGTGCGTTCTCGATATGAAGATATTTCCCCTGACAAATTGATTCTTGATCAAACGATAGATCGCGTGGTTTCCAGGAAGATTGATCAACTGGAAAGTCGTGGTTTAAAACTAGAGCTTATGGGTGTCGTTAAACAAAGTAGTTTGGAAGGTATCGTACGCAATCGAAAATTTTCGGGAGCCTCTAGACAATTTGTCAAAGTGACACCCACTTTCGCCATAAAAATTACCGAAAGTAATTGGGACAAGTTGCCAAATCTTCTAAGCACCTTGGGAGAGGGAATTGGAAAACTAGATAAAACGGATTATCCCGACGGTTTAAGGCCTTATATTGGAAGCATTCTAAATCTGCAGCTTACAGAAACAGGTGCTCCTGACATATACCCTGTTGGCCTCAATGTATTCAAAAGTAAATACATCGAAGCGACAAGAGAAGCTATAACCGCAAACAATGGTAAGTATGAAAACAAAATAAAACAGAGTGTTATTGGAAGAATTTTAAATTCAGAGGATATCGTGTCTGTCTTAAAAATAGCCCCTACAGAAATGATTTTGATGTCGCAGGCAGGATTTGATATTGCAAAAGCCGCCACAATACAAGCTCCTTGGGGTGGCACGCAAACAAAAGACGCTGGCAAAGATGCGTATCTAGCCATTTTAAGAAATAATGATGGGTCTATCAAAGAGACTTATATTGTACAAATCGACGAGTCAAATGGCTTGCCTCAAAGTTATATTGGTATTCCTGGACGGCAATGATTTGGACTTTGTTGTCTTTATTCGTAAGAGCTGATTAAAATTTTAGATGCAGAATCAAAATATAGACGGTCGAAATTGCCAATTGACGGATTTCGACCTTAAATGCTGTGTGGTAAAAAAAATTGGTACCACTTTTAGTGGTGCTATTGTTAGACTTGTTGGCAATGAATATTTCAGGATCTGTATTAAATACTTTTATCTCGGTGCTGTTATTGACGTTTACGAGTTGTACATCGAAAGATAGAAAAGAAGAAACTGACAAATTAATTTCAGACGCTATACCGATCGTAGCCACTAAACCAGCCCCGAAGAAGATAAACAAATCGACGCTTAAACTAGAAGCTAAGCTAGACACCAAGCTAGATGCTAAACTAGACACTAAAGCGGATATGCCTCGTCAACAAACAAATTACTTTATCGAAGGTAAATCGACCACGGCTTCGGCGTTTGAAGCATTTAAGTTGGCAAATTTGAAAACAGTGTTAAATCGTAAACAAACGGCCATTAAATTTAACCGAGAGCGTGAAGTGATCGGGGAATTAAACATTGATCAGTATCAAGATGCTAAAGGTGTGATTTACTATTTACGTCATTTGACCATGGCGGCCAACACTAAATCACCCGAGAAGGTGGATTGGAAGATTGATCGCAATCAAGCTTCAGAACCAGATACGGTCATTTATGAAATTGAAGACGAGAGTGTTTCTAAAGAGACGTACGAAGCATTCCGCCGTGACAATTTCCATGAAGACGCAGGACTTTTTCCAGTGGGTGAGGAGCCTGAAAATGAAAAGAACGAAGATCCTAACGAGGAATATATTATATCCACAGATGTCCAGTTGCTACGTTTTGCCAATAAAGATGACGATTTTTTTGAAGAGATTATTCGCACCGAGATAAAAGGGCAAGGGTATCCAGTTTCCAGCAAGTATTCCATAAAAAGACTTCGTTGATTCATCCATTACGGCACAATTTTTAGAAGCTGATCCAAATAGCCAGTATAAAAATTTACAATCAAATAGACAATTTGTCCGACCACCATCCAGTAAAGAAAAATAGGAAAAAATTTTACCATCGTTTGGATAGTACGTTCATTTTGTTTCTTTAAACCCTCACTATAACGTTTTAAAAAATCGGGCAGTTTGCCGCTTTGTGAGCCTAGTGATATTGCGGTTACAAGATCAATTGGGAAAACAGTTTCGGATTGAAGTGTACGATTTAAATCTAGACCATTTTGAATTTTTGGTACGATGCGATCGACTGCACTTTGAATTTTGGGATTGGCAGAACACTGTGCCGATTGTTTAAGGGACTCGTAAAAGTCGATACTTGAGTCCTGCATGAACGCCAAAGTAGAAGAAAATTTTTCGATGGCAATACGTGTACTTAGATTATTCAGGAAGGGCAAAAAGCTTACTATCTGATACAGGTTTCGTGCTTTGTGGATATTGAAATAGGATTGCTGCCAATAGTTGTAGATCATGTAGCATGCTGAGCAAACCAGTACCAGAACTCCCAAACTGCCTTTCAGATATTGGGCAAGTGTTATTTTTTGAGTGAATAAATCTGTTACGCCCGGAAACATCAATGCCGCGGTGAATGTGAAAAATGGCTTAATCAAGCTGCCGCGAATGTTTTTTATCGATTCATGGGTATCGAGATGCTTTTGAGAAAGATTTTTGAAAACATCCACGACTCTTCCAGAGTCTTCTGCCGCTTTCACCAGCGGTAGGTCGAATATCGGTACACAATGAGCGACTTTAAAGCTGTAATGCAGTGATCGCCCCTTACGCAGATTGTGGCTGGCAATCTTAAGAAGGTGAGCGTCATGGCCAGAGGATCGTTTTTCTAATGATTCAACGGTCGAAGCCACATCAATTCCGGCACTATATAGCTCGGCAAAGTTTCTGTAGAAATGACTCAGGTTTGCGAATGACATGTTGATTAAACTTTAACATAAATGTGTCACAATGAACCTAGCAAAATCGTGTTTGCCCTTTGGTCTTAATAGGGATTCAAGATTTCTTCATTTTTTGAGAACTTCCTATAGGGCAATTCACCCACTACCGAATTGTTATCAGCCTTGGAGAGAACAATGCGTTTAGTAAAATCATCAAAACGAATACTGGTAATTGAGGATGAAATTGAAATTGGCGAGGTGATTAGCGAAGTTCTCCGGGAACAGTATGAAAACGTACATTACATCCATGAAACAGAACGTGTTCCTGGACATCTGGACCAGTATTCTTATGATCTTATTTTGTCCGACATTAATATGCCTAAATTGGATGGCCCCAGTCTAGTTTCGCTTATTCGGTCACGAGGTATTTTGACTCCGGTCGTATTTGTTTCGGGAAATGTAACGCTGGCGTATGCGCTGATGGCCTCACGGTTAGGTGTCCTCGATATTCTAGATAAGCCATTTACGAATGCAAATCTCTTGGCGGCCGTTCGTAATGTCTTTGAGCCTCAGAAGAAAAATCTTTCGAACACTGAAAAAGATATCGAGCCAGAAATTGTTCCAAAGCGTTCGGCGAAAAAATCTAGTTAGCGGCGCCATTTTAAGTGTCATTACTATTTTGTGTGTCCTTACCATTTTGAGCCAATAGTCTGGCCTGTGTCGCCTATTTTTAGGCAATCTGAAAATAGGATTTGGAGATTTCTCCACATCTGAAAAAGTAAAAGAGATCCTATTTAATTTAATATCAAAATAGAAAAATGTTTCATCTTGAGAATCCTAATCTTCTAAAAACCGCTCTACGAAAGTGTTTCATAGTAATGCGTTGTAAAGATACTGTAAAGATTTAAACGTGGTCAGCCGATGGTTAAGGCGAGGTATTTATGAATGGCAAAAAAATCTTGATTTTAGTGCTAATGGTTTTGACAGCGTGTGAGCAAAAGAAAAAAGAAGAGCCAAAGTCTCAGGTCGAGACAAAGGTGCCGAAGTATCTTTATGTGTCGTCTGGCTTGTGTTACTCGGGAACGGTCGCTACCTTCACGGCCACGACAGCCTCTAATCAATCTTATCGATTGAATCTATCAACCGGACAAAAAGATACAAGCTTTGCCGACTATTACAGTGTTCCGGCTAATCCTGGAGATTCACCCGTGGCTATGCTTGAATCCGATGCCAGTAGTTTAGTAGTGTTGGTCGAGAATGCGACCTCTGGTCGGAGAATCGAAAAACTGGCAAAATCGGCCAATGCGTCTCGGTCCATTTTTACTTCAAATTCCACTGCGCTCAGTGCGGTTTTGCGAGGCATGGCTAAAACTTCGGATGGTGGATATCTGGTGGCGAAAACGGCTGGGATCGAAAAGATAACCAGTCAAGGAATTCGCTTGGGTGCGCCGTATATTGGAACCTCGTTGGGGGCAACGTGTGGGGCAACGAATGCGAATATAAATACCGTGACGGTGACCCCGTCTGGAAAAATTATATATACGAACGCGGCAGCGTCCAACAACCGTTGGGGCATTATTTCGGCGAATGGATATCTCACGGCGGCCGATTGTCTGGCGGCTCAAGCATCGCCGGATGTAAATGCTCAACCTGTGGCGGTTCAATACATCGCTTCTCACAATCAAATTCTTGTGGCCTACGCGGGTAACAGTTTGGCCGTGAATCTGAATTCAATTTATGTATACGATTTTAATGATACGACAAATGTGATTTCAAATCCTGTCAAAATATATGATTCAAATACGTATCTGGCGGCTGGATATCTGTTGTTTGGAATTTCTTCGATGGTATACAACCCCGATGATCAAAGCTTGTACATAGCGACGACAATTTCTAATGCGACGACGGCGGTGAACTACTCGATTGAAAAGTTGGCGTATAATCCGGATGCAAAGTCACTGTCACGTGCACAGGCAACGCCATTCTATTCGTATGGTGTCGATACCAAGTGTATCTCTTCAATGAGAATTGCCGAATAGTTTTAATAATCTAAAATCGGGCGGTCATTCCCATTTGATCAAAAAGGTAAGTCCAGATCAGGGTTTGTGCTTTCCAAGCAATAGTGTTCTGATAGGCCACGGAAGTTACCCAATGCCCCGAGTTTGGAACAGAGATCAAATTAATATTCTCGGGTGTCGTGGACTGTGTTTTCAATGCATGGACTAATTTGAACGAGTGCGCCGAGTTCACTCGAGAGTCTGCTCGACCATTCATAACCAAAATTTTAGGAGTCGGGCGTGGTAACTGTCCGATATAGACAGGACTCCAATTTTGTAAATAGTTTCCAATGAAAGGGATACGACTATCGCCATATTCGTAAGACCATCCTTTACCAAAATGAGGATCCAATACCTCTTTTCGGTGTTGATCGTTCACGCCATTACCCGAGACAACAATACCGATAATATTTGGAAACCGCAAACCTGTCGCGGCCGTGGTAAAGCCACCATTTGACCATCCTTGAATGGCGGTGATGGCCGGTGATGAAAGCTGAATGTCATGAACAAGTAATGCCGTTGCAGCAAAGTCTTCCATCGTTTTGTATTTTTTTTGAAACATGGCGGCCTCATGCCAAGGTTTTCCAAATTCGTTTCCACCACGCAGGGCCGGCCCGGCCAAAATACCGCCATTTTTGATGAAAAAGGTGTTCATCGTCGAGTCTACAGAATTTGTGTATCCACTTATCATGAATCCACCATACCCATATATGAGTAAAGGGTTCTGACCATCACGTTTTAGATTTCGTCGGTACGTCAATCGCACGGGAATTTTAGTTCCGTCCTGACTATTGGCCCAGTGAATAGCGCTGGTATAGTCCTGACCATCAAAACTCATCATTTTGTTAGTGAGCGTAGGGTCAAGGAATCGATTCTCTTTGATTGAATATTTGAAAGATACATTCGATTTGAACTGGCTGCTCAGGGTAATGTCTACGATATCTTGACCTTCTTTGTAATCGATGCGGGCAAGCTGGCAACATTCAGGTGCCGTCACTTTAAATAGTTCTTTGCCGCTATGATCTAGAATTTTTGAAACGGTCGAGGCTCCCCAGAAGATGCCGATTTCAATATCGTGTTCACGAAATTGTACATATTCAATCACCTCATTTTTTCCAGTTTGATATAAAAGATCCCAGCGAGATTTGCCGTTTAATTCAGAATACTTTAAAATTTTTCCAACATTTTCCCAGTTGTTTGCAACTGATATTAAAACTTCATTTTTCGCGTTAACACTCAAAGCGTTGATGTTCATTTCTGTATTGAAATGGCTTTTAGGTAAGGCGATGTCTTTTCGACCTGCAATCTTTAGATGGATGGAGTTGTTTTTTTTGTCATACTCGACATAAGAATTTTTATCCACGAAGGAAATCATTTGATTTTTTGCTAACGTGGTTTTGCCGGTTTCTAAATTGTATATCTTAATTTCTTCTTTGGCTTCCGTACTGGTTCTTTTAGAGGCATCGATATAGTAAAATTCTTTTTCGCTTTTCCAGGTGATTTGTGTTTCGTAGGTCGGCAGCTGGGCTATGACTTTCTTTGTAGTTAAATCATAGACATACATTTGGAAAACATCAATATTACCATTGTCTGTCGCCATAACTACAACATGGGTATCCTTTGGCGTTGAATGAGCTTTCAAAAGTGAAAATGAACCGTCGTCTTTAATTGTTTTCGTAGTTAAAATCTCTTCGCGTTTTGAGCCATTGACCCGAACGAGCGATTGGGGTTTGTTTAAGCCTTGGAAAATCAAACGGTATTGCGCGTTTCCATTCTGATCGATGCTTAAAACTCGAGATGATGAATTCATGCTGAGTACAGCGTCGGAAATGACATCATAATTTTTTGAGTCGTGTAACTTTTGTATGGTTTGTCCAGATTCACGACGAATCCAAGCCTCTCGTTCGGGTGATTTTTCTTCTAGCCAAAGGGCATACTTCTGAACTGGACTCTTATAGAACTGGGTGCAGGCCTCTGGGCCTGCTTGGGCGGTCGGGGATAGAGCAAATATAAAAGTGAAGAATAAAAATGGCAGACCTAATTTTGATGTTTGCATATGATTAGTGTCGGGTCATACGAAAATGATGCCAGGCCAAGATCTATTGTGATGATTTCAGAGTAAGACTCATTGTCTTATAACATGACAGTGATTTGAAAAGGGCACTTGTAAAATTTTATTCAAACTTTTCAGAGCGGGCTGGACCTAGCCTCAACTATAAATCATGTTTTGTCGATTTGATGAACATGCAAATTAACTCGGGATTATTTTTTTGGATTCGTCGTTGGGGAATTCCTTTGGGGATTGTCGCATTCTTGGTAATTGTTGTCTTTTGTTACATCAATGTGCGCCAATTTATCGATCTAGCCGGCTGGGTGAAATATACTAATGCTGTATTGTCAGATCTTGGTGATATTGCGCTGATGATGGAACGTGCGGAAACCAGTCAGCGTGGTTACGTCATGTTGGATCGAAAAGATTTTCTTGCGATTTATCGCGAGTCCAAAAGTGGAGTTGCAAAAAACATCGAAAGCTTAAAGATCGCTTTTAAGGAAGATCCTGATCAGGGGCCAAGGCTGCTTAGGCTAGAGGAATTGATTGCTCTCCGTTTTCATAAAATGGAGAACGTGATTCGTCTTCACGACGATCATTTATCGCATAGAAAACTAAAATCCCATATAGACATCGAGACAATGGTAAAAATTCGTCGATTGATTGGTCAAATGCAAGATACCGAGAGGACTTTGCTGGAGTCACGCAGTCAGGATACGGAAAATCAAGCCTTTCGTGTTCTAAATTTAATTCTCGTGGGAGTGGCTCTGGCGATGACGATTATGGGAATCAGCCGATATCTGTTTGTGCAAGTCAACCGCGAGCAAAAACGCCAGTCGTTGATTTTGAATTCGATACTGGATAGTATTGGTGATGGGCTGGTGGTGGTTGATCATAAAGGAACTTTGGTTTTAGCGAATCCAGCGTCACGAAAAATTTTGGGTGTTGAAGATTTAGTTCAAGATATGAAAAATCGTGCTAAAAATCTTGGCTTTCATGACGTTCAGACCAAGCAGCCAATGGCTTCGAACGAAACGCCGATGGCACGCGCCGTTTTGCATAGGCAGTCTTTTGATGACTTCGAGATCTTGGTGAAGAATGACGCTCATCCAAAGGGCATTATAATTAGTGTAAATAGCCGACCTCTGGTCGCCTCTGATGGGCGCAATTTGGGTGGGTTGGCTTTATTTCGTGACGTCACCAAGAGAAAGAATACCGAAGACGAGTGGCAACGAGCGCGTGAAGATGCGCTGGAAGCATCCCGTTTGAAATCAGAATTTCTGGCGACGATGAGCCATGAGATACGGACACCAATGAATGGTGTCATTGGAATGTCGACCTTGTTATTGGAAACAAGACTGGATGATGACCAGCGTTCTTATGTGAAAACAATTAAAAGCTCTGCTGACTCATTGGTATCGTTGATCAACGGTATACTTGATCATGCTCAGATTGAGTCCGGTAAATTGAATCTACAGAATAATGATTTTGTAGTGAATAAAACAGTCCAAAGTGTTCAGGACATGTTTGCTTATATGGCTCGCTCTCGCAGCCTACAGTTTTATACAGAATTTGATTTTGACGGAGACCTTGTCGTAATCGGGGATGAAAATCGGCTTCGACAAATTCTGGTTAATCTTGTTGGCAATGCATTCAAGTTCACCGAGCGAGGATTTGTTTCGATTCGGGTTTCAAAGGCGTATGATCATGCGGGTACCTACACGCTAAAGTTCGAGGTTCGCGACACGGGTATTGGGATGGCCGCAGAGGCGCAGGCCAACCTGTTCGAGCGTTTTTCACAGGTTCACAGGACAGAAAAAGAGAAATATGGTGGAAGTGGCTTGGGGTTAACAATTGCAAAAGAACTTGTTCATTTGATGAAGGGGAACATTCAAGTAGAAAGTGTTTTGGGGGTAGGGACACGAATTTGGTTTACAATTCAAGTCGAGAAGGGAAGTCTAGTGGCTCACAACGAGCGTGTACCAAGTAGTTCAAAATTTGTTAGCCTAGCAGGGCGAGTTCTTGTTGCCGAAGATCAACCCGTCAATAAGATGTTGGTAAAAAGCTATCTTGAAAAGTCTGGTCTTTCTTATGAAATTACTTCGGATGGACAAGAGGCCATCATGGCCTATTTAAATGAACCAGGAAAATTCGATTTGATTTTAATGGATTGTCAGATGCCAAGAATGAATGGCTACGATGCGACTCGCAGGATGCGTGAATATGAACGGGCTCAGAGCTTGCGTCCCATTCCTATTGTGGCCCTAACGGCCGAAGGACGCGCGGAAGATCGTGATGCTTGCTTTAAAGCGGGTATGAATGATTTTTTATCGAAGCCGATCGATTTGGGACAATTCAACAGTATTCTCGAGAAATGGTTAAATGGCCCGAAAGCAGTTCCGGTTTTAGATAAAAATGTTTTATTGAAGCTCTCCAAGTTTGACTCCGGTGGCGTCGGATTGGATTTGGTGCTGATTCAAGAGTTTCTGACGTCGTCGTTGCCGCAACTAGAAGCTGTTGCACGCGATGCTATTTTACCAGAATCATCGAAAGTCGCCGCAATCGCTCATGCTTTAAAATCCAGTAGCGGAACAATTGGGTTACAAGAATTTTCAGTTTTATGTCAGTCTTTAGAAACAGAAGCGGGGAACAACGCTGATTTAGGTCCGATACTAAGCAGGTTTAAGACGGCGATTCCAGAAGCCAAGAATGCATTAGAGAATTATGTTCGAGTTAGATCGACGAAAGCAGGATGAAAAATTTCCGAGAGAAGAAAATATGTCACGAATATTATTAGTAGATGATCAAGAAAGTATTCAAAAATTAGTCGAAGGAATATTACAATCTCGTGGCTATAGCGTCACGTGTGTGGCCAATGCGTTTGATGCCATGGATAAGTTGGAAAATTATCCATTTGATATGGTGATTACAGATGTGATGATGCCCAATGGAGTGACTGGTTTTGAGCTGACGCGAAATATACGAAAAAGTGAAAAATTTGGTTCTATTGCGGTCATTATTTTAACAGGTCGTCGTGAACAACGTGATGTTGAAAAGGGAATTGATGCGGGCACGGATGACTACGTGATTAAGCCGATAGACCCCGATATTTTGATTTCGAAAGTTGATTCTTTGCTGAAAAAAATAGCGAAACCCGAAAATAACTTTTTGTCGGCCACTGTTTCTGAACTTGCGTCTTGGGACACGCGTACCGAGATCGTTTCGATTTCTGAAATCGGTGTTGTCGTCATGTCGGAAATGCCGGCGATGGTTGGGGCGAAAGTAAAATTACAAAGCGGTATTTTTGATAATATTGGCATTTCGGTGCCAAGCTTACGAGTCATCAGTTGCAAGCCTATGACCGTGGATTCGGTGGTAGCACATTCGGTGGAGCTTCACTTTATTGGTATGAGTGAAAAATCTTTGCAGCCGTTACGTTTATGGATTCGTAATCATATGATGAAGAAACCCGCCTAGAATAAAGTTGAATTGGATAGCGCAACGAGCGCTCTAGCGCATGTCTATTGTCGAGCATGTTAAGAATCAAAATCCGATATGTTGGATTTTCTTAAGAAGGTAAGGTATTCAACCGATGACTTGGTCTCTGAGGTAAACTGTGTTTGAAAAACTAAATAGTAAAATTCTACTCATCGTTGTATTTTCTTGTCTTATCTGTCTCAGTATTGCCGTTGGTGTGGCCAGGCACTTCAATCAAAAGGAACTACACTCTGGAATAGTGGACAAATCGCGTGCTATTCATTCGCGTCTTAGGGCTGCAACGGCTTTTGTCGCCAATCAAGGCGGACTCAAGCCAATTATAGATAGCATGACTGCAAAATATAAAAGTTCTACAGAAATGACGGACGAGGACAAGCGAGCCGTTCTGGCTCAGGTCCCAGTTTTTGCGGCGATGAAGATTGGGGCCGAGGGTGCAGAACAGGAACACTATTCTTTTCGAGTTTTTTCTGATGAACCACGACGAAAGGAAAATAAGGCGACGTTAGCGGAACTGGAAATTTTCAAAAAATTTGAAGCTGATCCTGAACTTTTGGAGTGGGTCAGTGATGACGCAAAAGTGGTGACTGTATTCAGACCGATTCGTATTTCAGAAAAACAAGGGTGTTTGAATTGTCATGGTAATCCGTCGATGAGCCCCTGGGGTAATGGCGAAGATGTGCTTGGGTATAAAATGGAGAATTGGAGAGATGGAAAACTGCACGGAGTTTTTGCCTTGATCACTAATATTGATGATGTGAAGGCCGCTAAAGCAAAAATTGAATTGATGTCGACAGACAAGCAAATTGGACTCTTTATCGGGGTCGGGTTGATACTGGCGCTTGTCATTGCGGCGGTGCTTGTTCGTGGCCCGTTAAGCAGAGTTAAGAGTGTATCTGAAAAATTGGTCTCGGACTCGAATGATGTGGGTTCGGCTGTCAGTCAAATCTTTTCAATTTCGTAGGAACTTTCGCATGCTTCAAATCAGCAGTCGGCTTCTGTTCAAGAAACAGCGTCGGCAATTGAGGAAATTTCGGCGATGATCAGAAAATCATCGGACAATGCCGAAGAATCAGAAAAAGCATCTCTGGCTTCGAAAGCTTCGGCTGATCGAGGGCGTAAGATGGTTCAAAAAATGGTCATGGCTATGACCGAGATCAACCAGCGAAATGATAAAGTTTCTGAAGCTGTTCACAGTGGAAATCAAAAAATATCAGAGATCGTGTCCGTTATTCAGGATATTGGCAATAAAACTAAAGTGATAAATGAAATTGTGTTTCAAACCAAACTACTGTCATTTAACGCGTCCGTTGAGGCGGCTCGTGCTGGTGAGCATGGAAAAGGCTTTGCGGTGGTGGCGGAAGAAATTGGAAACTTGGCAGCAATGAGTGGACGTTCAGCAAAGGAAATCACGGCATTGTTAGATCAAAGTTTGGGGCACGTAAAAAACATTGTAGAAGAAACCAAGACTACGGTAGGGAGTTTGGTGACAGAGTCTAAAGCGAGTGTCAAAGAGGGAACTAAAATTGCTCACGAGTGCGAGGTTATTCTTTCTGAAATTGTCACGTCATCGTCTCATGTATCTGAGTTGGTGAATGGAATTTCGTTAGCCAGTCAGGAACAGTCGAATGGTGTAACAGAGATATCCAAGGCTATTCAACAAATTGATCGAACCACCGATGTTGGGGTTGTATCGGCGAAAAATTGTGGGGTTGCGGCCGAGCAGCTTGCCGAAAAGGTGAAGGGCCTGCGTCGTGCTTCAGCCGATTTGCGTCTAGTCATCGAGGGTAAAACGACGGTGACTAAATTTAGATGGGCTAGCGAGTATCAGATTGGCGTTCAGGAAATGGATGCCGAGCACAAGGTGTTGATTGAAAAAATTAATGCTCTTGCCGAGAATTTAGAATTAACCAATGACTCCAGACGTGACAAAGCGGTAAAGAGAGCTTTTTCTGCACTCGCAGAATATACTCGAATTCACTTTAATCACGAAGAATCCTATATGGAATCAATAAAATACCCCGATTTAGATGCGCATAAAGCGACTCATCGAAAACTTCTTTCACAGGTTGTGGAATTTAGCTCGAAGATAGATGAGGGCCAATATGACAGTGCAGAGCTTATGAATTTTTTGAATGATTGGCTTATGAGGCATATCTTGGGTGTAGATATGAAGTACGGGAAGTATGCTAAAGCCGCATCAGCACAGCACTGGAAAAATGCAGTTTAAATTTTATTCGTAAAATTATCGTAAGCATGGGGGGGGATAGGCCCACCAAAAGTCATTTTTTTAAAACTGATTTTTCAAGATCTCAGATATTTGAGTGCGCCGTTAACTGCCTAAATCACGTGTCTAGACGGAAACCTGATTTTTCGATGAAAGGTCCCGGCGGGCTGTGTGTGTGTAGTTACATGTGTGTAGACAAATTAGACATGTGTTAACAGGAAAGGTCCCAATAAACTAGTGGTCCTTCTTGTCTTGCCTATTGTCTTGCCCAAAATTGCATTTTCCTGGTATCGATTTCGCAAAAAGCTTCTCTATATAAAGATTCAAAACAATTAATTTATGGAGAAACAATGAAAAAAAATAACCTATCTATCTTTGTCGTATGCATTTTAATTCTAAACTCGGTATATGCGTATAGTGCAGAAACTTCCAATCAAGCGTATCTAACGGCAACTGTATCACAAGCAGAAGAAATTTTTAGCAAAATGAGTAAAGAAGAAATGGTAAACGCGCTGGGAGAAATCAATGCTCAGATAGCCGGCCTTAAAGAAGATTTAAAGCAAGCAGAAGAAACTGGCGATGGTAGATTGTCTGTAAAAATCCGAAATATTTCTCTATCAGTTACCGGTGCGTCCGTTTTGATTTTAATTTTAACTGCGGTAGCCGAATCAACCTTCGGTAAAGAAGGGAAAAATAGTTGGTTTAGTAATTGGAAATCTAAGCGAATTGATAGTTATCAGCAAATGGTGTGGAGTGTGTTGGGAATTGCTGGTGCTGGAGTCGCGACGTCTTTATACTCAGGTATTGCTGTGTCCTTAACTAAATCCGAGGCTCAAAAAATATCAGAAAAAATTTCTTTAATGGAAGAGAAAGTTAGTAGAATTGCTTCAAAAATTTCAAAGTAAAGCAAAGCGGCAATGTCCAGTATTTCGTTTCTCTTATTTTCAATTTTCTGGGCAGCTAGTAACGCATATAGCACCCCGAATATGTGTATTTCATTTTATCGCTCCGATGCTAGAAACAATTTTATTTCTAGCACGGAACTTTGGGGCGAGGCTTTAGCAAAGAAAAATTCCTTTCTTAAAAAAAAACGCATTAACCGACAACTAAAAATGTTAAATGAAACGAAAAATTCGGATCTTACTGAAAGTGAAATACGAGAACTCGCTGAGCAGGCATATCGCGTTGCAACCAGCGATTGGAAGAGTTTTTTCAATATTAACGATCCACTAGCGGCTCAAAAATGGGTTGAATCTTATGTTTTTCAAGAAGAGTTCTTAGGTTATGTGCTTCAAAAGCCTAAAAGTGATGACGGCTTTATTGGTTTTGTGAATAGGTGGAAAATTATAAATTCGTTAAAATCAGTATCCTCAAGAACGTTAGAATATATAGATTTAAAATTAGGTAAGCAAATCCCTCCAAAGAACGTACTTGAAGAAGTAAAGGATAGTGGATATTCAACTAAAGAAGTTGATATAAGAGGTCTTTATGAGGCATCTCGCCAAAAGCAAAGAGATCGCGTTTTTAAATCTTTAAGGATTGCCTATTTTGTTTTTTTTGCGGTATCGGCTCCTACTGGAATACACAATAGATTTCTTGAAGCTGAGGACCGCATAAACACCGCCCGGGTGGAAGCGTTAAATGAATCGTTGGAAAATCTTAATCAAGGAATAGATAAACTAGATGCCCTTATCGAGCGAAAGGGATTTTATAAAAAAGAAGAACCACAGAAAAATAGGTAGGCAGATTGTAGTTCATCTAAATCGACCGACCTAGATAGGTTGGTAATAACATTGGTAATGACAAAAAACCTTTTGTGGGAATTACCCTAGACGGCCTTAAATTTACTTTTAATGAATGGAGTGAAGAAGAAAGTCAGGCATCTCGAATTTCTTTGGATACTGGTTCGAGACGCTTGACTAATGGTGGACCCAACCAGAGTCGAACTGGTGACTTATCCATGCCATGGACATATGATCCCAACTTCACCATGGGCCCGTGAGTAAAGATCATAGATAAAGACCAGGGGCGAGTCAACTGTGACGTAAAAAGAAAGGGGCTGCTCCGAAGAACAGCCCCTTTAAGTTTCTTAGTATAGAGTCTTCTAAATTAGCCGATTAACTTCAGAGCTAACTGGTTAGATTGGTTCGCTTGAGCTAGTGTTGAAGTACCTGCTTGTAACAAGATGTTGTTACGAACCATTTCAGAAGAAGCCTGAGCGACGTCAGTATCTCTGATACGGCTATTAGCAGCACTCATGTTCTCATGAGCTACGCCTAAGTTATCTACAGTCGAAGTTAAACGATTCTGTAGAGCACCCAGATTTGCGCGGTATCCGTTAACAAGTTCTTGAGCTGAATCTAAAGATTCAAGCGCCGTTTGCGCACCTTCTTTAGAAGTATAGTCAAGCCCGCCAAGTCCCAAAGCATCTAGTGTCGCCACGTTTTGAGATGCATCGAAAGAAATTCTGTCTTCTTCTGAATTGTTGAAT
This sequence comes from Pseudobdellovibrionaceae bacterium, assembly GCA_016785955.1. Lineage (GTDB taxonomy): Bacteria > Bdellovibrionota > Bdellovibrionia > Bdellovibrionales > Bdellovibrionaceae > UBA2316. The sequence goes on along the minus strand of JAEUWH010000070.1, from coordinate 20,269 downwards.
ATACCAACTTGGAAATCAAATTGAGGAGTTGATCCATCCAACAATTTAGTTTTTCCCCAAGTAGTTACAGAAGAAATACGTTGGATCTCAGACTTAAGTTGCTCAACTTCCTTGTTAAGAAACCCACGCTCTACTTCACCCACAGTATCAGATGAAGCTTGGATTCCCAACTCACGAAGACGAACAACGATATTGCCGATTTCGTTTAAACCACCCTCTGCGGTTTGAACCATCGAGATACCATCGTTAGCATTTCTTTGCGCTTGCGCAGATGATCTGATACTAGCTTTCAAGCCTTCGCTGATTGCCAATCCAGCAGCATCGTCCGCTGCGATATTAATTCGGCTACCAGACGCTAATTGCGACATTGATTTGCCGATCATTCTTTGGCTACCATTCAAATTTCTTTGAGCGTTAATAGCCGCAATATTTGTTGTTACTCTCATACCCATAAAAAAATTCCTCCGTTAATTAAATAATTTTTTACAATCTTTCATTAATAACCTCCGTGTGTATGTTTGTTTTCTCCTCGCCTTGAGGGACGCATCCATTGCGAATTTGGCCTATAACTATATTTGTTCGAATTATTCGAACAAATTTGAATATGAACATTCTATTGTTCTTCTTTATCTTCCTTGAAGGCCTCCTTTCTAAATTTTGGAAAGTCTGACTGCACTTTCCGGTTCGTACTGAATCCTTGTTACTTTTTGCATCTCATCTGTTACTCGAAGAGAAACTGTTAAGATGCTGACAAATACTAATTCGGGGTGTGCGACATTTTCTTGACAGGACTTTAGAAAGGAATTCGATTTTTTAAAAAAATATGGTCTTTAAGACGAGGAAAAAAAATCCACCCTTTGGGACTTGTGGATGGGGTATAAAATTCGAAAGGAAAAAAAGTGTTGATCTTATTGCTTTTCAGGACGTTTTGCGTGTCAGAACTGTTTAGTCTATTTCGTGAAATCGACAGAAGGCTAGGCTGCCAGACAGTTCAAAGTCGTGCGCTTGTTGGCTTTTGCGGTGATGAGACGAGACATAGCCTAGGGTGCATTGTTCTTGGCCGTGGTTAAAGTGAGTGCATTCTTCACAGCTGAATCGATGATCATAGTGTTGATAATCAAATGCGCTGACACGATCTCGCTTAATCGAAGGTCTAATTTTTTTCTGAGATATCTTCATTAAACCCAAAGTACATGACAAAGCTAAAAACGAACAAGCACAATTATAGTATATGACAAAATCACAAATTTTTTTCACTATTTTATTTGGCGTTCTTTTAAAAACTATGGTCAGTTCTGCCTTTTCTTTACCTGAAAATTGTCGGTATAATATTACGGCCCGCGCGAATATGCAGTTTGGGCAGTCTTATCAAAAGGAAACTGGTGAGTGTTGGTTTTCTATCAGTCCTTTTGATGCTTACCAGACATTATCTTATCGCAGCTTTTTGGTTTCATCGTCTGGGCTATTATTTGTGTTTAATTCATACGGATATGGTCCGAACAGCACTCACACGGGTGCACGCGAGTACTATTTTTTTCCTCGTGAATCATTCACTGGGCAGGTAGTTTTAAACGACGATATGGTATCAGTACGCATGAACTATAAGCTTACATTGCAGTTTGAAACCAAGAATATCTATCCTTTAAATACGGAAAATATAATGATCAGGAACGCGACGTCGGTTAATGCCAAAAACGCGGGTGGAATGGAAGTGTTACGCTATAATGGAGTGTACTTAGATACTGGCTTTACATTGGGGAAATCACCTTCTGAAGTCAAATCGAATAAGTCGATGTTCAAGAACCAATTTGGCCAAAAATGTATGCTACTCAATAGCCTTATATTCGACTATAAAGATGAGCAGCCTTATCTTATGCACGATGTAATTTTACATCAAGTCGTTGCCAAACAATGCCCCAATTTCAGATGGGTGGACTGAAAATATCATAAAAAAATTGTATCGAGCTGTTTGACAGGACCTTATCGCGCCCCACTTTTTCCTTAAGAGGTAATATATGTCGGAAATCGATAAGATGACGCAGAAAAGTCAGGAAGCCATGCAAGTGGCCGCACAAAAAGCAGAGGCAAAAAAACACTCGATGGTCGAGCCCGAGCATTTGCTGCACGCTTTGGTTACTCAAGAAGACGGAATTGTTCCGCGAATTTTAGAAAAACTATCTGTTAATATTCAATCCTTAGCGTACGATTTTCAAAATCGTATTGATCGTTTTGCGCAGATCACGGGCAGTCAACAGAAGCCATATGCAAGCCCACGACTTCAAAAGCTATTTCAAACGGCCGAGGTCGAGGTTCGGGCTATGGGGGATAGTTATATTTCAACCGAACATTTTTTCTTGGCGGCGATCAAGATGAACGACGGTGACCTGGCGACAATATTTAAGAAGCATCAACTGAAATTAGATAATTTTTTAAAAGCGCTAACCGAAACTCGAGGTAATCAAAAAGTGGTAGATGACGATCCTGAAAATAAAATGGAAGTTTTAAAAAAGTTTGCGCGCGATTTGACGGCATTGGCGGCCGAGGGAAAAATGGATCCCGTCGTTGGTCGAGATGAAGAAATTCGTCGTGTTATTCAGGTGCTTTCACGAAGGACAAAAAACAATCCCGTGTTGATAGGCGAGCCGGGCGTCGGGAAAACGGCCATTGCCGAAGGTTTGGCGTTAAGAATTGTCCAAAAAGACATTCCTGAAAATTTGGTGGGAAAAAAACTTTTGAGTTTAGACATGGGCGCATTGGTGGCCGGTGCTAAATATCGAGGAGAGTTTGAAGATCGGCTCAAAGCCGTTGTCAAAGAAGTCACCGCCAGCGAAGGTAAAATCATTCTTTTCATAGATGAAATTCACACCTTGGTAGGTGCTGGAAAGTCAGAAGGGGCTATGGATGCCGGGCAGTTGTTAAAGCCGGCGTTGGCCCGTGGTGAACTCCGTTGCATTGGTGCAACGACGACGGATGAGTACCGCAAGTATATTGAAAAGGATGCGGCTCTGGAACGTCGTTTTCAAACAGTACTTGTGGATGAACCCTCTGTCGAAGAGGCCATCACGATTTTGCGCGGACTCAAAGAAAAATATGAAGTGCATCACGGGGTACGGATCACTGATAGCGCGATCGTCTCGGCGGTGAAGCTTTCTCATCGTTATATCACGTCACGTTTTTTACCGGATAAAGCGATTGATTTGGTTGATGAGGCGGCCAGCAAGATGAGTATCGAGATCAAATCGGTGCCGGAGGAAATTGATGAAATAGAACGCCGGATGATGCAACTGAAGATTGAAAGAGAAGCGCTGAAGAAAGAAAAAGAGTCGTCGGCCATTGAGCGCTTGGAGGCGATCGATAGAGAGTTAGGAAATTTACAAAAAAACAATCAGGTCTTACGGGAACAATGGCAATTCGAAAAAGGTGGTATTGAAAACCTTAAGAAGTACAAACAAGAGTTGGAGACGCTCAAGCTGGATATTGATAAGGCCCAACGTATGGGTGATCTGGGACAGGCTGCTGAATTAAAATATGGCAAATTGCCCGAGTTGGAAAAGAAAATTAAAGCCATCGAAGAAAAAGCGGAATTACAAAAAGGTGGAAATCAAATTTTAAGAGAAGAAGTGACGTCCGAGGATATCGCCGAAGTCGTGGGCAAGTGGACGGGGATTCCGGTAGCCAAAATGATGGAAGGCGAGACGCAAAAACTGCTTTCGATGGAAAGCAAACTGCAACAGCGCGTGGTCGGGCAAAATCACGCCTTAGAAATTCTGGCGGATGCCATTCGCAGATCGCGCGCGGAAATTTCTGATCCTAATCGTCCTATCGGCACATTTATATTTTTGGGGCCTACGGGGGTTGGTAAAACGGAAACGGTGAAGGCCTTAGCCGAGTTTCTTTTTGACAGTGATCAGGCCATCGTCCGCATTGACATGAGTGAGTATATGGAAAAACATTCGGTCGCACGGCTTATCGGCGCGCCTCCGGGCTATGTGGGATATGAAGAAGGTGGCCAGTTGACCGAAGCTGTTCGACGTAAACCATACAGCGTGGTGCTTTTTGACGAGATTGAAAAAGCGCACACCGATGTTTTCAATATTCTGCTGCAGGTTTTAGATGACGGGCGATTGACGGATGGACAAGGACGTGTCGTTGATTTTAAGAATACGGTTTTGATTATGACGTCCAATATCGGCTCGGCCGCGATTATAGATCCCCATATGTCCGAGCGTGATAAGCAAAAGGAAGTCACGACGGCATTACGTGGTCATTTTCGTCCCGAGTTTTTAAATCGTATTGATGAAACAATTATTTTCAATTCTTTAAAAGAAGACCAAATCAGTGGGATTGTAAAAATCCAATTGGCCGCCGTGGTCGAGCGTTTGAAAAATAAAAAAATCAATATCGCATTTACTGACGAGGCGACTCGACAATTGGGCACACAGGGGTATGATCCGATCTATGGGGCACGTCCTTTAAAGAGGGCGATTCAGACCGAAGTTTTAAATCCCTTGTCTAAAATGCTTTTGGCACAGGACTTTAAGCCAGGTGATTCTATTAAAGTTGATTTCACCGGAGGGACTTTTAAATTTAATAAAGATGCTTAAATTTAAAATTTTTATACTGTCACTGTCTTTATTTGTCTCGAGTTCTCTTTGGGCGCAGAAAAAATATCCATACTCGTTTCCGACGACGCCCACGTCGGCCCGTGTGGACGACTCCAAAATTACATATGATATCAGTGCGTCGTTTGGCGAGCAAAATGGCAACAGTTATCAAGAAATCAATCTGGGGTTGAATTGGACTATGAATTCTTTTCTTAACTGGCGGAACTCGTTGTTTACGCGCATGGGGCAATCGGTGGATGCGGTATCTGGCTTAGACTCTTCGCTGCGTCTGCAATTGACATCATTAACAGACGATCAGTCATTTGGGTTTCATGCGTTTGCTGGTCCCGGAGTAAGGTTAGCGACGCAAAACTGGAATGCGGCTTTTGGCGAGGCGGGCCTGATTTTCAAGTTGGGCGGCATTCAATTGGGCGCTGGTGTCAAAAGTATTCAATATTTTGAATCACGTGCTGATAAAAACAAAAATCCACTTCCTAAAAACGAGCAGCAAGTCTTTATCATCCTCAGTGGCGGCGGAACTCTGTAGTTCGCGTATAGGGCCGTGGACGGCACGAGATGGATACCAGTTTCTGTCTTTGCTGCTTACCCTGGCTTTTTTGTTTTCCCACAGATGCTCTTTTTCTCGTTTTTCTCTTGTTGTCGCTCTCTCTATTTTTTTCTTTTTTGATTTTGTTTCTGCATTTAGCTCTCGTTTTCTTCCTCGAGAAAGAAAGACCGACAAAGGTCTGTGTTTCTTGATTTTGTCAAAAGTTTATATAGGGCATGGATTTAAAGTTCATTTGTATTTTCAGCTATCTGTAGACACGTTCTCGCTCCTTTGTTTTTTTAAATAAATTTTAGTCGAGGCCTACAGACTTTCGGGAATCCTCCGATTGTCTAGGTGTTGGACTTAAATAGAGGAGGACGTGTGAAAAGAATAGCCAAGACCCTAGTGTTAACGGTGACGGGTTTGTTGTTGATGGGAAATGAATCCTGTGAAAAGCAAGGTGCGGAGGTCCCGAAAGCACGTCAATTGAAAAAAATAGTAGACGTTGGTCAGGTGGCTTCGCGAATGATCGATATGCCTAACGGGCAAAAGTTTGATTTTCAATATGTGATCAATCAGCAAATTTATCCCGTGCTGCAAGAAAGTGAAGGATTTTGGTTTCGATATGCTCCTCCCTTTAACGAAATGCCGTCACAGCTCGGCTCTAATATTTATTTTTCAAATTTAAACTTGTCCCGCAACGATGTCGATTTCCTGAATCGAACTCTAGAAACAATGCGGGTCACCAGTGCGATTAAGTCGGATGATATTTCGTGTTTAGTGAATCTACCTCAGTATCGGATACAGGGAACCATCAATTCCTTCGAGATGTTGAATAAGGTCGGACTGGGAATTGGTTTTAATCAAGGCGGCGGAATGAACTCTGGAGGACTGGGGTTGAATTTTGGCGTGGAAACTTATCAGCTAGATATGAATTTGTTAGCCAGTCATCCATTGACCGCAGCGGTCAGCGCGGCTGCGAATGTCACGGCAAAACAAACAAAGACCAATGTGTCATTTACCTTGCCGATTTCTAATTTATTACTGGATCCAAGTTTTTATTTTCAAACACCACTGGCGCGGGTTTCGTATAATGCACTTACAAATTCGGTCAAACAGATTCAAGAACAGCTAAAAGATAAAGAATGGTATACGCGCGTGCTTATTTCAGATGAGCATGTGGCTACGATCCTGGCGGGCAGTGGGCACAATGTTCAGGTGGGTGATGTTTTTGATGTTTATAAAGAAACGACAATGTGGGTTTCAAATAATGGTCAAACGCCAGTTCCCTGTGAGTCGGAATACAAAGGTTCCGTTGACGGTGATAAGCCTATTGCAACGATTGAAATCACGTCGGTTAATGAAGAGCTTTCCAATGGGCGCGTGATTGCTGAATCTGGATATCCCATTAAAATGGGATCTAAAGTAAAGATTCGACAGTTAGCGGCCCCGGTTACGCAGACACCAAAGAAATAATCGTATTTTTCTACGGCCTCGTCTTCTGTAAAGTCTTTGGCCGCGAAGGCGTTTTCCCAACGTCGGGAATCTGAATAGCTAGGTTCTCGATGTTTTTGAAAACAGGTTGAAAATTCGAGTATCTCTTTTGACACGGCTCTTGAGCCTTGGTAGAACCGGCCCATGTTTACGGGAATTGTCGAAACCACGCAAAAAATAACTCATATCGAAGAAAAAGACCAAACTCTTGTCGTGTACGTTTCTAAGCCTGATTCTTTTAACGACCTTCACGTGGGCGACAGTATTGCGCTGAATGGTGTATGTCTAACGGTCGAAAACTTTGAAAACGACTTAGTGTTCACTTTGGGAGTGGAAACTCTGAAAATCATGAACTGGACAAAGGATAATTTGCTTGGTCGAGTGGTCAATCTTGAGCGATCATTACGATTTGGCGATCGCATCCATGGACATCTTGTCAGCGGTCACGCCGATGGAACATTGCCATTGATTCGTCGGCAACCAGCGGGGGACTGTTTAATTCTCGAGTTTAATTTACCCAATGAATTTCGTATGTATTTTTGGAAAAAGGGTTCAATCACTTTAAATGGTGTTAGTTTGACCTTGAATGATATCGATATAGATTCTTTTTCGGTATGCTTGATCCCGGAAACATTAAGGAAAACAAATTTAGAGCACGTGAAAATTGGTGAGCGAGTCAGCTTTGAATGCGACTATTTCATGAAAGGATTTTTGAATGCCAGAAAGTATGAGGGGGCCGACGTTGGCTTCTGATGCAAAAACTTTTCATTCGATTCAAGATATTCTCGCTGATTTTAAAAAAGGCCGTATGGTGATTTTGGTGGACGACGAAGATCGCGAGAACGAAGGCGATATCATCATTGCGGCCGACTTTATTACCCCAGAGGCCATTAATTTTATGTCGAAACATGCGCGTGGGTTGATTTGTCTGGCGATGCATCCTCAGCAGGTAGACCGGCTGCAACTGCCCCAGATGGTCAGTGAGGATCGAAATTCCTCACCGAATAAAACTGCATTTACGGTCAGTATCGAGGCGTCGTCGGGGGTAACGACGGGCATTTCTGCGCATGATCGCGCCCATACGGTCAAGGTGGCATGTAACCCGAACGCTGTTCCCAGTGATGTGCAGATGCCGGGACACGTGTTTCCCATTCGGGCGAACAAAGAAGGCGTTTTAGCACGCAATGGTCATACCGAGGCGGGCGTCGATTTAGCTATTTTGTCGGGATTAAATCCTGCCGCGGTCATTTGTGAAGTGATCAATGATGACGGCACAATGGCTCGAGTTCCAGATTTATTTCAGTTTTCCCATCGGTTTGAAATAAAAATGGGAACCATCAAAGACTTAGTCAGTCATAGAAAATCAACTTTATAGTTTTGTTGGATCTGTCCTTTTCGCTTGTTCTGTGTCATGATTTGCTTCTGAATAGCTGTATAGCTATGTCATTGTACGAAGACGCAGTTACATTGAGGCATTAATCATTAGGGCCTATTTGTATAGTTGCAGAGTTGTGTATTCGCCTAGTTCATACTAGGCGGAATTCAAATAGGGGTGTTATGGCCAAGAAAAGTGGAAAAACAAAATTTAAAGTAGCGATTGTCGTTTCTCGTTTTAACGAGGAAATCACTGAAAAATTGGAAGAGGGCGCGATCGATTATCTCGAGGATTGTGATAACGTTTATATGGAGGTTGTTCGTGTGCCGGGTGCGGTAGAGATTCCTTTAGCCTGTCAATGGATGCTCCATCGAGGATTTGACGGGGTGGCAGCCTTGGGGGCGGTCATTCGCGGTGAGACCTCACATTATGATTACGTTTGTAGTAGCGTGACCGATGGAATTACGCAGTTGATGTTGAAGACGAATAAACCCATTGCTTTTGGAGTATTAACGACAGAAAATGAGGAGCAAGCATGGGATCGAGTGGGGGGCAAGCATGGGCATAAAGGCCGCGAGGCCGCTCAGGTAGTTATGGAAATGATCGGGCTTGGGAAATCATTAAATAAAAAAAGCAAAAAATAAATGGTAGAAGACGACAAAAATAAAAACTCTGATCAATCATCACAGTATGATAATTTGAAAGGTCTTCTTTTTGATCCGTCTCAAATTGCGGGTGCCGTTTCAAAAGAGATTCGCAAGCGCAAGCGCGAGATCATCATAGTTTTTATTTTGTCCGTCATTTTTGTATTTTTGACTTGGTTCGAGATCCGCCTGTTCTCGACGTCACAACAATTGCCGTTTGTTCACAGTATTTTCTTTTTTGGTCTGGTTAATTTCAATATCATTATTTTGCTGTTATTGGTGTTTTTGATTTTTCGAAATATAATGAAGGTTTTTGTCGAGCGACGGAGTGGTATTTTTGGCAGCAGTTTGAAAGCGAAACTGATTGCGTCGTTTGTTTCGTTCAGTGCCATTCCAACGTTTTTGATTTTCATTATCTCGGTGTTTTACATTAATTCCAGTTTTGATAAGTGGTTCAGTGTCAAAATGGTAGGAGTTTTGAAAAGCTCGTTAGAGGTTCAAAACTTTTATTACTTTAACGAGAAAAAGAAAAACTATCATTTTGCGCACGAAGTGTCGCGGCACATTCGCAACATGAACGACCGAAAGACGATGCTGAAAAAGATAAAATCTTTGCAGCAAGAGTATTTGGTTGATGCTATCGAGTTTTACCCAGGAATTTTTGGCGAGCGCATTTTATCGACGTTAGAAAATGCCCAGGTTGATGAGATCCCTAAAGTCTCGTTGGATTTTTTGCAGAAAGGGGTCAAGAATCAGGTCGAGAGTTCGACGATCCACCAATTCGGTGAAGGCAACTTGGTGCGTGTTATTGTGCCTTTGCAGGAAGGCAGCGAAAAGGGGGCGATCGTTGTATCGTCGTTTGTACCGTTGTCATTGATCTCAAGAATGAATGATGTAGCCAGTGCGTATGACGAGTTTCGGGATATTAATCCTTTGGAATACCCATTGAAATCGATATACTTGATTATTTTGTTCTTGATTACGCTGGTGATTTTGATGGCGGCGATTTGGTTTGGATTTCATTTGGCCAAACAGTTGTCGATTCCGCTGGTTCAATTGGGTAAGGCCACGTCCTTAATTTCCAAGGGCGAGTACACGCAAATTTCGGTTAATACGGGCAGCGAGGAGATGGCTCAACTGGTTTCCAGTTTTAATCGTATGACCAGCCAGCTTGAAAAGTCCGTCAATGAAGCCAGATCGGCGAATAACAGCTTGTATGAGACCTTGACGTATATCGAAGTGGTCTTGAAAAACGTATCGGCTGGGGTTATCTCGGTGGATAAGTCGGGTCGGATAACGACGATTAATCAGCATGCGGCCAAGTTGCTTAAAATTAAAGAGCATGAGTATATTAACAAGTCGGTTCGTGAACTGTTGACGCTGGAGCATTTTAAAATATTCTCTGATTTGTTAAAGCAAATGAATACGTTCAAGATGGAATCGATCCAAAAAGAATTCCAGGTGAATTTAAACGGCGAGACATTGCCTTTGATGATCAGTCTGTCATTGCTGAAAGATGAAAATAATCAAGAAATCGGCAAGATCTTGGTATTTGATGATTTGACCCCTATCGTAACGGCGCAACGATCTCAAGCGTGGACCGAGGTTGCGCGTCGAATTGCTCATGAAATCAAAAATCCACTTACGCCCATCAAGCTCTCCGCCGAGCGATTGCAGCGCAAATTTGCCGCAGAGATTTCTGATCCGGCGTTTCAAGAGTGTACGGTGATGATTGTAAATCAAGTGGATCAGATGAAAAAACTGGTGAACGAGTTTTCGCAATTTGCCCGATTGCCACAGCGAATACCGTCGTTAGGGTCGTTGAATAAAGTGATCGAAAGCGCATTAAAACTGTTTAAGTCCGCGCATCCACACATTCAGTTTCTAGAGTATTACAACCCTGATATCCCGGAATTCAGTTTTGATCACGAGCAGATTCAACGAGTTATCGTGAATTTAGTAGACAATTCCATTGCGGCCTTGCCGAAAGATCGAGAGGGTGTGATTCAGATCAACACGGATTTTAATCGAGAATTGAGGATTGCTAAAATTATTGTTTCTGATAATGGAACGGGTATTCCGTCGCAGCAAATGGCGCGTATTTTTGAGCCTTATTTTAGTACCAAAGAAACTGGGTCGGGTCTGGGGCTAGCGATCGTGAAACGTACGATTGAAGATCATAACGGCTTCATTCGCGTCAGTCCCAATTCCCCGCACGGGACCAAGATGATTATTGAATTTCCCATCTAAATGGGTCATAAGTAGATTATGAAAATTCTTATAATCGATGATGAAAAACCCATACGAGATGTCTTAAGCGCTTCCCTACGTGACGAAGGTTACGAGGTCGAGTCGGCCGCCAATGGCGAGGAGGGTTTGCAGAAGATGCAAATTTGGTCTCCGCAAATTGTATTTTTGGATATTTGGATGCCCGGAATTGACGGGATCGAAACGCTCAAGCAAGCTCGTCAAAAATTTTCGCAAATTGAATTTATTATGATTTCCGGTCATGGGACGATCGAAACTGCGGTCAAGGCGACCAAGTTGGGAGCCTACGATTTTATTGAGAAACCACTTTCGATTGATAAAATCGTCATCACTTTGAACAATCTGAAAAATTTCCTTAACGAAAAAGAAGAAAAAACAGCGCTGTTAAACAAACTTCGTAAGAGCCTGGCGATGGTGGGGGATGCAGAGAACGTGAAGTCTCTTAAGCAATTGGTAACTCAGTTGGCACCGTCCAACACATGGTGTTTGGTGACGGGCGAGAATGGCGCGGGTAAAAACTTGGTGGCGCAAAATATTCATTATTTCAGTCCGCGTGCCAGTCAGCCTTTTATTGAATTTAATTGTGCTTCGGTATCAGAAGAGCTTATTGAGGGCGAATTGTTTGGTATCGAAAAAGACGCTTATCCAGGAGTGCATAAAACTCGTCGTGGAAAAATTGAACTGGCCCAAGGTGGGACGTTGTACTTAGAAGAGATTCACGAAGTGCCGCCGTTTGTGCAAATGAAATTACTTAAGCTTTTGAAAGAAAAAAAATTCCAACGGTTTGGCGGCAGTGACGAGATCGTCGCGGACGTTCGCGTGTTGGCTTCGACCACTCAAGATTTAGGTGAACTGGTTCGTCAAAGTAAATTTCGTGATGATTTTTATAACATGTTGCAAACGGTTCCTTTTCGTGTGCCGGCATTGCGTGAGCGCAGCACGGACGTCCCGACATTGGTGTCCTACTTCAGTGACAGTTTTGCGCGTGAAAGTGGCGAGACCAAAAAAGTATTTTCAGAGAAGGCGATCCAGTTGATGCAGTCTTATGCGTGGCCTGGGAATGTGCGTGAATTGAAGAACTTCGTTGAGCGAGTTTATATTCTGACTCCGCTGGAATACATTGACGTGCATGATGTGAAATTTGCGGGTCTTGAAGATGTCAGTAAGCCATCAAATGCAGCCATGAGCACGTTCCGCGATGCGCGTGCTCAATTTGAAAAAGAATATCTGGTTCAAAAAATCAAGGAGAACGGTGGTAATATTTCAAAGACCGCAGAAGTCATTGGTCTTGAACGCAGCTACCTGCATAGAAAAATTAAATCTTATGGAATTGAGGTAAATTCATGAAATGGTCTCAGAGTCATTTATACACTTTAAAAGATGCGCCTAATGATGCCGAGATCCCTTCGCACAAATTGATGATCCGTGCGGGAATGATGAAAAAACTGGATCCTGGTATTTTCACCTATGGGACGTTGGCGTTGAAAGCCATTCGCAAGTTCGAGGCGATTATTCGTGACGAGTTAGAAAAGCGTGGTGCGCAAGAAGTTCTTATGCCGGCGCTTCATCCAAAAGAACTTTGGCAAGAAACGAATCGTTGGGACGAGATGGGGCCAGGGTTGATGCGGCTTAAAAACCGTAATGAAAAGTGGTTTTGTTTAGGGGCTACTCATGAAGAAGCCATTACGGACTATGTTCGAAATGATTTAAAGTCCTACAAGGATTTGCCCAGAAATTTGTACCAAATTCAAACTAAGTATCGTGATGAAATTCGCCCTCGATTTGGTTTGATGCGTGGTCGAGAGTTCATTATGAAAGATGCGTATTCGTTCGATATGGATATGGACGGAGCGTTGAAATCGTATCAAGCCATGTACGAAGCGTATCAAGCTATATTTGATCGCTTAGGAGCTAAATATCGCATCGTGGAAGCTGATGCTGGTAACATTGGTGGGGCTAAGACTCATGAGTTTCAGCTGTTGGCCGAGGCGGGTGAGGATGCGCTGTTGGTTTCGGATACTACAGATTTTGCAGCCAACATCGAAGTATGTCCGGCTATTGATAGCGAGCCGCATGTTTCCAGTGCTTCGCCCTTGCCGAAAGAAAAGTTCGCAACCCCGAATCAGAAAACGATTAAGGACTTGGCGGCATTTACGAGTACGCCTGAAAAAGAATTGGTGAAGACTTTGTTCTTTTCGGCCAACACGGGCTTGGATGCAAAAGATAAATCGTTAAAAGCTGTTGCCGTGTTACTTCGTGGATCTGACGAGTTGAATCCGACGAAATTGAAAAAGATTTTAAATCTACCTAACGAGCCTTTGATGTTGACTGATGACGAGGTCAGGCAGGTGACGGGGGCCAGCCCGGGTTCGTGCGGACCTGTCGGTTTGCAAATTCCAGTGTACATGGATAACGGTGTCAGCGGTTTAAAGAACTATATTGTGGGTGCGAACGAAGATGGTTTTCATTTTAAAAATATAAACCACGGTGTGGATTTTACGCCTAAAACGGTTACGGATTTGCGATTGGCGCGCGCAGGGGACAAATGTCCAAATAGCAACGGCAAACTGCACGCGTTCCGAGGAATCGAAGTTGGTCATGTGTTTTATCTTGGTCGCAAATACTCTGAAAAAATGAAAGCAACGTTTCTGGATAAAAATGGCAAGGCGCAACCATTTGAAATGGGTTGCTATGGAATTGGCGTATCGCGAACGGTGCAGGCTATTATCGAGCAAATGCATGATGTCGATGGAATTATATGGCCAATGGCCATTGCTCCGTTTCAAGTGCATATTTGCTTGTTGGATCTGAAGGACGAAAAGGTTTCGCAGAAAGCGCGTGAAGCGTATGAAAAACTTACCAGTCTGGGGTATGACGTGATCTTGGATGATCGAGACGAGCGTCCTGGTTTTAAATTTAAAGATGCCGACTTATTGGGTATGCCGTTTCGAATTAACTTTGGTGCTAAGACCTTAGAACAAGGGGATGTTGAAGTGGTTGAGCGAAAAACCAAGCAGATGACGAAAGTTCCTGCGGGACAGATCATCAGCTATATTATGGAAAAGGTCCCCTTAAAAAATCACAGAATTGACTCGGTCTAAAAAAACCAGTTAAGAATCGACGAGGATTGTTAGGGATGGGGTCTGTTTGTTTTCTAAAACCGCCCAGCGGGGGATAGCTCAAAAATATCCCCAGAGTGTAGAGACGCTCGGGAGTGTAAAAAGGCTTGAGAGCTAAAAAGACTTGAACCGTGGGGTAAGAACGCAACGGAATCAATCGAAGTCAATTTAAATAGACCTGAAAGAGGAAGGGTTGAAACCTTAAAAAACTGAAGGTGTGAAAATTAGAGATTTAAAAACGAACGCTTAAAAGTAAAAACTTAAAAGCAAAAACGTACAGTAAAAAATTAAAGTAGAAAAATTAAAAATAGAAAAAATGTGGTGTTCCTGAGAGACCAGAGAGGTCAGAGAGACCTCAGCAGCGCCTGAAAAGAAGGAAAAATGACAACTAAACGTGATTTATTTGGGGATGAAATTAAAGTTAAAGACGGTGATTTTGCATCGATGTTTGAGCAATCCATGTCAGGGGGAACTAAGAAACTAAAAAAAGGCGACGAGTTCCGTGGCGAAATTGTTTCTTTGCATGGTGATTCGGTGTTTGTTTCTACGGGGACGCCGGTGGATGGTGTTCTGCCCAAGGCTGAACTTCTTAATGACGATAAGCAAATTACGCACAAGGTTGGCGATATCATTGAGGTCGTTGTTGTGCGAGTGACTCATGATGAAATCATGCTTCGATATAAATCGGCGAAGTTAGCGGCTTCGACGACGGAATCGTTGGAGGATGCTTTCGATATGGAAATTCCGGTTGAGGGTCGAGTAACCGAGCAAGTTAAAGGCGGCTTTCGAGTCGAAATTCAAAAGAAATTGGCATTTTGTCCGATTAGTCAGATTGACGCCAAGCCAGATTCAGACCCGACGGTGTACTTAAATAAAAAATACGAATTTTTGATCACGCAATTTGAAAATAGTGGTCGCAATATCGTTGTTTCTCGGCGGCGTATTTTAGATCTACAAAAGGCTGAAAACGAAGGTACATTTTTACAAAAATATAAAGTCGGCGATATCATCACGGGTCGAATCACAAAACTAGAAAGTTACGGTGCGTTTGTGGAAATTCAGCCAGGCGTTGAGGGGCTAGTTCATATTTCCGAATTGGCGTGGGGCCGAGTGCAAAACCCCAGCGACGTGGTGGCCATTGGTCAGCAAGTTCAGGCTAAAATTCTAAAAATCGATGATGGTGACAGAATGAAAATCTCCCTATCGATTAAAGAAGGTGGAACGGCCGCTGATCCTTGGACTCAATTTGAAAAAGACTTTCCACCGGGAACCAGATTCAAGGGAACGGTGGAAAAGAAAGAAGTATTTGGGTATTTCATCACGATTATTCCGGGGGTGAATGGGTTGTTTCCGCGTTCGAAATGGCGCGATTCGGCCGATGCGAAAAGCTACGACAATAAAAACAAAGGCGATGTTTTGGATCTTCAGATTGAGCAAATTGATCCCATTGGCCGCAAGGTTTTAATCGGTCTTCCTCTGGAAGAACTTGATGAAACCTGGAAGCAACATTCGGCTTCATCCACGGGTGGAAAAAAAGGTTTGGGAACTTTTGGCGACTTGTTGGCCAAGGCTCAAACTGGTCCAAAGAAAAAGTAAGGAAATAGATATGAAAATTATTTTAACAATAGGTATCGTCGTTTTTCTTTTGTACGGTGGCAACGTTGTTGCGCAGGAAACCCCTTTGGGAACAAGTCGGTCAGAAGATTTGCAAATAAAAGCTAGAATGGATTACGAACGTCGCAATCAAAAACCATCATCATCCAAAATTGCACCCACTCAAAATACAGTCACGCCGACTCAGAACGCGGCGCCTACGATGCCACAAAAACCATTGCCATCTGTGACGTCTTCTCATGCTTACAGTGGGAGCGGTGT
The DNA here is from genome assembly GCA_016785955.1 of Pseudobdellovibrionaceae bacterium. GTDB lineage: Bacteria > Bdellovibrionota > Bdellovibrionia > Bdellovibrionales > Bdellovibrionaceae > UBA2316. The sequence continues at coordinate 4,343 of JAEUWH010000070.1, read as the reverse complement.
GGAAAAGCAAACTCGTGTTGTATGTAAAAATGGCGGAGAGATCCGAGATCTTTATGTTGAATACAAAGGTCAGGGATGCGAATTGTTTTACACTAAGTTAGGCAGCACAAAGTCTCAGGCGCGACAAAGCAATGGGACATCTGTGTGTGAATCAGTTTTTGAAAAAATGAAAGCCACTGTCGAAAAGTCAGGATTCGTTTGTGAACAGAAAGAGAACTGATCGTCCTCAGCGTCAGGCCGCGAGTCCTCAGCAGCGAATCATTGCGGGGACTCATGCGGTCCACGAGGTTCTAAAAGTAAATCCAAAGCAAATCAGTAAGGTAGTTTTTACAAAAGATTTAGGAGTCCAGCTAAAAAATTTAATTTTGGACATGTCCAAGCGTTTCGGTTTTGTGGCCGAAGAAAAAGCCAAATCAGTATTGGACAATTTGTATACAAATCATCAAAACGCGATCGTTTGGGCAAAATCTCGGCCCGAGTTTGATGACGAGAATCTAAAAGAAAAAAGTTTATTACTTTTTTTAGATGGGGTTGAGGATCCTCATAATTTGGGCGCGATCACTCGGTCGGCGTGGTTGTTAAATGCGGATGGTATTTATATTCCAGATAATCGGTCGGTCGATTTAACTCCGACAACTCATAAGGTGGCTTGTGGTGGTGTCGAGCATGTGCCCATCATGTCGGAAACAAATTTCAAAAACCCGATCGAGCGTTTTAAAGAGCTAGGTTTTTGGGTTTATGGTCTAAGTCACAAAGGTAGACAGACTATTTTTGACGTTCAGTTGGCTCCCAGAACAATTCTGGTTTTAGGTGCGGAGGACAAGGGAATGCGGTCTACGACGGAAACCCTGTGTGACGAGCTGGTGTCGATTCCTCAGGCGTCGTCAGAAGCCAGCTTCAATGTTTCGGTGGCCGCAGCGTTGTCCATGTATGAATATCGTCGGCAAAATTTTAAGAAAGCCTAAGTAATCAGCAAAAAAGTGACTAGACCTTTGTGGCGAGAATGCTCTGGTGTCCTAGATGCCTAATTCACTGGCGGCAAGAGAGGTATGCCGCGTTCAGTTACATGCAAGTCAAATAATTATCTTTGACTCTGTCCGCATTTGTTAATAAATAAGTTTGGTTATCTTTAAAAAGAGAACGCGTTTTTGTATTTAAATGCTGGTTTAGCTCAATTGGTAGAGCAGCTGATTTGTAATCAGCAGGTTGCGGGTTCGAGTCCCATAACCAGCTCCATGGACAGGTGCCCGAGTGGCTAAAGGGGACGGACTGTAAATCCGTTGGCTTACGTCTACGAAGGTTCGAATCCTTCCCTGTCCACCAAGTTTTGCGGGCAAAAATCAATTGAATTTGAGTGAAAACAAAATTTCGATTGAGGAAACTTTAGTGAATTAAACGGATAAGATCGAGATTTATTCGGTTAGTTAAATTAGGATGTCTGAAGCTTTGGCGAAAGCTTAGTTTTGGATAAGGTCTAAGGGCCGATGTTTAAGGTCTTAGCCGTTTAATTCACTAAAAAAAGCGGGAGTAGCTCAATTGGCTAGAGTATCTGCCTTCCAAGCAGAGGGTTGCGGGTTCGAGACCCGTCTCCCGCTCCATCTAAGTTTCAGGGTTTTAAATACGGAAGCTGTATTTTGAAATCTGAGGCTTGATGAGTGCCCGTGTAGCTCAGTGGTAGAGCACACCCTTGGTAAGGGTGAGGTCGTCGGTTCGGCTCCGATCACGGGCTCCACTTTATTGTAAAAACGGTATTGTTAAAGATTTTGAATTTGAAGTATAACGGTTTTATAGAAACTAAAAAAAATTATCTCTCAGGAGGATATAATGTCTAAAGAGAAGTTTAACAGAAGTAAGCCGCATGTTAATATCGGCACCATTGGTCACGTCGATCATGGAAAAACAACTCTAACTGCTGCTATTACAACTACCCTAGCGGCTGATGGTAAAGCTCAAGCGATGTCTTATGATCAAATCGATAAGTCTCCTGAAGAGCGCGAGCGTGGTATTACTATTTCTACCACTCACGTTGAGTATGAAACTGAAAAACGCCACTATGCACACGTTGATTGTCCGGGGCATGCTGACTACGTAAAAAACATGATCACTGGTGCTGCTCAAATGGACGGCGCGATCCTGGTTGTTTCGGCTGCGGATGGTCCTATGCCTCAAACTCGCGAGCATATTCTTCTTGCACGCCAAGTGGGTGTTCCTGCTCTTGTTGTTTTCATGAACAAGGTAGACATGGTTGATGATAAAGATCTTCTTGAGCTTGTTGAGATGGAAGTTCGTGAGTTGTTAAGCAAATACGAATTCCCTGGTGATAAGATTCCAATAGTAAAAGGTTCTGCGAAGTTAGCCCTTGAGGGTGACACTTCAGAATTAGGTCGTCCTTCAATCAAAGCGTTGATGGCTGCTTGTGATGATTATATCCCTCAGCCAGTTCGTGCTGTTGATAAAACTTTCCTAATGCCAGTTGAGGATGTGTTCTCGATTTCTGGTCGTGGAACTGTTGTTACTGGCCGTGTAGAACGCGGTATTATTAAAGTAAATGAAGAGATCGAGATCGTCGGTCTTCGTCCAACTCAAAAAACAACGGTTACGGGTATTGAAATGTTCCGTAAATTGTTAGATGAGGGGCAAGCTGGGGATAATTGTGGTGTTCTTCTTCGTGGTACTAAAAAAGAAGAAGTTGAGCGTGGACAAGTTCTTGCTAAGCCTGGAACTGTTAAGCCTCATAAAAAATTCAAAGCTGAAGCGTACATCCTTACTAAAGAAGAAGGTGGACGTCATACTCCATTCTTTAATGGATATCGTCCTCAGTTCTATTTCCGTACGACAGACGTTACAGGTGTTGTAACTCTTAAAGCGGGAACAGAAATGGTTATGCCTGGTGATCGTGTTGAGATCTCTGTAGAGTTGATCAACCCAATCGCTATGGAAAAAGAGCTACGTTTTGCGATCCGTGAGGGTGGTAGAACGGTAGGCGCTGGTGTTGTTGTAGACATCATTGAGTAGTCATTGTAAACCCCCAGGGGTGACCTTGGGGGTTTTTTTGTTTAGGGGTGTAGCTCTAGCGGTAGAGCGAACGACTCCAAATCGTTAGGTCGTGGGTTCGAATCCCTCCGCCCCTGCCAAATTTTAGGTTCAATTTTTAGTGTTTTAAAAATAGTAAAAATTGGACATAAAATTAGGTGTTTAAATACCTTAAATTAGAAGTTGAGAATTATATGAATAAAAATAATGAAAAAATTTTGACATTAAGTTTTGCGATTTTCGCAGGGTTGATTGGTTTTAGTTTGCATTTGATTTTAAAATCGTTTTCGGCTGCGTTTGCGGTTATTGCTCGATTAAATGAAAGTGATCTTTTTAAGCATGGTTTGCCTGTTGTAGTTGGTTTTGGGTTGTTTTTATTTCTTCAGTTTAATCCTAAAATTTTAGGTTGGGGTCGTGACGTTATTCTTGAAATCAGTAAAGTGGTGTTTCCTTCTAGGAAAGACACAACGGCGTTGACAGTTGTTGTGATTATTTTCGTTTTGATTTCTTCAGTGATTATTACGGTTTTTGATTATTTGTCGAATTTTATTGTTAAGGGTATCATTAACTAGGCGGGGAGTGAGAATGGATCAGGAACTTCAGAAAAAATGGTACATCGTAAACACTCAGGTTGGCTGCGAGCAAACGGCTAAGTCTGCCATTGAAGAAAAAATTAAAACAAAAAAAATGGAAAAGCATTTCGGCGAGATTTTAATTCCGTCCGAGAACGTTGTTGAGCTTGTAAAGGGTCAAAAACAAACAAAGTCTAGAAAATTTTTCCCAGGTTATATTTTCATTAAGATGAATTTGAATGACGAAACATGGCAGCTTGTTCGTCAGTCTTCAAAGGTGTCGGGTTTTGTAGGTGGTAAGCTAAGACCGCCAGAAGTTCCCGAGGCGGAAGTTTTGCGAGTCACTCAGCAGATGGCTGGCGTAGCTGAGAAGCCAAAGCAAAAAATCAAGTACTCTGTTGGAGATGCTGTTATTGTGGTTGATGGGCCGTTCAGTAATTTTAATGGCGTAGTTGAGGAAATTAACGAAGATAAAGGCAAGGTTAAGGTTGCGGTAAGTATCTTCGGTCGTTCAACTCCGGTTGAGCTTGATTTCGTTCAAGTCGAAAAAACTTAATTTAAATTTATTATAAATAATATTAAAAAGTATTTGGATTTTACCCCTTTTTAGAATAGAAGGGGTATTCGTTTATATTTGCAGGAGTGGGAAATGGCAAAAAAAGTTACAGGTATGATCAAATTGCAAATACCGGCAGGAAAGGCAAATCCAGCGCCTCCCGTGGGACCGGCACTCGGGCA
>JAEUWH010000010.1 GCA_016785955.1 Pseudobdellovibrionaceae bacterium | reverse complement strand
CTAACAAATGGAGATTCAGCTCCAATATGCAGACGTGATGGACCTTGTTTGTATTCACCGTTTTCATAAAATAATAGCTGAGTGCGAACTAAAAATTCTAAAACTTTATTCACTTGTGATAACGGAATTTTTAGATTTTCTAAAACAATTGGAGGAGACTTTAGCTCCGCGATTTCCAGACTGGGAGTAGCTATTGCATTGCAGCCCGGGGCTGTTTTCGACAACCAGCTCTGATTTACAATCGAATTGGTGCCGTTCCGCTTCTTTAATTTTAGCGATTTTGCCGCTGTAAAAGACTGGTTAAATCGGGTTTTGCTTCTGACGCCGAAAATAGGTCCAATGAGTTCGCTTTAATGAGCTGAAATATATTTGATCTGAAGGCCGAGTAGCTAAATAGCACCGCGGTCAAAAATGCACATAGAGGCCCAAAATCAAATTATAGGCTACTGTCTTTAAGCTCCATTTAGATTACTTTGATGAGCATTTTCAACTTTCAAGTTAAACTCTCGAGCTATGAATTCTAGTATTTTTAGTGGCTTCAGCGGTCTTCGCTATAGTCAAACGCACAGGCGACAAAAAATTCCTTTGCTAATAGATTGTGTTTTCTTTTTTAATGCAGACTATGCACCTTGGAAGTTTAATTACTTTCGAAATTCAAAAAAATCCAAACTGTAACAAAATCCAGATTCATCTTGTGAGGTCTTAACGACGGCCCGTATTTCCTCAATTGCCTTCACCATGATCTCGCGAATTTTAGTAGAATCCTGCTCAGAGGCGGTAATAACTGACGAGTAGTGAAGGTCATTTGCAGTTCCATTGTCCAGGCTTTGAATCGCCTGCAATCGCCAATTGGTATGATGTTTGGAAATCATAGCTGATTCTCGACCTAAATGGATGCTGCCAGTACCCACCTCATACCTGTTACCACTTTCTACAATTAACCCAACAGACTTTAGGAAATCTAATGCTTCCGATGTTTTATCTATAGAGATACCTAGATACTGACTAAAATCTTCTTTGGTTTTCATGGCAGGAACTGATACCAACACGTGAATTGCAGCAAAGTACCAAGCGCTGTAGTATCGAGCCTGATCTTCTTTAGAAAGAATCTTTTTAAATTGAAGCCGATTTTTTAGATCAAATTGTTTTTCAAGGGTTTGATTTATTTGTTCTAGAAAATGACGGCGTAAGTTTTCTGTTCCAGCACGGCCGTGTTGTACGAGAAGAAGAAAAAAATGGGATTCTATTTTACTGTGCTTAAGAAAAATATTGATCTTATCAGCTTGTTCCAGACTAAAATGAGATTGACCATTGAGGACCTGCGAAACATACGCCGAATGGCAATTAACGGCTTTTGAGAGAAGCGCTCGTTTTCCACTGCGCTTTTTACTTTCAGTACTTAGAACCTTATTTAAATAATCTTTATAGCCTTTGAAATCAAAAATCGACGAACTCATGAATACTTCATATTCATAAGCAGAGTAAAACTCAACTAATAAATTTATAATTAATTAATTTAATCTATCTCTTAATTGACACCTGAGTAGAATGAGCTACAGAACCTAGTATTGTTTTGGAGTAAGCCATGAAGATACTTTTAAAAAAAATAACCGTTTTTTGTGCTGTTATTTTATCAGCACCTTTTTCTTGGGCGGCTGGAAACGAGAGCAGTGGTGGCGGAGATTGGTTCGTTCATGCTCTTCCAATTTTGAAGTTTCAGCTGCCTGAAAATGATGGCTTTAGAGAAGGAATTCATTTCAAAAAGATAGGGCTTCGAAAGTGTTCTGTCGATGAGATCAGTACTTCTGAAAACGACCCAGAGAATTTTAATACTGTTTATTTACCAGATAAAAATTGGGGTGTTTATCGAGTCCTAGTTTCTCGTGGGGAAAATCTTCAATGTAGTTTAGGTCGTATTGAAACTGACCCAGAAAAGGCTCTAAAAATTCTTGTTGATAACGAAGACACGGATAAAGTCATCAAAGGTAAAGATGGCGAGATTCTCTACTCTAAAGCTATGGGGCCAAGGGCTAATTTGCAACATCCGCTTGGGACCCACCTTATCAATGGTCATCTTTTTGGTATGGATTTGCAGCATAGCATTTGTGGGCCAACTTTAGGAGGCCTAAATCAATTCAAAATAAATTCTAGTAACGAGGGTAAAGATTTTGTCTACATTGTTGTAGACATTGAACCCAGTGATCGAATTTATCTTATGCAGACGGTGATCGCGCGAAATCAGCAGGCTTGGAAGATTGTGCTTCCCGTCGCCTATCTGCCACAAAAAATACCGTTAGCTGAATTTTCAAAAGATATAGCTGCCCATGGCTGTCCTACTTTTGGCAGTAGTTATATAGATTCAAGATCGTCTTCGGCGACCAACAAAATGTATGTTTGGGGCGTATTTGCTAATACGAGAACAAGTCTTAAAATACGCAATCAAGTTGCAAGCGCCTATAATGTCTCTCAATTAGGAATGATCGCTAGACCAGACTGGCTTGAGCCTACGTTTAAAGTCACCTTAGTCCCTAGCATTGTCGGCAGTGAGCCTAATCACGCTTCTTATCTTGATAACGGGCAGATCAATATTCAAATTCCGGTAGGTAGTCCTCTTTGGCGTACAAGCGCGGATGTGGTCCATGAGTTAACTCATGTTTTACAAAAAACTTTGGGTCGAGGGAATTCAGACAATGATCGTTTCCTAAATGAAATGGAAGCCCACCTGAATGAGCGTAAGCAAATTTCAGAAATTCCAAAATACTTTCAAGGAACGCAAAAAGCTTATGAATATATGGTTCAAATTTTTAATTTTACGCTGGCCGCAGCTTTGCCCAAAGTGGAATGGAGTGAAAAAGTAGTAAGCCCTCCCGCAATTCAATTATGCGATGAAGTCATTACCGCCTACAAAATTGATAGAAAAAATATTTCTAAAGAAGCACTTAAAAAATTTAACTGTGATTAATTTTTCATAAATATTCAAGGAGGATAAAAATGAAAAAAATCTTTATTGTCATAGCCCTTTCAGCAAATATGGCCTGTGCGAAAAAATTAGATTCAACAGCGGCAGATGCGAATACGTCTTTTGCAAGTACGAGCTTTGAAAAATATGCAGGCTGTTACCGAACCATCAAAGTCAATGGTCAAGCGGTCATTGCGAATCCAAATTATAATACCCTCACCCGTATTAAGGCAGATAAGGATGTGCTGTTTGTTGACGAAAGCACTAAAAATGAAATCCCGACAATGTTTTTTACTCTTTATAAAGGATACTCAACAGCTCAACAAACAGATTACTGGGATTTAGCATCGGCATTTTTAGATCGTGGCTCTTATACGAACGATAGCTTAGGAGATCATTTCCGATATGAGGGAAAGCTGTCCAGCAAGAGTAGCCCTGATTTTGCACTAACCGTTCGACTCGCCATCGACATACTTAAGATTAATGAAACTCAGTATTCTTTGCATGCCATGAGAAATATTACCGAAGTTAATCAGCTGGATTCTGAAGACACATATGTTTTGGAAGCAACTGAGTGTAAAGAATAGATCTCGTTTAACCAATACAGCTTATTTTAAGTACTTTAGATTTATTGACATTGGTTCGGAAACTCTTCGTAATTAATATGGAGGCAATTTATGAAGAAAATCAGTTTGTTACTTTTTTCATTATTTTCAAGCATGGCATTTGCGAATGAGTTTGTATTTGATGTCGGGCACGACAGTCCATTTGTTAGACTTATTGAGAATGATCACTATCATCCAGAGATGCATGCAGGTTTGGTTCTTGAACATACTTATGCGAATTATATTTCCATCGCGTGTAAGAAAGACAGTTTTACAGGAAAGAACTTATTTTCGGTAAATGGTGTTGCATATGCGTTATATACGGATTTAAATGGTGAAGACTGTGCAAGTGAATTAAGAAATGTTTTTTCTTCTTTAAAATCAGGAAAAACATCTAAGGTCTCTGTTTCTTTTTCAGAGTCCAGTGGTCGTTTTATTTTTAGAAAAATAACTGTCTATTAATCACTTCTTTTTGTCGAAAATTATTTCAGTAGACTCCAAGAAATTGGAGTCTTAACACTTCTCAGTAGCGCAGCGGTCAACAAAGCACTGACACGCTTTAATTTCATGTATTTTCTAATTTCATCCTAAATTCAATTTTCCTAAAAAAATCCTAAATTTTTTAATTCAAAAAAGGAGTCTCTATAAAAAAAGCTATAATTGTTTTATTTACCAGTTTCACGCTGGCAACACCCCCGACATGGGCGTTTAGTGATGGTTCCGGATGGGCTGCCGTTAGCTACCTAATAAAACTTGTCGAACAAAGTATCCGTCATTATCAGCAGCTTCAAATGATGATTCAGTATTCTAAAGATGCCAAAGCCTATATGCACGAAATCAACAGCGGGCTTGATGCGTCTATTCGGTTACTTGAATCGCTGCCAATTAAAGACGAAAAAATTCTGGGTGAACTTCGCACATTTAAACGATCACTTCAAGAAATTGAAAAGATTTACGGAGCTATTCCGAAAAGTCCCGATGAATCATTTCAGCAAATTAACGATTTGGCGGTGGCCGAGAGTTTAAAAATGGTGAACTCCGCAACGGACTATGCGGAAAAGCAGGAACAAAACTCGGCGCGGCTTGAAGCCCGGTCGTGGGATATGTCGCCGAAGGGCGCCATGCGGATGCAAGCGCAGATCAATTCTCAAATTTTACTGACATTGAATCAAATCTTGCGGATGAATGCACAGCTTTTAAAAGTTCAAAGCGCCGATTTGGCGGCGAAAAATAGAGAGGAAAAACAAGATGTCATGAAATTTCAGCGATTCTCGAAAGAAGTGGCCACCACGTCAAAAGCATTCACCGGCAGTATGAGTTTACCAAGATTTTAGATGTTTGATTTCTTGCCGGAGGTAGCACGGGATCTTCGCGGCCATATTTTGGATTTGTATTGGGTTCTAATCGTTCCCGTTTTTGTTATCAGCATTATCTCTGAATTTATGAATCTTCCTGACGGAAGCCCCAACCCCAGTAAAGTTCTGAAACGTGTTTTAGTTTCTGTCTTTTTACTTCTGACGTTTGATTACACGATCAATACCATCGCCCTTCTTGGTGATGGGGTTGCAGAAAAAATTGACGGCATCAAACCCCTATGGTCAACTCTTGAAGAAATCGGACAGAAATTTTCATCAGATTCAAGCGGTGGATGGTTTCAAGTCCGCAGTACCATTGTCTACATCATGGGGCTTTTATCTTACTTTATCGCCTACCTTGGTGTGTTTGTCGCGAACGCCTTGATTCATTTTGTATGGGCCATTTTATTTATTGCTTCACCGCTGATGATTTTAGCCTTTGTTAATGAAAAATCCGCTTACATCACGGCAAGCCTTTATAAAGGTCTTATCAATGTTGTGCTCTGGAAAATCGTTGCGGCGATTCTGGGTGTTTTAATGTTGAAGCTCATCACATCAAATCAGGCCGGAGAAGACTGGGCCACATCGTTTAGTTTTATCGCTGTTAATCTGTGCGTTGGGCTTTCGCTGTTGTTTGTACCGATGACAACAAAATCTTTGCTAGGTGATGGTTTGAACTCGATGGCATCAGGACTCGCAGCAGCTCCCGCGTATGCCGCTTTCGGAGCCTCCAAGCTCGCCGCAAAAGCCGCCTTAAGCAAAGGAACCGGCGCCGCTATTTTTGGAGCGCGGCCCGTGTCCAATTATCTGCAACGAAAAATGAGCCCGATCACATCGCGAGTAGCGATGGCTAAACGGGGCTGGGAGCAAATGGGGAAAAACGATCCTAAGAAAAAAGTGGAACCTTCTGAGAAGAAAAACAAACAAACGACAAGGAAACAATAATGTTAAACGAACAGGAGAATAGTTATTTTGAAAGATGGACTTATATGCAGAAAAATCAGCAGTTTCAAAAAAGGATTATCTTGAGCTTGCTTGGGGTCATTGGACTTTTGCTGTTGGTCGTCTTATTTGTCGGCCAGGAAACGCCGCTTGTGATCGAGCGCGATAATTCAGCGTACCGCTCACTTGCGGTAGAAAAATCAGATCTTAAACCGACTAAAGAGTCAGTTGCGCAGCTCATATCAGAATTTATCGAAGCACGTTACGAATGGGAAAGTTTTGAGCCTCAGGTCATTGTCAAAAAGCTTGAGCCCTACACGACAGAAGCTTTAAGAGCCAAACTTCTTGAGGAATTTGGAAAAAAAGGATTTCAGAATAAACCCGGAGACTCGGTTGAACAATCGGTCGCTCGAATTCGCCCGATTGTATCGGACCAGGCGGTGCTTGCCACTTTTGATCGAGTTCTTCGGATCAACGGCATTCCCGTGGTTGTGCCAACGGAAATTAGTCTGCTTCTTTCTGAAGGAGCAAAGACCTTTTTTAATCCGGTGGGACTTTATATTAATGGCGTGATCGAGCATGAAAATAAATAGATGGTTTACACTTGTGTCCGTATTTATTCCGATGATGGCTTTTGCGGGAAAAGTGCGAACGCTTCCGACGAATAGCCAAGAAATGCCCGTTATTCATTTGATGACGGGCCGATCTACTGTTCTTAGGTTCTCATCGCCACCGAAAAAAGTAGTTATCGGTAATCAGAATTACTTCAGTATCGAATTTATTGATTCAGACATAACGCTTCAGCCGCTATCGAATACGACAAGTAACCTGTTTGTATATGGAGACGGGTTCACTTATGGATTTATTCTAAAGGTAGATCATTCATCGGATTACGACGACCTTGTTTTTGTCCGGAACAAAGTTCCAAATTTTTCTTTACCTGCGCCGCCGGTAAAAAATGCCGCGAAAATCGAGCCCTCAAAAAAGGATTTACGTTTTTCGATTCTATCTTCAAAAAAAGAAAAGTTTGACGTAGAAGGTGGAACTTTCAAATGGAATGAATCGATTAAATCCTACTTTGCCGATGTTTTCATTTTAACAAAGTCCAAAAAGCCGATTTCCTCCAATTCCATGAAAATTCAAATTTTAGCTAACAATGAAGATTTAACGACAATCAAGGCTGTTTTTGAAAAAGATGAATTGCTTCCAAAAATAAAAAATCGAGTGCGAATTTTTGCCAATGTCAGCGTTAAGCAAAATTTAATCTTGAAATTACAAAACAATAAAGAAGATGAGGTTTTTAATCTGAAGTGGAAAAAATAAAAAAATGGTGGCGTGAATTTCAAAATAAATCGACTAATCGATTTTTTCAACGGATCATTCGTTACTACACAATTTCCGGTTCGTTAAAAATATTTGTGGGCTAGGTCTGGGACTTCAAGCTTTCCAAGTTTATGATATAACATGATTTTAAGAACTTCTGCCGTCTTAAATCCGTAGGATTTTCTGATCACCACTTTTGCTTTGTTATTTTGACCTT
>JAEUWH010000006.1 GCA_016785955.1 Pseudobdellovibrionaceae bacterium | reverse complement strand
CTCACTTTGAGACTCCAATCGCCTTCTATTAACTTTATATTTTCTATTAACCAGGCACACTTATAGCATTACTTTAACTTTGTAAGAGGTTGCAGTTGAAACCATGGGAAATTAATCCCAACAACTTTGCAACGGTATCGATTTAGTAAAATAGCTTTTGGACTGACAACGCTTTTGACAACGATGGCCCTGGCGCAAATGCAACAATCAGAAATGGTTGTGACTCCTTTGTCCGAACAGGAATTGACTCGTTTGATTCAACAACTGCCCAAGGAGCCTGATAATAGTTCTGTCGTATGTGTGTTAGCCTTACTTAAAGGTAAGACGGCGAGTCAGGTGTCTAAGGTCAAAGAGGGCGAGTATTCAGAATATCTAGCTCTTGAGGGCAATATTCAAGATTGGACAAATGCCCCAGATCGTTGTCATGTCGACGAGGCCTACTATGAAATTTTGGTGAACGCGAAAAATCAACATGGGCAGAATTTGTACCGTATGCGAAATGTATCTTATATCTATACAGCTGATGGTGTAACTGAATTTCATTTCTACACACCCTATATGTCTCAAGCGGGTATGAACGCAATGATCGAAAGTTTACGTAGTCATAAAGACTTTAAAACCATTGATATGGGCTCGATTAAAGGAACAATGTCTTTTAAAAAACTGACTGTGACTGCGGCTGGCGGCCAGGAACTGGTTGTGGCTTCTTTGGAAGATCGACTGGCGGCACGAACCAAACAGTGTTCCGAGCAGGCCAAAGGGGACGAGGTGATGTGTGATGATTTGTCCTATTCAATAGAACTCGGTTGGATCTATAATAACTTTCTTTCCTTTAATGTGGTTGAAGGAATTCAAACGGCAAAATACTTGGGGGCAGAAAAGAAGATCGTTGCTATTGGAAAATCTAAAATCGAGCCGATCCAAGATATTCGCAGTATTTTTCCCGAGACCAGTTTGCTTGCGTCGTTGAAGCAAGATTGGATTATTCGAAATTCAAACAAATGGACTCGCTTTTCTAAAGCCAACACATGGAACCAGTTTTGGAATTTTTCTGATACAAAATATTATGGGAATATTTCAGAATTTCAAAGTTACTCTAATCGGATTGATGCGCAGCAGGCTGCGAAAGTTGTCGAGTGTGCTCGGCTAGCCGGTAAGAACCCCTCAACAAACTCGGGTTTTTCTTGCGTGCAAAGCAAGAGAGGTCCATCGATATACATGTTCAACTATCGTGTGTACGAGTCGGCTCTTCAGTCAGGCTTTGATGTTTTCAGAATGGATGCTCAATCGACGTATGTAAGGATTTATTTGGCATCGGATTCGACGGGCTCTGCGGTTTTGCAAATGGCGCTTCCTAGGAAATCATCCGATTATTTTAAAGTCTTGGCGCCTGAGTTGTAGCTGGCGTCGTTTGTAGAGTGAGATATTGTTTAGAACGATATCTTCAAGAAAAAAAATATGGCCGAGAAATCAATTGAAGTCTTCGCCAATCACTTGTATGGAAAGATAAAGATAAAGATATGGACACTCAGCTTGTTGGTATAGAAATTATTGATACGAAAGATATCAACGTCGTTATTGAAACGCTTAAAACCTATGTGTACCCAAAAACATTCATAGGAATCAGTGGTCAGATGGGTGCCGGTAAAACGACGCTGATTTCGCAGTTGCTCAAAGATCAAAATGTTGTGGTGGCCTCGCCTACGTTTTCTTTGCATAATGCCTATTTCGCGTTTGGCCTAACGATCATTCACGTAGATCTTTATCGTCTAGAATCCGCGGATGAGATAGACTCTTCGGGTTTTTGGGATCTTTTCACAGATCAAAAGTCGATTATTTTAGCAGAATGGATCGAGCGGATATCAATGGATGACGTGCCGTTGGATTGGAATTTATTGTTATTGAAAATTCAGCTGCAATCGGACAATCAGCGTTGTTATTCGTTATTTTCGTATCGACTGAAGTAACTCTGGCCAGGATATACTCGCGCGTCCTACATAGTCAGGATCTGTGCAGGCAATGGTTTGGTCGTTGAAGGTGCATGTGCGGGACAAAGCATTGTTGGTCTGGGTGCGGGTATAGCTGAGCGGCCTGTTTGCCAATTGTGGGGATTTTGCTAAGACCAGTTTTTTTAACTGGTGAGCAATTACGGAGGTCCATGAATCGTGGGCAAAGCTGATGGTGACCAATTCCCCAGCTCGAAGTTTTTTCATGTCTCCTTTGCCTGAAACAAAATCAAAGTAGGTTTCAATTTTTGTGTCGCCATCCATGATAACGAGTTTGTACAAGTTTCCTTTTTTTGCAGAAAAATCAAAAACGAAGCGAAGGGTCGAGGTAGAGGTGTCTTTTAAATCAAGAGTGTTGGATTTTGTTTGTTCGTAGTCAATAAATAGACGTGTTGTTTGCTGCCCCGTGAAGCGATTGAAAGAAAATGAAATGGAGTCGGCAGACACTTTTGAGGCTTCCAGGCTGCCAAAAAACTGCACGCCACTGGATTCAAGCTCGACGCCACTGCCAAATGAGTCATAGATCAGATTGCGTTGTTCTTCGCTCATGGTCTTGTTGCGAACGTTTGTTTCCACTTCTGTAAAAAATGAAACTAACTGGCCTGAATCGGGAAAATGCTTCAGTGTACTTTCTACCAACTTGGCCAGGATGATGTCCTCGACCTCTTCATTATAGGAATAATATCCACCACAAGCGTATTTTGTATTGGTAAAGAACAGAGTTAGCATCTTCGGGCCTTGCAGGCCCGCGGGTCTTTTTTGTTTTGCAATGCTCATCAGATTTTCTATTTTTTCTGACGTGCAGTTTTGGAATGCGGCCAGATCTGTAGCTTTTTTTTGGTCTGCGGACGTCGTGGTGGATGCATTGGGTGCGGGCGGGGCCTCTTTGATCGAGCCGTCGACGGTGGTGTCGTGTTCGGCTGGACTTTCCGTGGTCTGATCAGGATTGGCAGGATTTAAAGTCGGTCCTGGTGTTGGGGTTCGCTGGGGATCGGCGTTAGTTATAGAATCGTCTCTGTCATCTTTTGATGGGGCTGGCAAAGGGAGTTGGGCGGTAATGCCGTCGTCCGTATTTTTAACGACGGGAGAGGGTGTTTTTGTGCCGGCGGACTTCTTTTTTGTGCAGGCATTCAGCACGAAGACTAAAATGGTAAGCAGTGTGAAAAGTTTAAAATGGCCAGTCATATTCAAAGTTACTACAAAAATCGTGTCACATTTAAAGAAATAGATAGGGTTTAAACACGATAAATAGCTATTGTCTTTGGATAAGAGCGGAATTTTTGTTTCTGGTGTTTAATAGTTAGACATGTCGAGTGTTCCCAAATTTTTCCTATAAAAAATAGTTTTAGCTCTGGACGCTGCAATTAAGTAGTTGACGCTGCACTCAAATATCCGAGTATTGACATATGAAAAAGATGTCAAAAGAAGAAGTCAAACATATCCTCTGGGAATCCGGA
>JAEUWH010000005.1 GCA_016785955.1 Pseudobdellovibrionaceae bacterium | reverse complement strand
CCAGTGGCATGGCTGGATAGCTAAGTTTGGAAATGATAACCGCTGAAAGCATCTAAGCGGGAAGCAAACCACGAGATTAGATTTCTCGACTATGTCCTAAAGACCCCTTGTAGACTACGAGGTTGATAGGCGAAAGGTGTAAGTGCAGTAATGTGCTCAGCTAATTCGTACTAATAGGTCGTGAGACTTCATCAAATAAACCTAAAAATCACTTAAATATTTTACAAGTCTCTTAAGAAGTTGAGAGACTTGTTGAAAAGTTAAAACATTAAAGATATACAATTTTTAATGGTGTCTATAGCAAAAGAGATACACCTGATCCCATTCCGAACTCAGCAGTTAAGCCTTTTTGCGGCGATGGTATTGCATGCGCAAGCGTGTGAAAGAGTAGCACGACGCCAGTCTTATGCCCGGTTTATCCGGGCTTTTTTTTGCCTAAAATTTATCGTATATGAATAGTTTTTTTGTATGTTGGTCGTATTGAATTTTTTTGTTGTTTAGATGATGTTTAGAGCATTTTATTTTTCGTTCAATATAGCCTATTTTCAGAAGTTTTGGCCGGGGTGTCTTTTTCGACGATAGGCAAAAAAAAAGGAACGTTTTGCGTTCCCTTTCTTTATAAAATTTACAGATTAAAATTAAACTTCGAATGGCGCTGGAGAGATTTGTTCAACTTTTGAAGAAGTATCATAGTGGTCCATTCCGATTGATAGTAAGCCCAAATTGCGGGCTTTTTTAATCGCTTTAGTTACCATCTTTTGTTGAGACATTTTAAGCTTAGAAATGCGAGAAGGAACGATTTTGCCACCGTCTGCAATGTATTTAGATAAAGAAACTGGGTCTTTATAATCGATTTGCATAACCGATTTTGCGGTCACCTTTTTCTTTTTTGTCTTTGTGGTATCATTTTTCATAATCATCCTTTAATAGATATTGATTTTTTAATAAAAATTTATTAGGTTTCATTTACTTTATTTTTAACTAATTATCAAAGGTTTTGTATGGCAATCTGCGAACTTTCGGGTAAAAAGCCCGTAATCAAAAATCTGGTCAGTCACTCGAACATTAAAACTAAAAAGCTTGTTCAGCCGAATGTTCAATACAAACGACTATTCAGCAAACGTTTAAAAAAGTTTTTTAAATTAAAACTAGCAGTGAGTACCTTGAGAACTATTGATCATGTAGGTGGTTTTGATACTTTTGTATTAAATCAGAATGATCAAAATCTTTCAAAGAGAGCACTTAAAATCAAGCAAGAGCTTGTTCAATCAATAGCAAAAAAAAATTAGGAGCTGACTCGTGAAAACAGCGTATAAAAAGGGTTTAAAAGTTAAAGTTATCAGTGGTGCTGATAAAGGTAAAACTGGTACTATTATTAGATTTTATGCAAAGAAAGATGTTGCCTTGGTTGAAGGTGTTAACGTTAAAACACACTTTGATAAAAAAGATGGTCTTTTGAAAAAAGAGTCTCCAGTTCATATTAGCAAGATTCAGCCAGTTAAGTAGTCTATATAGACTTAGTATTAATAAGAAAAACCCAATCTTTTGATTGGGTTTTTTTTTATTAATTCATAAAGCCACTATATTTGTAGGTTGTAAGAGCAATATCTAACTCGAAGATTTGATATATGTCCTCGGTCTCCATATGATTATGTTGTCATCAGAGGAACGCTCCAATCCTTCCTCGCATGCTTTATAGGAACATAGGTGTCTCATATGTCCTGGGTATCAAAATATGCTAATCTCTCCGCATGTATAAAAAGTGTCGTAATAGATTATATAAAGCGATAGACATCCAATAGAAAGAAGGATGATGGTTACTCTCGTAAAGATTATATTACGTTCTTTTTAGCGGTATTTATGGAGTCTTTATATGATCAGTACAGAGAATGTTCGAATATAATGGTATAAATTAAAATAATGGTCGGAGAGACAGGATTCGAACCTGCGACCCCCTGCTCCCAAGGCAGGTGCGCTACCAAACTGCGCTACTCTCCGATGTGCGTTCCAAATTAGTATTTTCATTGGTCCTTTGTCAATTTCTAATTAACCAAATATCTTGATCGGAGACGAGTGACGAATATCTCCTGTGAAATGTCTCTGAATTACTTATCTCTGGGGCAGTAATAATAATCTTTTGTAGTGATACTTGGACTTACTCTTGAATGAATAGAACAGAATCTGTTTTGACGGTGTATTTTATGGTCCGGTGAATATGGGAAACTTCTTTCAGTTTTTTGTGAAAACGGCGATAATAAGTAGGCCGTGTTTAAATCTTTCTGCCTGAGAGTTTACTAGTGGGAAAAATTAATAAAGCATATCTTCCATTTATCGTTGTTGGGGCTGTCGCTGTCATAATGTTTTTTTATGATCCACCTTACTCGATTTGTCATAATCAATTGCAGTCATATCGCTTGAGTATGGTAGGTAAATTGTATGGCCGACGAGAGGGAAAGAATGTTCTTCCTGCAAAAATTGGTAGCGCTGTCGTTAGTTGTAAAACGGGTAAAACTGTTGGGAGTTGTATTGATTATTTCGAAATTATAAATGAAGCGCTCACCAGGATAAACCAGCTTGATGGTGAATGCTTTGCGGGACTTGTTGATGAGAAACCACTTTTTGAAAACTCAAAAAATTTCTTTTTGATTATGAACGCAATAGCTTGGGGTAATAAAGTTCCTAGTGACAATAGAGATAATTGGTTAAGTCAGGCGAATTTATTCGTCTATTGTAAAAATAAGAATTTTCTTAAGTCGGTATTAACTGCTGAAGAGTTTGATGGTTTAGTCAGTCAGTCTATACGTAGTTTTCCCTACGAGAAACTGCCATTTGATTTTGATGAAAATTCAGAAGAATTTTTAAATAATAAAGCTGTTAATAAAATGGCCATCGAAGATGTAGTGGCAAAGAGTATTTTATCAATACGTTGTGAGGGGATGTAGTGGGTGTCTAAAATAAAGATTGGCTTGGCTCAGCTTAACTCAAATGATGATGTTGTAAAAAATGTTAATCAAGTTTTGGAAATCATAGACTGTATAGAAACTGATGTCGATATTGTATTTTTTCCAGAAAATGCACTTTTTTTTCGTATCGATGAAGTGGAGCCTATTCAGTATCTTGAATTGGAGTCTGAGGAGCTGAAATCCATTGCCAAGAAATGCGCGGAAAAAAAAGTATATGTTCATTTGGGTTCGATTTCTCTTATTGAAAATGGGGTTCCTTCGAACTCCTCCGTTCTTATAACTCCGTCTCAGAAGATTATTAAGGCTTATTCTAAACTTCATTTGTTCGATATTCAGCTCAATCAAGAAAAAGCAATTCGTGAATCAGATTGCTTTCGACGAGGAGAAGCCCCTTTTGTGTTTCAGCTAAAAGGCTGGAGATTTGGTCAATCAATTTGTTATGATCTTCGTTTTTCAGAGCTGTATCGATTTTACAATTCATTAAAGGTTGATGTTTTGCTGATCCCGGCCGCTTTCTTAAAGAAAACAGGAACGGCCCATTGGCATGTTTTGAATCGAGCTCGAGCCATCGAAAACCAATGCTATGTTGTTTCTAGTGCGCAAAAAGGCCCTCATTTTTCTAGAAAAAATGAACGATTGACTCGTGAAACCTATGGTCATGCATTGTGTGTATCGCCTTGGGGAGAGGTCCTCGTCGATCTCGATGACGCGCCCGCAGTTCAGGTCATAGAGCTAGATCGGACTCAGATTGAAAATGTGAAAAAGCAAATACCAATGGATAGTCATCGGTGCCAGAAATCAGTAGAGTGGATAGCTGGAGAAATTTTTTTGGAAGGCACATAGTGTGACACCGATTCAAATGTTGGATATAGAAAATAACTTTTGATCTCCACTTTATATGCTTTAAATATTTGCAATAGGCATGTTTTAAGCAGCCAATTGCATTAAGTTGGGGATGCTTACTAAAATGAGGTATAAACGCAGAAAAAATGCTTTATATCGACATTCGGGTAGGTCATCCAGACCTCATATAAATATAACTTTTAAACAATCAGTGTGTGTGCAAAATGTCAAAAGCAACAAGAGCGCTAGTCGTATATGATCTAGTAGTTGAGTGTCTACTCAATATTATGGCAATATGCTTGTAGGTATTTTGGATTATGGGGTGTTAATGAGTCAATTTCGTGTTTATCTAAGCCTGGTGTTTCTACTATGCAGTTTTTCAGTACTTGCCGAAGGTGTAGATTTAGAAATATTTGAAGCATTGTCGTCAAATATAAAGAGCAAGCAAAATGTGATCTTACAAGATGAAACCCCGCTGAAGGTTCTTTCTCAGTACAGCCAGCCTTTAAGAAAAATTCAATCTACCACCGAAGCCTCTGAATCTTCATTAAGTACGGAATAATTGGAGTTATATGAAAAATAATTTTTTTCCTTTACCAGACGGTTTTCAGCGCGAAGAAATGGAGACAGATGTTCTAATTGTAGGAGGGGGCGTAGCCGGATTGTCTTGTGCTTTGCAGATCGCTAATTTGTATGAACAACGAAAGAGTGCTGATCCCAATTTTTCAGCTGAAATGCCAACTATCATGGTTCTAGAAAAGGCATCTGAAGTTGGGGCACATAGTTTTTCTGGTGCGGTCATGAATCCTTCGGCTTTGAAAGAGTTAATTCCTAACTTTATAGAAATGGGCTTCCCGTTTGAGTCAGAAGTAAAAGAAGACGAGGTCCACTATCTTTCGAAAACGGGCAACTTTAAACTGCCGATGACGCCACCCCCATTTAAGAACCATGGGAACTATATCGTATCAATTTCTAAAGTAAATCGCTGGTTGGGGCAATTGTGCGAACAAAAAGGAATTATGGTGTTTCCTGGATTTGCAGCCGTCGAAGTTCTGTATGATGGAGATACCGTTGTCGGAGTTCGTACCGGCGATAAAGGACGTGATAAAGACGGAAATCCCAAAGGCAACTTTGAGCCAGGAATTATTGTAAAGTCGAAAGTGACAGTATTTGCCGAAGGCACTCGAGGATCGTTGTTTCGAACTCATGCGAAGAAGTTAAACCTGTTTGAAGGTAAAAACCATGATGTGTACGAAGAAGGTGTAAAAGAGATCATTCAGTGTCGTAAAGGATCAATTACACCGGGAAAGGTCATACATACTCTTGGATTTCCTCTAAGTAAGAGTATTGGTGGCACCTTCATTTACACTCTACCAGACGATAAAATTATAGTGGGTATTGTTGCCTATCTGGACACTAAAGACCCTTTGCTTGATCCTCATCGCGAATTGCAAAAGCTAAAGACTCACCCTTTCGTTTTTGACATGATTAAAGACGGCAGAGTTATCGCATACGGGGGCAAAACGCTTCCAGCGGGAGGATGGTTCTCAATGCCAAAACTGTTCGGTCCCGGATGGATGGTTTGTGGCGATACAGCAAGTATGGTAGATGTACAAAAGCTTAAAGGGATTCACCTCGCCATGAAGTCGGGCATGCTGGCCGGGGAAGTAGCTTTGGATTCTGTTCTTAATGGTGACCTGTCCAGTGCGGCGCTGTCGTCTTATGACAAAAAAATCCAAAACAGCTTTGTTAAGACGGAGCTTTATCGTGTTCGTAATTTTCATCAAACTTTGTCGAAGGGGGTATTTACGGCGTTACCTTTGATTGCGTTTCAAGAGGTTACGGGAGGTCGCGGATTTGTGGATCGTATGAGGTCTCATTTGGATGCGAAGTCAACTTTACCGGTGAATGAGGTTTGGCCGAATCAAATTGAAATGGAAGAGCAAAATCGGTTGCCTAAGACCGATGGTATTTTATTCATGGATAAACTCTCAAGTGTGTACTTGACGGGGACTATGCATGACGAAGACTCGCCTAATCATCTATTGCTTCAAAATGGTGATGTTTGCCGCACCGTCTGCGAGCCTAATTATAAATCGCCTTGCACAATTTTTTGCCCAGCTGCTGTTTATGAAATGATTCCATCGTTGTCTTATCCGGATCAAAAAGAATTGAAAATAAACTATACAAACTGTATACACTGCAAAACTTGTGATATTAAGTGCCCCTTTGAAAACATTGATTGGACTACGCCCGAGGGTGCCGGCGGTCCTAAATATACTGAAGTATAGATTGAAATTTTATGGCTGATTTTTTTGCGTCTTGTCCCTCTGAGTTGTCGGGTATTTTATTTAATGAGCTAAGCGAACTAGGAATGGAGAAGCTAGAAAAGACCAATAGCGGAGTTTATTTCACGAGTTCTTGGGAAGGTTGTTATAAAGTAAATTTACATACTCGTGTGGCAAGCCGAATTTACAAACCAGTTCTTGAGTTTATCGCTTACGACAAAGATCAGCTATATAATGAAATTAAAAAACATGATTTTACTAAATATATATCTGAGACGCAAACGTTAGCAATTGATGTAAAACTTAAAGATTGTAAAATGCATGATCAACGGTTTGTAGCGATGAGAATTAAAGATGCTATCGTTGATCAGTTCACAGAACAATCTGGCGTTCGTCCGGACGTGGATTCTAAAAATCCAGATTTGCGTGTTCATGTTAAAGCGACCAAAAATAATTTTTGGGTGGCGCTAGACACCTCGGGTAGCAGCTTGTTTCAACGCGGTTATCGTAAAGAAGTCGGTGAGGCTCCAATTAAAGAAAATTTAGCGGCGGGCCTGTTACTGTTAACAGAGTGGGACCGTAAATCTTCGGTGATTGATCCAATGTGTGGCTCTGGAACATTTCTAATTGAAGCCGCGATGATGTACATGAACATGGCTCCTGGAACATTGAGAAAGAAATTTGGATTTCAAAATTGGAAAAATTATCGAAAAGATGTTTGGGAAAAACTAGTGAATGAGGCCATTAACAACGAGTTGCCACCACCAGAAACGCCGATGTTTTTTGGATATGATTTAGACAGCCAAATGATCAAAAAAGCTAAGATCAATGCTCAGCATGCTGGCGTGGATGAGCTAATAAAATTTCGGAAAGAAACATTGTCGTTGATCAAGCCAGAAGTAACAAAGGGAATCGTGGTTACAAATCCACCTTACGGAGCTCGTATCGGTGAAGAGGATTGGCTTAAAGACGTCTATCGTGATTTAGGTTATGCACTTAAGCATTCGTTCAAGGGTTGGGACTGTTGGATTTTGTCTGGCAATAAAGAATTGATTATGGAAATGAAGCTAAAAGCAGACCGACGTATTATGGTTTTTAAT
Source organism: Pseudobdellovibrionaceae bacterium (assembly GCA_016785955.1). Taxonomy (GTDB): domain Bacteria; phylum Bdellovibrionota; class Bdellovibrionia; order Bdellovibrionales; family Bdellovibrionaceae; genus UBA2316. Next base: position 9,405 of record JAEUWH010000005.1, on the reverse strand, counting down.
GGACCTATCGAATGTCGATTTCTAAAATACTCGATGTTTTAATCTGCAGATTGTTTAGTAACAATATTAGCAAAGTAAAAATCAGAAGTAATTTGTTCTCAGGTCAGAGATAACTCGTCTTAACCTGAGAAACTAATTCCAATTTAGTTAGTTAAACTTCATTACGGCCGTGACTGCCGCAAAAATACCGATTGCAATCACGAATGTGTATAAACCCATGGGTTTAAGAACTTGTCTTTTAATCAGTGCAAAGGCCGCGCCCGCAAGTAACCAAGCGAACAATTTAATGTAAACCCACAATGGCAGTTGACTCATAAATCCTAACCGAGCGGCAAGACCAAAACCTGAAACTAGCAATATCAGTAACCCGATACCGTGAAGAATGGCGAATAGCTTTCGCTTTTCATCGGAAGGGTTTTGCATGCGATAAAAAATATATCCGGCTAGAGACGTGAAAGTTAACAAAAGGCTAGCAAAGTGAAGAATTTTGTAGAATTCATAAGGCATAAATTATTCCTTTATCGAAAGAGTTTTTAGTACCTGATTTAATTTTTTCCGCATGTCGACTATGTTGGCCAGCGTAGAAATTGTTCTCAGCGCGTCTTTCAAGGGTTGTAATGGATAACCACCGTATTGTCCACTCTCGGTAATATCATTCGTGACCGTGGAGCGACCAGCTAATGTGACATCGTCTGTAATGCACAATTGAGTTGAGACGACGGTGCCACCACCTGCAGTGAACCTCTTGCCTAGATGAGTAGACCCGGCAACGAAGAATCCGGCGGCAATAAGAGAGTTCTCTCCGATGGTACAATTATGAGCAATATGGCAAAGGTTGTCGAGTTTAGAGCCAGCCTGGATAGTGGTGGAGTCAATAGTGGCGCGATCAATGCAACAGCCGGCGCCAAGCTCGACCCGATCGCCGATAACAACATTGCCGATTTGTGGAACTTTGTAGTGGTTGTATTGCTTGTCTGTAAAAAAACCGAAACCATCTGATCCAATCGTCGCGTGTGCGTGGATGTTGCATTCATCACCAATGATACAGTTATATCCAAGGAAAACTTGTCCATGCAAAACTGCTCTTTGTCCGATAACGGCGTTGTCCTCGATGATGGAGTTAGGGCCGATGCAGGTATCGTCTCCAATCTTTACATTGTTTCCAATAAAGCAGTGAGTGCCTATGCTGACATTTTTTCCAATGATTGCACTGTTGGAGACAGATGCTGTTGGGTGGATACCTTTTGTGAATTTTAGAGATGAGATGTCGAATAATGGGAGTACATAAGTCATTGCGCGTTTAATATTTTTAGTCGAGACGACGCATATTTCTTTGGGAAGGGTTGCGGGGAGAATGGATTCATTTGAAATAATGACCGCTGGTTTTTTGCAGAGGATAAGATTCCATTGTTCGTTTGTTGAGACAAAAACTAAACTGCCGTCTTTAGCTTTTTCTGGTGTCGACACGCTGGTGACTGGTGCGAGAATGGTACCAGAAACCAACTTCAGATCAGATTGTTCGATTTTTAAAAGGTCATCGATTTTATTCACATACATGTTAAGTTTCCTTATTAATTTATGAGGGAGATTTGTTGTTTTGCTACGCAAAACAATTTTAAATTTAGTTACATTTTCATGAAGTTAGTATAAGTCAGCAATAGGTAGAGACGCAACACAGGAGGATGCTGTTTATGGCTAAAAAAACCGTAAAAAAACAGCCACTTAAGGCAAAGGCCAAAGCGGCACCAAAAATGGATGCAAAAACGACGAAGAAAACGTCTAAGAAGGCTGTAGAACCAGTAAAAGCAAAAGCGGCTAAATCGGCTCCAGTCGTACCGAAGAAACTTGAAAAGCCATCTAAGGTTGCAAAAGAAGTCGCTCCTGTAAGTAAAAAAGTGGCCATTGAGGCAATCGTTGAAAAGACAAAGGGTAAATCTAAAGCGCCAAAGAATTCTGTTGTGGAAGAGGTGACTGCTGTCGAAGCGGCAGAGTCTGACTCTGTCGAGGTAATTGTTGCTGAACCAGAAAAAGTGGCGGTTAGCAAAAAGAAATCGGCTCTTCAAAAGAGAAAAGAAAAAATGGAAATCGATTCCAATGCTAAGTGGGCGGATCTATACGAAAAATATAAGCAAATAAAACCCATTAATTACAGTATGAAAGATGCTTTTGAGGCCAATCAACCGATCCAGCATAAAGTTTTAGGCTGGGGATGGGTGATTTCCTCGGAAAATGATCGTTTAGAAGTGTTATTTAAAGAGGGAAAGAAAATCTTAATTAGCAACTACAAGCCGTAAAAAGGTAGTTGCCAAATCTTCTGAACTCTCTTAGAAATAATCCAATGGCAAAAGACGATTTAGCGCAAGTTGATGGTAAAGTAGTGGACGCCCTTGCGGGTGGCATCTATAAGATCCTGCTGGATAATAGTGTTGAAATTTCTGCAAAACTTTGCGGAAAAATGCGACGATTTAATATCCGCGTGGTTGTCGGTGATCGCGTCACGGTTGGCGTGTCTCCGTATGATCCTTCTCACGGCCTCATCATGTATCGACATAAATAATCATATACTCAAATTTTATTGTAGGTGACTCATGGAACAGACCCTTCAGAATTATTTTGCAAAATTTCATCCTGGTTTAAATTCAAAATCGATTCAGGCGGTATTGGACCTGGCGGCGGAAGGCGCGACGGTGCCCTTCATTGCTCGATATCGTAAAGAAAAAACCGGAAATTTGGATGAAGTTCAAATTCGTAGTATCGTTGAAGGCAACGAAACTTTTCAAGAAATTGTAAAACGGAAAGCGTTTTTATTAAAAGAAATTGCAGAGCAGAACAACCTCACCGATGAAATAAAAAAGCGCATCGAGGTGTCTTGGGATTTGGGCGAACTGGAAGAAATTTACCGTCCATTTAAAAAGAAAAAGAAAACCAAGGCGACTATTGCTCGCGAAGCGGGTTTAGATGGCTTGGCTCAATGGTTATGGGATTTGGGTCATGGCAAAATAAAAGATGATATGACGATGGAGATGAAAGCTAAGCAATTCATTAATCCTGCGCATAAAATACAAACTTATGAAGAGGCATTGAAGGGCGCGCAAGATATTATCGTCGAACGAATTGCCAATGATGCGGACTTGCGTGCGCGCGTTCAAAAAGACTATATGGATAATGGTAAAGTTGCCTCTAAAGCGGCGAAGGGGTTCAAGCCAAATTCCAAATATGACATGTATAAAGAATTCAGTGAACTCGTTAAAAGTTTGTTCGAGACAAAGAGTTCCCATCGCTATATGGCGATGCGACGAGGATGGCAGGAAGAAGAACTCTCTTTGAATGTAACTAGCAACGATGAAGAGCTTTTGAAGTTGTATGTTCAGTTTGCGACCAATAATCCGGACGATCAAATTGGTGATTTTTTAGCAAACTGTGCGAAGGTGGCATTGAACGTATATGTTTTGCCATCTGTGCATAATGAAGTTCATCGTATCTTGAAAGATAAATCGGATGTTGATGGCATTCGTGTATTTTCAGAAAATGTCCGTAAGTTGTTATTGGCATCTCCATTTGGATCAAAGTGTGTATTAGGTATAGATCCAGGCTTGCGCACAGGCTGTAAAGTGGCGTTGATTGATAAGGGTGGAAACTTTATTTCTCATACGGTTATGCAGATTTTAGGTGAAGATTCTGAAGCGAAAGCAAAGAAGCTGTTCTCTGAGGTTTTAAAGCAAATTCAAATTGATGCGGTGGCTGTTGGGAATGGTACGGCCGGCCGACAAACAGAAGCATTTGTTAGAAAAGTATTAAAAGATTTGGGTAAAAATACTCCTGTTGTTTTAGTCAATGAGTCGGGAGCTTCAGTTTATTCGGCATCTGATGTGGCAAGACAGGAATTCCCAGATTTGGATTTAACTGTAAAAGGAGCGATCAGTATTGCGCGGCGTTTGCAAGATCCATTAGCGGAACTTGTAAAAGTCGATCCAAAATCGATCGGTGTTGGTCAATATCAACATGATGTGAATCAATCTCAATTGAAAAAATCTTTGGATAGTGTAGTGGAATCGTGTGTGAATGCGGTGGGTGTGGATGTGAACACGGCTTCAGCATCCTTGTTGTCACACGTATCGGGAATTGGTCCTTCGTTGGCGCAGAATATTGTTGAACATAGAAAAACCAAGGGTCTTTTTACAGAGCGTAATGAAATTTTAAAAGTGACCAAGTTTAGCGCTAAAGTTTTTGAGCAGAGCGCTGGATTTTTAAGAATTTCTGCTGGAAAAGTGTTTTTAGATTCGACGGGCATTCATCCAGAGCGTTATTCTGCAGTCAAAGACATGGCTCAAGATTTGGGTTTACCAATCAGTGACCTTGTTGGCGAGGGCGCTAAAAAGCTTCTTGAGCATAGAACAAAATGGGCTCAATTGGTGGGTGAATACACATTTGATGACATTTATAAAGAGTTGGAAAAACCAGGACGGGATCCTCGAGATCCGTTTAAGGTTTTTCAGTTCAAAGAAGATATTTTTGAGGTGAAGGATTTAAAAGAGGGCGATGTGTGTCCGGGTATCGTGACAAACGTGACTAACTTTGGGGCCTTTGTCGATATTGGAGTCCATCAAGATGGCTTGGTTCATATCTCGGAGCTTTCTCATAAGTTTATTGAAGATCCTCGTAAAGTGGTAAATCCTGGGGATCAAGTTCAGGTGAGAGTCATTAAAGTTGATATCGAGAAAAATCAGATTGCTTTGAGTATGAAGCTGGAATCGGCTCCGCCAGAGGAAAAACGTCGTCCAGAAAGTTATGGCGACAGAAAAACGGCAGAGGCGCGACCACCACGAAATGATCAAAGACGGGATGCCGGCGATGGTCCGAGGGCATTTCAAAAGCCAGGGGCTGGGGGCAACAAGCCGGGTAGCAAAGACGGTAATTTCAACAAACCTCAACAAAAACCGTTTAACAACCCGTTTGCAAATTTAGCGCAATTAAAAAAATAATTAGGAGACATTATGATTACAAAAATCAGTTCTAAGAAAAAAAGAAATAAAAGTGCAAGACATAAATCAAAGCGAATCACTAAGAAAAAGAAAATGATCGCTCGTCGTCAAAAGCGTAAGTAGTAAATCAAATAATATTTATACAATGGAAAAGCCTTGAATCTGTTCAAGGCTTTTTCGTTATTTTAGAGTGTCTATGGTTTTGAAAGCTTTTATCAGAGCCGATCGTCTAATCAAAGCTGATCGTCGGGGCTTATTTTTTTGTTTTTATTTGCGTGAATTAAGATCGATAATTTTTTGAGTCAATTCCTGAAATCCGTGCGCGGCTTCGTGTTGGGTGATAAATCTGGGCTTGAATTTTAGTTGAGGCAAAAACGGCTCAATATTTCGAACGCCCACCGAGTTTTTGAAAAATGAGAAAAGGGGTTCGTCATTGGGTGAGTCGCCCGAGTAAACACATTCTGACTGGATTTGCTGGGGTGATAGACCGAATTCTTTGGCGAGAATTTGTTTTACTGTCGTGAGCTTGTCATAGTCGCCAAACCATCCATTCACATGAATACTGCTGAGTTTGGCTTGAGCACCATGTTTTTCAAAAATGGAAATAATTTTTTTAATTTCGTCGGCTGATAGGGGCGGGATGTCTTCGCAAATATCAATTGCTAGATCAAACATGCGGCAAAATTGATCAGACGACACTCTGCTTGTGGGTATGTTTTTGGAAATTTCGTTTTTAATCACGTCTAATTTGGCCGTTTGAGTTTCAATTTGATCGGGAGAGGCCGTAAACAATCGTTTCATTTGACGATTTGTGTAACGAAAGAAAAAAGCCCCATTTTCACCGACAACCCCTTCGATTGGCCAGGTTCTGGCCATCATTTCACACCAGCCCGCCGGGCGACCAGTAACAATAATCGTTTTTATTCCTGCATGATGAAGCGTCCAAAGAGCCGAGTAGCTTTCGCTGGGGATGCGACCTTCTTTAGTGATGGTGTCGTCTAGGTCCGAGAGGACGAATTTGATTTTATCTGTAAGTTCAGCAAGAGATGTTGGCTCGTTTGTCATAAATCTATGCTGTGCCTAAAGACCAATAAGTTCAACGATCATTCATTTCTGGACGGCGAGAATGAGATTTTGTGTTATTAATTGAAGCAAAGGGTCAAATTTAGAACTTGCGGTGAGCGGAGATCGTTTCTATTTTAAAGATTGGTGTTTTGATTAATTTTTGACACAAAGGATTTGAGAAAAATGTCGTCTGGAAAAAAACTCGTAGTCGTTGAGTCTCCTACAAAAGCAAAAACGATTCGGAAATTTTTAGGCAAAGAGTTTATTATCGAGTCCTGCATGGGCCATATTCGAGATCTTCCGCAATCTGCGAAAGACATTCCTGAAAAATTAAAAAAAGAAAAATGGGCGCAGCTGGGTGTTAACGTCGATAAAAATTTTGAACCTCTGTATTGCATTCCCAAAGATAAAATTAAAGTAGTAAAAAATTTGAAAGATAAGTTGGAAGAAGTCGATGAAGTCTATCTGGCGACGGATGAAGATCGCGAGGGAGAAAGTATTTCTTGGCACTTAGTAGAAGTGCTGCATCCGAAAGTTCCGACTAAGCGAATGGTGTTTAACGAGATCACCAAAGATGCGATTCTGAAGTCTTTGAAAGAGACCCGCGAAATTGACTACAACCTGGTGCGTGCGCAAGAAGCCCGACGAGTCCTTGACCGTTTAGTGGGGTATACGATTTCGCCGTTGCTTTGGAAGAAAGTAGCGTACGGCCTGTCGGCGGGGCGTGTTCAATCAGTGGCCGTGCGGTTGATCGTCGAGCGAGAGTTAGATCGTATTAAGTTTAAAAAAGCCGAGTACTGGGGTATTAAATCAGATCTGTTAAAATCAAATATTCAGTTTGAGTCACGCTTGCAGGAGACTCAAGGGCGTCGTATTGCGATTGGTAAAGATTTTGATGGTAATACGGGGCTTCTGATTGGTGAAAAGAATATTTTTTTACTTACTGAAAAAGATTCAGAACGTATTGTAAATGAAATTAAAGCTAAGCCTTGGGTCGTTCAAGAGGTCGAGGAAAAGCCAGTTACCCGAAGACCATCATCTCCGTTTATCACTTCGACACTGCAACAAGAGGCGAACCGTAAATTAGGTTTATCGTCTCGAGAGACAATGCAAACGGCGCAAAAGTTGTACGAACAGGGTTTTATTACTTACATGAGAACGGACTCGACATTTCTTTCTCAGGAAGCCATTTTGGCCGCTCGAGCCTGTATCCAGAAAAAATATGGTAAAGACTATTTGCCACCACAGCCTCGTAGTTACGAAGGTAAGAAGGCAAAAGGTGCTCAAGAGGCCCATGAGGCGATTCGTCCGGCGGGGGCTCAGTTCGTGGATCCTGATGAAACGGGTTTAAGTGGCTTGCAATTGAAGCTGTATGAATTGATTTGGATGCGAACGATGGCTTCGCAAATGGTTGATAGTCGTCAAAAGCAAGTGTCTGTTAAAATTAAGGCTGGCGACCATGTTTTTGCGTCCTCGGGAATGACAATTGAATTTCCTGGATTTTTAAGAGCTTACGTTGAGGGTAGCGATGATCCCGAAGCGGATTTGTCGGACCGTGAAGTTCGATTGCCAGCGCTTAAAGTCGGTGACCAGGTGGACGTTAAGAATATTGAACCGACTCAACATGAAACTAAACCACCGGCTCGGTATACAGAGGCCAGTTTAGTTCAAACGATGGAAAAAGAGGGCATTGGTCGTCCCTCAACCTATGCGAGCGTGATCGGAACGATTATTGATCGTGGCTATGTGAAAAAACAAGCCAATGCCTTGTACCCTACGTTCACGGCGATGGTTGTTTCAAAGCTGTTAAAAAATTATTTTCCTGAATATGTCGATCTTGGTTTTACTTCGGGTATGGAACAATCTCTGGATCATATTGCGGAAGGGGATTTAGATTGGGAAAAGTATTTAAAACAGATTTACTTTGGTAAAACGGGATTAAAAACTCAAGTTGAAACACAAGAAGAAAAAATAGATCCAGATGAGGCGCGCACATTAAAGCTGATGGGCCTTGATAAATATACATTTCATGTTGGTCGTTATGGCGCCTACCTGACTGGAAAACGTGACGGGGAAGACGTTTCCGCTTCTTTACCTGAAAGCGAATCTCCCGCTGACATTACGGCTGAAATGGTTGAGAAACTGATTGATCAAAAAATTAACGGAGCGGATAGCCTGGGGAAAGATCCGGAAACAGGTAAATCCATTTATGTGCTGAATGGTCGTTACGGTCCTTATGTTCAACTGGGGGAAATCGCGGACGAGGAAGATAAACCTAAGCGTGCGTCTTTACCGCCGGGGATCCAACCGGAAAATGTCGATTTGCCGTACGCCATTAATTTGCTTTCGTTGCCGAAAAATTTGGGAAAACATCCTGAAACGGATAAAGACATCAAGGCGGGCTTAGGGCGTTTTGGTCCTTATATTGTTCATGAAGGTGATTTTCGGTCGATACCAAAAGGAACTGATCTTTTCTCCGTTGATTTAAAGCAGGCATTGGAACTGTTAAGCCAACCCAAAAAAGGTCGTGGTGCGAATCGTACTCCTCTAAAAATTTTGGGCAAGCATCCGGTTACGTCAGAAGATATCCAAATCTTTAATGGACCCTACGGGCCCTACTTCAAAGTGGGTAAGGTCAATATGTCTTTACCGGAAGGCAGCACCGTAGATACCGTCACGTTTGATGAAGCCGTCAAAGTTTTATCCGATAAAATAAAAGAAAAAGGCGCGACGAAAAAAGCTAAGAAAAATACCGTAAAAAAATCAGACTCGGTAGCCAAGGCGAAAACGGCTTCAAAGAAAGAAACTAAAAAGACTGACGGAGAAGATGATAAGGCTTCGGTTGTGAAAAAAACTAAGGTCATGTTGAGAAAAAAATAGAAATTTTTAAATGGTGGTTTTACAGTCGTGGGGCTTGGCTGTGATCCTTGACTACGAGCCTTGACACCATGTTTTAGGAACGAAAACTTTACGAACGTTCACGGGGCTGCTAGCTGCGACCACTTTTTTACGTTTAATTTTTGAAATTTGTTTAGCTTTTTTTTCGTTAACCCAGCCGAATTTGGCAGTTTTTCTTACGGACTCGGTATAAAAACACTGTTTTGATTTTTTGTCTAACATGAGGCGCTTTTGATTTGGTTTCAGGGCCCATGCCGACGAAGCCAATAATAATAAAACGGAAGCTAAGAATAGTTTCATAAACACCTCTGATAATTCTTAGATACCGTTGCAAAGTTGTTGGGATTAATTTCCCATGGTTTCAACTGCAACCTCTTACAAAGTTAAAGTAATGCTATAAGTGTGCCTGGTTAATAGAAAATATAAAGTTAATAGAAGGCGATTGGAGTCTCAAAGTGAG
>JAEUWH010000004.1 GCA_016785955.1 Pseudobdellovibrionaceae bacterium | reverse complement strand
AACTTTGAAAACTAGATCTGATGCTTAAATTTTAAACTTCACTTTTTTGGTGAAGCGTTATTTATTTGTAAACTAGATTGGTCTCAACGCTATGGCTGAGTTCATAGATTTCACAAAATATTTATCCGCTAGTTACCGTTTATTGAGATGCTTTAACCGCATTAAGTTATGCAGTTCATGTTTAAATTTCCAAAGTATTTTAAGTGCAGGAAATTGTTTAAAATATTTTTCTAGTTTTACTTTTTGATCAGGTGATAATTTATCTTCATGCCTTCGCATCAATGATAATAATCCGCGATTCCCACGTCCTACGGGATCAAATTGCTTCCACGCTTTTAAAAACTGAAAACCAATCAGCCTTACAACATGGAACCTATCGGCCACGATCTTAGCTTTAGGAAAGTGCTTTTTAACGATTGATCTATACGTGCTTGATAAATCCATTACCACAACTTGAACTCGGTCTTTACCAGGAAGTTTGGTTAGATAAGCTTCTAAGCTCGCTTCCGACCTGCCAAGCACGACATCATGCACACGGTGCTTTGTTAGATCTGCAATCGTTGTGGCGTAGCCTTTCTTTTTCGTGAAAAAATGCTCATCAATGCCAATCACCCGCGGTAGCGGGTTATTCTTCATTCCATCAATGCGATCTTTAATTAAAACCTTGTACCAGCGCTCAACGGTGGCATGGCTGATTTTATGGGTTTGTGATAAATAGCTTTGTGTGACGCCGCCTGAGTGACGTTCAAACACATCTAACTTAAAAGCTTCACTTGATCGATGTTTGCCGAGTAAGCCCTGTAGCTTTAAATTAAAATACTTGCCACAAGTCTTGCAGACGTATTTATGAGACCGATATCGAACAACAACGAGTTGATTGCCGTGTTTTGAATGGTTGATTTCCCGAGTAAAGCTATCTTTAACGTGAACAGAGCTTGAATGACACCGAACGCATGTCGGTCTAGACTTTAAAATTGCATTTATACAAATTTTATCTCCATGATCGTACAAATTTTATCTCCATGATCGATTGATTCCAGAATTAAATCTGGTAATCCTAAAACAGGGGGCATTATTGAATCCTTTGGTTAAGATGTTCTGTAGTAAAAACAGCTTAACTTAATTCTTTAATTCCCCCTATTTTGTTGGAGAGCCATAAAAAAGCAGTAAAAACAACCCAACCTATGACTTAAGCCCAATGCTAATTTTCGTTCAGCCTGTCACATAGCTCTGAACCTTATAGTCCGGCGCTAACGGCACCTCCCATTACTTTGATTGAAGACACACAGAGACCTTCGGGAAACAGGTGGTCCCCGATAAATGGGTTTAAAAATGAGTTTTGAGCTCCAGGTCAGGAAGGGTACCGCCCGTCATTCAGAATTTACAGGGAAATCTAGGGGACAAGCCAGGGACTTGCTGGGACGTTAATGGTTTACGGACTTAAGAATATGTTCAAATATTTTAGTAAATTCAAAGAGTTACATGACCCAAACTTCAGGGACGATATCCCGACTGAGTATGCCTATAACCATCTGCGTGCGACGTAGCCAGCTCGGTTAAAAACGGTTCAAGTAAGGGTACATCCCAACCACAATTAGTTTCTTGCTACAACTTACTACAAATTGATTTTGCGCTGAAGAAAAGTTGAAGGCTTTTAACGAGTTAGAAACATGAAAAAGTGAATTCTCCCTCTCCGCCAATTTTTGATTAAATCAAGAAGCCCAAAAAATTTAGAAAATCAAAAATCCCAAACAGTTCTAAGCAATTAAAAAAACACAAAAGAGCCAGACACTCTGACCGCGATTATTTTAGTAAAAGTCGAACTATTTCTTTGAGTTGCTACTTTTGCTACTCGATTTGCTACCTGGCTTTTCGAGCGGAAATTTAAGTTCTGCTCTTAACCTAAATCCTTAATGAGATACTCTGGCCAAATTCGTATGAACGGAATAGCTTAGGAACGATGAACTGATCGTGCGATAGGAAAAAGAAAATTCAAGTACAGGTGAGCCAGGAGCAACAAACTAGGCAGAAAGAGGGCATTCAGTTATGAATCCATCGATGCTTGCCAGCCAATTTCTAAATTCAAGTTTTTTTACAACAGGAGGACGAGATTGACTATGTTGATTTTTTTTCTACTTTATGTTATATATTAATCAACATGAAATTTGTTATACCTCCAGAATACGGACTTATCGTAAATGCATTTAATCAAACCTCCTCACTTCGTGGAGCGGCTCAATTACTTGGCATAGACCCAGCGGCCCTTGTTAGAAAGGTTCAAATGATTAGTCAGGAATTTGGTTATCTGGAAAAAATAGGACGCCGGTGGACAGTCACAGATGCGGGTAAAAAGATTGCCTACTGGACTGAGGAAATGATCAATAGCCAAAAGCTTTTAGCCGAAGAAACGCCTCGCCTTAGAATTTCAGCCTACGCGTGGCTAACAGAAGAGGCGCTTATTCCTAATTTTGCCTCGCTCGATGCCGCCTTTAAAGTAAAATATAAATGGTCTTTGAAAATGGGTGGAATGGATTTAGAATCTGATCTGATTCACAATAGAACTGATTTTGTCATTCATGGAAAAGCACCAAACGATCCAAGCATTGCACATCGGCGGATTACAAATTATCCTTGGGTGGCCATTGCCCCCTATGCATGGAAAGAAGAAGTCTCACGCCTTGCCCAAAAACCCCTTATTCAGTTTCTAAATACCAGAAAATTTTGTCGCCATGCTGATCTTAACCCTGTAACCGTATTAAACTATTCGCCAGATAATATTCATGACTTAATTGTAGATGGAGTTATTGGCCTAAGGTCATCTGTTATTAATGAAATGGGGTGGAGCGCTGTTCCTGCTATGTCAATTCAAAGTGCGCTTAAAGAAAAAAAAATAATAAAACTAAATCTGCCAATTACCTATAGTGATAATGTCTCGCTATGGTGGATTCGCTCCAGGAAAGATGTCTCTAGCTATGCTAAACATATTGCTTATTGGATTCAGAAAATTAAAGTATCCTGATACAGGTAACTAGCTATGAAAACTATTTTTGAATTTGTCGAACAGTATATCGAATTAACTGACGAAGATAAAAAAATTATTATTGCAAATAATCGTGAAAAATTTTTCAAAAAAAATGAAATCATTAAAAATTTTAATGATCCTTTTAAAGAAAATTTTTTTGTTCTATCCAGATGTGTCTGCCTGAGCTATCAATACTTAGACTATACAAATGTTAGCGATTTCTTTTTCTCTGGAGATCCGATCTTGATTCCTATGAACGAATCAAATCAGGCAACATTGTACCAACTACGTAGTATTACAGATACCAAATTGGCGATCTCAAATGATTTCCAAACAGAAATACTGATCAAGAAATTACCAAAATTCGAATCTGTTTGCAGACAATTTGCAGAAAGAAAACTATCAGAAAAGATTTTCTTTACAGATAAAATTAAAAGCCTTTCTCCTTTAGAGAAATACAAATTCATATTCGAAAATCGAAGACAACTCGTCAATCAAGTTCCACAACATTTATTAGCCAGCTATTTAGGCATGACTCCCGAGACCCTTAGTCGAGTAAGAAAATTATTTACGACAAACGATATTGATTTAAATCAATGAGCAATCGCTAAAATCAGCTTAAAATGACTCCTCTATCGAAAGGAGATCAATTGTGAGTAGGATTCTATTAATTGCTTTTTTTCTATCAAGCCAATTTATTCAAGCACAGGTTCAAGGCAAGAAATACTATATCGGCACTTCCGCATTTATGATGGCAAACTTGAACCAAAACAACCCCGAACATCCTAATTTTTATCAGGCCAACTTTGGATACCAGATAAGTTCCAAAGATGTTTTTTCCTTAGAGTTCATTACCTGGCGGTACTACGCCCCCTTGGGCGTGAAAAATGCCTCAGGGGAAACAAAGATAGAAGATAAATTTCCTGGTCACGTTGCCGCAAAAGGAATAGCCCTGGCTTATCAAAGATTCATATACGGAAATTGGTATACAGCACTCCACAGTGCTTTTATGGATCAAAAATATTCCAACATCGAAAGTCAACAAATCGGAAGTGGAAATCAACTGTTTTTAACCTTTAGATTAGGGTATCATCTCGAATTTTTGTCGCACAAACTCTTCTTAGAGCCATCAATTGCCTTAACACATTGGCCTATAAATACGAACCTTCCCTTAAGTTTTCAAATTCAAGAAGATAAGTGGCCCAAATATCAGGTAGAGCCGGGACTACATTTAGGATATATTTTTTAATTGGACTTTGGTTAACGAGTGGCGTCCTCAACTGCAAGCCAAATATACTATAGTTCCGCATCAGTATTGTTCCAATCCGAACGATTTAGAGATTTCAAACCATGTGCTTTGCGGGCTTCATCACATCGTGGGCGATGAATACCATCTTCGAATGAAGCTTTAAAATTACGACATGGCGTTGGGCGGGTTGTATAAATTTGGCAAGCCACGAATTTACCGATACGACCTTTCAATTGCGCGCATGATGGCCTGCCGGGCTTAGTTGTCCCCTTTAAGGACACTATTTTTTGCAGAGGATCCTCGACAACATCACGGGGAACCTTCCATGCCTGAGAACCCAAAAGTTCATCCCGAGAAAAACTCACCCGAAATATAGCACAACACGCTCCGCATGATTGACAAGGATGCATACGACTCACACTTTCAATCTGCCATGATTTAAATGGACAGAGTACTCGACTTAGGTCCTAATTAAAGATCAGAAACTTTAGCATGATCGTTTTAATCACGCTTTGATCACGCTGAAATATGAACCTTAACGAAGGTTTTGGATGAAAAAATTGAGGGAAATAAAATGAAAAAAATTATGCTTTTAGGTTCCGGCGAGCTTGGCAAAGAATTTGTCATCTCGGCCCAACGTTTGGGTCTGAATGTCATTGCCGTTGACCACTACGAGGGAGCACCAGCAATGCAAGTGGCCGATGAATTTGAAGTTATCGATATGCTGAATGGCGAAGAGCTGAATCGCGTCGTGAAAAAACACCGGCCTGATATTTTGGTCCCTGAAATTGAAGCCATCCGTACCGAAAAATTGAAAGATTTTGAAAGCCAAGGTCTGCAAGTCGTACCCACCGCAAAAGCGACTCATTTAACAATGAATCGCGATGTCATTCGTGATGTTGCTCATCGCGAACTCAAACTAAAAACTGCAAAATTTCAGTACGCTGAGACCTATGAACAGCTGCTGGCTGCAAGTATAAAAATCGGCTTCCCTAATGTTGTCAAACCAGTGATGTCATCCTCTGGGAAAGGACAATCCATAGTTAAAAACGAATCTGATGTGAAAACTGCATGGGACTGTGCTGTTTCAGGCATGCGTGGGGATCGCATTAAAGTGATCGTCGAAGAATTCATTGCTTTTGACTCTGAAATTACTCTTCTCACCATCAAACAGAAAAATGGACCCACTTTATATATTAATCCAATCGGACATCGTCAAGAACGTGGTGACTACCAAGAATCCTGGATTCCTGCTCGGGTCACCCCAGCTCATTTAAAAAAGGCTCAGAAGATGGCAAAAAAAATCACTGACTATTTGGGTGGTCCAGGATTATTCGGTGTCGAGTTTTTCCTGACTAAAAAGGATTTCTATTTTTCAGAGCTTTCACCGCGGCCTCATGACACCGGTATGGTTACCATGACATCCCAAAATCTTTCCGAGTTTGATTTACATTTAAGAAGCATCTTAGGACTACCAATCCCAGAAATCACTTACTATGGGCCTTCCGCCTCGTCAGTCATTCTGGCAGATCGTGAGTCTAAAAATTTTGAAATTATTGGACTTGAAAAAGCGCTACAAATTAAGAGTTCGGACGTGCGCCTATTTGGCAAGCCTACGACACGTAAATATAGACGGATGGGTGTTGCATTAGCTCGCGGAAAAACAACAACTGAGGCTCGCAAAAAAGCGCTACAAACTTCACAGAAAATTAAAATTGTATATCAGGACTAGGCAGTCACCGATCAATCTAAAAAACCTGTGCTGATTAAAATAATAACTAGCGTATTTGCTAACAGTCAAACTTCATTGGCCTTCATATTGAACGATCTTATTTCAACTATTTTTAGTCCGGCAATCTTTTCTAAGAAAAGGGGGGTCTGTATGTCTGAAGTACTACTAGATATAGCAATGTCCATAGATGGATTTGCTGTCGATCGAAAAGGACATTCATTTTATCCTGTCCAACAGCTTCGCGGCTCTCATACGCTGGCAGAAATGGTACAAACAACGGGCGCGGTAGTAATGGACCAAGAAACGTTCAGCGAAGTCCCAAATAACCTCACTCACTACGCTTACCAGGTCCCCATATTTGTGATCAGCGACTACAGTCCTGATAAAGTCACGATAACTAAAAATAGTCGATCTAAAATTATCTTTGTTACAGACGGAATTACACACACCATAAAGCTGGCTCGTGCGGCCGCCAAAAGAAAACAAGTCACCATTATCGGAGGTATGAAGGCCGCACAAATGGCGCTTGAAGCGGGGGTCGTTGATCTACTGAAAATCAGGATTATCAATGTAATTGCCGGAAAAGGTTTGCGCCTATTTGACCATCTCAGCGACCAGCAGATTAAGTTAGAAACCCTAAGCACCGAGCAGTTCAGCGATCGCAACGACTTATTTTTCAAGATCGTTCGCTACAAATAGATACCGTTGCAAAGTTGTTGGGATTAATTTCCCATGGTTTCAACTGCAACCTCTTACAAAGTTAAAGTAATGCTATAAGTGTGCCTGGTTAATAGAAAATATAAAGTTAATAGAAGGCGATTGGAGTCTCAAAGTGAG
>JAEUWH010000031.1 GCA_016785955.1 Pseudobdellovibrionaceae bacterium | reverse complement strand
ATCAGCGGCGGTTTTGGGGGTATTTGGTTTACTCGCGGGTGTTAACCTGGGGGAGGGAGTATCGTCTGGTGAAGCTCTACATTATTCAGAACATGTTAGAGGCTCTGGGGGTGATAGCTTATACTCACAGATCACCTCAGCATGTTGCTGGACGCTTGGGCAAAGCTAGTACGAAGGGGGGCGATAGTATCCGCCGGCTTGCGGGTGTGAGCCCCCAGAGGGCTACCGCTGCTGGAGGTGGTGTTCCTGGTCGGAGAGCGAGAGTAGCTGATGGTGTTTCGGGATTTTCTGGAGGGAAAGGCAACAGCTCATGATACTGCTAGATAGAGCATATCGAATTACGGTAGTAATTAAATCGACCTAGATTGTTTGGTAATGACACCTAGATAGGTTGGTAATGACAGTTGGTAATGACAAATGACAGAGTTCATGGCGTTTCCGGATGGCATGGAGTTTTTGGAGTTTCCAGGATGCATGGAGATCATGGGCCTATGCGATCTCTGTCTCTGTGGCGTTCTCGGGATCAGGCAGGATGGTGTGTGTGGGGGCAGGAGTTTATGTGCAGGTGTGTGAATGGTTGTGGATCTCGCTAGTGCGTGTCCTTCCCCACACTGGTTAGAATTGTGGGGAAGGGTAAAACTAAAGCTAAAGCTTTTAGCGTGTTTCCTTTTGATTTGCTTATAATCTCTTTTTATTTAGCAAAGAGACGTTGCGAATAGCATTTCGCGGTATTTTGGTAGTGGCCAAAGTTCGTCGGCTACTAGGCGCTCGGCTTGGTCGCAAGCTTCTCTTAGGCGGACACTTAAGGGTTGAACTTCGGCAGCTAGTTTCTTCATGCGCGCGCTTTCGTCGTGGATATTGGCTGTTGTATCCGACAAACGCGTTAGTTCGTCATGTAGACTGAGAATTGCTTCGAATGTTGTTTCCAGTTTTTGTGAACGAGACATGTGATGTTTCTTCAAGGTCGAAGACGACATCGTTGATTGTGTCGTGGCCAGTGCCGTTAACTGTTTTTCAACCGCAGGTATAACCAATGTTTGTGTCATCTCTAGCAAAGTCATGATTTCAATATCAATCGTTTTCACGTAACGCTCGACACTGATGTGATAACGAGACATGACCTCTTCGGTCGATAAAACCCTCGTTTCCGATAAGAACGCCGTTAGTTTTTTATCTCTATAAACTTCTAAAGCATCCGCCGTAGATTTCAAAATAGGTAAACCGCGCCGAGCCGCTTCGTCGCGCCACTCTTGCGAATAGCCGTTGCCATCGAAACGAACGGTCTTGGATTCTTTCAAGAACATTCGAGTCATTTCCATAATTGCTTCGTCACGGTTAGGCTTAGTTTTCATAATGTCTTTCAAAACGGTTGCCGCATGTTGGAACGTGTATGCAACGGCCGCGTTCAAATAAGTCATGGGTATCGAAACAATCGCTGACGAACCTACGGCACGGAATTCAAATTTATTTCCTGTGAACGCAAACGGAGATGTTCTGTTACGATCCGTATAGTCTTTGGAAATATTTGGAATTTTGCCTACACCCAAGTCGATGATTTGTTGTTCGGTCGCTTTCGCTGATTTTCCTTCTTCAATGTCATTGCAAATTTTTTCAAGCATAGAACCTAAGAATACTGAGATGATCGCAGGAGGCGCTTCGTTCGCACCCAATCTGTGATCATTTCCTGGGGCAGCAATCGCAGCCCGCAAGATGGCCGAGTTGTCGTAAACAGCTTTTACCACTACGGAAAGAACCGCAAGGAAACGCAGGTTCTGGTGTGGTGTCGTTCCTGGCTCTAAAAGATTTTCGCCTTTGTCGTTAGAGAGTGACCAGTTGTTATGCTTTCCGCTGCCGTTAATTCCCGCGAACGGTTTTTCATGCAGCAAACATACAAAGTTATGTTTAAGAGCCACACGTTTTAAAACTTCCATCGACAGCGTGTTGTGGTCCGCTGCAATATTCACATCTTCAAAAATGGGTGCAAGTTCATATTGTCCCGGAGCCACTTCGTTATGACGCGTTTTCGCCGGGATTCCTAGTTTGAATAACTCGTATTCCACTTCTTGCATGTAGTTTTTTACGCGTGTCGGGATGGAACCAAAATAGTGATCTTCTAATTGCTGCCCACGAGGAGACGATGAGCCCAACAATGACCGGCCGGTCATGATAAGGTCTGGTCGCAGAGCTACAAAGTTTTTATCAATTAAAAAGTACTCTTGTTCAGCACCTAAGGTGGCCGCGACATGTTTGACATCGACATCGCCAATTAATTTTAAAAATTCACACGCGTTCGTGTTTAGTACTTCCACTGAACGAAGAAGCGGGGTTTTACAATCTAAGGCTTGTCCGTGATAGCCGAAAAACACTGTTGGGATGCATAGAGTTTTTCCAGATTCATCTTCAATGATGAACAGCGGGGACGATGGATCCCACGTTGTGTAACCACGTGCTTCAAATGTCGAGCGTGTTCCACCCGAGGGAAAGCTAGACGCATCCGGCTCGCCTTGAATTAATTGTGAACCTGTAAAACGCTCGATCACTCGGAGTTCTGAATGATGAGACGATTGAATAGTAATGAAAGCATCATGTTTTTCGGCGGTTAAGCCCGTCATAGGTTGAAACCAGTGACAAAAATGCGTAACGCCTTTAGCGACCGACCATTCTTTAACAGCCGATGCAATCGCCTCGGCCGTTTCTTTAGGTAATTTCTTACCGTGGTCCAACGTTTTAAGAAGACTGTGATAGGCATCTTTAGGTAATTTTTCACGCATTTGTGCCAAGCCAAATGTGTTACAACCAAAAAAATCTGAAACGGGAGCGTTATCTCCGTTAGGTCTTTCAACTTTGACTGTGGGCGGGTGAATAGCGGCATTAAGCGCGTGCGTACGAGAATTGATTCCGTTTGAATCAACAGACATGGGAACTCCTTTTTATCTGCAAGAAATAACATCTCTTACAAATTGATTATGTTTGTAACCCTTAAAATAAGCCTACTTTAAGGATTGATTTTTCTATCTTACCTGATTTCCACGCAAGACGAAAGACTTAATTAAGGGCGTGTATTGAGGTTATTGCAGATTCCTTTAAAATCAATTCAAAAGTTGGGGAAAAAAAGAAGAGCCGATATCTAGAGCCAAAACTCGGCATCGTCTTGGTTTTTTAAGGGGTTTCAATGGCCAAGTTCTTGTATCGAAGTGAATCAAAATATTCGAACTTGAGTTTGAAAAAATCTGGGTGATCGGCCCACTATGGGTAACAAAATTTTCAGGGAACATGGCGGGCACTCAAATAGAGTGTATTGAGGTATTGATGTATGGTCATGTCTTGGAACGCGAAAAAGATATTTGTTAAATGGAAACGAGAGGCATCTATCTGGTTTTTTTGAGCGAGATCGTAATTTCGTAGTTCATAAAGACAGTGTCGGGGGCGTCTTTGCCATAGGCAATGCCTTTGAACGTGTGATTCACGCGCTCGGTGGTTTTTAGGGCCTGCTCGATAATTTGTTGACTGGTCTTGACGTCGGCAAATTCAAAAATTACGTCTGTGTCGGCGCGTTTTAAGAACTCGCATTTTACATCTTTGAAAATAAATGAGAGCGGTTTTTTTTCTAAAAACATCGCATTTAAAATTGGGACGGCGATGGACAGTTCGGCTCCCATCGCCAGGGCGCCGAAATACATCGTGCGTACGTGATTTTTCGTGACGAAATTAAGTGGGATTAAAACTTTGGAGGTGGGTTCCAGGGATAAAAGTTTAGGATTGCAGAACGAAAGTAGGGGGACCCGTAAAAGACTTGTACCCTTAATTAGCCAGTTTAATTTCGTTATACTCATGCTGTCTAGTTTAAGAGAATTTGCGGATATTGCAATGGTACATGGGACTAGGGCCTGTCCTCATTTTCTCGCGACGGCTAGGCAAATGAGGACAGGCTCCAAAGACGTTAGATCTGTCCTTGTCGTTGGTCGAGTTCGTGCGGAGCTGGCTCTTTATAATTGCTCTTGTTTTCCGAAAACTATCTGGAGGTGTTCATTGAAAGATTGGATTAGAAAAATAGTTCAGCAGTTCGAAGTCGACAGCAAAAAAACCGATGCGTCAGAAAAAATTTCGGAAGAGCTGGCAACAATTCTATTTTTAATCGACGTGTACAATAAAAATCTATGGGATACACCAAAATTTTCTGTTAGACAGGCCCGCGAAGAGTTGGATCAATTTTCCAAAAAATTGATCCAAACCGAGACTCAAACTGAAGATAAAGAAGAGCTGTTTTTTCATCTTCGCCAGTTCTTCAACTCTCATCGTATTGACGAGACAACCTATTTCTTGCAAGCATTCGAGGATTTTAAAAATATTATTTGGGGTTTTGCTGATCAGTTAAAAGAAGAGGTTAAAGACCAAAAAAATAATGATCAATATATAGACGGACATTTTAAAGAGCTTCGTGATGCCGTCGAGTCGAATTCGCTTGAAAAGCTACGCGAAAAATCGAAAGAATTTATTGCAAAGTACGTTGAAGTTCAAAACCGACGTGAAACTAGTAAGCAAAAAAGAATGAACTCGATTAAAAAAAACTTGAATACTTTCAAAAAGAAACTTTCAGAGGCTCAGCACACAATGAATCATGATTTTCTGACGGGTGCATTTAACCGTCGTTATTTTGAAGAACAGGTGAAAGAGTTTTCCACTATAGCCGATTTGGGTGATGCGAAATCGGTGATGATGATTTTAGATATTGATCATTTTAAAAAAATTAATGACAGCTATGGGCATGACGTTGGCGACTTTGTCTTAAAAGAATGTGTGGCTACGATTAAAAAGCTATTTCCTCGAGAGAGCGACACTGTCGCTCGACTAGGTGGAGAAGAATTCTCTATTTTCCTGCCTGACTACACATTAGAAAATGCCGTCAAAAAAGCCGACGAGGTCCTGGAAACCATTCGTAAACAAGTTTTTGTACACGGTTCTCATCAAATTAATTTTACGGTATCTATCGGACTATCTGATTGGCGATCGACAGATCAACTGGAAACAATCTACAAACGCTGTGATCAAGCGCTTTATGAAGCTAAAATGAGTGGACGTAATCGTTGTGTCGTTGCAGATAAACTAAAAGCCGTTGCTTAATTCTTTTTCAGACATTCGCAATCAGTTTCATGACAGCGGAAAGTATGCCTGCGCTCTAATGATTGAAATTCGATCACGCGCGCATTGGACTCTTCGACCTCGATGAAAAAATCTTTGTCGCCGGCTGACCATTTTTTTTGCGTTTCAAAGACAGTCGTGAAGTTAATGTATTTTGCCAAAGTCGTATCGCTGGGATTATAGCGGTCGGCGGGGTCTATGCTGACAAGGTCCGGTAGGCCATCCTCAAGAACTTTAAAAATTTTGAATTCACGCAGTCGGCGATCATTTTTGAGGGTATATAAAACATGTGCGCGAATTTCATTTCCTTTTTTATCTATAAAGAAATAACGAATAAAATCTATATCAAGTGCCGCGTGTGGATGCATAGACCGCCAATATCTTACGTACTCGGTTGGTGAACCAATCTGGCTGCGGAGGTGGGGAAAGCAATTGTTTAAACTGTGTTCAAACGTATTATGTTTTTGCTTCGTCGTGGTCGTCGGGTGATTTACAGCTTTAGGCAACGGGGGGATAGGGGCCTTCAACGTCGAATTGTTTGACGTCGCGGCTTTTGTCGCCGAGACCACGGTCGCCGATATGTCATCTTTTCGTTGTTCGTGAGATGAGGATGAAGATGGGTTGATAACAACGCTTGTTATGCGGGCGGAAGATAAACTTGAGATCGGTTTTAAAAGAAACCAAAATACGCCTATGGCGATTAACATAAGGACAAAGATAAATTTATTTTTATGACTATTCGGCATAGTTCAGTTTCAGGTTGCCCCATGTTGGGCACGAATCGGTGACTTTACCCATACCGTCACCAAAGCGAACTTCAGGAGGATGATTGGGATTGCTAGATAGACGATGTAAAAATAAGCGACGTTTGATCTCGGCAAAGTCCGTGGTGTGTTCGGTGTTTTGACTGCGAGAAAAGTATTTCGTTTTACAAAACGAGTTGGCTGAAACAGAAATAATTTTTTGATGACGAGACTCTTCATCAATAGAAACATCTAAATTCGGAAATACGTTGTTTAATTGTTGCCATGTTTTCGCGTCCAAAGAAATCTCAGTTTTTTCTGATACTAACATTTTTAAAAAATTACGCAGATAGATGATTTCATCTGCTAAACGCTTGTCGCGGCTTGGGGTTGAAAACGAATCAAAATCAGCTTCAGAAAGACAGGCATAATTATTAGATTTTAAGAATGCCTCGGATTCTCTGACGGCTTCAGCGCGTTGCCGGATATCGGCGCAGATATTTTCGATTAGTCGAGTGACTTTCTGCTGGTTGGATTCTTCAGCCGTCTGCAAGATTTTTTGCAGTTCATATTTCCATTTGCCTGCTTTCATTGTGTATTGATCTTCGCTGTAGCCAGTGACTTGCCATACGGGCAGTTTGAGTTCTGATTCTTTACGCCAATAACGAATTCCAGCATGTCCTTTGGGGGTTATGTCATCCTCAAATACCCAGTCTCCATTCGGCCATGATTTTCGCTCTTGAAGAATCAAGCTAGAGTAGGCATTGACTGTTGAATTGAAAATCAAATGTGGAATTCCTGTTGAGAAAATATTTCGAATCACCCATGAGTGATGATTTTTTCCGACTGTTAAAATCAATGCACCTGGGACAATTGTGCTCGGCGAGACTTTAACTGGATAAGTATCATACGGTAGAGATTTTGTGCTTACGATGTTGTATATAAAGACTAAAAACTTACGAACACGATCTTTTTCAGGCAATGAGTCCCAACGGGTCATAGAGTTAGAAATTAAGTTCTTACCGCCACTGGCATCGTTCATTACGAACGGCAGAGAGTGAAGGTAGGCGAAAATTACACGCGTGGAATAAACTGTATCGGCACAATCGACCCGCAAGCCTTGAAAAATATTCGGTGTGCCGTCTTGATTTTCCTTACGTGAAAAAAAATCAATGCTCCAATTTTTTTGAACCCATATCGAGTATTGTTTTTCCGCATCCGTGTCCCAAGATTTCGTGACGGTCCAAACCTCGGCAAAAGTTGTAATTGATAACGTCAGCATAGTGAGAACAAAAATCCACATAGAAAGCCCCCAAGATCAGCCTGTTCTACCTAAGTTAAACTCAAAATAGAATCAAATTTATAAAGGTTCATAGTATGTTTGGTGTGCTTGATAGATTCCGTTTTATCCATAGGGGGTCTGTTTGATCTGAAATCTAACTTCTGAGTCTTTGTTCTGGGCAATCGCCAAGAAACAGAGGAGCATTGCCAACTAAGATAGGCATTTCCGAAATCTTAGGATCTGACATGCGCTCAAAAGCAATCGTTAGACAGATTCTTCTTCTTTGTATTTTTGTTTACCCATTGTGTGTTCTTGAATGATCGTTTCCCGCACCACGACAACTTTGATGTGGCCTGGGTAGTTGCATTCTTTTTCGATCTGCGCCGCAATTTTCATACTCAGATCAAGGGCATCGCGGTCTGTAATTTTTTTGTTATTTACATAAACTCGGCATTCCCGACCACCAGAAAGAACGAAACAGTCGGTGACCCCTTCAAAGCTGCGGGCAATTTCTTGAAGCTCCGTAATTTTTTGGGCGTAGGTTTCTAGAGTCGAACGACGAGCGCCAGGGCGACCACCGCTCATCGCATCAGCCGCTATCACCAAGAATGCATGGGGCGTATTGGGTGTTTCATCATAGTGATGGGCGCGCACGTTGTGAACAATCTCGGGAGTCTCGCCACGTTTGGCAATAAAGTTAGCACCAATGACCGCGTGACCACCATCAATTGCGTGATCCATCGATTTTCCGATGTCATGTAAAAGTCCACTACGTTTACCAATCTTAACATCAAGTCCAAGCTCACCTGAAAGCAAGCCGCATAACCAGCCCACCTCGCCGCAATGGAAGTATTGATTTTGAGTGAATGAATAACGAAATCGCAAACTACCCATCATTTGTTTCACTTCTGGATGCATATTATCCAGTTTCAACTCTTTGGCGATGGCATCACCATCATGTTTAATTTGTTTGAATAGCTCGTTCTTTTGGTTGTTGTATGTGCGGTCGATATATTCAGTAGTGATGGTTTTCTTTTCTTTCAAGAGTCGCTCTAAAACTCGACGAGTGAGTTCACGCCGTACAGGATCAAACCCCGCCACACCGATCATGTCATTTTCTGGTTCTACAATGACATCACAACCAGTTAGATCTTGAATCTTGGCCAGATTTTTTTTATGAGCATCAACCAGCCACGGGCGATGGTAATTTTCGGGGAAGTAAACGGGCGCAATACCACGTTCTGGACAATAGCTGCGTGCAAATCGATCAAGGGCAATATCAAGTAATCGCTTTGCAATGACTTCCTGCTGCTCCTTTACGTCTAACTCATAGTTTTCAGCATCCCGAACAATCAGGCGTTTTATATCGTGAATAAATTCATCTGCGATCGCACGTTTTGTGTCCTCTGGACTGACGTTCAATTTGGACGAAAGCTCTTGGACCATTTTCTTTTGTTCCGCTTTGATCATTTTTTTAAAATCTTGGTGGAACAATTGTTTCTTTTTGATTTCTAATTCTTTTTGGCGAATTTCATTATGCTTTTTGTCTTGAGTGCTTTTATTGGAAGAAAAATAGCTATCAGTGGCTGTCTTTTTTTCTTGAAACTCGGCTTCGAGATCAGAGACCTGAAGCTCTAGTTTTAACATGTCCGGCTCGGACTTAGTCCAGAGCTCCATTTCAATTTCAGTTTGAATTTCGTTGCGTTCGATTTCTTTGATTTCTGCAAGTTCTTTGGCTTCATCGATCATTTCGGCGGCTTCGGTTTCAGCCTGTTTTAAATAAATACGACTGCCCCATTTGTAGAAAGCAAAACCCACGATCGCGCCGATAAAAAGACCAACTCCGCTGTATATCAGTATATTGAGTAACATATCATTAATTTATTCGCCAAATACTTGGATTGTCCAGCAATTTAAACTGCGGTACACTAATGACATGAATGCCAAAACGTTGCTCTCCCTGATTGTTCATGAGGTGACATTTAAATACTTTACAGCCAGTGGACCTGGCGGACAGAACCTGCAGAAAAACAAGACAGGTGTGCAACTGTTTTGGGATATTGGTGCCTCGTCTTTAAGCGAAGATTTGAAAAACAAAATACGCCGAGTCAATCGGTCGACGAAAGAGGCCGAGCTGGTTCAATTCAAATCTCAAACCGAGCGTTCGTTGGATATGAATAAAAAAAATGCGATTAACAAATTGATGAAGCTTTTTGAGGCGGCGTTGTTTGTACCCAAGATCAGGAAAGCCACCAAGCCAACACGGTCTTCGGTCAGAAAACGCTTAACAGACAAACGAGAGCACAAAGATCTAAAGTCCTCGCGCCGGTCCAATAAGATTTCAGAGTGGTGAGCGCGGCTCTGTGTATGCCTATTTTTTTGCAGGGGTTGTGTGTTGCACTTTATGGGAAATCAGAATTGCTAAGATCGTAAAGAAAATTGCAATATAGCCTACGGCTTGATAGTTATCCAATCGTCCGGTGGTCTGATTTTTAACGACAATATAACCCGCAAGAGATGAAGCCAGTGCCGAACTGAGTGATTGTACCGAGCTAACCAAGCTCATGTAGGAACCACGTCGTTCGGGGGCTGGTGCTGCTGAAACTAGGGCCATCGCGGGAACCATACGCATTGTCATCGAAACAAAAAACACGCTAGAGATAGCTAAAATAAGAGGCGTGGGCGAAGCTCCCAAATGAGTCAAAAGGTATATTGGGATCATGGAAAGCGTGGCCCCGAAAATAAAAATTTTATGCTTTCCAATACGATCAGAAAAACGTCCAATCAGTGGCGAGCCGATGATCGAAGTCAAACCACCACATAAATACATTAAAGGTAATTGGTCTTCGGCGAGACCGGCATTGGCTACTAATGTAGGGCTAATGAATGGAATCACCGCAAACTGCCCTAAGAAAATAAAAACCATAAACCATAATCCCATCATCAAATTACGGTTCCCCATCACTTCGATCAACGGATCCAGCAGTGGCGTGTTCTTGCCACGGCTTAAAACGGTGCGTGGAGGCACGAATTTGAAAATAAAAATAAACAGCGCAAAACAAGTGGCGCCTAAAAACACGAATGGTGCATGCCAATTAAACTTCATTGCCAAGTAGATAGAAAAAGGCACACCCAGGATGCTGGCTAGTGAAAAAGAAGTGGACGTCCATCCCATGGCTGTGCCGCGTTTTTCATAAGGGAAATTATCGGAAACAATAGACAATGTAATTGAGTTTAAAACTCCGCCAAATGTACCGGCAAGAGACCGGGCAATCAGTAGGAAGTAAAAATTTGGCGAAAAGGCACAGACCAGCGTGCTGAGCGCAAATCCCGTAAAGAAAAATAGGAGTAAACGCTTGCGCTCAAAACGATCCATAAAAAATGAACTCACAAAACCCGAGATTCCTGCAAATAAAGTATATGAGGCCACCAGGAAGCTAAATTCTTGAGCGGAAATGGAAAAGATTCGAATCAATTGCGGCCCCAATGGCATCATGATCATAAAATCGACAATGTGGGCGAACTGAATAGCGGCAATAACGAATAAGAGGAATTTTTCTTGTCGTGAAAACATATAAGAAATATCATTGTATGCAGAAATGAAAGGGCTGTCATTATGAAAAGTCTTAAGAAGTTGTTAATGTCGGTCGGCATTGTGATTATACTTGCCGGTCTTGGAATTGCGTATGTTTTGTTTTATCCCTATATCCACGCACGAACTGTTATGGGCGAAGTGAATGGTGTAAAACAACTGCTAGAGAATACGGCATTTATTGCGGGTTCTGCGGATCCTACAAATAAAATATACTCATTTGCCGTCGGTGTGAAAGAGCATGCGACTCAAGAGATTGTAACCGGGTCTTCAGAAGATCGTCAGTGGGGCGTCGTCCGAGAAGGGCAATGCGTAGAAGCTGTTTTTTATCCGTATCCACCGTGGAATCTTCAGAAGTCAGGAACATACTATAACGTTCGGGTAAAGAGGCTTTATGATAATTGCGAAATGGTTCAAAAGTAGAAATGTAGGGGCATTATTGGGCTTGGTCGGTGTGCTGACTGTTGCCGGGTGTGTCTCGACCACAGAGTCTTCTCGGGCGACCGAAGAGGTGCAGACTCAATCACCTCGCCGTCCATTGGTGATTGCCCATCGAGGAGCCAGTGGTTATTTGCCAGAGCATACATTGGAAGCCTATATTCGCGGCATGGAAATGGGAGCTGATTTTGTGGAGCCGGATTTGGTGATGACCAAAGATGGTGTGTTGGTGGCCCGGCACGAGAATGAAATTTCAGATACCACCAATGTAGCCAGTGTGTTTCCAGATCGCAAGACGACCAAAGTGATCGAAGATGCAAAAGTCACAGGTTGGTTTGTCGAAGACTTTACTTTGGCCGAAGTAAAGAAACTAAAAGCAAAGCAACGGTTAGCGTTTCGACCGCAAATGGATCAGCAGGCATTTTTGGTGCCCACGCTGGCGGAAATCATCGATGCCGTAGATCAGTACAACACCAAGCACGGGAAAAAAATTGGCATCATTCCTGAAATCAAACATTCGACGTACTTTCGTAGTGTGGGGTTGAATATAGAAAAAGAACTTTTACGAGTTTTGGCTGAAAAGACGTGGAGTCAGAAACTGGATCAAGTCTATATTCAATCGTTTGAGGTGGGTAACTTGCGCGAGCTAGCGGCTACTACCAAATACAGTCTAGTGCAATTGCTTGGCGATCCAAAAGAATCTCCTTATGATTTGAAATCAAAAAAAATCACTTACCGGGATATGGTGACTAACGAGGGTTTACGTGAAATTCGCAAGTACGCGATGGCGCTGGGTCCTTATAAAAAATATCTTGTTGTGGAAAATAACGCTAAAGACGATTCTTTGGTTGCCAATGATGTTTTGAAAAATGCACGTTTGTTAGATTTTCGTATTTTTCCCTATACATTTAGGAACGAGTCTTTTTTTATTTTGAAACCTTTGACAGACCCGATGAAGGAGTACGAGTTTTTTTATAAGTTAGGTGTAGATGGGGTATTTAGCGATTTCCCAGATACGGCAGTCAAGGCCCTTAAAGCAGTAGAGAGCGTCCTGAATTGAGCATTTTTTTTACTGAAAATCATACAAATTGTGCAGTTTTAACAGAGAAATCCCGTTATATTGGCGTGGTTGTCTTTATGGAAAAGACAACTGTCTTTCTAAGACCAGAAATACAGATGGGTTGGTAAAGACACAGATGGGCTGTGTAAAGACAGTTGGTATGGGCATGGATTTGTAAAAATAGATTGTAAAGTTAGCTTGTAAAGCCGCATTGTAAAAACAGGCCCTAGAGTGATTTGATGATTTCACTTAAAAGTTTGATTTGGTCCAACGGATGTTTGCCGACCTGATCAATCATCAATCGCTTCGGAGCATCGGTTTTTGATATTGCTTCAAAAGTGAGTAGACGATCCATCGCATTGCACGTGGCAACGATAATGGAAAGGGGATCCAATTGTTTTTCAAGCATTCCTTTTGGGTAACCAGAGCCATCTAAACACTCTTCATGTTCGTTAATAATTTTTAAAACCTGGGGATCAAAATGTTCCGTATTTTTGAGTTTCTCAATGCCCACGTGGGGATGGCCTCTATACAGTTTCAGATCTTCGGGAGATAGCAAATTAAGTGGCTGCGTGTAAACCACCGGCGTTTCGTGTAATCCAATATCATGTAACAGTGAACCAAACGTGAGCCATTGGATAACCTTTTGGTCTTCTTGTTTCATCTTATGGCTTAAAGCCACGGCCAGTGTCGCCACCGTTACGCCATGGTGAGCGAGATTTTTATCAGAATTCTCAATTTTTAATACGGCCGCAGCGGCCAGGGAGTTTTTTGTTAGAAACTCGACGAACTTGTGCGAGGCTGTTTTTGTACCAAGATAAAACTCTTTGTTTTCGGGATTTTCAAAAACGTCTTCGACCCGAGACTGCTGATCCCCTTGAATAATCTCGGCGCGAGTTTGTACGTCCTTTTTGGAATTAGGATCATACGCTGAATCGATATTGGTTTTTAAGTAGGTACGGTAGTGGGGTTCATCCTCGACAAGAATGTAGAGATTTTTGAGTTTTTTTTCCTTGAGCCGTTTCAATCGAGTGCCTTCGAAACTGTCACCTCGACGAAGGTAATGGATCATTTTTTCGTTTATCTTTACGAAGACGTCAAAATTGATTTTGGAATCACCTCGCAAGGTACTGACACGGATTGAAGTATGATTCATTTCAGTTGTCCTTAAAATCAATTTTGTTAGACTGAACTCATGACTTTAGATCCTTCAATTTTAAAAGAATTCATCCAAGAATCCAAATCTTTAATTTCACAAAGTCTAGAAATTCTAGAAGAGGTCGAATCGGATCCCCATAAACTGAAACGCCTTGAAGAATATGGCAACAATGTCGATCGAATTATGGGCGGTTCAAAGAGTCTAGCCATGATGGTCGATGAAACACACTCGCTGCATTTTGTTGGTGATTACTGTGCTCTTTGTAAAGCGGTTGGTTACAAGTCATCACAGATCTTGGGTAGCCCTGACTTTGTGATGATTTGCGTGGCGCTTTTGTTGGATGCCACCGAAAGCCTGCAAGATATGGTAAACAAATTGGAAAGTGGGAAAAATATCGAGCGAACTCAGCTGAGCCATACGTTTCTGGATCGCTTGCAGTGGGTATCCGGTCAATTTGGCAAAAATATTCGCGATACAGTGGGCGAAAAAAGTATAGAGGACAGTAAGCAAAAACCTAACGAGATCGAAGATCTAATGAAAAAACTAGGATTGATGTAAATTTGCTAAGCACCACTGAGCTATGTCTTTTAGTTCTGGGTGTTCCAAATAGGCCCGCACTTCGTTAGTCAGAGGGTAAATATTCAGATTGGCAATCACAATCAAAGCATTGCGTTTTAAGCCACGAGCGCCCGAACGAATCAAGGCCGTATCTTTCAGAGTTTTCAGTATTTGTTTGCCTGAACTAGTCAGAATGAATCGTAGCTCTGAAATCAAGTTTTCATCAACAGCCGTGGGGGCGTGTGCTTTTTGGAATAGGCTCGAGTTTTTAAAAACCTTTTGGTTCCATGGGCAGACCGTTTGGCAAATATCACATCCAAAGAAATGTCCTCTAAATTGAGCCGCTAGCTCTAAGGGAGGATTTGTTTTGGACTCGATTGTCCAATAAGAGATGCATTTTTTTGAATCGATGGTTTTATTGTCATGAATTGCAGAAGTTGGGCACTGATCAATGCAACGTGTGCATGTGCCGCAAAAATCAGGCAGTGGATCAGATTTCTCGGATGGCCACGTAACCGAAGTCACGATATTTCCAAGTAAAAACAAAGAGCCCTTTTTGGGGTGAATAAGGCACGAATTTTTGCCGATCCAGCCCAGCCTGTTTTGGTAAGAAAAGTCGCGTTCTAAAATAGGAAAGGAATCAGTAGAGGACATGAAAAAATCGTTTGGGTACTGGGATTTTAAATGACCAACAATTTTTTCCAGTTTTTCTTTTAACCAGTGATGATAATCTTTATCTTGAGCGTACAAAGCGACTTTTAAATTTGAAAATGGAAATTCATGATTTTCGGTTAAGCTGCGATAAGGGTGGGCGAGACTGATAATCGAGGCGGCTGTAGCATGGATATGTTTAAGGTCTCGCTTGATTTCCAAATGTCGTCGCAGATAATCCATCTCGCCATGATAGTTGTTTTCGATCCAGCGTACATAATGATCCCAGCTTAAGGGGCTGGTTATCGCGCTATAACCATAGTGGGAAAACCCCAGGCTTAAAATTAATTCCTCGATAGGCAGATTTGGCTTCATTCGAGGTTGAATATTAGGACTTTCACGCCGTATAATCAATCCAAATGAGTCGCGAGATAGATTTGCAGCTGCCTCTGGTAGACAGCTACCCATTAGCCCTAGAAATTATTCAGAAATTAAATGCCGTCGGGCATACATCCTATTTTGCGGGAGGCTGTGTTCGGGACGCTTTGCTGGGCAAGGTTCCTAAAGATATCGATATTGCAACGACAGCTCATCCTGACGAGGTCGAACGGCATTTTTCCCATACGGTGGCGGTGGGAAAAAAATTTGGTATCATTGTTGTCATTCAAGGACGACACAGTATCGAAGTGGCCACGTTTCGAAAAGAAAGTGATTATCGTGATGGACGTCGCCCAGAGCATATCGAATATTCTGGCCCAGAAGAAGATTCCATTCGTCGTGATTTCACGATGAATGCTTTGTTTTATGATCCAGTTAAGAAAAGTGTCATCGATTTTCAAAATGGCATATCCGATATTGAAAACAAAATTCTTCGTTGCGTGGGGAATGCAGATAAAAGATTCAGTGAAGACTATCTCAGAATACTGCGCTGTTTTCGATTCGGTTTAGTGCTTGGGTTAAAAATTGAAGAGGCAACGTTACAATCAGCGCTTCGTTACCGCGAGGGATTGAGGCAAGTTTCGCAGGAGCGAAAACGAGAAGAACTGCTAAAAACGTCTTTGAATTTGAAATACCCTTGGCAGATGGTGTGCGTCTATTCAACGCATAAGTTGTGGATGTACTATGGATTGCCGAACGAAATTTTAGATTATCACGACTATCTTTTTTCTGCGGCGATCGATAATGAAACAGAATTGCTGACATGCCTACTTTGGTCTCTGTCGGCGCGAATAAATATAAAATCTTGGCTTAAAGAATTTAAGTGCTCGACAGAGGTCCGCCAACAGGTCGTGCAGGCGCTTGATTTTAAAAATAATATTTTATCGATATTGAATTGGTCTGATGAAGATATGCATATGTTGAGTTATAAAAGTGATTTACGGTGGCTCATAAATATTTTAAAAACGGAAATAGCCAATCCATTTTATAAGGTTCATCACCAACAAAGCCAGATCAATCAAAAATTGGATCGACTGAGCGAGCTTATGCGACTATATGCAGGTAAAGATATTAAACCGATCGTCAACGGAGACGATTTGAAAATGCGTTTTCAAGGGGTGGAGCTTGGTCGAGTTTTGGATTTGTTGTTCCGTAAGCAGCTCGTTTTTCAATGGACCCGAAAAGAAGACGCCTTACGTTGGCTAGATACCCAAGCCGTTAGAAAAGGATAGGCATGTATTATTTCCCTTCAACCTGGCGCCGATTATTCGCACATTTTCTTGATAAAGCTTATATTATGCTTTTGCAGTCGCCGGTTTTAATCAGTGTCTGTATAGATTTTTTAAAGTCTGAGGTGTTAAGAATTCACTGGTCGCATCTGTTGTATATGGTATTAGTCAGCGTGCTCTATGAAACGTTATCTCTGTATTTTTATTCTACCACGCTTGGGAAATGGCAATGGGGACTACGGATTATCAGTCGTGAAGGTGGGTTGGAAAAAAGAAATTTGAATTTTGAAGAGGCCATCACGCGTGTGTTGGTGTCAAGACTCAGCTTTTTTTTCGGTTGGTCGATATTTGCGTTGGCATTTTTTAAAGTGAATCGCACGCATTTGGCCGACTGGGTGGCGAATACGCAAGTGGTGAGTACGAATAAACGTCCATCTGTCCCCGAGATTCGGTGGATCTTGGGGTTGGGATTTATTTTGCTATTTTGTGGAGAGTCCTTAAGAACTGCGTCCATGACATTGTATTCGGCTCGTTGGCGCCAACCTTATTTTTACTTTCAGAATCAGGATGTCATGCAAATGCTGAAAGAAATTGAAGCCAGTATGGATGCCGAGGACTAGCGGTCGTCGATACCGAAACCATCCGAACGTTTATAGTTTTTGAGATAGTCGGAAAGTTTTTTAGTGCTCTCGGGAGTCAGTTTGGTAAATTGCAAACCACCGACATGGTGCCCCCAATAGTGACCTTCAATCGGCGCCACCCATCGGACTTCACATTTGACAAGACCCATTTTTGGTCCAAAGCCTTCGGCATTGAACTCTACCAGCACTGGCGTTTGTGGGGCCAGGGTACTGGGTGCTGTTTCGAAACCAATTCCGCTAAGGCAACAATTGCGCAATTTGGCTTTGGTGATAATTTTGCCGTTAATATCATAGATGTTGATGCGGCCTTCGACCATGACCCGCACTTTTGTGTTATCGCGTATTTTTAAAATCTGTGTCGTATCGATGTCCAAATTGTCTGCCAGCAGGCTGTTGAAATGCTCTTGTGCCAACCAAGTCTCTGAACTTGGATCAAACGACGCACCGTCGACTTCGCCTTTGGGCAGCCTCGAGGCCACACGTGTTGTCGTTTCCATCATTTTAATCATGCCTTCCAGTACGGCAATTCGCGTATGAATGAATTCATCTTTATCGTCTTTTTCGACGATGCCTTCAGTGGGTGTCAATTGAGAGGGGGCGGGAACAATCACCGTTGTGTCCTGTTTGAACAGGGCTTGTTGTGCCTCGCGATTTAATTCAAAGACTTCTGTTTTTTCTTTTTCGATTTCATCCGTGAATAAATCGCGAACAAAGGTTCCTGTATCCGCATAGGTGTGATTGGGAAAATACTTAAGCATGATTTGGCGTAGAGCTGATTGAAATTCTTTTGCTGTTTGATAACGATCATTTGCATTGATACGAAGTGCTTTAGCAATCGCTATGTCTAAATCCACAGGGACTTTATCATTGTATATAGATGGTGAAACCGTGTTATCTCGAATGCCGATGACATTGTGTCCAGACTTTTTCCGATCAGAATCTTTTTGATTATAGTAACGGATAAGAGTTAAAAGCTCCCAAGCCACGATGCCTAAAGAGAAAATATCCGAACGCGCATCAACGACTTCCCCGCGTGTTTGTTCCGGCGACAAATAAGCGGCCTTGCCTTTGATCGTACCAATGCGAGTTTTTTCGTCTAGATTGGTATTGGCCTTAGCAATACCAAAATCGATTACTTTTAAGTTTCCTTCGTAAGAGACAATCAGGTTTTGCGGCGAAACATCACGATGAATCGTATTGGCGGTCTCGCCCGTTACGCTGTTCATAAAGGTGTGAGCATAATCCAAACCAGCCGCCGCTTGAATAATCAAACTTAACACGACAGGAACTGGAATCATCTCGCCCTTTTTCAGGAGCATTTTATTTGACAAATCACGTAGATTTTTACCATTAAGAAATTCCATGGCAATAAATGGCTGATCTTCGACTTTACCAAAATCATGAAGCTGCACAGTGTTGGGATGACAAAAGCCCATTAACACTTGGATTTCATTTTGAAACATATTTAGAAACATAGGTTGATTTGAAAAATGTGGAAGAAGGCGTTTCACCACTAGTAGGCGACCATTTCCCATGTAAGAACTTGGTCTGGCTAAAAAAACTTCAGCCATGCCGCCTTCGGCTATTTTTTTTAACAGAATGTAGCTACCAAAAATTTCAAATTTAGGTTCCAGTTTCAATTTGTGATTTTGACTCATCGTTTTTTCCTATATCATGGACCTTCTTAAAGATTATCATTTTCTGACTCGCACTGTTGGTTTTCAGATTTTGTCTTTTCTTATGACATAGCAAAACTGATTCAAAATGATCGGGTTCAACGCTAAAGTGGTAATATTTTGTCGGAATTTTGTGAAAAATTTTGGAGATTGATACACAGTCGATAAAGAAATCTTGGCAAGTATAACATTCTCAAAATGAGAACAGACAATAAATGGCCGTCGTCACAGCAAAAAATGGAAACAGCAAAAAAAAAATTAAAAAAAAGATAAAAAATTTAAGGCTTTACGGGAAACTGTCTCAGTTTGGTATAGGATTTCATTTTGCAACACTCTTTTTTAGGAGAGTATATGTATAAATTCAAAGTTCTGTTCGTCATGACGATCTTGGCTCTTTTGCCAAATGCTTACGCTACTATGTTACCAGTGAGTCAAAGTGATTTGATGTCGAATTGCTATCCATCTTCGCCGATGTTAATGTCTGATGTCTGTTTTGGTCAGGTCTACTCTGGATCAGGATTGAGTGGTTTGGAATATCGCTCGCAGCAGGGAGATCCCTTCTCGGATATTTATATGTTAATGAACTCTTTACGTGGCAATATGAATTCGATGGATACGTCATTAAACTATTCTTTAAGCAATCCAATGCTATGGCAAAATACGATGGGAATTCCAGAGTATACAACATCCGTGTTGTCACCATACCGAATGGCAAAATAAAACCCAGAACGCTTGGAAAAAACAGTTGTCTTGGTAACCGTGCTATTTTCGCTCGGAAAAAAAATCATTGAGATGATTTATTGTTGTAGACGCTATTTTTTGTAACGCTTCATGGGTCAGAAACCCCTGATGCGAGGTAACTAACACATTTGGGAAAGAAATCAAACGTGTTAGGGTGTCGTCGTCCAAGATTTCATTAGATAGATCACGAAAGAAAAAATTCTCTTCTTCTTCGTAAACATCTAATCCTGCGCCCGCAATTTTTTTATGTTTAAGCGCGGTGATTAAAGATTGGGTGTTGATCAAAGCTCCTCTTGAGGTGTTTACTAAAATACAGCTCGGCTTGAGTTGTTCAAAAATTTTTTCATCCACAAGATGACGGGATTCCGGAGTTAATGGACAGTGTAGAGAAATAATATCGGAATTTTTCCAGATGGTTTCCAAATCAGTATAGTGAACACCAACGCTTTGAGCCCATGCTAGGTCTGGTGAAATATCATAGGCAGATACATGGGATCCAAAACCTTTCAAAATTTGGCAAAAGACTTTTCCAATGCGACCTGTGCCGATAACTCCAATTTGCTTTTGGAAAATATTAAATCCAACCAAGCCGTCCAAAGAAAAGTTAAAATCATGAATACGATGATAAGATTTGTGGATTTTTCTGGCTAGATTCAACATCAGACCCACAGCGTGTTCGGCCACTGCGTGAGGCGAGTACTCGGGTACACGCACCACTTTAATGCCAAGCTCTTGGGCCCTTTTTATACTGACATTGTTAAAACCGGCACATCGGAGGGCAATGATGCGAACTCCTTTTTTAAAAAGAATCTCTAAGACCTCATCATTTAAGACGTCATTGACAAAGCATACAATCGCCATGGCGGGGGGAGCCGCGGCCACTGTGGTGGGATTCAGATGAAAATCAAAAAATTGAATGGGGAAGGGCGTATTTTTATAGTACGGTTTCTCAAAAGAGTGGGTATCAAAGAATAAAACAGATTTGGGGTTCATTTTTTTTCCTTTTAGATCTGCGTTAATGATCGTCATCATGTTTTCAAATGGAATTCTGAACTATACCGCTTCTAGGAGGAAACATGAGTAAGTTATTTTTTTTCTTTGTTCTTTTTTATGGGATGGTATTTGGGCAAGTCAATCCGCAATTGAAAGTATCAGGTATTGAAGGAAGTTATATTCCTCAAGGATTTGATTCGAATGACAATGTGCAGATGGTTGTCGAAGGTGTCTTTAAAGATACGTGTTCTAAACCTGGTCCGGCACAATTCGCGGTCAATCAAGCGACTAAAACGGTTGAAGTCTTGACCACGGAATATCGCTACGCAGGGCCCTGCCTTGATGTGCTGGTTCCCCATGACACTGTAGTTAATTTGGGAGTATTAGGACAAGGTACATATCGAGTGATGCAAAAAAATGGTCGTCAACTTGGGTCTCTTGTTGTGCAGCAGGCACTTAGAGCCACCGCAGATGACTATCTCTATGCTCCAGTCAGCCAAGTTTATCTTAAAAATTCGGGTGCTCAGGTCTCTGTGACTTTGTCTGGATCTTTTTCGAATTCTTGCATGAGTATGGCTCAAGTATTAACTCGAGTTCAAGGCAATGTCATCGTGGTTCAGCCGTTAGCTCATTATAATAAAGAGGCCTCTGCGTGTGCGAACGTACTTGTTCCATTTGAGAAAACGGTGATTATTAATGGTGTTCGTCCAGGACGATATCTATTGCATATTCGCTCGCTGAATGGAAACTCAGTGAATAATTTGTACAATATACGTTAAACTTTCAAAAAAATAGTAGGATTTGTGGGAGACATTTGTGGCTGAAAAGGTAAGTGCGAACGTAGCGATAGAAAAAATTCAATCAGGTATGCGAGTATTTGTTCATGGTGGGACGATGACTCCGATTTCATTGATTCAAGAACTTGTGGCGCAACATTCGCGATTGCAAGATGTGACATTGGTTCATCTGCATACTCACGGAACAGCGTCTTACGCCGAACCTAAATATCATCGACATTTTAAAGTCATGAACTTATTCGTAGGGGCTAATGTTCGCCCCTATGTTGATTTCGATGCTATTGATTACGTGCCTTGTTTTCTGTCGGAAATGCCCGGGCTTTTTAGATCAGGGAAAATATCTTTGGATGTGGCTATTGTTCAGGTGTCGCGGCCAGATAAACATGGGTATTGTTCACTTGGACTGGGTGTTGACGTCGCCAAAGCCGCGGTTGAGTCGGCGAAAATCGTGATTGCCCAGGTGAACCCGAATGTGCCTCGGACATTTGGAGATGCCTTGATTCCCGTAGACTCTATCGATTTCTTGGTTGAAAAAGAAGAACCTTTGGCGGTGACGACACTTAAACCGCCACAAGAGGCAGAACAGAAAATTGCTCGGCTTGCTGCCAGCTTGGTTGAAGATGGTGCGACTTTACAAACCGGGATAGGCAGTATTCCCGATGCGATACTTGCACAGCTTAAAAATCATAAAAATTTGGGGATTCATTCAGAGATGTGGTCCGATGGGGCGTTGGATTTGATTCAGTCTGGTGCGATTAACAATAGGTTAAAAAAAACTCATAGAGGTAAATCTGTCTCCACCTTCATTATGGGAACGCAGCGAGTTTTAGATTTCGTCAATGATAATCCAAGTGTGATATTGATGGAAGCTGACTATGTAAACAATCCCACGGTGATTGCTAAAAATGAAAATGTAACAGCAATCAATTCCGCCGTAGAAATAGACTTAACGGGGCAAGTGTGCGCGGATTCGATTGGTCATCGAATTATTTCGGGAGTGGGTGGTCAGATAGATTTTTTAAGAGGGGCGGCTCTATCCAAGGGCGGAAAACCCATCATTGCGTTCACATCGAGAACATCAAAAGGGAAGTCCAGAATTGTATCTACGTTGAACGCCGGCGCGGGTGTGGTCACCACAAGGGCTCATGTTCATTATATAGTGACCGAATATGGTGTCGCAAATTTGCATGGAAAAACAATTCGTCAGCGTAGTCGTGCTTTAATTGATATTGCGCACCCGGATGATAGAGAAAAGTTGGAGCGATCGTTTACGGAAGAATATCTAAGACGTTAGGATTTCCACTCGAATTTGTGTACGTTGTCCTTACCATGTTCTTACCAACAAGATCTTAAAAGAGCGCGTTAACTATTTGCAGACACACCATTCTCCGAAATCAAAACCATTTGGAGGGGATTCGCAGGCCGCACGGCTTGTGTACGGAGTGATCATTGCAAAATCAGATGGGTCTCCAATACCTCCTGTTGCGCTATAGGTACCAGTATCATCGATGTAAGTACCGATGGGATCCGTACCATAGCGAATACACTGTGTTAGGCATGTTGCCGAGTCCGTTTGCCCATTCGGATACGCACAGGTTGCCGTGGAGCCTCCATTCAGTGGTGGTGTTGTCCAGGTGTAGGTCTTAAATTGGGGAGGCCCTCCCGAGCAGGCGCCCCAGCTTCCGACGCAATCGACAGCACAATTTTGTGTAAGGGGGGAGGGGCACGCCACGCCACCATTTTGGGGGACTTGCGTGACAGTGTATGTTCTGGTTCCAGTG
This sequence comes from Pseudobdellovibrionaceae bacterium, assembly GCA_016785955.1. Taxonomy (GTDB): domain Bacteria; phylum Bdellovibrionota; class Bdellovibrionia; order Bdellovibrionales; family Bdellovibrionaceae; genus UBA2316. Next base: position 12,709 of record JAEUWH010000031.1, on the reverse strand, counting down.
ACTTGATTGCATCCGCTCCAGGAGCCATCGCAGTTGACGGCAACGGCGCAGGCTTGGGAATTACATGTCTGTGTGTCGCCCGTATTGTTCGAGCAACTGGCTCCGCCATTAGATGCGGGGGTTACAATTGAATAGGTCATATAGCCACCACCACAAGGTTCTGAGCAGGCGCTCCAGCTGCCTACGCAATTCACGGCGCAAGGATTTGAATTGCATGCTTGAGTCGCTCCCGGTGCCGGAGATGTACACGCGGGTCCTCCATTGGTCGCAGGGGTAATGACGGCATAGGTTTGAGTACCGCCTCCGCATGTTTTAGAACAACTGCCCCAACCGCCTACGCAAGGGGTTGGACAATTTGTGGGCTGCACTTTTGTGGTACATTGGGCGACGCCAGAAGTATTAATTCCATTCATGACTTGAGTAGCGGCGTTGCACTGTCCACTATACAGCGGAGCACAAGTGATGCTTCCATCGGCCGCGACACTGGTAATAATTTGTGCCGGTCTTCCAAGAGCGGCGCAGGATCGGCCCGCATTTTTTGGATAACACGTTCCCGTGATGACATTGTAGGTGCCATTTAAAATCTGACAAGCCGATTGCAGTGACCCATCATCAATTCCACGTACCGTGGCGTATTCATATTTTTGTGGATTAAACAGCGGCGCATTCGTACCAAACTCGGGTACCAGCGAAATTTTAACATCAAGTGTTGGATTGAGACAGGGGTAGGTTTGGCAAAGTGGTTTCCAGCGAGCCATGAACTTAATTGGGCATTGTGGATCAGGGTTTGGCGTTCCTGTGGGACAGGCACCTCCCTGAATATTATAACGAGTGGTTGTATCAGAAGCATCAAAAGTCACTTTTTCTCCGACGCCGATACCATAGAGAACAAAATTATGATAGCCACCATTTACAACTCCGAGACTGCAACCCGGAGGCGTGTTGACACAGGCAAAGGATGTATTTTGAGCGACGGTCTGTCGCCACGACGCCGGGTTTTTTAATGCGGCTTCGATTTGTACTCTGGCCGTGAGTGCGACTCGGGTGGCGCGAAGCTGTAGTGAGTCTTGGTTGGCAAGTTGTAACAAGCCCACCATAGACAAGCCTGCAATCGATAGCATCGCTGTTGCGATCATGACCTCAATAAGACTGAACCCTTTTTGTTTTTTAAGGCGTGAAAAAAATGAAATCATATCGGAGACCCACAAATTGGATTACCAGTTTGGCTGAAGCCCTTTATGACTTGGCTTCCCGTGCATGCCGCTGGTGCGATTGTTTTGCTATCACAGTTATTAGCGCCATTATTTGAAGCTGGGCCTCGATACGTTTGGCCGGATCCGCAGGTGGACGCAGTCTTTGTGATTTTAACTGAACATGAATTCGAGTTCGTATCATAGAGTCCATTTATCGAGATGCATGCGGATTCTACACTCTGATCATTTAAATTTCTGACAAGATCAAATGTAAATTGGCTGGCGGTGGTATTCAAAATAAGACCCGTGGAGGCCGGTTTAAAAGTGAGTTCAAAGTGAAGGGTATCGATCCAATTTGAATTTTGAAAAACCCGGCTTTTGAGAGTGATATCGTACCGTAACGGGCAGTTGTCATTTCCGCTGAGGTCAAAATTTGAGCAAGGATTTCCTTTGAGATCAAAACCGGCGTGACTGTTTGACGGTTGATAAAATGGCGTGCTGGAGTCTGGGGTATAAATATCAAGAGTGGGCGGAGAGGCCGGGTTAAAACTTGCGAAGGCAGAACTATTATGAGCCTGGGTGGCTTGCCACGATTGGGGCGACAAAACCATACCCACCAATTTTTGTTTCACAAGGCTTGCTGAAACAGAGATGTTCATTTGCTGGGAGATTTTTCTTTTCCGATCACCCATCGACATGATGGATACGGCAGAAAGACCGATAATCCCTGTTATGACGAGAATGAGCACAAGGCTCATTCCACTTTGATTTAGAGGCATGCGGGTGCGCATAAGATGCCTCCACTGGTATCAAAACCGATCGCGACATCAGAATTTGAACATGTGCCGGGATTTGGTTTTCCGCAATTCACCGCTCAGGTGCTGTCGAAACCTAATGGGTATGTGGCTCCTGCACCCAGTGAATTCGAGGGATCGCATGCCGTTGATAAAGACGCGATGGTGCAGGTATTTCCCGTCAATGTGCCGCCCATCGCGGTACAGACTTCATTTAAAGACTCAAGTTTTGGATCTTTGAACATGACAAGGTCATAGGAATTCAGTGGCTTTAGGCTTCCACTGGGTTCTTTGACGCGGAATTTGATCGTAAATTTAGGCTGCGCATGAAGGCAATTGGCATCGTCACACAGCGCGACCCAGTAGAGTTGAATTCCCACTGGACACGAGGAGTTGCCGTTAATTGAATCGAAGGCATTACAAAAACCGCCTTTGTTATTCATTCCAATGGTATTCGATGCGCCATCAAGTACGATGGAATCGATCGGAAACTTTAGTGTTTGCAAAGTCGAGACGCCAGAGCATGAGGTGCCATTCGTCAGACATGCCATAGCGGGATTATTTGCCAGGAGGGAGGTCCAACCCACAGGCGAGCGCAGGATACCTTGAAATTCGATTCTTCGTGCGGCAATCCAAAACTGTCGTTCTTGTTCGGATTCTACTTTTGCGGAGTCTATAAAAAGTGAGGAGGTGCCAAGAACCACCATGGCCGAAATGCCGATGGCGACAATAACTTCGATAAGGGAAAATCCGCGTTCATTAACCATGAGAGATTGAGTAGTCGAGTAATTTTTGATTTTAAGCCCCACAGATGACCTATCGGAAAAATCGTCTAGTTACTTGAGGGCCTATGTTGTGTCATTTTGAGTCACACATTGGCAAATCTATATTTAATATACTGAAATTTCGATAAAAAATTCCGCTTGGTTTGTTAATTTAAATGGAATCACTAATGTTGCTGATTTGGAGTGTTGTAGCATAATGAATTGACCTTGTATGACTGTGGGAATGGCCATCTCAAAATTGTAGCCAAGGTCATTCAAGGTTGCTTTAGCGCTTCCATATATCATATTCGTCAGTTCGCCAACGGCATCGAAAACTTCGGCGGAAATGTCTGTATGCTTTTCGCCCAACATATTTTCTAGAATAAGTAAAATAGCGGGTTTAGGAAAGCTGAGGGTCAATGTGGCTTTGTATTGGTTTGAAACCATCCCCACCACGCCGGCAATTTCGCCTCGGGCAGCAAATTTTTGTTCGACGTAGGGTTTTCCATACGTCAAATCTGTGTTGGCCATGGTTTTTAATGTCTTAGAGACACCATCAATGAACGAATTGATAAGGGTTTTATCCAAAAGAGGATTTTGGAGTTTCGGAGCTGCAGTCATAAAATTGTCCTTTAGTTAAGCTACTTGAGCCGGGTGGGTTTTGCTATAGACGCGTTCAAGTTTCGCTTTCAAGGTAGCGGCATTAAATGGTTTAACGATATAATCTGATACCCCCGCTTTGGCGGCTTCCAAAATTTGTTTTTGCTCGCTTTCTGCGGTTACCAGCATAAAGGGAATTTTAGCGAATCGAGGATCGGCTTTGCATGAACGCAATAAATCGATTCCAAGCATTTTAGGCATATTCCAATCGGATATAATAAACTGATAGGGTTGTCCAATTTCGTGGGCAGACTGGATCATGGGCAAGGCTGTTGCACCATCATCGGCTTCATCTACTTGACTATAGCCAAGTTCGGTTAATATTTTTCTAATGATTTTTCGCATGGTAGCGAAATCGTCGATGATTAGAAATTTTGTATTCGCTGGGAACATAGTATCTCCTGTGTAAATCTCTTTTGGGAATCTATGATACGATCGGTCTAGTTTTTAAAAACTAGAGTCTGGGAAGCTTGCTTCAAAAAAAATTATTAGGCAGACTTAGACTCAGGTGGTGTGTTTCCACAACTTTCATTGGGGGGTCAAAAGTCGTTTTTTCACGGAGATAATGGAGGAAAGTTCAGTCTAAGTCGAGTCTTCGCCAGGATGGTTAGGGCCAGATCAAGAAAAACGGACTAAAGTTATTTAAAGGGAAAAAGGTAAGATTAACCGAAAGTTGGGGAACAAAGGTCTTAAGTTTAACAACAATTTAGCGGGAGGGAGCAAGGATGCTCAGAGATACATTAATACAGAAAGGGCTTTCAAATAGAGAGTCGGAAGTAGCGGAGTTAGTTTCAAAAGGTCTTTCAAATAAAGAAGTTGCAAATCAGCTTTTTGTGACTGAAAAGACAGTAAAATTTCACTTAACTAACATCTACAAAAAGATGAATGTTAAATCTAGAGCACAACTCATTGTGTGGTGTCTTCCTCATCTTGGATTCTCAGCTGATGACAACAGAATCGAGAACAATGCGGCAATCCAAACTCAAAATATTTCTAGTCAGTTTGGTGGGCAGCAAGCACAAACAATTCCAGCTGGAAGCTCAACAGTAGCGGCGCCAACTCTTCCTGCATCAGCAAGTCAATTGAATCGTGGTTCAGGTAATTCTGATATCGGCGCAATGGGCATGTAGTCAGTAGGGTCATTACATGCTTCATCCTAAACCGGTCTCGGCTTCCGAAGTGATAATGACCCAGCTTGTTTTACCTATTCATATAAATTCTTTGGATACTATTTTCGGCGGTACTATCATGTCCTGGATAGATATCGCCGCAGCTATTTCGGCTCAACGACATTGTAATCGCGAAGTCGTTACGGCCAGTATTGATCAATTGTCATTTTATGCTCCCGTCAAAAAGGGCTGGGTTGTTAACCTAAAGTCGAAGGTGAATTTTGTCTCTAAGACGTCAATGGAAGTGGGCGTCCAAGTTACGGCGGAAAATCCCCGTACCAACGAGCTTTTTCATACATCGTCGGCTTATCTTACTTTTGTAGCGCTGGATTCTCATGGAAAACCGACAACTGTTCCTGAACTTATTTTGGAAACAGACGCAGATATACGACGATTTGAAGCGGGCAAAATTCGACGACAACTGCGTTTGGCGAGTCGGAAATAAAAATTCCATTTCACCCTATATCGATATCACAAGACCAAGGCCTATGCGATGACGCTGAACTGTCAAGAAAATCCGGCCTAATCAAAAGGCCAAACACGCAGGTTGAGCTGTAAAGAAAGCACACACTGCGCCGATGAGCTAACTGATGGGAAATCATCGTAAAATTCAAAGTCAGAAACAATTTTTTCAAGACAATCAGATTTCTTGGGCCGCGATTGAAGCTGTGTCCGAGGGGCCTTCGTTTGTGGGCCAATTGGGTGTTTTGTTTTTGTTTCTATTTGCGGTCAGTTTTTTCATCTATGCTTCAAAAGCTACAGTGCCAGTAGTGATTGAAGGCCCTGGCCGTGTCGTGGCGTCAATGCCTTCGGTTCCCTTGCGATCACAAAGTAACTTTACCGTTGCGCAGGTTAATGTTCGGGAAAATGAAGTGGTTCGTCGAGGCCAAGTGTTGGTGACTTCGAAAGAAAGCTTGTCTCCCGAAAGTATGGAAATTTTGCGTGCGATGATTAAAGGGCTTCAGAAAATTAATGCGCTTCCGGATGCAAGCTTGTGTTTAAACTGCCGAACACTTTTGCAAACACTGTCGCAATTGTATTTGGGGATTAAGGCTCAGGGCGAGATGCTTACGTTGTTAAGTAGTATCAATGATCAGATTCGCCATTTGACCTCGGTTATTGATAGTTACAACGATATCGAAAAGAGCGTGACCACGAATCGTTTGCAAATCAAAAAAGCTCAACGCAAGTTAACTGATATCCGCCGTCGTCGTGCTCAAACTGCAATGGCAAAAGATGTCGAAGATCTTGAGGCGATGATTTTTCGCGAGAGCAACAGTATTGAGGATCGTTTTCGTCAAGGCGGAGCACTGATCAAAGATGTTCGGCGAACATTGAAGGCGCGAACGAAGGAACTTGTTGATCGTACCGAGCAAATTGGAAAAATTTATGCCGTGGCCGCACCGATTGACGGCAAAGTGACAAACTTGAAAATCAAGGGTACGGGCGAGCTTGTAACGGCAGGACAAGAGGTCATGGAGTTAATTCCATCCAACAGCGAACTTATTGCGCTGGTAGAGGTTTTGAACAAAGATATCGCAAATATTAAAATTGGTGAAGACGTCATTATTTCGATCGATTCAATGCCGGAGATGGATTTTGGAACTTTAAAAGGAAAAATACTAGACATCGTGAATGTGGATCCTGAGGAATCACAACGAGGCGGACCGTTAAGTACAAACTTCAAAATTAAAGTGTCTTTACCACAAAATTCCTTAGCAGGAGTCGCGGGGGAGCGGCCGATCTTACTTGGTATGACATTAAAAGGACGAATCGTCACTCGGTTTGAATCTTTGGCTAAATCTCTTTATCGTGTTCTATTCCGAGTTAAAGACAATGTGAAGGTTAAGCAATGAGTTCGGATTTTGACGACCAAGCCACATTGATTCAGCCTAATTTTTTCGAGACCAAAACCATCGACATGATGTGGTTGAACAAATTGCAAACAGAAAGTTTTCTGCGGTTTTTTCCCGATAAGGCCGAGGCCGTTATTGAGCGTGGTGAAATTTTAAATTTTGCAAAGGGAACTGATATTTTTTCGGGTCGGTCGGGTTCGGATGCTTTGCTGATTCCCCTGAATGTTTCTTTGCAGATTAAAGTATTCGGAGAGAGTATTGGTCTGGATAAAATTATTGAAACTGTGGCACCAAATGAACTGATTGGTTTTCGCGAAGTGCTGGAGGGGACAGATTATCCATTTGTGGTTCAGTCTGTGTACAGCTCCGCCTCTGTTTTTTCAATTAAACGATCGGACTTTCTGAATTTTTTTTCAGATCCAAACGATTTAAAAAAGATTGCGCTTTTAACGGCGTCTAAATCATTATTTCATTTTTTTAATTGGTTGTTAGACCACGGTACTCCGCTGGAAAATATTCATAGTTTGATGAGAAGCTCGATCGAGCGCATCACGGTCGAGAAAAACTCCCCTATTCAGTTGAAGAAAAAATCTTTGATCTTGATTGAAGAGGGCGTGATCTCGGCAGAGCGAAATGATTTACAGGACAGCATAAAGGTAAAATTACATCGAGGGCATTGGTTGGGAGGCTCGTACTTTCCAGAGAATGCACAAAAACGGTTCGAGTTGCGGGTTGAGGAATCGGCGACTTTGCTATTGCTAGATGTGCAGATTTTGATGACGTACATTCCTCAGGTGGTTTTAGGGCGAATGATTTCGGAACCTGTGATCATGAGTCTTGTAAATAAATATGATACCACCATCGAAGTGACCGAGATTGAGCATGTTCCAGATGGACGTTCGATGGCTTCTGTTGGTTGGCGAATGGACGAGGCGAAATTACGTAAAACTAGTGAGCCAGGATCGTTTGCATTTACGAATTTATGGAATCTTTTGGTGTTTCTAGAACATAATGTGAATGAAAAGCAGATTTTGGCACTAGCCAATGCAAAATCTTTTATGAATTTGGGATCAACGGCTCAAATTCTGGAGGATATGGGTTTTATCTGTAGTATTGTTCGTATCTCTGCGCAGGCTCACTATAAGCCAAATTTTCCGTTAGTTCACTATGCTTTGGGGCGCCCGCTTTTGGTTCTAGAGATTAACAAAAAATATGCATTGTGTTTGGATCCCGAAACGGGAGTGGTGCGTGTTCCGCGTGGTTACTTTGAAGCGGTGGGAATGCATTACTTTTTAGAGGTCAGTGAATCTCACATTAAGGCGGTTACGCGGTCATCGGCAAAAATATCTCAAATGAAGCCCGAAGCAGCGGGTAAGCTGCTTTTGAAACATTTTTTTAGTTTAAATAGAAATGACTATAGGAATGTCTACATTTTCAAGTTGTTTCAGGCTGTCGGTATTTTAGCGGTACCGGCGTATCTATTGGGGCTGATCAATCAAACCGTGGGCTTAAATAAAATTGATCACTTGAGTACCTATATTACGGGACTAGGCATTTTTATTATTTTTCAGGTGACGGCAATTTTGGCGTTTAACTACTTCTCAAATTCGGTGTCGGCATCCATGAAAACGAAAGTGCATCCTTTCTTTTTTCGGTTATTTTTGATGCAGTCACCATCGACGCAAATGACTGCAATCAAGTCGGGGTTAATTAGATCCAGAATGCAAATTGTCGAGTTTGTGTTGTCGGGCCTACGCGTGAATCAGGTGGATATAAAACAATACTTGCTGACGTTGATTGTCTGTCTTTTATCGATAGGATTTTATGTTTGGCAGTCGGCGGTCGTGTTATTGATATTCGCGTTAGTGGGGGTGACGGCGGTTGCTTATTTACGTCGAAATGGTGATTCGGAAGAACTGAATTCATCACAATTGCGCCAAGAATTGAATGATTTAATGACGGATTTGATAAAGGGTTTTGAAAGTATCAAGGTCAGTCGTGCTGAAAATTGGATGCAGGATAAAATTAAAAGTAAATACATTTCGGTGAGCCGGGCGAGTTTGAGTTACACTAAGGCCTTGGCCACGTATACGTTTGTTGGCCGCGCGATTTTTCAGACTGGTATCGCTTTGTCGTTGTTTGTTGCTATCGATGAAAGTCTAAAAGCTCATGTGTCTGCGCAGAGTGCAATGGTCTTAACGATGTTTTTCAATTATTCATTGGGGCCATTTTTGGGTCTTTTAACGGTGTTTTTCAATTTTCAAATGCAAGGGCTGTACAATATGACAGGACAGTTCATGCGTTTAGATAACTCCGAGCAGGTGAAGACTTTGAAAGTCTTGTCGTTGGATGGTGGCATTCGATTTGAGCGAGTGAGCTATCGATATTCAGAGAAGATGCCTTTTGTGTTGAATGATGTCAGCTTTACGATAAGTCCCGGCGAGACCGTAGCGATTGTGGGTCCGAGTGGTTCCGGAAAATCCACATTAGCACGGTTGATTGCGAAAATGAATGAACCGTCGGGAGGCAAAATATTTTTTGATGAAGTGGATTCGCGGATGATCAATCCAGTATCATTTCAATCTCAAATTGGATTTGTTGCGCAAACGCCAACGTTGTTTTCGGGAACGATTGCTCAGAATATCGCTCTGAGTGATGACGTGATCAATGCAGAGTCTATATTGAACGCGGCACGTGTATGCGGCGCCAGTGGCTTTATCGAAAAATTGCCGGGGGGCTATTCATACAAACTTAAAGAAGGTGGGCGAGGACTGTCTGGTGGCGAGCGGCAACTTATCGCGATGGCACGGATGTTCTACACGGATCCAAGTATTATCGTGTTGGATGAGGCCACGGCGTATTTGGATAAAATTACCGAAAATGATGTGTCGAATAGTCTGGCAAAGACGACTCGTCAGAAAACTGTGGTGTACGTGGTTCAAAATATTTCAATTGCAAAAAAAGCCGATCGTATATTGGTTGTCAAACAAGGTCGGGTCATTGAAATGGGTAATCATAATTATCTCTTGTCTTTAAATGGCGAATACGCCGAATTGTATCGGAATCAAGTGGGGTTTAACTAGTATGTTATACGGTGTAAACTCGTACATGAGGATTATAAAAGGTTCGTTGCTAAACTTCATTCCCGAGGGGGATCTGGTAAGGCTTATGCACGATCTACAAGTTCAAAAAATTGAGCGAGGACAAAAAATTCCTCGCGAAGAGATTCCGGCGCATTTGTACCTTGTTCTGGAAGGGGAAGTGTCTATTCGGTCCAAAGCTGGTCTTGAGATGGATCGTCTGAAGACGGGGCGCAGTTTGGAACTGCGACCACTGATGTTGGGTGAGAAAGCATGGCAGTTTGACTGGGTCGCCGAGGCCGCTTGTGTGTACATTCGTGTTCCGTGGGGACCGTGCGCTGAAGGTTTAAAGAAAAATGCGGAGGCCTACAGTTATCTAGGGCGTATGGCGAGTTCGGTAATCTTGCAAAAGACCAAGCGTGATATGCGTGGAATTGGTATGACCTATGAAGCCGTCGTAAAAATTATCTCTAAATTGAAATTTGATACGATCGAGAACATAGTCAGCAAGGCTAAGATGCGTGTGTTCTGTATTATCCAAACAGGTGAGGTGCATGGTTCGGTCGAGTTAAATTCTCAGCGGCGTAAGGTGGTGACTTACCAAGCGGGCGATGCTTTGCTTTTGGATTTGATGCAGAGAACGGTGCAGTATCAGGGCGGTGAGAATAATCGGCTTTGGTATTTGGTGGAGTCCGACTGGGTGGAATCAGGTTTAACGAATGAGTTTAGAAAATATTTGGACGTATTTAGTAACGTTGCTAATGGGGTAAGTAAGGACGAGATCCCGGTCTTGCCCGTAGAGGAGCAGGCCGTCGAGCGAGTGTTCTATGAGGTTGAATCTCAAGAATTGAGTTGGCAAGCCAAGCTGAGGTTTCATTTGTGGAAAGTGTTTCCTCCATTCATGGAAGTCAGTTACGGAGATGATCGCAGTGTGGTGGCGATTGTGGCGACATTATCTTCTTATTTAGGGTACCCGATGGGGCAGAGGCGTGCGGATGCCAAGGTTAAAGGACTTATCAGTGTACCTTCATTGGATAGTTTAGAAAAGTTGAGTATTGCTTTGGGTTTTGAGTGTCATTTTTTTAATTTTGAGAATATTCCCGAGAATGAAACTATTTGGCCATTGATTGTGCATATGGACACGGGGCTAAAAATTATTTTTGCAACGTTTAAAGAGGATGCGATTGTTGGTGATCCTGATACGGGGCAGGTTAACCTTGTAAACTTAAAGGAATTTCAGTCGAGGCGTGTAGACAAACGAGCGATCAATTTAGTTCCTGGCAGTAGTATTAAGAAACGTCCAGATCCTGATGTGCCAACGGAGTCATTTTTAGAACTGCTATTTGGCAAAAAAAAATGGGTGGCGTTATTTTTTGCGGCGGGTTCTTTGGGGTACTTGTTTGAACTGATTCTGCCTGTTTTGATACAGTATTTATTTGACAGTGTGATCATGTCCAAGGAGACGCACTTGCTGGCGCCGACGATTGCTGTGTATATTTTCTTTTCCCTGACGAGCAGTTGGCTAGCCAGTTTCAATCAAAAGTTGACCAGCGATATTGCCTCGTATTTTGTATTGAATGTAAAAAATAGAATTTTAAAACGTGTTTCAATTTTACCGATTGAGACCTTCCGTGGTTTTGGAACCTCGGGTATTGTGAGTCGGTTGAATGAGTTAGACCAAATGGGGTTAGTGCTGACCTCGGGTGTGTTTAACAGTGTCTTAAGTTTATTTCTGATTTTTGGATCGTTGAGTGTTCTTTGGTTGTATCATCACACATTGGTTTACGTGGTTTTGGCGGCGGTTCCGATCGAGATGTTATTTTCATTTCTGTTTCGTACGCGCATCGAGCGTGTAAAAATAGACGAGGCTCGTGTGCGAGCGCAAGAAAACAGGATGTTGATGGAGCATTTTACTTCGGCAGAGGATATGAAGTCATTAAAAGGTCAATTGACGACGCGTTGGCGTTGGGAGTTGTTGGCTACATCGGCCGCAAAAAATTTAAAACAGTTGGGAATCATCAATGCGTTATTTCAAGTGATGCATTTTGTTGTTGCGGAAGGCGTGAAAATTTTCTGTCTGTTGATTGCATTGAAGTTTTATACGGAGGGTAGTTTGTCATTGGGGCAGGTGATTGGTACATCATTCTTGATTCCAAAAATATTTTCTCCGTTGCAAATGTTAACGACGAATTTTTTCCAATATTTATCGATCCGACCGACGTTATCGATGATTAATGATTTCATTTATTCTCCCGTCGAGCTTTTGGACGAAACGGAGGTCAATACCAATCAGGAAAAGCTGATGGGTGGGATTGAGTTTCAAGATGTGTACTTTAGCTATGATTTAAATCCGACGTTAAAAGGTGTCAGTTTTAGAATTAATCCGGGTGAAAAAATTGTCATTGTTGGTCCCACAGGTTCTGGAAAATCGGCCATTGCCAACTTGATGGCGGGACTTTATGAGCCAAGCTTGGGGCAGGTGGTATTGGATGGATATCGTTCGGACCAATGGCCATTGGCATTTATTCGATCTTCATTTGGACTTGTTTCACAAGAGGGGTCATTGTTTGGTGGTACAATTATCGAAAATATTGCTTTGGGGGAACTGACTCCAGATTTTGAAAAAGTTCAGCGTGTGACTGAAATCGTCGAGATGGATGAAGAAATTTTAGCTAAACCTGGCGGTTACGATTTTGTTTTGCAACCAGGTGGGTTGGGTGTCAGTGAGGGGCAAAAACAACGTTTACTCATTGCACGTGCATTGTATAAAGATCCCTCCATTTTATTATTTGACGAAGCCACAAGCTATTTAGACCCAAGCTTAGAAAAACGAATCGTAGAGCGAGTGCTACGATTGTATCGTGAAAAAACAATTGTTTTCATCACTCATCGTACGCACTTAGCCACCAAAGTGGATAAAGTATTCTACTTAGAAAACGGTTCCTTGAAAGAAGGTGGTAGTCATCACGAGTTAATCACCTACAGACAAAGATACTACCGGTTCTATGTGTCCCATTTAGGTCTCGGCTAAATAAAGCTCCCAATTCTCAAATAGCTATTCAAGAATATGTGAATATGTGAATATTTAGTAGGTCATCTCACCCTGAGCAGAGCCTGTCCCCACCAGAGCCTAAGCCCCAGAAGTCAGCCCCTAAGCCCAACACCCGGATGTGTCCCGCTCAAGGCACCGCCC
>JAEUWH010000030.1 GCA_016785955.1 Pseudobdellovibrionaceae bacterium | reverse complement strand
TAAATAATCCTGTAAGCGAAGATTGGGCGTGTATCAAATTAGAAAAACCAGTTGAATCACAGATTGAATACCTTAAATACGCGAAAACAACCTATCACAGAGGTCAGGCGATGTATGTCGGTGGTTTTCAAGATAACTGCTCAACTCCAGAACGAAATCGGTTAGTGTACTCAGGTTGTCGAACTGATGTTCCGGTTGATTTAAACTTGAAGAACAATACGCGCTTCAATGGTTTTCGCATTGATACATCTGGCATTACAACTTTTTACGGATGTCCTTTGAATCCCGGCTCGTCTGGTTCTCCCGCACTTAATTCAAATAATGAAGTCATTGGAGTCGCCTCGATTGGTGAAAAATCTCCGAGCCCTGTTCCTACAGGCGCATTTGTAAACGTCTCAAAATTTCGTAAGTGTTTTGAACTTGCGGGACAAAAATAATTTTTTTGTTTTCATTTTTAAAATATAATTTTTATGGGAAAATTGGCGGGGCAAGTGGGACCAGTTTAGAACCTATTTAAGTGCTATTTGAACCGTTTCAAGATTTTGAAGTGGTCCTAATGGCTAGTCGATGAAGTTGATTTTTACTACTTGAGGACGGCCAGTGCCTATAGTCTTAAAAGGAACGTTGTTTTTTAAGAACTGTATTTCGAACTGGCTAGGGTCATCATTAAAAATGTGTAGGCGTGATCGTTATACTAGTTCTTCAAAAGTCGGAGGTTCAAGGCCTAGGACAAACAGAGATCCCGACATAGGTATTGACAGATTTACCATCGCCGCTTAGCTTTTCTAGTATATTGAATACTTTTTCAATTTCTTCCCCAAGATACTTTACCGGAGGATTGGTCATAAAAAATGCCGTTTTAAACCCACCAATTTCTATTTTTCCAAGCTGCGGATGCTCAAAGGAAGTCCATTCTTTAAAATATTGCTCGCGTTTTAAGTTTTCTTTCGCCCACGTCAAGAGCTTGAGCATATTTTTTTCCGACAGAGTTTCATATTTCTCAACGGCGCGTTCCCAGGTCATACCCGCTTTACCCCAAACATCCCAAAATTCAATCGTTAAACCAACGATTCCCAGATGCAAGTAGTACCATTCGTCAAACGTTCCTGGCAGTGGCTGACCAGGTATATATATGAAATCATCGGCACCCGAATGAAGCGAGTAATTCGTTTTTTCACTCAACGTTTCGCCCATTTTTTTTATTCGCAAACGGTCTTCAAGGGCCAATTTGTTTTCTTCGACATTGGCCGGAGTCATAATTACAAATCCACCATACGTGTGATATGAATTCGCCGCAAAAACATTTTTCCTAGCCCGTATAGCTTCGGCTACGGCCCGTATTTCAGAAAACTCTAAAGGCAGCGCGCCGGCGCCTTTTTGCAAACCCTCCGGCGAAAAAAACGAAGGCGACTGCCGATTAAAATCATAACCAAAATCATAGTTTTTTGTCTTTTTAAATCCATCATAGTTATTCCACACACTCTCTGGAACCACTTGATAATAGATGTCCGAATCCATACTAAAATCTGTAGCCTCTCGTGGAACCAATATCCCACGATGCCCCGGCAACTCTTTGAACGGGCCGGACTTATCTGGCCAACGCATTAACGTGATTTCGCCATCCCCGTCTATATCCTGACGCTTGAAATCGCAGTAATCATACTTAACCGCCAAAGGGGTTGAACGATAGGAATTGGCTTCTTTAAAAAATGCCCTCGCGCCGTCTGGAGAAAATCGTGGTAAAATATAGTACGTCATTTTCTTCATTAGTTCTTTATGAACAGAGGCCTGCTCATGTTTGACATCCAAGAACCGCTCCACAAAAAACAATGCCCCTTGAGTCCCTGTGACCTCACTGGCATGAATATTTGCGTCGATCCAAAATGCTGGCTTTTCCGAATGATGTTTGCACTCTTTGTCCGTCAGGGTGATTAAATAAATATCTTCGCCCAACGAGCTTTTACCAATCGATTCGAAATCGAAATAACGACCGTGTTGTTCTTTGTAGGATTTTAGAAATTGCAGAAGTTCTTCGTTGTTCAGGTACTTTTCGCAGGATTGATACATACGTTTCCTTTGCCATTCAGAGAATGACCTCCAATATTTCTAAAAAATATTTAGACAAAAGAATAGGAAAAAGTGGGCGGCCACACGCGGCTAGAGGTCGATTAATATGGCATCAGAAAACGAGTCCACTGGTGCATCTGGAGCAAAAAACTCAGGAATTCCGGGCGTGTTATCTGAATTTAACGTCTTTCCATTATTAGTGTGCATTTCAGTGATGCGAAGTTCATTGTACAGAAATGCGCGGAACTGCCATAGCGTTGAACTGATCGTCATAGAACTCGCCGTCATGTACAACGAATGCCCCGGCTTAAGTTTATAGAGTTGAGAAAACGACGCAGGCGCGGCAGCTTCGATCCGTTTTATCCCGTCTCGGCCAGAGTTGGCACTCAAGTCGTACTGGTACTTTTGCGTTAAGTACAACAAGGTGCTAAGATTAGGATGATTTGCATAGGTTTGAGCGATCGTCGCCTCTAGATTTTCATAGGTCGCCGGCAGTAGCTCTTTAGATTGAGTCCCTAAGAACAACTTAAACTTGGTTCCACTTGCCTTTAAATCCCGTACGTAGTCCGCTTCATACCCTAACGAGTCCAAAACCTGATTGCCGTCCTTTCCGGCGATCTTCATGAGGCCCTCTTTATCAAACACAAAAACTGCATTTCGAGTCGTATCATCTGTTAAAGTTCGAAAATGACTACTGTGTGTCCCACGAAGTACACGTCCCATCAGCGTCACATCTTCAAGTCCTGAAAACTTGCGCTCTCGATAAGCAGACAACATCTTTTTTTGGTTTGAAGTCAAAGACGAATGATAAAAGGAGTAAAAACAAAGCGGATGAGACCAGCTAAAAACCGATCCCAAAGTAAACACCAAGAAAATTAAGAGTGTACTAAGGCGTTGCACAAACACCTGATCCCATTTTATAAAAGTGCAAGCACATAGCGGCTTTTTTATTAGCGGGGCTATCCCATTTCGTATTTACCATTTGACCGCAACCACCACGAATCTCGGTCGCTTCGCTTTGGAAAATTCTAACAGAGATGCCTTCCTTTCTAAGATGCGCTGCCCACTCCTGATAAACCTCTGACGGAGCCACTTCAAATTGATAACCACCATCTTTACGATCTGGATTGTAAGCACTTAAACGTACAATTAAATCGTTAGGGCCAATTTCTTTTACTAAACTTTCCAATTTGTTCAAATCATCTTGAGTTGCATTGCCATCAAACTGACGACCCAAGCCACCCATCATTAGATAATTCAGAGTTAAACGCAAATTATCAGGGTATCCTGCTTCGGAAACATTTTGCCCAACCCAAGGACGCAGTTTTTCAACAAACGAAACCCCTTCTTCAATCACTTGCTTTACAGTCATATCCTTCGCGGGAGGAATTAAAAAACCACGCTTTTTATCATCCGACGAGTGCAAGGACAATTGCGGATAAATACGAGTTCCCTTTTTCAACTTTCCGTCTTCAAACGCTTTTAAAACAGTGTTTTGAAGGTGACGAAACTTATCGATCGGTGATCCAACCGTCGCAATCACGAAATCAATTTCTTGGTTAGGATGTTTTTTCTGGATAAGTTCCATCGCGCCAACAACACCCTCAGCGTTGTAGCTGGAATCGCCCATCCCAGCAAATACGACTCGAAAACGAGGTGCTTCGTGCTCGTTAGAAACACTCATCGCGACTTCCACTTGTTGCGCAATTTCTTTAGCTTCAATTGATCCATCAAACGGCAAACGTCCCGTAGAACAGAAACGACAGCCGGCACTTTCTTTTCTCAACGAACAACCCTTTTGGCAAGACACGCAAAAACTGGGTCCACAGGTTAACTTCGTAGCAAAAGATACCGTATCGTACCCACCTAAAAATTTAATGAGTCGACTACCATCTTGAGCAGGACCAATCACTTCAAACATCGGATCCGTATTCGCCGTCTTCAGTGTTTGATTTTGCTCACTTTGCTCTTTTGGCTCCACTTTAAGTTCAATGACCTTTGGCGCCGACGTGGGCCGATGATCACCATGGCCCCAAGAAATGGGGCCCACGGAAAGCGCTATGACTATACTTATAAAGAATCTCATAATTACGCACCTATTTTGTAAAACATTAAACAATTATTAACTTTTTGCTGAGCTGGTTGATTCTTCTCCATTTTTCTTGAGCCCTTACCAATCACGCGAACATTCGTGCTCTCAGTGAAAATATGGGGAACTAATTTTCGGGCCTTTTCTAAAATTTCTTCTGAACCATGAAAGACCACATCCATCATGCCTTTGGATTTAAATTCGGTTGCCCATTTTGTTGAATTACCGCCGACTTTATCCATTAACAAGAATGGAACTTGTAAGCGAATAGCTTCTTTGATGGCTTTATCGATCACACCGCCACCACTGATAAAGATCGCAATACCGTTATTTTTCTTAATGTGTTCTAAATGTGGCGTCACAGGATCATTCCAACCAACTCCTGAGTATGTCACAGAGTGAACTAAGTTGATTTCTTGCGGCGATGCGATCGACGCGGGAAAACCATGTCGGTACATGCCGTTTGCTTTTGCTAACTCGTGAGCCATCGTCTCGGGTGGTTTCACTTGACCATCACCAACCGCAGGGTCATTCCCGCCCGAAGTCAGATACGCATTCTGATGAGCCCCACGCTCTAACAAAGCCTTCAACGATGCTTCGATTCTCTGGCCATTTTCAACGGCTTCATCTGGCAGAAATTTTGATGAACCAAAGATGCCGATCGGAAAACGCCCTTTCATATACTGATGCTCACTGAGTTCGTCAGGGCTTAGAACTTTGATTTTCTTTTTCTCGAGAACTGGGATTGCTTTTTCCAAAATATCTGTGGCATAGGCCATACGATCTTTTGGAGACTCTGAATACTGAAGCAAACCATTAGCACGTAAATTTTCAATATAGTCTTTTGAAACTAACTGTTCAAAAATTTCGTAACCATTCTTTTTGCCATTCGGGTTATAACCATAGACAAGATACTCTTTTCCTTTTCTGGGATGTAATAATTTAACAACCGTCAAACCATCCATCGTTTTCATTCCGGAAATACCCGGCTGTTTTAAATTCACGGTAAATTTGACCGGGGTACCGTCATCGATATAACCCGTCACCAAAACGCGAGAGCCGATAATTCGAACTGTAGATTTATCACCAAATTTTGCAGTGGGTGCCGACGTATCCGCCATCAACACAAACGTCTTGTCCGAGCTTTGAAGAAACAGCGGGATATTTCCAACCGGAGTATGTCCCTCGATCTGCATTTTTATTCCCTGTTTCGCCATGGCTGCCGAGACATGTAAATGCGGAGCAAATAAATTATCTTTTCCATCACGGTAACGAACACCGTAAGTCAATGAATAGTCAAAAGCCATAGCCGTACTAATTGTTGGATCCCAAATGGCATCAGCGACATCAAATAAATATGATTTCGGTTTTTCGCCTTTTTTAACCTGAGTCGCAATTTTGTCTAACTCACTATGCGCCCATTTATTTAATTTTTCTATCCACTCGTCGTAGTTAGAAATCTGAGTATACTCTCCTGGAATTTGACCGAAATTGTACTCCGAAATTCCAGCATGGCTTGAAATAAATTGTCTATTACTGCCGAAACGATCAAGAAAATTTCCTTTACGCAAAAACTCATAAAACTCGCCACCGGGATGTACCCGTCGAAGGTAATCCGCGGCCGCCTCGTCCTTGGTAAACGTCTTACCTGATTTGGCTTCAAGCTCTGTTTTATGTTTCTCTAATTCAATTCTATGATTCTCGATGGCTTGGCGCGATCCCGCCCAATTCATCCACCAGTCAAGTTGGTTAGCTTCGGTATTAAATTCAGAGATTTTTTTCAAGGTGTACTCTTTCAACGACGGCGTTCCTGACTTAGGCAAAACAACACCCGCGTCCTGAGCTTTTTTCTTTAAATATTCGACGTAACCTGGGATTTCCATTCTGCGTAAAGAATATAAATCTCGCAACAATAGCAATTTATTCAGGTCGCGATTTCCCCAAACGTAAGAATTTCCAGAGCGTCCGGAACGCATCGCCTCTTCCATAATTTCTTGCAGCCACAACGAGCTGGCACCCCGGTCAACAAAATCACCCAGACCTTTAATGACCTGATTAGCTCGCGGAGAGATTTTACCATCTTTAAAATCGATAATTTTTTGTTTTTGAAGTTCTTCAATATTTCCGGGACGTCCCTCGGGATCCGCCACAATAATAAATTCTGTTTTTTCATCATAGAGGTCATTCGTGGGCGTATCAAGTGCCACCGATGTCATACTAACAACCAAGCTAAATACTAATGTTTTTCTTAATGTTTTCATATTACTTGATACCGTTGCAAAGTTGTTGGGATTAATTTCCCATGGTTTCAACTGCAACCTCTTACAAAGTTAAAGTAATGCTATAAGTGTGCCTGGTTAATAGAAAATATAAAGTTAATAGAAGGCGATTGGAGTCTCAAAGTGAGATCCAAGGTTGACAGGTGTCGTAATTGTTTACATCAATTTTTTTGATTTTTTCGATGTAAAGTATTTTAATTTAGTTGCGTTTGGTTTCCTTGTTTTGATTTTCCACATTTGTGGAATTGATGGCAAGGAGGCCTTTTTTATGTCTAAACTCTCCCTTCATATCGGATCTGAAGTTTCACTGAAAGATTTCTCGTTTTCGCAGTTAATAGTGGCCGTTAAGAATCTCTTTGATACCGAAGGGATTCCGGGATTAGTCAAGGTGCTGGTGACTTTGATTGAACAGATGCTGATCCGCTCAGGAGTAGAGTGCCCGTATTGTAAGACAAATGAGCTTCATCGCCATAGTGAAGGTCATCGCCGAGTAAAGACATCGATTGGCGAAGTAAGGCTAACATTGAGTCGCTTGGTATGTATGAAGTGCAAGAAAACATTCGTACCATTTAATCGACTATTTGATATCGACCCTTATTCTAGAAAAAGCCGAGAGTTTGAAAAATTGTCTTTGGAAACCATCACCAATCAAAGCTTTAGAAGATCGGCGAGGAATTTAAATGACACTATGGGGTTTAGTACGAGCCATACGACTCTGCATCGCTGGTTTAACAGAACTGACTCCGTAAATATGAATGTGAATAAAAAGGTAGATTTTTTAATAGCCGATGGTACCGGATTTAAGAGAGCCAAGAGGGATAAATTTGACTCCAACAAAGGCAGCATTAAAGTATTGATCGGATACAACAAAAATGGTGACGTAATTCCCTTTGGAGCCTGGACACGGGCCTCTTGGAAGGATATTGGAAGGTATGTAAAGAAAGAAAATCATCCATCAGATAAAATCAAGTTTAAACCGATCGCTGGCACACTGATTACTGACGGAGAAGAAGAGATGGTTCGACAGTTAAAGAAGCTAGCAATGAGCCATCAGCGTTGTTTGTTCCATATGACTCACGAGCTGACGCCGCTTCTTAGATATAAAGACATCGTCGGAAAGGATGAAGCATTGAAGATATCAGAAGAACTTAATGAATTACTTTACCTTGATTTACCAGAAACAGATGCCGATCCACTCAAGTCACTTGAAGATAAATTAAAAATTGAAATTAAGCTAAAAGCTATGAAAGAGGCTATTGATGCATTTATCAAGGAGCTTCATGCGCTTGGCTACGCAAAAGCAAAGACGTTTGTTGAAAATGCAAAGGCTCAACTATTTACCTATATCGATAACTGGATAAAAACTGGAATATCAAATCCTAAAGTGACTTCGCTGGTGGAAAGAATGATGAGAGAAATAAAGAGACGAATTAAAAGAATGGGATACCGTTGGTCTGAAAATGGTGCTGAGAAAATGACTCGACTCATTTTACTTCAACTTAGCTCAACAAAACATTTTTGGGAAACCCAATGGCAGGAAAAAATGGGAATCAATGCGAATATCAAACTTACTTTTTTAGGAATTACTGTGGATCAGGTCTAGATTTAAAATCCCAACACAATCGGAACGGTATC
>JAEUWH010000029.1 GCA_016785955.1 Pseudobdellovibrionaceae bacterium | reverse complement strand
GTGATAATTCTTGGAAAGTCCATCCGTTGGAACTCCTTTAATTTGAAGTTGCGTAGTAACAAAATCAAATCATAAGGCCTTCGGATGGACAATTTTTGACTCACTTCTCTCTAAATACCCCGTTAAAATCCCGTGAACCTGCCAAATTTACGTAAAAACGAAAAATGCTTCTCGCATGCGCATTATTATAATTTAGACACCCGATTGCGGCCCGGAAACCCAAAAAACGGGTGACATCCTAATACCTTACATAGTAACCAAATAGCTTCCGCTTACTTTTTTAAGGAGTCGTTCATGCTTTCTGAACAAGAGATCGTTAGACGTGAAAAATTAGAGAAAATTTCGGCCGCAGGAATTCGTGCGTATCCCGATCGTTATGAAACGACTCATACCCTGGCCGAAGCAAGCAAACTAGAGGATGCGACCGAAGCGGTGGCCGTGGCCGGTCGCCTGACGGCGATTCGTCAAATTGGCCGTTTAACATTTGCCACACTTCAAGACATTCACGCTAAATATCAGATCTGCATGAAGGCTGATAATCTTGAAAAATATGACGAGATTCTTTCGCAAATCGATATTGGTGATTTTATTGGCGTGAAAGGCAGTACATTCACGACTAAGAAAAATGAAAAAACGCTGCAAGTGAAACAGTACACATTCTTGGGAAAATGCTTACGTCCCCTTCCTGAAAAATGGCATGGCTTGACGGATATCGAGTCTCGCTATCGTCAACGTTATTTGGATTTAATCGTTAACCCTGAAACACAACAGCGCATGTTGTTCAGAACAACGGTGGTTCGCGAGGTTCGTCGTTTCTTGGAAGACCGCAGTTTTATCGAAGTCGAAACTCCAGTTCTACAGGCTCAGGCGTCGGGCGCACTGGCACGCCCATTTAAAACTCATCACAATGCTTTGGATGCGGATTTTTATTTACGAATTGCTCCTGAGACCTATCTAAAACGTTTAATCGTGGGCGGGTTCAACCACGTATTTGAAATTGCCCGTTGTTTCCGCAATGAAGGTATCGGCCCGAATCACTTGCAGGAATTCACCATGGTCGAAGGCTACTCGGCCTACTGGAATTTCCAAGACAACATGAAACTGATGCGCGAACTGATGTTACACATCGTAAGCAAAATGTCGGGCAATCATGTCGTGGTTTTGGAAAACTCTACCAGTGGTAAACACACACTCGATCTTTCTGAAGAGTGGGAAACTGTTACGTTCCGTGAACTGCTCAAACGAGATATCGATTTGGACATCGACCAATTTCCAACGGCCGAGCTGCTGCTGGCAGAAATCAAACGATTGAAAATCAATTTAGAAGAGCCCAACGTTCATGTTCTGGGCCGTGGTAACTTGATCGACTTGTTATACAAACGCGTCAGTCGTCCTAAATTGATTAAACCAACGTTCTTGGTGTCGCATCCGATTGATTTGTCTCCACTGGCCCGCGCGAACGACAACAATCCCCAACTGACAGATCGTTTTCAGGTCGTGGTCAATGGCGTTGAAATCGTGAATGCCTACTCTGAACTTGTCGATCCCATCGAACAAGCAAAGCGTTTAGAGCTTCAAGCCCAAGCGCAAAAACGTGGCGATCAGGATGCCATGGTGAAAGAAGATGACTACGTAATTGCGATGGAGTACGGGATGCCACCCATATCAGGTTGGGGTTTTGGTATCGAGCGATTGGTGCAGTTCCTTACGGCCTGTGAGAACATCAAAGACTGTGTGCTGTTCCCACTCTCTAAACCAAAAAACGACTGAACTCCGATTATTTTCTGGAAAGACGAATAGATTCCACGCGTCCCCACCCGGGGGCCACAACGGTCACCGTCCGATTCCATAGCACTCCCAAGACTAAAGCGATACAGGCCAGTACTATACTGAGCCATTGACCTCGGGATAAATCAAACAGTTGCAAACCGATATGAGCATCGGGCATACGATAGAACTCAACGATCACGCGAGCGATAGAATACAAAACACCAAAGCTGGCCGCAATCACGCCCAATTTTTTAGGAGTTCTCCACATAAGAAACAAGATTATGAAAACCGACAAACCTTCTAAAAGCGCACCGTACAATTGCGAAGGGTGACGCGGAATCAAAAGAGGCTCGATGACTTTCAAAACCTCTTGATTGTGACTATGAGTTTCTACAATTAAGCGGTTAATAAACGAATTCATTTGGCCGATCGAAAACGCATCGAACGTATCCACCCATGTTTTCCACTGATCCAGACTGCCACCCAGCGTTTGGTAAATATTTGATAGGCTCGCATATTTGTCTCGGTCGTGAATAGTCCATGATAACATGTCGGTTGGAAATTTAACGGCCCACGAGACAAAACTTTGAATCGGACGACCAACCAACTCGCCATTGATAAAGTTAGCCAGACGACCAAAAAATATTCCGATCGGCCCACAGACACACACAAGATCTAATAAATACAACGTACTAATGCCGTACTTACGCGCAAATAACCACACGCCGACCACGATGCCAATCATGCCTCCATGGCTGGCCATTCCACCTTCGTTCACCGCTAAAACACCCCAAAAAGGAAAGTCAGGTTTGAATTTGATAAACAAATCTGGAGAATAAAATAAACAATACCCCAGACGTCCACCGGCCATCGTCCCGATCGCACAATAGGTCACAAAATCAGCGACCATGTCTTTTGTTAATCCCATTTTTTGTTTTTCACATAACCAACGAATTAAAAAATACGAACAAATAAATCCCACCATGTACGAGAGGCCATACCAGCGAATACCGATATTACCGTATATCGGCAACAAGACAGGATCCAAATTGTGGACGTGATACGTATGATTTAAAAATGACTCTGGTGATGACATAGTTCGCTCCGTTTTATCAAAATGAATCAGTTTCGAGAGGTTTTAATTTTGATACCCGCCCCTATTGTTTAATAACTGGTGTTATTTTGCAACATCTTCTTAATACCGAAAATGCTCTATAAAATAAAGAGATGCGATCGTAAGGCAAGGCGATAAAATCAAGATGATAAAATCAAAATGATTAGAAGCGAAATATATAAGAGGTGTGATGATACAAAAACAGAAAAAAAATTTTTATTCCAGATTAGCTCAATGGCCGCTGAGCCTGCTGCTTGCCCTGAGCATTGTCTCGATCCAAAGTTATGCCCAAAGTAGCGGCTCATTTAATCTTTCCGAGCGCGCTAAAAAACGCGAAGGGTCGCGATGGACGTTGGCCGAATGGTTGGCGCAAAAAGATCGTAACCGAATGATGGACATGTGGCTGGCGATGAACTCGTCTTCGCCCTTTGAATTTAGTCTTTTAGGGACACATACCAATTACAAGAAAACTGTCTCTTCCGGAACCAACGAGTACACCGTACCCTCCCTCGAAGTCTCGGCTTACGCTAAAATTTTTGGCCTCACGCTTGACTACGAAAAGCGCGACAGCGAACGTGAAAACGACCTCAATGGTTTGTTCAATTTTCGTTTATTCGGGGATTCTCTCCAAAGCAGCTCGTTAACCTTGCACTATGGACAACGCACCCGCACGTTTTCGGGTTTGACTCCGGCAAGCATTCTTCGGAATCAATTCGCCCAAGTGTCTTTGCAAATCTATCTCAGCCGCTATTTCGGCCTGAATGGCTATTACCGACAATTTCAACCGTTCCCTGATGCTAACTTTGGCGACGTTACCGGGTACCAGCAACAAGCCGGAGTATTTATCGATTTTCAATTTATTCGTATCTTTGGTTACTGGTTTGAAGAGATCCAAAAAAACAGTAACCCCAGCCCCAATGCAATGGACCTTGAGGGAGTGATCAGGACAGATATCAAACGTAACGGCATCAAGACCGGCCTACAGCTTTTCTTTTGACAAAGACAATGAGAGCCGATTACGTGGCGTTAGTTCAGGGAATAGAAAAAGTCAGAGCGGGTCATTACCAGATATAGTCCAGACAGTCTTTTAAATTTGTCCAGCGATATGCACGGCCCCGCTTCTTGGTGGACAGTGCGAAGTCATCCTCTGAAAGCCTTGGGGCCTCATCATTGGATTCAAACCAACGCTCAAGGCACTTATTAAAACTTTGTTCTTTTTAGAGCTTGAGTTTTTCCATGGCTTGTTTTGCCGTGATGATTTTAATTCCTGATATTTCTTTGAGTGAAAGTAGGTCGGCTTTGTCGCCCGTGATAAGGTAGTCAGCTTGTCCATCCACAGCAAGAGAGAGAAACTTGTTGTCGTCAGGGTCGGGACTTTTCGTTATTTCGGTGAGAACTTCCACCCGTTCGGTTTCATTGATAAAAAGAGCGGTGAGGTGGCCAATAGCTTCGTCCGTGATTTTCTTATATTTACGGATATGGGGATATTCCAAGACCCGCAGATATTCGGTAAGAACTTCATCAGAGATGAGAAGAGTGATTTTTTTTGTGTGAACGGCGTCCAAGACTTTCGCTGGTGGTGTGCCTTTGGTGATAAGTCCGCTCACAATGATGTTTGTATCCACCACCAAGCGAAGCGGTTTAGGCACGGGCTTTCTTTCTCACGGCTTTGAGGGCCTTGGTGATGTCGGCTTCCAGGCCTTCAGGGTCCACGCTCTTGTTAGCTTCACGGATTTCAGCCACGGTCTTCCAGGGGTCAATGTTTCTCAATGCTCGTCTAATCATTAAAGATTGGGCGACAATGCCACTGATGGAAGTTCCTTTTTCAAAAGCTTCCTTGGCCACATCTTCGTGTGCCTCTGGTGAGAGACGGACATGAACTTGGCCTTTAAATGTTCTACGGGCACCCATAAAACACCTCCTGATAACTACCAATATACCACTATACCGTGGTCATTTCAAGAAGAATAGTCCTTAATAGTTAGCCACTTTTGATAAAGTGATGGCTCAAGTGGGTGATGGTGATGAATTGGATAAAGACCTTGAGTCCGTCATCATTGATATTTCTTTTTGGTATTCTCACCGTAAAAAGGTCGCTTAGTTGCCCCCCTTTGCCCCCCCTACAGATGCCTGTAAGGGGGTTTATTTTTGTCCTTAAAGCCTCGTAAAATCGCCCTAAAGAAAACTGTGGATTTATCTGTAGTTTATATGCTACATTCTAAAATGTGGAAGTTAAACCTCGACGTATTCGCATCTATGAAACAGAAAATGGTAAAAGACCCTTTGAAGAATGGGTCAAAGACCTAAGAGACCCATCAACGGTTAGAAGGGTTCAAGCCCGCCTTGCGGGTGTGAGTGTTGGAAATCTTGCTGATTACAGGAGTAAAAACCATGAATGAAAAAGCAAGTCGTTCTTATGATGAGTGGGTTGTTGAATCATTAAAAGGTGATGACAAAGCCCAAGCGGAGTATGTTCAAACTACGATTGAAGATAACCAAGGGTTTTCTAAAGCCATATTAGTAGCCCTTCGCCATGTGGCAGAGGCTCGTGGATTTAAAAACTTCGCAGAAGAAACAAACCTAAACCGTGAAACACTTTACAAGACGCTATCAGAAGATGGGAACCCAACGCTTGAGAGCCTTACAAAAATGTTAGATGTTTTGGGGCTTGATATTTCTGTGAAACCTAAGAAAGTCAGTTAAGTCAAAATGGGGCCAATTTCTTAGCCCCGTTTCTTAAAGATGATTTTTTGAAAAAGTCATCTTCCTCATCATCAAGATTTTTATAGATGTTGATAACCTTTTCGGGTTGGTCTTCATAGTTTGAATAGGTCTTTTAAAAATTTGGTGCGGGTAGAGGGACTTGAGCCCCCACGCCCGTGAGAGCAGCAGATTTTGAGTCCAGCGTTCAGAGCGTTAAAAATATCGTCGGTCCGATCGCTCGCCATCACATGAACACCAAAGTACAAACACCAAATAATTTTAATACTAAACCCATAGGCTTTTAACTCCGCGTTCTCTCGCAACGACTTTTGCGTCCTCATAACCAGCATCCACATGACGAAACACGCCCATGGCCGGGTCAAATGTAAGCACTCGTTCTAAGCGGGCCGCCGCCTCATCCGTTCCATCGGCCACGATCACCTGTCCCGAATGCTGCGAGAATCCCATGCCCACACCACCACCATGATGCAAACTGACCCACGTGCTGCCACACGCAACATTTCCCATCGCATTCAACAGTGGCCAATCAGAGACCGCATCGCTGCCATCTTTCATGGCTTCCGTTTCCCGATTCGGAGACGCCACACTTCCACAGTCCAGATGATCACGACCAATAACAATCGGGGCTTTGACTTTGCCGTCTTTCACCAGTTGATTCAGTAACAAACCCGCCTGTACGCGCTCGCCATATTCGAGCCAACAAATTCGTGCAGGTAAACCTTGAAACGCAATTCTTTCTTGCGCCATCTCTAGCCAGCGCAATAAATGTTTTTTATGCGGAAATAGTTTTTTAATCGCTTCGTCCGTGACCTTGATATCCTGGGGATCGCCAGAAAGCGCTACCCAGCGGAACGGACCGCTGCCCTTACAAAAAAGTGGCCGGATAAAAGCGGGAACAAAACCGGGAAAATCAAATGCATTTGTGACACCGGCCTCTTGAGCACGGGCGCGAATATTATTTCCATAATCGAACGTGATCACACCACGTTTTTGGTATTCCAACATCCCACGAACATGCTTGGCCATCGACTGATAGGCCCGCTCGAGATAATGTTTTTGATTTTTCTGACGGAGTTCATCGGCTTCATTCAACGACAACCCCTCGGGAATATACCCAATCAAAGGATCGTGTGCCGACGTCTGATCCGTCAGCAAATCAGGCTTGAAATTGCGATCCAGTAATTGATGAATCACCGTCGCCATGTTCCCGCACAATGCAATCGATTTAGCCTCTTTCGTCCCCTGATATTTTTTTACTCGCGCTAAGGCATCATCCAGATCTGTCGCCACTTCATCGACGTATTTTGTATCTAATCGTTTTTGTATACGTGTCGGATCCACTTCGACCGCCAAGACGATCGCACCAGCAAACACGCCGGCCAATGGCTGAGCCCCACCCATACCACCTAGGCCCGCCGTCAAAATCACTTTGCCCGACAGATCACCCCCAAAATGCTGACGACCGGCTTCGACAAATGTTTCGTACGTTCCTTGAACAATCCCTTGCGTTCCAATGTAGATCCAACTTCCCGCCGTCATCTGACCAAACATCATCAAACCTTTTTTATCCAGTTCGTGAAAATGTTCCCAGGTGGCCCAATTAGGCACCAGATTAGAGTTTGCCAACAACACGCGTGGCGCATCCTTGTGTGTGCGCACGATACCGATCGGTTTTCCCGACTGCACAATCAAGGTCTCGTCGTTTTCCAACTTTGTCAGAGCCTCTAAAATTTTATCAAAACTTTCCCAGTTACGGGCCGCTTTGCCAATGCCTCCATAGACAATCAAATCCTCGGGTCGCTCTGCCACACTGGGATCCAAATTATTTTGAATCATGCGATAGGCCGCCTCTTGCAACCAGCCTTTGCAGTGCAATTGTGTTCCTGTTGGCGCTTTCACCACACGTTTTCCTTGTTTGACCATAAGGACGCTCCCCTTTTCACTTGGTCGCCCCGACGGGCGAGCTGATAAATTATATTTCGAGTTCCCCAACTTCATATTCGATAAATGTGACAAGCTGACGAGATTGAATCATTTCAAAAATACGATTGATGTCGTATGAAAACACACGATCTTTTTCCGCATAAGGGACCGTCTCGCGAATAAAGCCTTTGATGGCTTCAAGAGGCTCCGACGTTTGCAGTGGCGCCAACAGATCCAAACCTTGAGTCGCTGATAACAATTCCATGGCAAATACATTTTGCGCATTACGCAGAATTTGTGTGCCTTTACGTGCCGCGATGGTCCCCATCGAGACGTGATCTTCCTTATCTGCCGAGGTCGGAATCGTATCCACGCTGGCCGGGTGAGCCAGAACTTTGTTTTCACTGACTAACGAGGCGGCCGCCACCTGTACGATCATATGACCCGATTGCAAGCCACCGTCTTTGATCAAAAACGCTGGCAAGTCGGACATCGCCGGGTTAATGAGTTTTGCAATTCGACACTCGCTGATAGAGGCCAAGCTGGACAGCGCGATGCCCACATAGTCTTGGCTGAACGCCACCGGCATGCCATGAAAATTTCCGCACGAAAGGATTTTTCCCTCTTCGGGAAAGACCAACGGGTTGTCCGTA
Source organism: Pseudobdellovibrionaceae bacterium (assembly GCA_016785955.1). GTDB lineage: Bacteria > Bdellovibrionota > Bdellovibrionia > Bdellovibrionales > Bdellovibrionaceae > UBA2316. Next base: position 45,775 of record JAEUWH010000029.1, on the reverse strand, counting down.
GATGAATTGGCTTCTGTTTCTAGAACTTTCTTCACAAATTGATAGGTATCTTTAACCGCACCATGCACGGCAGGCATACATCGCAATGAATAGGCGTCTTGCACGCGTCCACAATTCAGGTGACTTTCACCAATAGGACTGGTTTGAGTCAACAACCGATTGAGATTGCGAGCCGTTTTGGCCTCTCCCGCATGCGCGCGCGTCGCCGAAATCAACGGATCAAACGCTTTGCGCGAACCTTTCAGTGCCTCTAAGGACAATGCCCCAGATACATCGGCGATTTTTAAAAGGTCTCCCACTTGATGCAATGTCAGCATACCAATAGCAGTCATCACCTGGCACCCATTAATCAACGACAAGCCCTCTTTCGCTTTCAGCTCAAGCGGCTTGATTTTCTTTTGTGCCAACACGTCCGTCACAGGCACCACGTGATCATTTTTCCATGCCAGGCCTTCGCCTATCAAAGACAAGGCTAAATGCGACAGGGGCGCCAGATCACCACTGGCCCCAACAGACCCTTGTGAAGGGATGCAGGGAACGATATCGTTGTTTAGAAATTCGATAATTTTATCGACCAAAACACTGCGAACACCGCTGTGACCTGTAGCCAATGCGTTTGCGCGCAAAATCATCATCGCCCGTGAATGCCATTTCGAAAAAAAATCACCCACCCCTGCGGAATGCGAACGGATCAGATTTTTTTGCAATGTCTCGATTTCCGAGTCAGAAATTCGCACACTAGAAAAGGCACCAAAACCGGTATTGACTCCGTACATAACATCGCCATTGCGAAGTTTCCCTTCGATGTACTCACGAGAGGCTTCCATTTTTCTTCGCGCTTTGGGATCTAATTCAAACTTGGTTTTAAAATCTGTGGCCGCCAGGAACAAATTTTCAACTGTGATAGATTGACCGTCGATAATCATGACTACTCCGATTTCCTACAAAGCCGTGATGTGAACATCATGCCCTCTTCACACGCGCTTTAAGACGTTGGTCGAGATGATGGTCAGTTTTAAGATGGAGCATCAACTCGATTTTGATCTAGTTTGATAGTTCAAAAAAACCTCAAATTCAATCTATTTTCCGTCACAGCCGTACTATTGAAAACTGATTCTTGCGCCCGTTTTTCTGTCCTAACATAAAAGAATGCCTTCTATCCTAGTGTTTACAATGTGTACCTTATTGTGGTTCACGGCGCACGCCCGTACCTGGTTCGAAACCATCGATCTCAGCAACTATGAGGCGATCGATCGACATGACAAAATTCCAGCAATGGCCAAAAAAAAGGCTTTAGCCTATTTCGAATTGTATAAGAACCAAATTCCCAACAAAGAATACATTAGTATTTTTGATGCCTCTCGCATTTCATCACAACCTCGCCTATTTCTGATTCATATGCCTACAGGAAATGTCGAAAGCTATCTGGTAGCTCATGGGCGCGGTTCTGACACTAACCACGATGGCTACGCCGAAAAATTTTCCAACACGCCCAACTCCAATGCAACGTCGCTGGGTTTTTACCTGACAGAAAATACATACTATGGGGAAAATGGATTGAGTCTACGACTCAAAGGACTCGAGGCTTCAAATTCAAATGCCTACGCGCGAGCCATCGTGATTCATGGTGCAGACTATGTAAGTCCTAAAATAGCCACGACACAAAACAAGATCGGCCGCAGCTTTGGCTGCCCAGCCGTCGAAATCAAACACGCCAAAGCACTCATTAACAAAATTCGCGCAGGCTCGATTTTATATATTTGGCATCCCTAAATCGACCTAGATAGGTTGGTAATGACATTAGTTATACGCCTCAAGGTTTAGATACGCATAACATGCACGACTCATGCGTGTCAGTAATGCCAATTCTCGACAAATAATGTTTCCAGCTGCTGATTACCACTTATGTAATAGCCTTTTAGTTTTTTAGGCACCACGGAAACATCTACACGATAGTACAATGGAATCGTAGGATGTTCCGATGTGTATATTTCGACAACTTCATTGATTATTTTCTGTCGCTTGGATTCGATCATCTCTAGCTCGAGCTGCTCCAGCAATTCGTCCATTCGTCTGTTGTCCAACCCGGGATAGTTTCGCCCCGCCCAGCCATTAGATTCTTTTGGAATAGATTTGGAAGAATAAAATTTCAAAGGCGTCCACTGAGGCAAGAACGTCCACGAGAACATCGCCGTGCCTTCATATTTACGATGAGTCAAAAATTCTGAAAAAAATGTTCGGGCCGGCATATTTTTTACGACAGTATCAATACCTACTTTTTTCCACTGATCAGCAATATAGGTTTGTACGTTCTCTCGCAAACGATTCGCCGCTGTTGTCGAGTACACAACAGAAAGTTTTTTACCGCCTTTGTATCGATAGCCATCCTCGCTCAACACCCACCCTTCTTCTTCCAACAATTTCTCGGCCCCTTTTTTTGAATATCCCAGCGGTTGTTTTAATTGACTCGGCAATTTTGCAAACCAAGGATCACGCGGTGACAAAAAATGTGGCGCTACCATCTGCTTTCCTTCGAACAACGCTTCTGCCATTTTTTTTCGATCAATGGCCATCACCAAGGCCTTACGAATTTTTTTACTCGATAAAATTGGATTCTCCATTTTAAGCTCCATATGCTCATAGGTAAATCCCGAGACATAGCGAACTTCGAATGGAAGATTTTCTTTTACAATTCGTTTTTCCAGTGCCAGCGCTTGATCCATATTTAAACCAATCGTAGAGATCATATCAATCTGTTTGGACAGAATACTTGCTTCTAATGCGGCCGTGTCCGCAATAACCTGAACTAATATTTTATCAAAATATGGTTTCTTACCAAAAAAAAATGGATTTCTCTTAAGCAAGATATGGCTGCCCAGTTTCACTTCAGCCATCAGGTAAGGACCGCTATACAAACCTGGGTTTATGGGATCTTTCACATAATGACTGTTTCGATCCATGCCTTCTTTCTTGGAACCAAATTTCTTGAAAACAGGTTCCTCTAAATGCTTAGGTAAAATATAAAATTGGTACAGTCGTGAAAAATCCCATTTTATATTCTTATGCACCAACTCCACACGTTTGGGTTTCTGAGGATCACAGCTCACCGCTTCGATATCCCAGTACGAGTCTCGATTGACCACGGTTACAAAATTCGATTGGGCTACTATCCAAGTAAACTTCACATCCTCGCAGGTAAGATCCTGACCATCGCCCCATTTCGCATTCTTACGAATAGGCCAAATAGAAATCAATTTCTTAGCACCACCAACCATTTTAATTTCCGCAAGTTTATTTTCAAATGACGGAATCTTTTCCACCAATTGAGGGTGCCACTTCATATCATGATCCAGGCTAACAAAATTACGCGCAACCAAGTTGTATGTATACATTGCAGACAGCATCGCCGTACCTAGAGGGTTCAACGAATCAAATTCTTGACCAATGCCGATCCGCAAAATCTTTTCATTGTCCTGGGCATTTCCCGAGGGACAAGATAATAGCCCAATAAAAACCAACAGGACTAAATAAATAGACATACGTATCCTTGAATTTTTGAAATTAACGTAAAGACTGAATAGCCAAAGTATAGTCGTTTTTGAAAACATAAGTACCCGCAACTAAAACGTCGGCATTGTCTAAGTACGGCCGAGTCTTGTTACTTACACCGCCATCGACCTCGATCAAATAATTTAAATCGGCTTGCTGACGATGACTTTTCAACCAATCAATTTTGGACAGCTGATCCATCATAAAACTCTGACCACCAAACCCGGGCTCGACCGTCATTACTAAAACCAAATCACACAGCGGCAAAAACTCTTTGATACTTTCGATTGGCGTACGTGGCCGCAGAGTCAAACCACTTTTTACACCTTTGGCACGGATATGCTTTAAAAGTTCAGCTGTTTGCTCTGTGGATTCTACATGAATAGTCAAATAATCGCTGCCCGCCGCTATAAATTCATCGACGTATTTTTCAGGCTTTTCAATCATCAGGTGAACATCAAGCGGAATTGTGGACACTTTTTTAATCGCGGCCACAATCGGCGGACCAAATGTCAAATTCGGCACGAAATGCCCATCCATAATATCAAGATGAAGAAAGTCAGCCCCAGCTTCCGCCACCTTTTTAACTTCACGTTCTATATTCGCAAAATCAGCCGCTAACAAGCTAGGAGAAATTTTTTTCATTTTCCAAACCTCATTTTATTTTCAACAGAATGACTTTTTAAAAAATCGGCGCTACTCATCCGATTACGTGACTCCGGTTGAACCTCTAACACCTCAAGAAGACCCTGCCCACATTGAACAAAAAAAGTCTCTTTTTCCATACCCACCACGAAGCCATTTCTGGTCGGGTCGACATCAGATTTATTCTTTACACACGTTTTGTGAATCTTTATTTTTTTTTCATTAAACCAAGTAAAACTACCTGGCCCCATCGAAAATGCTCGGACTTGATTATGAATGGCCTCACTGGACAAATTCCAATTTATTTCCGCTTCTGATTTATCAATCTTCTTAGCAACAGTGACTGCCGATTCATCCTGTTTAACCGGAATCAAAGCTCCGTATACAAAATCTTTTAGATCAAACTTCAGCAACTCTGTTCCCATTTCAGCTAGCTTTGCATACATAAAATTCGCATTCCAATCGTCTTGAACTTGGATTCTGCGAACACCGATAACATCGCCCGCATCCAGCTGCTTTACAATCTTTTGTAATGCCACACCAGTTTCACGATCACCATTCTGCAAGGATCGCTGAATGGGAGCCGCACCCCGCCACTTAGGCAAAAGTGAACCATGAATATTCACCGCTCCGTACTCAAAACTGCCCAAAAACTCGTCGTTCAAAATCTGTCCAAAAGCAACAACCACCGCAATTTGAGCACTCCAAGACTTTACCTGCTGCAAAACCTCGGGCTCTTTGCGTAAATTTTCTGGTGTCAATACAGGTAGTCCATGTTCCCGTGCCAACACCTTGACATCGCTGGCGGTCATCTGCAATTTTCGCCCCGCCGGTCGATCTGGCTGCGTCACCACGCCCACCACCTCATAGTCGGGGTCACTCAGCAAATATTTTAAACTGACTGCTGCAAATTGTGGGGTTCCCAAAAAACAGACTTTAAGTTTCTTCATTTTTTTACTTCAGACTTTTCTTTTTTTTCAGGGTAGCCGTGCTTTTGAATTTGGCCTTTGATTTTTTTACTTTTTAAGAAGCTGATACGATCAATGAACAACTTGCCTTCTAAATGATCCAGCTCATGCTGAATGCAAATCGCCAACAAACCATCCGTTTTAAAGCTGTATTTATTGCCTTTTAAATCATACGTTTCCACTTCGATCACTTCTTTACGTTCGACCGTTTCATAGAATGACGGAACACTCAGGCAGCCTTCATCAAATGTAGTAGAGCCAACACCTTTAACAATTTTTGGATTAATCAAAACCAGGGGCTGAGGAATCGCCTTTTCCAGCTCGGCCATTTCGTCATTATCATATCGACGACCGTCCTCATTTTTTGGTCGTGTATCTATAACCACGACTCGCTGAAGAACCCCCACCTGCGGAGCCGCCAGACCTATCCCATGGGCTGCGTACATCGTTTCAATCATGTCCTCAGTTAATTTTTTTAACTTTTCGTCAAAAATCTCAATCGGAGCCGAAACTTCACGCAAGCGTGGGTTGGGGTAGGTTAAAATTTCCAGCACACTCATAATGATTCCTTATTTATAATCAGTTTATTTTTTCGTTTGCACGATCAAGCCTAGACCCAGCCCAATCATCACCAGATTAGGAGTCCAAGCCGCAAACACCGGAGGAAGATGGCCGTGATTACCCAACGTGATGGACGAGTTATAGAAGATCCAATATAAAAACACAAGTCCTATACAAACGCCCACCTGTAACATGACCCCTCCCGAACGCCCCCGAGACACGCTAAAAGGAATCCCTAAAATCGTCATAACCAATCCCGCGAATGCGAACGCAATTTTAGCGTGATAATCAACCTCATAACGAATCGTATCCAACCCGGCTTCCTTGTTTTTGCTAATAAACCTGGCCAGCTCTTTCTGTGATAGCATTTCCGAGGTCTGCCCGCTACTTTGCAGGTCTTGCGCCTCTTCGTTCATGACAATGGTTTTATTTTTAAATGTCGACGTCAGCGGGAAACTAGAATCTTTGTAAAACACGGTCACCGTGCCGTTGCGCAAATACCATTGGTATTGTTCTCGAGAGGCCGCCGCCGCGGGTGGATGAGGACTCGCCGGCGTCACTTCAGCCGCCCGTTTTTCCGTTTTCAAATCGACATCGTCGGCCGTGATCATTCTCTGTAAATTCCAATCGTCATCAAATGTGTACAACGTTAATCCTTGAGCCTTGTCCCCTTCAATATTCAACGTCTTGATATTGAAAATCTCGTTTTTCGAACGATACCAAATTCGATTGGTCTTAACGATCGAAAACATACCCGGGTTCTTTTTAATATCATGATAGTAAATGTAGTTTTTCTGACGATTTAATGACGGAATAATTCGGTCACTGAGAACAAAACTAAGTCCCGAAAGCAGGACCACCAAAAAAATAATCGGCGCCGAAACTCGAAGCAGACTGTAACCAGCCGCAAAAAGAGCAATCAGCTCGTTAGATTTGTTTAAACTAGAAAGACACAGAATTGTGCCTAATAAACAGGACACTGGGATCATTTTTTGGAATATATCAGGAACGTAAAACAGATAATATTTAACCAACTGATCAACCGCCGTACCGGGATAACTAACAAATGTAGACAGTATGTCGATAGCAAGAAAAACAGTGAGAAACACCAACATGCCACCGAAGAAAAATCCAATAAAGTGTCTGGCGATATACCGATCGATCCTATTCACTCGATGATTATGGCTTGACTCGTTAAAAAAATCCTTATTTACTTAATACATGGCTTTGCGCGTCTTGTTGGCTGACGAGAGTCCAACGATCAAAAAAGTAATTCAATTGGCACTGCAAGACTATTCCGTAGAGGTCAAAGCTGTACCTGTGGGCATAGATGTCATCCCTATCGCCAAAGTTTTTCAGCCTGATATTATTTTTGTTGATGTACTACTGGTTAAAAAATCAGGTTACGACGTCGCCCGGGATATCAAAAAGGATCCAGATTTAAACAAAACACCCGTCGTTTTGCTGTGGAACTCCCTGATGGGAATTGACGAGAATAAAGCGCGCGAGTCAGCAGCCAATAAACGTTTAGAGAAACCATTCGAAGTCGAAACCCTGCGTTCTATCGTGCAAGAACTCAGCCCAAAAACAGTCAATCATCCAATTAGCTCCTTTTTAAATTTTGACGAGATCGATTCCATCAAGGACTATCGCAGGGAATCAGCCGAAGCACGAAAAAATGTAAAACCTCCGCAGATACCTAATTTTAATATTCCCGAGCAAAGCGGCGACTACATTATTGAAGACTCGATCCTGCCCGATGAACTGCAATTAACCGAAGAGAACGAGGATTTCGCACAAGTGCCGTTGCATAAAAAAATGCCGCTGGATGCACCATCCTTGGACAATAAAGTTGATCTTGAAAGTCCTGACGAATGGCAAGCCGATCCTGTGAATAATCTACGCCCGCTCAATCCACAATCCCCAAGTATCAATGCAAACGCGACGGCTGGGGTGTTAGCGGAAGAAGACCTAATGAAAGCTAAACGCAAAATCACGGATAGCTTTGAAGAAATCATATTTTCAGACGAGGAAGTTGAGGGAACCCATCTAGATCCCTCGAAGCCCGTTTCACCGCCACAAAGCGTAGCCACAAGTACCCCTCGCCAGACGAGTCCTGAATTTGCAGTGCCGGCTCTTTCCAACATTCCACTGGATGCAAAAACTCAAGAAAAAATCTTTCGCGAGGAAGTCCGCGTAATCGCCGAAAAAATCTGCTGGTCATTATTGCCCGAGATCACAGAACGAGTTGTTCGTGAAGAGATCAAAAAGTTGTTGCAAGAACCGTAAAGTTCCCTATTAATAGCGGCATGTTATTAAATGATTTAATTAAAGCCGCAATCAAAGAAGACATGCCCACGGGCGACGTGACAACAGATTCCCTGGGACTAACCCCAAAGCTCGGCAAAGCCGTCTTAAAAGCCAAAGAAGATATTGTTCTGTCAGGATTGCTTCCATTCGAAAGCACGATGATGTTGCTCGAACCCAATGCCAAAATTAAATGGCACTTTGAAGAGGGTCAACGGATTTTGAAAGGACAAAATATTTGTTCACTGGAAGGCGATCTGATTCAGATTCTTAAGGGCGAACGCGTCTCTTTAAATTTTCTGGGACATTTGTCAGGAATCGCGTCCCACACGCGCCGATTTGTTGATGCTGTGGCGGGAACAAAAACACGTATCTTGGATACGCGTAAAACATTACCCGGCTATCGTGATTTAGAAAAACGCGCCGTGGTTCATGGTGGCGGTTATAATCATCGTATGAATTTGTCGACAGCGATTTTAATCAAAGACAATCATATCGCCGTGATGGGTGGCATTCAACAAGCCGTCCAGCGCGTGCGAAAAAATTCAAATTTAGATATCGAAGTGGAAGCCTGCACCCTGGACGAAGTTAAAATCGCGGTGTCATTGAACGTTCGGCGCATTCTTTTGGATAATATGGACACCCCCACACTGGTCCAAGCACGCACGCTGATTCCCGATACGATCGAAACGGAAGCCAGCGGCAACATGAGCTTGGCTCGAGTTCCCGAAGTGGCTCGGGTGGGGATCGATTTTATCTCGGTCGGCGCATTGACCCACTCGGCGCCCGTAGCGGATGTCAGTTTGCAATTTGATTGGCAAAAAAAGTAAGGAGTTTCCATGTCCGAGTCCCCCCTGGATGATATTCTGATTGGTAAAATGACCTATGCCTGGGCGCAGAATTCGCAGATTCCGTGCATCTACCGAGAATCCGTGTCCAGCACAAACTCGATCGCTAAAGAGCAAGGTTTGGGAGAAAATGATTTCTCGTTGTACCTAGCCGATCAACAAACACTAGGCCGTGGACGCGGACAAAATACTTGGACTACTGAAAAAGGCGCCGCCTTGCTAAGCACCTGGTGTTTTTATCTGAATGAAAACCCGGCTGTTACATTTCCGTCCCGCGTGGGAATGGCACTTGTAAAGGCTTTGCAAAGCACGTGGGTATACATTCCCTTCGCCTTGAAAGCTCCAAACGATGTTTATATTGGCGATAAAAAATGTGCTGGGCTCTTGATTGAAACGGTCACTCAAGGAAATGAAATCAGCACATTTATTGGCTTGGGATTAAATGTTTTACGTCCGCCCGCCGAGGTTCCCAATGCCACCAGTTTAGTGGATGAAATGCCCAAACATTTGCCGTTACTGGGACAGGACTGGGTTCGTTTTCTAGATCGGTTTTTTTTCGAATTGACCGAAGCCGCTCAACTGGCAAGCGAAGAACTCAGCTCTACCGACCGCGAAAATTTGAAACAACTATTAAATCGCCTGACATTATTGAAATCCAAATATGACGATGTTTCTGAAAACGGGGATCTGCTGACGAACGGAAACAAAATCCCCTGGAATCAACTATAGGAGACTGGCACCATGGCTTTAACCTACACGCCCCAAGATGAACTGGGCACACCTGTTCCTGATTTTACTTTACCAGCAACAGACGGTCGCACTTATTCATTAAAAGATTTCCAGAATGGCAACCCCCTCGTCGTCATGTTTATTTGCAATCATTGCCCCTACGTCAAGGCGATCGAAGATCGTTTGATCCAGCTCGGCCATGATTTAAAAAAACGAAACGTCTGGCTGGTTGCGATTTGCGCGAATGATTCGGCCAGCTATCCCGATGACGCGTTCCCAGAGCTAAAGAAACGTGCGGACGCAAAAAAATATTCGTTCCCCTACCTGCATGACGAATCACAATCTGTCGCGAAGGTGTTCGGTGCTGTTTGCACGCCTGATTTTTTTGTTTATAACAAACAATCCCAATTGGCCTATCGCGGACGCTTGGACGATAATTGGAAAGAGCCCTCTTTAGTCACACAACGCGAACTATTACAAGCCGTAGATGAATTGCTTGTCAGTGACCAATTTCCACAGAAACAAACCCCGGCCATGGGGTGCTCCATCAAGTGGAAAAAGCAATGAGAGTTATATTTCTGGGCATGGCCCTGTTCATTATGGGAATTTTTGTATGGGCGTCCATCAAAATGGGATTTTTTAAAGACGTTGTTATCACGGAACAAGAACAACCCGAAATGCATTTTGTGTATTTAGAGCACATCGGACCCTATCATAAAATTTTAGATTCACTCGAAAAAGTCGAGGCTTGGGCTAAGCAAAATAATATCGATTGCAGCAAAAGTTTTGGCCACTTTCTTGACGATCCGGATGTCGTTGAACATGAACGTTTAAAATCCCATGTGGGTTGCATTGTCGATCACGTCTACACGGACTTACCAAATGATTTTAAATTTAAAACTATCCCTAAAGGACATTACTTCGTAGCCGAATTCATGGGTTCACCGGCGATCGGCCCCATGAAGGTCTACCGCAAAACAAAAGAAAAATTTTACGATCGTCGACAATCACCGCCCGAAGACGTCATCGAAATCTATCATCGCCTGGACGAACACACGATGAAGACAATCTATTTGTTTCAGATTCGTCCCTAAAAACCAGATAGTCCGACAGTCTCCTAATCTTAAAAGATCACTCGTGTACGCAGACTGCGCGATGATTTCTGGATCTCTTCCACAAGCTTTTCAGATTTCATATTTTCGATATCAATCACCAGATAACCGATGTTTTCGTCTGTGGATAAAAACTGTCCCTGGATATTAGCCCCATATTTAGAAATGATGCCGTTGATTTCGCCCAAAACCCCGGGTTCGTTTTTGTGAACATTTTGAATACGCGTAATGCCATCAACAGGATGCAGTTCCACTTGAGGGAAGTTCACAGAACCTGCGGTTGTACCCGTTTTCAAAAATTTTCGAAAACTTTCTGCGACCTCTAAACCAATCGAGTACTGCGCCTCTTCCGTCGAGCCCCCAATATGCGGAGTTAAAATCACATTAGGCAATCCCTGCAAGGGCGATACAAATTTTTCTTTGTTAGATGACGGCTCGACAGGAAATACGTCAATCGCACACCCCGCTAACTGTTTTGACTTGATGGACACCGCCAGATCTTCGATCACCACCACCGTCCCTCGGCTGGCGTTGATCAAATAGCTGCCAGCTCTCATCAAATTTATTTCCCTGCTGGTGATCATATTTTTAGTTTGTGGTGTTTCGGGAACATGCAAAGAAACAAAATCTGAAGCTTCTAAAAGCTCGGCTAACGTGCGTTTTGGTTTTGCATTTCCCAGAGGAAGTTTTTTAACAATATCGTAAAAAATCACCTTCATGCCCATGGCTTCGGCCATGATCGACAACTGGCTACCAATATGCCCATAGCCCACGATGCCCAATGTTTTACCACGAACTTCCCGACTGCCATCAGCGGACTTAATCCAATCCCCTTGATGAGCTTTCATATTTCGATCGCCCAATTGCCGAGACAGCGAGATCATTTCTGCGATCACTAGCTCGGCCACGCTGCGTGTATTGGCGTGGGGTGCATTAAAAACAGGAGTCCCGATTGACTTTGCGTGCGACAGTTGAATTTGATTGGTGCCGATACAAAATGCACCGATCGTCAAAACATGCGGTGACTGATCCAAAACCTTCTTGGTCACTTCCGTTTTCGAGCGAATGCCCAGAACATTATAACCCTTTAACTTTTCAATTAACTCGTTCTCGTCCGGAGCATAGCTGATCAGATCGACCTCGCAACCCTCTTCTTCTAGGCGAGCCTTTGCGATGGCGTGAATTCCTTCAACAAGCAAAACTTTGATTTTTTCCATAAGAACTCCTGGCTATAAATCTTAGTGTAGAATCTGACTTTACTGAAGGATTTTTCCTAACGTATTCACTCGACAAAAATGACTAACTCTTTGCATTAATGATTTAGAATACATGACTCAGCAGGCACACTGTCGAAATGAAAATTCCAGAATTTAATCTGCTCGTTGTCGATGATGATCCTTTGATTCATCAAATATTTAAAACACTGATCACCAAGCCTTGGCGTCTATACAATATTCAAGACTATCAGCGTGTACCCACCGATATTCTATTTCATGCGGCTTTTGTGGATATGCACCTAACCGCTGACATCAATGCACCAATTGGGATCAACGTGATTAAAAAATTGGCGGAGCGCGACTCACAAATCGAGATCGTCGCAATGTCTGGAGTCCTGGATCGCAAGACGATGGAAGCATGCTTGATTGCGGGAGCTCAAAAATTTTTAGCGAAACCGCTGTCGAAAGAAGAACTTCTTTCGACCGTGGACAAAATCTTGGCTCATTGCCAAATTCGTAATTTTGATTTCTACAATCGTGGCAAGCATTCACCTCGATGGGTTGGCAGTTCTTTGACGAGTCAAAAAATCCTCAAACACGTTGCACAGCTGAAGGGTGAACGCAAATCCATCATGATCGAAGGCGAGACCGGCTCTGGAAAGGAAGTATTAGCCAGCCTCTTACACAATCAGGAAAGCGAGCGTCCTTTTGTCGCCGTGAACTCGTCCAGTATCCCGGAAAACCTGTTTGAAAGCGAGATGTTTGGTCATGTCAAAGGCGCCTTCACCGGGGCTGATAGCCATAAAATGGGCCTAGCGGAAGCCGCTCACGGTGGTGATTTATTTTTAGACGAAATCGAGGCGATGCCACTGTCATTCCAAACCAAACTTTTACGTTTTCTTGAATCCGGTGAAATTCGTCGCGTGGGGGCCAAAGATACAGTACGTGTGAACGTACGAACCATCGTCGCTTCAAATCGATTGCTGACCGAGATGATCAAAAAAGGCGAATTTCGTGAAGATTTATATTATCGCTTAAGTGCTCAGAAAATTAACATTCCCCCTTTGCGTGAACGCACCGAAGACATCCCGGAACTCGTGAACCATTTTTTAGAGATTGAACGACCATTTAAGAATAAAACTCTTGAGCCAGAGGCCATCGAGCTTTTAAAAAGTTACCGTTGGCCTGGAAATGTGCGCGAACTCAAACGTATTGTCGAACAGCTGTGTTTAGCGTCACCATTGCCTATAATTCGTGCGACAGATGTGTCATCTTTACTGGACACCAAGAGTAAAACCATAGATATACGTTCTGTATCTGAAAATTACAATTTAGATGATGGATTGGAGCTTGTCTTGAAGGCGTTCGAGAAGAAAATGATTGAAACTGCACTCAAACAATTTCACACTGACATCGACGAGACCGCCCGATATTTAAAAGTGTCTCGATCTAATTTGTACAAAAAAATTAAAGATTTAAAAATTACTGAAAGTTAACCATGGAACTCTTAAATCATTCACTGCTTTTCACGGATCCTATTTTTCGACAAACAGCGCTGATCGTATTAGCAATTATTTTTGGCTCGGGTTTGATCGTTTACTTATTTCGAACTCAAAATTTTTACTTTAAAGGCGCATGGGCTAGCATCAAATCTTGGCTATTTGTAGCTCCGATCATGTTCGTAATTTTCTCATTTCCTAATCCCGCACCGCTTATTGTTTTGACGTTGATGTCAGTGTACGGAGCCAAAGCATTTTTTCAAATTATGGGAATGTATCACCGAAATTACTTTGTGATCATTTGCTATTTGGGCATTTATGGTTTGGGTGTGTGTTCGTTCTACAATTCGGTTTCATTATACAACCAAATGCCAATTATCGTTCTGGGCATCAGTTGTTTGGTGCCCTTGATGCGCGATAATTATAAACGCATGATTCAGTACATCTCCCTGACTTTACTGGCATTCATTTTCTTGGGCTGGTCTTTCATGCATTTGGGACTGATTTTAAATCTAGAAAAAGGTCTATACCAAATTATGTATTTGATCGTTTTGACAGAGTTTTGCGACAATACAAATTTGGCAATTTCTCGCTATTTTCGATCATTTCGTTTGTTTAAACGCATTGATCCTAAACGTACGCTAGGATCAACAGTCGTTTCCGTTATACTAACGCTAGTGCTTGCAGGATTCATGCGGTGGTTATTGCCAGATCAATCTGACAAATACTGGTACACCACAGGTCTGGTGGCCTCATTAGGAGGGTTGCTTGGAGACCTTGTGATGACAGTGGTTCGTCGCGATGCGGGCGTAAAAATTGTCGGCCCATTCATCATTGGCCGTGGTGATTTTTTACAACGGATTGACCGCCTGATTTTCGTAGCACCGATTTACTATTACGTAATGGTTTGGATTCAATAAAGGAATAGCATGCGCGATTGGAAATACGAGAACGAACAGTGGACTCAGTTGCCGACATATTTAAAGCATCTGCCTTTGTTCACACGCGCTTATGATTGGACCAGCATGTTTTTCCGCTTTGCTTGGTCTGTATATTTAAAAGTTGTCTTTACATTTTACATACGATTGAAAGTCAAAGGTGATTATCATTCGGTCTACAAGCAATATCCACGCTTGTTAATTATTTCGAATCATGGCAGCCATTTAGATGCAACATCGATTGCGGCTTCGATTCCCTCTCAGTACTGGCTGAATCTTTACATTGCCGCAGCGAAAGATTATTTTTTTTCCAACGCATTCTTTACATTTTTCTCGCAACATTGCTTGGGCGCCATTCCGATTGATCGTAAAGATCGCAAAGGCGAGGCTATTAATTTAATTACTCAGATGCTGACCAAACTGGATCGCATTTGGTTGATTTTGTTTCCCGAAGGAACACGCACACCGGATGGAAAAATTCACGAATTCAAGCGTGGAGTTTCGGTCTTTGCCGAGAAAACCAAGACACCCATTTTATTTTTATACTTAGATGGCAATACGAAATTGATGCCTAAAGGAACCCCATGGGCTCGCCCGGGAAAACTGACGATTCATGTAGGCCCCGTGTTCCCGCCGGCACCCATCGACAAAGTGTATAAGGCTTATAAAGAGTGGGTGACCTCGATCAATCCGGACATTTTTGCGGACGATCAGCACATTAATTTCGACGCTTAAAAAAGGAGATTTTATGGATATTACTCCGATCAAACTCAAAATTGGTGACTACGAATTGCTCCCCGTCCCCACCGGCGAATTCGGCCTGGACGGAGGCGCGATGTTTGGCACAGTCCCGAAAGTTCTGTGGGAAAAGTCAAACCCAGCCGATGAAAAAAATCGTATACGAATGGAAGCTCGTGGCTTGCTACTGAAAGGGAAAAAAAATATCCTGATTGATTGCGGAAATGGCGCAGATTTTATTGATAAATATGGCGAAAAATTAGGAACTAAGTTTGCGGAAATTTACAAAATCGAGTCCGGTGGTTCAAGCCTTCTGGCTTCGCTAAAGAAACAAGGTTTGAGCCCTGAGAATATTGACATCGTGATTCTGACCCATTTGCATTTCGATCATGCGGGCGGCGGGGTCACCAGCAAAGACGGCCAGTTGACGCCAACCTTTCCGAACGCGAAATATTATGTGCAGAAAAGAAATTTGACTGTTGCACAAAACCCAAACCTACGCGAGAAGGCTTCGTATTTTGCAGCAAACTTTCAACCTCTGATCGATGCCAAAGTCTTAGTGTTGTTGGATGGTCCTAGCGAGATCATTCCTGGCATTTCGACTTGGATTTCAAATGGCCACACCGAGGCCCATCAAATGGTCCATATCACAGATGGAAAAACGACCGTGGTGTACTGCGGGGATGTGGTTCCGACAAGCTCACACGTGCGATTGCCTTGGCTGATGGGTTACGATTTAAACCCGTTGCTTTTGATTGAAGAGAAATCCAAGTACCTTGGTCAAGCCGCGAAAGAAAATGCCTACCTATTTTTCGAGCACGACCCTTATTGTGATTTAGCTAAAATTAAAGAAATGAATGGTGATTTTGCGGTCGAGCAACGTTACACTTTAAGCTAGTTGAAATTTTATACTCAGGTTCTAAAGCGTAAATTGAAATCAAGGACGGTTCGGTTTTGCGTGATATAGCGAAAGATGTTTATGAAAAATTACGCAGCGGTGATATCCGTTGGATCTCTAGTTCATTGGCATTTACGACCTTACTGAGTTTAATTCCGTTCATGGCCCTGTGCTTAGTGACGTTTAAGATGATCGGCGGCATCGACTATTTAGTTCCCCGAATCGAGCGATTTTTACTGCGTTACGTAAAAGAGGCCATGGGTGCCGAGGTTTCACAATGGATCCATTTGGTATTAGAAAAAGTCCAGGCACAAACGATCGGAACGACGGCCGTGATTATCCTGTTCTTTACCTCATGGCGTCTATTCAGTGATATGGAAAAAGGCATTCAAAGAATTTGGTCGAATGATGTTTCCAGGCCGGTACACCACAGATTTTTGATTATTTGGTGTGCTCTGTTGATTTTCCCCAGCATGCTCGCGGTATACGTAGGCGTACGTTCATTGGAAACGGTACGACCACTCGCTCGCCAGTACACCATTTTAATGGATGGCCTTGCGATGTTCATTTTTTTATATTTGGTTTACAAAATGTTCCCAGCCGATCGCGTACTCAAGCGAGTGGCATTCATTGCCGCCAGCTTCTCTTGCATATGCATCACAATCTTGCAAAAGAGCTTCACCTTGATCGCGCAAAAGGCATTCTACATGAACAAATTTTATGGTTCACTCGCTGCTATTCCACTGATCTTGTTTTGGATATTGGGAATATGGCAAATCGTGTTGATCGGAACAGCTTTAGGCAGCGCCATTCAAAAGAAAATTCTAAGCAAGCAGCTCCCAACCTGAACGTAGTACATTCAGGTTTTAAGAAGAAATAAAGAATAGATTCAAGCATTTAGGCCGACAGACAAATAAAAAAACTGAGGCATATCATTGAATTTGACAGTTGAATGTTTTCTAAGAAGCGACCGTAGCTCAGTTGGATAGAGCAATTGCCTTTACTGGAATATGGACGCAAAAGAGGCATGGGTTCTAATTCAACAAATTGTCCCCATGCACCCGAACACCTTGAACAAGAAGGTGAATAAAATCCTGAAAAAGCTTGGTCACTCGTCGCATGATTTTCGGCGGACACTCATCATCACCAATGCTCACCGAAAACTTCATTGGAAGGATGTTCAACAGGCGGCGGGCCCCATGCCCCACCAAATGATGATGTTGAAATACGACCAAGACGACAGGCAATTCTCAACCGAGCCTGAGTTGGAGATTAATTTTTTCAAAAAAAAATGGATGACACGCCCTCACTTGTGGCGTATCGTAAAAACCCTCGTTCTTGCTATAAAGATTAAATTCCATTATAATTTCGGCAAGTGTGGCTCCATAGCTCAATTGGATAGAGCACGTCCCTTCTAAGGACGGGGTTCCAAGTTCGATTCTTGGTGGAGTCACCAGTTTTTCCTTACAGACGTCTGTAAGGAAAAAAGGTGGTGAAAATGGGCTTGCTAAAAATGATTCCAAATCCAGCGATGAACCAATGGGCTCAAAAAAAAGCCGTGGAAGTTTTGAACGCCATTCCTTCACAAAATTTAATTTTGGAAGCTTATCTTTTTGGTTCTGCGGTGGAAGGTGTTTTCACTGACGACTCTGACTTGGATTTTGTCGTTGTCGTCAAAAACGAATCCGACATCAAACAGCTTCAAAAAGAAGTTTACGCTCCTCGCTTCACTGATATTGCGATTGATTGGATTTTCAAAACGAAAGCCTCTTTTGACGAGCGAAAAGATTTTGGTGGAGTCTGCTTTGATGCTTTTCATCACGGGAAAAAACTTCGATGACTCCTCCGAACCTAAAAAAGCGGCTCTACAAAAAGGAATACTCCAAAGAACTTTTGAAAATTGCGGCGGGGGATTTGGACTCCTCCGTGGCCCTATCAAAAGCGAAATTAGGCCGACCTGAGAACATTGTTTTTTTAGTTCAACAATCCGTCGAGAAATATATCAAAGCCGTGCTCGTTCATCTTCAAATTGCTTTCCCTATCGTTCATGACTTGGGAATTTTAGTTGCTCTTTTGCCTGACGATAAAATGCCCCCAGAGGGCTTTGGGCTGACTGAGCTGAATCCTTTTGCAACCGTTCGTCGTTATGAAGAGGGACAGACTCCTCTCACAACAGAAGAAATTGAAACTGCATTAACTACAGCCCGAAAGGTTGCGGATTGGGCCCAGGCTAACACCTCATCATAAAGCCATTTCCTTACAGACGTCTGTAAGGAAAAAATAGATTTCTGGTCTTAGCTCCCAGGCTTTATTAAGGCATAGCAATGCCGCCACTCTAAAATTTAGAATGTTAAGAAGAAAATTAAATTTTTCCGACGATACATTTTTCCGGCACGCTAACAGAATACTCTGCCAAGCTATCGGGTTAAGTTTGCCCATTTGTACCGTCATTTAAGAGCCGAGGTGAGTGTTTACTATTGATAGTATTAGTCTTTTGGAAAGAAAAAAATCGAATCGAGTTTAACTTATTCTGAGAATCGGCCCGCGCTCAGCGCGGGTGGGAGTTAGGAAAACGCTAATACTTCAACGACAAGCAATGCGAGCTAGCACGGAACAATTTATATATGTTAGAAAAACTGCTTGGTGATGACGTCGAATACGAGCTTGTCACCAGTGAATCTCCGCATGACAAATTAGCAATGCTATTCAAACATGTATTCAGCGACGCCGAATTAAATGTAAATGTCTTATTCTGAACATCCGTCTCTAAGTCATTTAACGTTGTGTACGGTGGATTCAATAGTATCTCGTCAGTAAAATTTGCTAATGTTGGAACCTGTGCTTTGCACGTGGCCTCTGATGAAGATGTAAAGCAAGCTGCGATTTTATTACATAAAGCATTTGCTAAAATCTGTGATTCGTTCCCTGTGACTGGCATTTGACCACTGTTCGGTGTTGATCCGTCAACAGTTGGATTCCCGGTATTGGTGCCGTCGCCGGAACAAGCAGATAAAATCAATAAAAATACTAAGCAGAACAGTGTTTTCATTTACTTCCTTTTCGGCGAGATAGCGGGAAAACTTGAAAATTATATTGATAGATTTGATCGCGATTCTGGTCTTCATCTGAAATAGCCATCAATTTGGATCTGAATTCCACAATCATCTCTTTTGCTTTTTGAAAATTCTTTTCAGATAAGCCAATGGTAACACTTGAAATTTCGCGTTCGTTCGAAGGAAAGCGATCTAAGGCTTCGGCTCCCAGCTGAATCATCTTTTTGTGATAAGCGACAACTCCATAGTTAGAGAAGTTTTCACCGGTCTCCACACTTTGCTCACTGGCTTTGTAAGTATCACCTGACTTTTGAAGCAAACCCATTCTTTGCAATACACTCAAGGCTTGTTCCACTTCCATTTTGCTCACTCCGGGAACCATAGCATTCGCAATGTCTTGAGCTGTTCTTTCAGAATTTTTTAAGGTTAGCATTTCGCGAATAGGAATATGGTACCACTGTGCATAGTATTCAAATTGATCGCGACTTAACGGATAGGCTTTATTGAACGATCCACTCGATAAAATCTCGGCGGCATAATGTTCCTTTTCAGATGGTGTTTTTGCTTTGTTGAAATGAACTAGACTGCGGAAATATTTTATCTGCTCTTTTGTTAAATCAAATAATTCGGCTACACGATCAATACTGTCACCAGATAGATGACGTTTTTTTGTAATCACTAAATGTAAAAAATTGGGCGAAGTAAATCCAGCTCGTGAACTTAACCATCTATACGACGCATTTAATTTTAGCTGTTTACGCTCATTAATTTTATCAGCTAAAAAATCGCGATAGTCTTTATAGGAATATAGATTTATCTGACTTTTTAATTTCCTCATGCCTTATTTAGTATATCGGATTTTTAAGACAAGTGTATACTATTTATAAGTCTTATTCTACACTATAATTATAAATATCACGCAATATCATATATTTAGCATTATTAACGTATACTAATTGTATACGTTTTTATTGTCTCGACCCTCTATTTCTCTCGAGAAAAATCATAGCTGTAACGATACTAGGTGCAAAGGGAGGTTTAATGAAACCATTACTTCAGACACTGCTCTCGCTATCGGCTTTGTATCTTATAGGATGCGGAGGCTTTGGTGGATCAGACAATTCAAACCAAGGCGTGTTTACAACAGAAATACTGAAATTCTCAAACTGTGCGGAACTGCGTGCAACGGCAAATGCGGCTAGTACCATGTATATGAATGTGATGCCTATCTCTGCCGATGCCGCCATACCCGTCTCGGGTTCGGCGCCAAATACACAAATTTATGACAACCAATCTTCCTCTGTTTTGGAGAGTGATCGCGTTTTAGCTAATCGCCATAACTTGTTTGTACTTCGAAAAAACAGTTTAGAAGTTTTCAGTCGCGGGTCATTTCAACGTTCGCAAATCGTAATGTTGGAATCTTCGAACAAGAATACACTATTTGTGGACGATCAGTATGTCATCGTTATTGCTTCAAGTGACTATCTAACTACGAAAGTAAGTATCTATGATGCTACGTCTTTGCTGCTAAGAAAAGAATACGTTCTTGAGGGATTATTTGACGATGTTCGTAGACATGGTGATCAGCTGATCGTAATGGCGAATTCCTATTCGTATTTAAGTATTGCGAGCGAAGAAACTATAAACCCCAATCAAACTATTGTGTCTCCAAACTGTAACGAAATTTATCAATCACAAACCAATATATACACGAGCGGTTTGACATTGCTTTATAACATTCAGCTTGATGATTTTAGCAAAGTGCCTTCGTCGACTGGATTTGCGGGCTACACGAACCTTATCTACATGTCAGCAAATGCGCTCTATCTGGCAAGTAATTCATACTATACGTTCCCTTCACATATCAGACAGATTAAATGGACCTCTGATTCCATCAGCTTAAATTCTGTCGCGACGTACAACGGAGCTATCAAAGATCGTTGGGCGATGAATGAATATGCGGATAACGATGGAATCAAATTGGCTATTGCAACGACCATTTCTGAAACCAGCGTAATGCCAGCTGCTAATACCGTGACGAATATTTTACCGGCCAATACCAACCAAATAAATCACCTGCTTGTTTTTTCCGAAAGAAATGGAAAACTAACACAAACGGCTGAATCAAATCCTTTCGGCGCAAACGAATCCATTCAGTCTGTTCGTTTTGTCGGTGATCTAGCTTATGTTGTAACTTTCAGAATCACAGATCCTTTATTTATTTTTGATTTAAGCAATCGAAACAATATTCAGCAACTGGGTGAACTGAAAGTTCCAGGGTTTTCAACTCACTTGCGTCCTTTGATGAACCATCACATGTTGGGCGTTGGCTATGATACGCAAGATTCACAAGGAACCGCGCGACAAGCTGGTGTACAAATTTCCCTTTTCGATGTCGGCCAAAGTAACAATCCAATCCGCAAAAATGTTTTTTCTTACGGCGTACGAGGGTCTTACTCTGATGCCACAATTGATTCTCACGCTCTACTTTATGATTCAGGCACTGGACTAATTGGCTTGCCTGTCGTTGAGCTTACCAATCCTTATGCGAACGATCGATTCTCTTGGGGCACGACCGTTGGTTTCGCCGGCGCACAAATATATCGATACGCCTCAGGACAGTTAACTGAACTGGGTCGCATATCGCATAGCAAATGGCGCACTCAATACAATTGTGGATCGATGCTATACAACGGCTGGTCCTATGGATCATCAGATATCAACCGTATCATTATGCTAGATGATAAGCTGATCACGATTTCGCAGTTTGGCTTAATGACTCATAATCCTCAAACCTTAGCTACTATTTCTGAGCAGATGTTTACGGCGCGTCCGTCAGGATTCTGTTATGAGCCGGGATTACAATGGTGACTACTGCTTAAATTTTTCGATCCTTGATATGATAAATCAAGGATCGAGGTATTCATGCAAATTTCTACTATTTCCTAATTGTGTGTTCTTGTTTCGCTGCTTCTTTATTTTCTGAAAAAACATTCTCTTGGGGTAACCGGGGTAACTGCGGACATCATGAAACCTGCCTACCCTTTACAGATGCAGCAGAGTTTTAAAAGAGCTTCCGGGGTGAACCTTTTCGATCAAGATTTTTCTTGTCAGTAGATATTTTTTTTGAAACTTAACTAAAATTTGAGGAAACTATTTACCAGAGGGCCTGCCGCACCCGGCTCAGCTCATTGACTCCTTTGAAGTTTTTCAAACGTTGATGATCGTCCGCAGATTAAAACACAAAATTAACGGGTTTGATTGTTTAATCTGTGGACACTTTTCTTGTCTAAACCCAATACATTAATGAAATTAATTTCAAGCTCTATAACAATCTTTACTTAAGGAAACGTTGTTTGAGACAAAATAAATTACTACTATATAGTCACAAACCTCAAACGCCGTGAATAACAATGGAAATTAGTCCAAATAAATTTCAACGACTTAAAAAAGGAAGCTTATGAAAAAAGGTATTTTGATTTTAGCGACACTGTTCACCGTTAACTTGTGGGCCCAGGCTCGTCCCATTTTGCACAGTACCTGTAATGCCAAGATTTCTTTGAGTCTTAGAACATTAAATGCTCAAACGATGACAGCAAGCGCCCCAAGCCTGGTGCCTGATTGGTTTATCGATACGTCAGGGAAACGACCATCAGCGTTCAAGTCGGCTGACAGGCTTAAATATGACAGTATTCGTTCATTCATAGATAAGGGATATACATTAACCCCCGTAATGCAAAATCAATTTGACCCAGATTCAGTTAAGGCGGGCGAGTTATTGATTGTTATGCATCTTTCGTGTGGTGCGGATTTAGCGTCTACATTCTGTGGAACAGCGGTAGAGTTATATGAGGCGAACAAAATGACGTCGGATAAAGTTGAAATTTTTAAACTTGTTGGCCGGTCAGCGCCGCGCGAAACTGAAGGACGTGGAGTTTTGGCTATTTATAACTCTATAAAAACAGCGTCCTCAATGCTTCCAAATTGTAAAGTTCAATAAGCTTTTCATGCGGCGATACAGCTCATTTTAACTAAAAATGACAGGTTTTTTGAAATTCAAGAGTTTTTAAGATCATCGTTGCCATATCGTTGCCGTATCGACCTAGATAGGTTGGTAATGACAGACACTTACCAACCACAGTCGCCCATTTCTAGGCCACGCCTCTGGAGACAAATCTTTCTGTCTGCTTGGGTGAATTCACTTGCACACAAGCTGCAGGTTTCTTGTCGTCGAGTGGCTCTTTCTTTGGCGCTCTGTTCGCGATATTTCGCAAGTGCCGTATCGTCTTTTTTGCGTTCAGCATCGCTGCCTGCCCGCTTATATACTTCCATTGTATAGCTTCCAGTTCCAAGATTTAAGCCATCTTCGGTCCGCATGCTGTAAACGGGTGCGACGGAAATCTGCGCGGTTTGGGCTATAGGGCCTAACCTGAAAATGGCTTCTGACGGCCCCCAGTCTAGAGATCCAATCGTCGTCGGCATAGGTTCACGTCCTGGTTGGGGAAGTGCTGGTATGCCAAGCGCTGGTTCGATACGCCAACGCGAGCCGGGAGCTAAGCGTACACGAAACGCATAATAAGCGCCTTGCTGAACTTTGACGTCGACGAAACTCGTACTGTCGAGTTTTCCAGAATAGCCCTTTTCAACGAGTTTGAAATCGGGATGTTTTTTAAGAACATTTTTCCATTGGGTTTCGTCTCCAGCCTGAGCGACAGCATTCAATCTTGAATCCGACTTTGTTTCTGAAGCCGAGTTGTTAGTATTACCAGAGCGGGTTTCACTCGTCGAGGGTTTAGGGTCTATTTTTTTATTCACTTGATCTTCGACTTCTTGCTTGACCTGCTTCACTGCTTTTTGAAGAAGATCAGGGATGGCCGGCTCAAAGCCATGAGCCAATGAACCAATACCACTTAGGCCAAAAGAAATTCCAAACAAGATGAAAAAACGCATACGTGCTCCTATATTGTTTTATAATTTGAATTTTGTTGAACGAAAGCTAACGAACACGAGAAGTGCGGTCAACTCGATCAAGAGTGTTGCTAGATTTACTGTTCTCCAGACGAGAACACTATAGGAAAAAAAACACCAATCATTAATTATCGAATTAATGCGTACTGGTTTGAAGAAGTAAAACCCAAAATGTGCAGGAAATATAACGCCGTCAACTTAAAGTTGTAATTGTTACGGGTTTAGGAAAAGACGCCTGAAAGGAGTTCTACATCTAAGGCACACCGAGATAAAAATTTTCAGATTCAAACTTTGTAGAACCGTCGTCATGCCTCTTTCTTCTCACTATTTTTATAAAAATAACTGATCGGGTACATACCAAATTGAATTTGATAAACCTCATTTGGCTCTTGGCTGTGCTCAACAATCCATTTCTCCAACTCTGTTGTAAAAGCTCTGACTTTTTCTATGTACTGATTTAATAGCCTTCGATCTATTGCAAATGTTCTGGCATAATGACTCCTATATTCTCTGGGAATACTTAGGTAACTATGAAGACTTTTATTTAAAATAGACTTCATCAGCATTATGCGAGCATCTTTAGTTTTTTCACATAATGGATCCGTTGTAGTTTGCCCAAGAGCTGATTTCCATTTTTTTGAATTTGAATCATATTTGATCCAGTTGTGACTTTTGAGAAGTTCAATTAAATATTCTGAAAATTCGAGATCAATTTGTAAGGCACTTGAGACGTCATTGGCATTTAAAGAAAAATCCTCTATTTCCAGTAACTCTAAAATAGCGTAAGATTCGATTTGTTTAATTAACTGGAACTGCCTCATTTGTGTGTGCATTTTTATAGATATTATTAATTTATTTTAATAACTTAGCTTAAGTTTTGTAACAATTGTGGCAAAATCCCACCTAAGTTATTAAAATCAATAATTATTTTTAAAATTTTTGCACACTCAAGACCGGCAGTTTATACATGCAACAAGTAACGAAACTGGCCTGAAACATTCTTTTACAAATGTTGAAGGCTGGGAGCACGTAAATATCTGGAATAATTCAGAACAAAATTAAAGAAGAGAATTTATGAAGACAAAGAATAATTTGGCAATTGCAGGGCTTATGTTGTTATTTCTATCATCCTGACCAAGCTATCGATTTCAACAACCTCGTTTGGCTTCATTATTTACTCCTAAATGAAATTCGGAGCTAAACTAATTAAGTTTAATCAATTTTCAATATTTTAGACTTTTATGAAATTTGTCCGTTTTGAAACGACCAAAATGAGAATTCGAAATAAAATGAAACACGTTATTGCAAATGCCTTGAACCAATTTAATTCTTTAAAACTATATCGCGACGGTCTCGTCGTCGCGTATTATCTAACTAGCCAGTTAGGCATCTAGTTTTCAGAGATCACTATGTATAAATTTTTTAAACCCGCAACCGCATTATAGGTGAGTTTCATGCCACGATTAGCCCCGCTTTTGGGCCTACTGTTTTTATTTTTGACATCTCTGGCACTGGCACAAAAGGGTGGCAAGGGCGGAAAAGGCGGCCTCAGCGGTTCCGGCGGTGGGGGCGGCGTGATTTGCTTTACCAGCGCCAACGATGCCAAAGCAGCCGATGTGTACCTCAACGACCACATCACCCTACCCGAAGCCATTTTAGATAAAGGGCGTTTGCAAGTTTTGGAATCTTGGGAAATGGATCAACAGAAGCACGCTATCTGGACGGCACGCCCGGGGGACACCTGGGAGACTCATTTAGAAAATGTTAAAAATGCCCTTCGGGATCGCCTGCCGCTATTCATGTATCGCCTGGATCAAACGTCCGATTGGATCAAACAAGCCAGCTGGGAAAAAGTCGATCACTTGCAGCTGTTAGAAGACGCAAAACCCATATACTCCATTCCCGATACCTGCCGCCGAGTGCAGTTGGTGGTCCGTTATTCTGAGGGTAACAACGCTCGTGGCGACGGCCCCGTCGATGAAGCGCCGAAGTTAAAAATTATCTTCGTTAAAGAGTACTTCGATCGACTTTCGATCACGGATCGGGCGATGTTGATGTTGCACGAACAACTTTATGTCCTTGGCCAATCGACCGGTCAGCTGACCTCCGATATCACGCGCGCCTTTATCCGCATTTTCTTTTCGAATGATATCAGTGGCACGCCCCCGCGCGAAATGTTCCTGTACCGTTCACCGACCGAGCAATTTGTTCGCACCAGTCTGATTCAATACTTCGGCGATTATATTGTCTACTTCAATAAATCTGAATTTTTATCGAAGGGCGAACCGTTCACTCCGCAACGACATTTCTATATGTATCTTCAGCAGACACTGCGAATACGCATAAAAATGAGTGCCTGCCTGGCCGAGGCAAAGACGAAAGGCACTGCGGATTCTCATTGCTTGTTTGATGTCATGGGCGAGTACCAGAAAACCGAAAGCGTTCCTAACGAAGAGGCGTTTATTTTTATGGCGACTTACTATTTCGAGCAGCACCGATCTTTGAATTCCGACCAGGTAGTGGATCCGACGGGCCGTAATCCTGATCTGTTTCGTATGTCGATGAATATTATGTGCTCGAGTCTGGAAGCCGGTAAAGATAGCCCGCACCTATTCGTGCGTAAAGCTTGGAAATATTGCCAAGAATGGGCCGCATTTAGACTGGCCTCATTTAACCATCCAAGGAAATAGATCGAACTGAATATGGTAGATATCCTTGGCGGGACTCTCCCGAATCAGCAGTTCACACTCTTTAAGAAAATTTAGAAACAGAATTTGAATTTGCTCACGCGTGGCCTCATCGGCGGTCATGGTGCCCATGTACGAATAGACTTTTTCTTTCGAGTGTTTCTGGATCATTTCCAGGGCCTTCATCCGTTTCAACATTTGTTGGGGTCGTGTCAAAAACGAATCCCGAGATAAATGCTGATGAAGGCTTTCGACTTTCCATTTAGAGCTCGCCAGTTTGATTAATCCCACGCTTTGCAAGAACGTGATGATGTCGCTGACTCGCTTTTCCGGCAGCTGCCAGGCATCCGCGATTAGGGCGATCTCGACGGGCGCATGATCAATCGATAAGAACATGTGCATCAGTTCAATCATGGGATCCAGATAATATTTTGCGCGATCGATTTCACTCAACGGGCTTTCCCGGGTCGTGATGACTTTCTCGGCGCGCAGATTTTCACCGCGAATGTGCGCCAGTTCCTCGCCCAGGCGTTTCTTCAAGCGGGGGTGGGTCGCCCGCTCGTACTGCATCAGGGTACTCAAAAAATACGTTTCGGCCTCTTTCAACCCCAAGGCTTCTCCAACTAGGAATATTTGATCCAAAGAAAAATGGGCGCGTTCTTTGGTTACATTGGTCAGGTAACTGGCCTGAATCCCCAGTTTTCCCGCCAATTTAGACAGCGACCATCGAGCCCCGCGCAGCTTTTTTTCCTGTTTAAAAAGCCGGCCAAAGCCTTTACGGTAGTTCGTAATTTCGAAAATAATCATATATTTAAAGTATATAATATTTAGGTTTCATATATTTAATAAATATGAATTCAGCGCGCAGTGTCGTACACCTTAAACCACCTAAGTAAACGTTTTAACCAAAGGAGAACGTATGAAAATGAAACTCGTACTACCGTTACTTTTATCTCTGGGTGTTTCGATCCCCTCATTCGCATTTCACGGTTCGTGTAACTTGAAACCAGAATGCCCGCAACCTCCTCCCGGCGCACGGTAGGATCTGGACGGAGAGTCTATGAAATCATTAAGTCTTATTTTAAGTTTGATCCTACCCACGATGTCGATGGCGACGTCGCTACCTTCGCCCGATGCAGAAGATCTGTATTGTGAGCAAGCAATTAAGTCCAACAGCAGCGCTCCGCATGTTCAGTTACAAATATCTTCGCAGTACAAAGAAGGTGCGCGCGAATTTTTCGTGGCCATAAAGTACACTTCGGAAATTGACCCGAACGATAATTTCACCGGCGCACAGACATTCCTGGCGCAGCCAACACCGAACACCATTTACTGGAATACTCTGGCGGCCAAACTGCCATCGGGTGAAAGTTACTCGTCGACGTTAATTTCGAGCCGCTTCAATGACGAACTGAAAGGCGTTAGCGATTTTGATCTCAGTGAAATCGCGAACAGTTCAAATTTTGTTGAAATTCGCTTGAATACGAATGGGCTTTTAACCAAAGCGGTCGTTCTGCGATTCATCCAAATTGGCAGCGAGATCGACATTGACGTCGTCGGCCTGCGCGCAACGAACTTAAGCTTGAAGGATTTTTTAATTCAAGATCGCGAAAGCATGGAGCGTGGGGAGTTTCACAATCTGAAAACCCAAACGAACATGTTTATCTATGATGAAAACATCAAGTGCGAAAAGAATCGCCGTTTTAGTCATCACAAACCGCGACCAAATTTAATCAAGTAAAAACACGTTCCCTTGGCGAAGCCGAAACTTATCGGGCACAATTGTCCGCAATCCTGCGAATCAGTTTTTCCCGATCAATCGGCTTACCCTAGTTAATGAAGGGCGTTTTCAGTGACGACTCTGACTTGAATTTTGTCGTTGTCGTCAAAAACAAATCACACATGATTCATTGTTATTGTTATTGGAATAGGAACGCCAATTTCTTTCAATCCGTATCAATTTGATTCACGATTTTTATTGTTGTTTTCGAGATAAAACTTCGACAAAAAAATACAAAATATTTCTTATTTTGAGATACTCCCACAACTAAATTAAAAATATCGAGAAATTTCACGTAAAGTCAGGTTACTATAAAGTTAATGACGATATGGGGATTGAGGGAAATTTATGTCTGATCGTAGAAGAAGTCCGTTGGTTCGCGCTATTTTCGATTCACTGCCATCTAGCTTACGTTTTAGCTACATGAGGAATCAGCTTAATATTCCGAAAACTTTAGATAGCCGATTTAGATTTAAAGTGGCGAACACTCAGGATGAACTCTCCTCAGCGTATCGCATTCTACATGAGTCGTACTTAGAGAAAGGTTATACGGCACCGAATGAAAGCGGCATGCGTATCGTAAAGTACTTTGCTCTTCCGACGACAACAACCTTGATTGCTTTGTTTGATAACACCGTGGTTGGCACCATATCCATAATCCGCAGAAGCACCTTTGGCATTCCAATGGAGAGTTCATTTAATATAAGTGATGTACTAGACAACAATAAAGTTATTGCCGAGATTTCGTCTTTAGCTATTGATTGCCGATTTCGTGAAAAAAGAGGAGCCCTGTTTCTGCCCTTGTTAAAATACTTTTGGGCCTACGTCAAAAGTTACATGCGACTTGATGCTATTGTCATTACAGTTAATCCCTCCATGACGGATTTCTATGAAGGCTTTCTAGGATTTCGACGGCTAAAAAATGCTAAGGTCGGAAATTACAGCTACGCTAACGGCAATCCAGGCATTGGGTTATGGTTCGACATCCATAGCGCTGACGAATTGTTCATAAAGCTTTATAATCATAAGACGGATGAAAAAAATTTATATAAGTATTTCTACGACTACACCTCTTTAAATTTTGAATTCCCAAATCGAGACTTTTACAAATCATCCGACCCTGTAATGACTCCAAAAATGTTGCAACACTTCTTTATTGATAGATCGACAGTATTCAAAGAGCTTTCGACATTAGAAATAATGGGCTTGGTCTCATGCTACCCGCTTGCCTACCTTTCAAATTTTTTCCCTGACATCCAAGGAAAGATTGACCGATCAAATGTTCGTCATCAGGTAAATATTCAGTGCCACTTGAACAACAAGGCCTCGGTTTCTGCGATTGTTCTAGATGTCAGTAACTCGGGAGTTAAATTGTTATCCTCCGAATCACTGGACGGCATGATCCATCTGACCATCCCAATCACAAATGACACGTACGCAAAAGTCGCTGGAGTTGTAAGGTGGGAGAAAGACTCTATATATGGCATTCAGTTATTGAGCACGGACTCGGCCTGGATTAGATTCTGCCGCTACCTTCAAAATGATTTCGAAGCCCTCGATAGCCCGGAAGCCAAGAAGGCAGCTTAGTTTTACAAAAGCTCGGAACTTAAACCAATCGGCTTACCTACATGTAACCCCAAGAATATCGCCGGTGTAGGCCGCTCCAGCCGCATTATCAATGATGATTCCATTAAAGTAAGCTCCAAATAAATTAGGAGACACCCCACATTCAAAAGAATACGGTCCGCGATCAGTCGAATTTCCAAAGTCTGTGTCCGGTCTATTAGGTCTCCACACCCCACTCATCGCGGGATTTGTCACACTTTTACAAAGGAAAGATACGGTTCCTGTTCTCGGAGCCGATGAATATGTGGCCAAACTCCCTTCGACTCGATAGACCGCATAACCCGCCGGACAATCGAACTCGCCAGAGTTATTAAAATCTGTTCCTCCGTTACCCCCATAGTCCGGGCCATTTCTTGGAGTTCCCAAATTTCCACTGGCATCAATTGTAGCACAACGCACACCGAGCCTATCAATGATAGAACCATCTCGCCCATACAAACCAACCGCAACCTCATTATCGTCACACGCTAAAATCCGTGCGTTCGGGAAAGAGCTACATGTCGTGCCATTCGTCGTAATGTATTCATTATTACAGCTCCACGGACAACTTGCCGTTGAAGCCGTCGGGCTTGTGTAACGCGCATTTGTCGGCATATTCGAGCATGCATACCTATTATTATCATTGGCCGGAGAATAATATCCCAATCCCACCTGTTCACAACCATTCACAATGTCTGAATAGTAACCGGCCCCACAAACCGCATAGGTCATCGTCACAGTGTATGTTCGAGTGGTGTTATTCTCGGCCGTCACAACAACTTCCAAAGTATTCGCTCCACCACTCGGAGTGATCGCCGCCGAGGCCACACCTGATGTTAAACTAGTGAGTACCCCACTATTCACGCGGTACTGCACCGAGGCCAGCGAACTTGAAGTGGTTGCTGTCACCGTGTAGCTGGCTGGAATATTACTGATTGCAATCGTATATGATGATGTTCCTGAAGCGAACACCGGAGCTAAGGTTCCTGACGACAACGATAGTGCCGACAACGTCGAAACGGAACTGGCGGCTTGCCGGGTCAGAGTCAAAGTATATGTTTTCTGAACTCCACTTTCTGCCGTCACAACAACGGGGATCACATTCGCGCCAACCGCTAAAGCGACATTCAAAATATTTCCAGATGTCGCCGCTTGGCCATTGATTGTAAAACTGGCATAACCCGAACTCAATGTTGCCGAGATTCCGACGTTAGACGTGGCATAAGGAAAAGTCGCTGCGTACGATGTCACCGATGACGAAAAACTTGGCGATAAACTTCCCGAAGACAAACTTAAAGTCGAAATGTCGGCATTTGTTGAGGCTGCCGCCCGCGTAACGCTGACATTATAAGTCGTTTGCGTTCCGTCCTGAGCCGTTACAACTAGGGGTATAAGATTAACTCCGACATTCAAGGCTACTGCCGTCGATATTCCCGATATGGCCGACAGACCATGAGTCGTGAAAGTAGCCCGTGTTGAGGCTGTTGTTGCCGTCACATTAACACTGGAAACAGAATACAAAACCGACGATGTGTAGGACTTTGTACCTGATGTAAAACTAGGATTTAAAACTCCGGAAGAAAGTGCCAATGTTTGCAAATCTGAATTCGGACTTGCGCCACTTTTCGTAACCGTGATGGTGTATGTTTTCTGAGTTCCATCTTCAGCCGTCACAACAATGACGACCTTGTTTTCACCAACCGTAAGAGGAACTCGCACCGTGTTCCCAGCCGTCGGCGACACACCATTGACCTGGAAAGTTGATTTTGACGAACTCAAATCCAAAGTCACGTCAAAAGTTTCATCTAAAAACCCTGCATCGGCCGTATACTCGGCAATGTCTTTGGAAAAACTGGGTGTTAAATTCCCCGAACCAACTGATATTCCGGAAACCTCTTTATCCGAACTAATTCCAAGTGAAACACCGCCATCTACGCATGCAGTCAATACCAGAAAAGTAAAAATAGAAATGCATTTACAAAAATTGATCACTGATGACCGTTTTTCAAACCTATCTTCGTTGATCGCAAAATACACCTTATTCACCCATCCTAATATTGTCGAACAAACTAAAAATGAAAATATATTTCAGATTATTCGTGATTTAAAAAACCGAGGAAAAATATCTGAGTACAATGGTATAATGCTGATGGCTTGTGATAACACAGGACCTCAACACGCCTTTGAATGGGCCAATGGTGGAATCAAGAAAACTGACATTCAAATAAATCACATCTATGCTCTTTCCAAGGATGTTAAATCTTATACATCATTGGCGAACTTGTGCGCCACGCCGGCCTTTCTTGCCAAACTGACAGATACCGACGATGAAATAAAAAACCTACTAAGGTATCGAGCATTTGAGCTGTACGGTTATTACATCGGTTCCCCACCCACAAAACCAGAAAACTATCAAAACCTCGTTTGGCACAAATTTATGCAAGGCCCGTCAAATCTGGAAAAATTTTTCTTACAAAGAATTGACGAATGCCCCAAAAGTCGAACCGCACTTTCAGTAAAAGAGCTTGGATGGTTTTTTAATAGTTACACAAACGCCAATAAAATTTCTAGCTTTTGAACAGGCCCAACAGATTCATCATGAATTGCTCAGGCCCTAAAAAGAAACAGCTATTTACTGTATTTAACTAGAAAATCTCCGTTCACCGATGGACTCCAATATGGCCTAATACCGACGCATACAATTGGTCCGCCCTCACTGACACACGTATAATCTCTGCCCAAAAGAACATTTTGAACATTACTAAAAAGCGGGCTCTCTGCCGGAACCGCATACGATTTTTTATCTCCTGTTGCCAACTCGCCATTTAAATTTTCGGAACCAAAGCAAAGAAGCTTTTTATTTGTCGTTACTGCGCAAATATGCGTTTCTGAAGAATACAACGATTCCACATTTTGGGCGACAAGCTTGGGTTCTCCCGAAAAGACACCACTATTACTAGCAAAATCCCAACACAGCACTTGATTTAATGTATTCAAACCACATAGCCCGAAAGACTTTACACCCTGCAATGTTTTCTTTGCGACCAACGTTTTAAAGTTATTTCCGCCCGCGAGCTTTAGCGTGGTAGATTTATCTAAGGCACTGGCAGAGGTACTGAACTTCACCTGATAAACCTCACCGTTTTTTATACCCGCTAAAAGCAACCATCCCGACCAACTAACTATATGAGAAAAACCGCTACCCTCTGTCAATTTAATTGGCTCCGTGGTTTCACCAATTATCGTGTTAGCACTCAAGTTCCATGGTCCTTCGCCCCAGCACCATACCTCGCCCATTCTATTCAAAACACAGTTGCCATTGTACATTCCCACCAAGTCGACCGCATTTGAAACCCCTTTCACTTCACCAAGAGGAGTCATTGGAGAAGCTTGTTTAGTTCCTAAAGCGCTATAATTGGCCCATTGATTCGCAACAGAACTCCGTCCCCAGCAACTGACTTTGCCATCACTCCGTAGGGCACAATTCCAGTAATTTTTTTCTTTCCCGCTGACTATTTTTTTAATTCCGCGCAGGTCGCCGAATGGAACAAACCCGTTGGTCACATCGACCGAACAAGGATCAATATCACGAGGTAACGCTACATTTAGACTCCACCTTACAGTTCTTTTACAATCGACAGCCCCATCCGTTTTCACTTTGTAAGAATCCAAAGCAGCCCCTTCATACAAAGGAATGTACTGAATAGTATCTTCAAACTCCGGAGCTAAAAATGGAAATGCAGAGGCCAATTTGCTATTGTAACTGCATTTGACAGTACCATTTAATAACACGAAACACGTACCCAGACCTTCATTACTGCGTTTCAAAATTTCCCGAACGGGTTGCTGGCTGACTTCAATTGGTATATCAATATCTTTGACGTCACTTAAAGGATTAACAGCATAAGAATAATTGTAACCCCAGCATAATATCTTGTCGTCAATTTGAACCACGCACGTCGAAAACAAAGTGTTTCCCCAGCTCATTTCATAGGAAAAAGCGAACGACTTCACTGGTTTTTCAAATTGTGGCGTGGTGACGGCCACATAAGAATTGGGAAAGTTTCCCGTCACCTCGAAACAATTCAATTTACCGAGTTGGGTTAAAGCGCATACCCGAAGCGAGGTCAGGCCCGTACTTTTTAAATCTGTGTAGACATCATTACTAATTATTTCAGATTCCACAGAATTTGTTTTACTATTGAAAACGGCGCAGCGAATATGATCTGAGTTTGTGATCGAGCATAAACTGGAATTTATTTTCTTTGCCCCTTGCAACGATGGAACTTCTTGGAACGTGCTATTTTTAATTCCATAGTAACAATATACCTTGCTGTCATTTGTAACCGCACAAATGTTCATTAAGTTTGAGGATATGTTCTTCACATTATCCAGAGTTAATGTCGAGATGATGGCATCGTTTGCGGTTTCTGTGCATGTTAACTTGGCGTCTGCGTTTAATCCACATGTGGTGTTCACGTTACTAACAAAATCAACCACCCGACCCAACGACTTTAAGACCGTTTTTCCATTTTCACACTCGACCTCTGAGTTTAAACTTAGATAACACGTTCCATACTCGCCACTGCCGAATGTTTTTACCTTAACAAAAGAATTGTTGGAGTCGCTGGGTACTCTGCTGTCTTGTGGATTAGAAGAACCCGAGTCCTCAGAGGAGTTTTTTGTTTTTTCAATTTCGAAACCAGAACTACAGTTCTGAAACGATAAACTTAGAAATAAAAAAGCGGAAATTAAAAATAAAAACCTATAAGCAGCAGATCGTGCGTAAAAAGGCATGCCTATCCCCCCGCTTAATTATCTCCTGTTTATACTAAATTCGTAAGACCAGATCTTATATTGATACACTAATTTTGAAATTCTGTTCTCTTACTGAAAACAATTGCTATAGACGCGACGTCTATCTTAATCGATACATTTATTTCTCATATTTCCTATTTTAAGACATCTATTCCTCTATGAAACCTTTTCCTATTGTGCTTACCAAGGTCACTACCAACCTATCTAGCCAACCTGTATAGGTCGATTTAATCAACGTATTTGATACGAAAAGACGAAGCCGGGATTTTTATTTATTTTTTGCACCAAGAGTCAAAATAGTTTTTTTTATTTCAACTGAGGCGACTATATCTTAACGTTTTAAAAAATAATTTTTGCACGTGAGAAGGGACTATCATGAAATTAAACCTAGGTTTATTGTACATACTCATTGGCTTGTCGATTGTAGCCTGCGCCAAAGAAAATCAAAACAGTCAAGGCAATCAAAGTAAACAAAACATTGAAGCAAGCAACACCCCACCTGTCGCAGAAACACCTGGTTCAAAACAAACGCCCCCCGTGATGCAAGAACAAAGTTCTTTAAATTCAAAATACTATTGTGAAGAATTCAGCATTAAGCCCCCCAAGCACAGAAACTGGAGATCCTCGGCACTGGCCGAATTGAATCCTTCGAAATTTCCTAAATTGTTCGAAACGAATATTGAAAATGGCGCAGCATCAGATCTTCTCAAGTACTGCCCTAACTATCCTAACTTAGAGGACGAACAAAAAAAGATCATTCTAATACGGATCGTAGATGCTATGGTCTTTTTCGAAAGCACTTGCAACATCAACGCCCGAGCGAAAGGACCAAATGGAACAGCTTATGGTATTTTTCAACTCCATTATGGCCGGGAGGACGACTACGCAAGGGACTGCAGAAGGTATGATTCGAAAAGCCCTATTCGTTCAATAGCCTGCGCATTAGATATGCTTCATGATCAGATTGAAAACACGCAAAAAGTTTTCTTTAGTGGCTCTTACTGGGATGTACTGAGACCTCGCGGACAGGCCAAGAAAGCTGGCAGAATCGCTAATCATATTTGGTACTACCCACTTTGCCAAATTCCCAAACTAATGAAGTTTAGATGATTAACGAGTGGCCATAGCATGCGTCTGTCATTACCATGTGATCACTACCATGCGTCTTTATCATGTGTCTTTATCATGTGATCCTTATCATGATCATGACTATGCATCTGCCTTGTGATGTAGTAGTCATATAACTATATAACTTTCTAATACGCAAAAATTTTATGCACAAAAAGTTTTATAGAGGGACTTCATCAAACTCAGCACGCGATCATCTTGAATTTTATAAAAAACTTGTTTTCCTTCACGTCTAGCCCCAACAAGACCTTCGAGGCGCATTCCCTTTAGAAACTGCGAGACCGAAGACTGTGAAGCGCCGCAGCCTTTTTCGATTTCACTCACTGATTTTTCACCCTCAACCAAACTACAAAGAATAAGCAATCGTTGAGGATGCGAGAGTTGTTTAAGTAAAAGAGCTACTTCTTCGCTCCGACGTTTCAAATCGGTCATGGATTTTATTATGTCTTGACTTTTCATATTATTATATTATAATATGATTAAATAATGTACAAGTTTTTTTTGGAGATAAAAAGTGAAAAAACAGATTTTTAACGCCACTATCGTCGATGATGTTCCAGAGATAAATCCGGAGGACCTTAAAAATCATATTGATCAAGCCCTCCTCATCGATGTTCGGCGCCCCGATGAATTTAACGGCGAGCTGTCTCATATTGAAAGGGCAAAGCTGATTACCCTTGGCCCTGAACTAGACGCATTTTTTCAAAACCATGATCGTGACGACGAGATCGTATTTATTTGCCGCAGTGGCGCGCGTTCGGGGCGTGCTACATTACAGGGACGAAGCCTGGGTTTTTCAAAATGCGTGAACCTAAAGGGCGGAATGCTCCTTTGGAATGAAAAAAAATTTCCCACCGCAAAAAAGAAATAAGGAGGCCCAGCCCATGGAATTTAGTTCACCCCTCACGCCCCTAATTGGCGGTAGCCTGATCGGTCTAGCGGTTACAATTATGCTTCTTTTTAACGGCCGCGTGACCGGTTTAAGTGGCATCATCGCCGCAACACTGTCTCGCCCCAACAAAGATAATGTGTGGCGTACAATGGTTGTTCTTGGAATGCTTATAGGCGGTCTTGTTATGTACAAAACATCTCCCGAGTTATTTTTAAATAGCTCAGATCGTGGACTCATTACAATTGTCGTAGCCGGACTCCTTGTCGGCTATGGAACAGTCATGGGAAGTGGTTGCACAAGTGGCCACGCGATTTGTGGTCTTAGTCGATTTTCGCTCAGATCTTTAGCTGCGACGATTACATTTATGTTTTTTGGATTCCTCGCCGTCCAAATATGGCAGAACTTTTTCGGAGATAGGATATGAAAAATAGTTTTTTCCTAAAAAGCTTTGTCGCCTTTATCGTCGGTTTTATTTTTTCTATTGGTCTGGCCATCTCGCGCATGACCCAACCGCAGAAGGTCATTGGCTTTCTTAATCCCTTCGAATGGGATCCATCTCTTCTTTTTGTGATGGTCGGCGCACTGACCGTACATATCATAAGCTATGCCCTTATCAAGCGACGACACTCGCCACTGCTCGATTCTCAGTGGCATGTGCCTTCACGAAAAGACATTACCATGCGCTTGCTCCTTGGCTCTGCGATTTTTGGTTTCGGCTGGGGGCTTGGCGGCTTCTGCCCAGGACCAGGAGTTACCTCTCTGGTCTCTGGCGATCTGCGCGCGGTTTTATTTGTTCTATCCATGCTGGCCGGAATGATTCTTTTTAAACTAACAGCACCTTACATAAGGTTGCGGGAGTAACCAATGGATGCAGCTTTGGGATACACGGCAAGCTTGATCATGGGGATCACATTGGGCCTCGTTGGCGGGGGCGGGTCTATTTTGACCGTTCCCATTATGGTCTATCTTTTCCATCTCTCGCCCACCATGGCTACAGGACACTCTTTGTTTATTGTGGGCGTAACCGCCCTCACGGGAAGCCTCATGTACATACGCAAAGGCCATGTTGATTTCAACACCGGATTCTTGTTCGCCATCCCCAGCGTCGTCGGCGTAAATATCTCGCGCGGGCTTATTCTTCCAAAAATTCCAGAAACTCTTATCCACATTCAGGGATTCATCCTGACAAAAGATATTCTAGTGATGATCGCATTTGCAACTCTCATGCTCGTGGCCTCCTACGCAATGATAAAAAAACGTGACGAGCCTAAAAAAAACGAAATAAAACCTCTGACTCGATCACTTCTTCTGTCCTCTCAAGGTTTGATCGTTGGTTTGATCGCGGGGTTTGTCGGAGCTGGCGGCGGCTTTCTGATTATTCCGGCACTTGTTTTCTTTGCAAGACTTCCCATGAAAGTAGCCGTGGGAACATCACTATTGATTATCGCAACCCAATCCCTTCTTGGGTTTGCAGGGGATCTGGCCCGAGGCTTTACGGTCCAATGGCCACTCTTGAGTATAGTGGCAAGCATTGCTATTGTTGGCATTGTTGCAGGATCATCGATAGCGCATAAAATTCAGGAACAAAAACTTAAAATTGCCTTCGGCTGGTTCGTCTTTCTTATGGGACTCACCATAACCATCGAGCAATTCTACCGTCTATCATTGTAAAAAAAAGGAGAACGATCATGCCCCAAATTAAAGAATTTTTTGATAAAAACACTTGGACACTCACTTATGTCGTTTGGGACGAAAATACCAAAGACGCTCTTGTGATAGATCCCGTGATGGACTATGATCAGGCATCGTCCAAAACCAGCCAAGAGTCCGCCAAAGTGGTAATGGACTTTTTGCACACCCAAAAACTGACTCTACATTACATTCTAGAAACTCACGCCCACGCCGATCACTTGAGCGGTTCACAGATTATCAAGCGTGATTTCCCTAACGCGCAAATTGCTATCGGTGAGAAAATCACCAAGGTTCAAGAAATCTTCAAAGACGTTTTTCTTTTGCCTGACGACTTTAAACCAGATGGTTCTCAATTTGATCGCCTCCTAAAAGAGGGTGAAGAGTTCCAGGCCGGCTCTTTAAAAGTAAAAACGCTTTCCACTCCCGGGCACACACCAGCGTGCGTTTCCTATTACATTGACGGCAATATATTTGTGGGCGATGCCTTGTTCATGCCAGACTATGGCACGGGCCGATGCGACTTCCCTGGTGGCAGCGCCAAGGACCTTTATCACTCTATACATGATAAAATTTATGAACTGCCTGAAAACACAAAAGTCTATACAGGGCATGACTACCTTCCCAATGGTCGCTCGCTAAAATTTATGACAACGATTGCAGAAGAAAAAAAGGAGAACATTCAGCTAAAAGCCCATACGGTGCTCGAAGAATTTCTTCGTTTCCGTACAGAGCGTGATCGCACCTTGGCCGCCCCCAAATTGCTGTTACCCTCTGTTCAGGTGAATATCGATGCCGGTCATTTACCCAAGCCGGCAAAAAATGGAAAACGCTACTTACGCATCCCCATAAGTTAATACAGTCTCTACAAAAAACAATTTTGAAATTTGCACTTAGTTGCCGATTTCAAAAAAAACAGCAAGGAGTGAATATGAAAAAAAATGAAGGTACATTTGATCGAGTCGCCCGAGTTTTAATCGGCCTAGGACTATTAAGTATGATTGTTATCGGACCTCAGACAATGTGGGGACTGGTGGGTCTGGTTCCGCTTTTAACTGGACTGGTAGGGTTCTGTCCCCTATATGCCATACTCGGTTTTAGCAGTTGTCCGCTGGCAACAAAAAACGAAACCAAATCTTAAAGGAATCAACCTTCTGAACAAGTCACCGGCTTGCACCGGTACGATTCAATAGGGCAATAGAGCCTCAAAATCCATAAGAGATTTTTAAGTATCCTATTTTTTAGTATCCTATGCTTATGGATTTTTGTTTTAAAGGCATCCAATCAAACTGTCGTACGCGCCGATTTAAATGGCCGGCGACGTTTTCATGGCCTCATTGTTTCCGTGTATAGAAACACACTTCAAAAGCATTTTACATCGAGTCTTTATTTTAGACTTATGTCGTCGTATCAACTCGATACAAGCCCTTGCCCTATTCTTGTCTTATTTTCGGAATTCAATCTAAATCTGTTTCTCTGACCCTATGAAACCATTAGACTTATATTTAGTATTTAGGTTTTAGGTTTTAGGTTTAGGTTCATTTTTTTGGGGTGGATATCTATGAAAAAAAATCTTATGGTTCGTGTCTTTGCAATCATAGTTTCGTTCGCATTTATCAGCGTATTTTTCCAAAACTGTGGACAGCCAGGCAGTATTGTTCTTGAAGGCAACAATCAAAAGCCAAGCGATGCCGATCGAACACCCAATGGATCCGATCCCGATTCTGATCGCCTAGCCAATCCGGTTGTTCCCGATCCTGTAACCTTGATCTCAAACCCATCACTAGTCATTAACAATGGACAACTCTACACCAAATCAAAAAACGTAACTTTAAGCTCGGCGACTATTGGTGCGCAAGAAATGATAATATCAAATACTCCCGATTGTACTTCTAACGTGGGTTGGGAACAATTTTCTGCAGAACGCGCATGGATTCTAAATCGTGAAAACTCGAATGTTTCTGTCTATGCAAAGTTTCGTAAAAAAGGCGCACCAGAAACTGACTGTATCAGCGCGAGTATTATTCATGATAACATCCCACCCATCGTGGAAATCACCAAAGCGGCTCCTCCTTATACAACACTCACGTCAGTAAAAGTCGAGTTTCAAGTTCTTGATTTGAATGGCAGCGGCGCCGCTGTCAGCTTTTGCAAAGATGCCGATGGCATTGAACAGATGTGCGACCAACTCGTTGAGTTTAACTCGCTCGCAAAAGAAGGAAATTACTCTGTGGTTATTCATGCAAAAGATAATGCTGGCAATGAATCACTCCCTGTCACAGAATCTTTTATCGTCGATCGAACAGCTCCCGCAATCACGATCAATGGCCCCACGGGTTTGACTGCCGATCGCAATCCCAAATACAATATCGACATTGTTGAATCCGGTGGACTGAAGTCTGTCGGTTGCCGGCTGTCTCCTGTTGAAACCGCCTACCAAAGTTGCGTATCACGAGAAGTGAATTACACCAATTTGGCCAGCGGTGAATACAAATTCGAAGTTCTTGCCATAGACATGGCTGGCAATACCAGCGGTGCATCGAAATCATTAGAAATCGACGCCAGCGTACCCAGCGTGAAAATTACAAAAAATCCTGCAGCTATCGGAAACATCAAAGATGTTTCGTTCGAGTTTTCTGGTATCAGCGGAACGCGGGCCATTTCCAAGTTTACATGCACCTTGGATGGGAAAAATCCCGTGACGTGCTCATCGCCACTTAGCTATCCAAAACTCGCCGACAAAGAATATCTATTCAGCGTAATCGGCACTAACGAAGTGGGCGCGCATTCAGTCGCTCAATCGTATAAATTTGTCGTGGACACATTGGCTCCGGTAATCACTGTTACTGGTGCGCCATCTGCCCGAACAAAATCCCGCGCAGCGACTTTCGTCATTAATGCGGAAGATTTAAATGGAATCGCCGAAATTCAATGCAGCTTAAACGGGGCGACAATAAACTGCTCAAACAAAACAGCCAAGTACGAAAACTTACCCGATGGCAAGTACGTCTTTTTTGCAAAAGCTTTTGATAATGCCCGAAACTCTGTGCTGTCTACAGGTATCGAGTGGATCATCGACAACACACCCGATTCAAAAATCCTAGCAAGTTTAGAGAAGAACCCTATTAAGCAATCCGACGTGGGTAAATTAGACATCACGCTGACACAAGTCCGTGAGGCATCATACAAATGTATCAATCTTTCAAATAAAACGACGGTGACATCAGGCAATCTTATCCAGGATGTGTCATCTGTTAATTTTACGGTGAGTGAAGATATGTCTTGCGTCGTTGCCGGTAAAGACAAGTTAGATAAAATTATTCAGGAAACTGTCACCGTCAATGTAAACTGTGGAAATAAATTGAAAGAGAACGGTCAGTGTCTTGATTTTAAATGCAATACCGTCATAAAAATCGCCGCCGACCCAACATCAGGTATCCTGAACATTCCTGCTCGCAAACAATCTGAAGGCGTTTGCTATGCAATGAAATTATTCGATGCCATTCCAAATGGCCCCTCAAATATAACAAAATTAGTCGATAAATCCGTACTCAGCCGAGATCACGAAAACTCGATTTTAAATCGTGATCCCTATAATATGGGAAGCACAAAATTGAATTTTGTATTGGCCGGCCCTCGCGTAGTTAAGTTATCTGGTGGAATGGACGCTACAACACCTATCCGAATCGATAATTTTGCATTGATTGGTTTGTACCCAAAAGCCATAAATCCAACATCTGAACACTATGCGGCCTACGGGACTAGTGATTCAGCCGTGAATTCATCAACAATCAAAGATTCGATTCTATTTAATGAGAATCCAATCAAGATCAAACCGTTTGGTAGCTTTGGCACGGCTACAGTGACACCGCTGGAAATTGTTAACGAAGCGGATACAAATTTAAATTATATGTTGGACATTCGCGCACTCGATTGCGCGGGTATGCGAGAGCTGTCAGACATATATTTGCTGTTCCAGTAAAATATTAGCGTGGAAATAAAATCAGAATTAATACTTTTATTTGAGCGGGCATTTGATTATGTACAGCGAGGTCATGCATCTTTACCTGCAATCCAGGAAGCCCTTGCCGGAATGAATGGAAAAATTTCAGATGAAATCACTATTTTTTTTGATTCACTTCATTCAAACTTGCGCGTAGGACGGGACTTTCTTCATATTTTATCCACAAGTGATTTTTTTAAGGACCCTAGTCTGCGACCAGAAATGGCTCTTCTAGAAAAGTCTTTTTTAGATCCCGTACACATCAAGCAATATTGGTTAGATTGGATGCATGTGGCATCAACTTTAAGATTTGAAGACAGCTCTCCTCATCAATTTATTCAGGCCTTTCTTCGAAAAAAAGGACCATTATGGATTGTGTCCGAAGATGAACGAGCACTGAATAGTATTTTACCATCACTGAACTATCGCTCGAGTGGAAAGAGCTTTGTACACGAGAATTACGAATCCATCTTGTTACAATGCCAACGAGAAAAACTGCAACCTGCAAAGGCTCAATTAGTCCTCTGGGTTCATTCTAACAGTCAAGATCATGCTGTGGTAACAGGTATAGATGAAGTCCTTGGACATGTTCCCGGTCGCGCCGATTTTAAATTTCAACGAATCTTTCAATTACGACAAAATGGCAAGCTGGCGCCCACCGGAGTCGTCCCCACAGCATGGAGCACCTTCGATTTAGGGGACACTATTGACACCAAAATTTTCGGTGTTCGCTAAAATTGAAACTCATCCAATTATCCTTCCACTGCCAACTGGTTGGATACCACATGGCCCTCATCATTTTTTAGTTTATCCCCGATTTTGTTAAGAACCCCACCTTTCGTCGACGATTTGTGCGCATCAGGATCACAAATCGTCTCTTCTGGCATCGGATGAGCAACCAAAGAATTATTATCATTACCATGTCATTACCATTCGGCTCGATAACTTCAGTCAGAGTACCTTTGATATTAGCTTGATACACGAGTCTCATCGTGAAACGGCGTAACAAAAAATCTGTTCACGGCAACTGCATGCTAAAAAGAACATTTTTACTTGTATAAATCTAAGACAATAACAAGAGCACAGAAAAGATCACGGGGAAATCTTCGGGCCCACGTGTGTTTAATTATTAAACGTCGATATAATTGTTGCAAATCGTTCAAGAAGCACAAGCCGACGGCCGTAAAAATTGATATGAATAGTGCGTGATGAAACACCTGAAGACTGCGCTTAAAATCTTTTTACTTGGAGCCTTTTCAATTGCCTACGCGCATGCCGCGGGTGGTGAGTTCAGCGATTTGCACCTGCAACACATATTGGAAACCAGCCGATTGCAAAACACCGCAGGCTTGATTTACGCGTGGTCTCCACGAATGCCCCTTTCTATATTAGGTGCCGAAGAGCTTTCCGTTTTAGCGGCGAAATTGAATCTACCTTTGCATATTGTTCTGGATCCCACTGCGTTGGAAGACGATGTGCTGGCCACGGCTAAAAATAATTTTTTTTTAGAGCACTCGCCTAAATTGGACTCTAGCATATTGATCGCCATGAATATGAAAATTCACTACCCAAGTTTGATTCTATATAAAAATGGTCAACTATTAAAT
Organism: Pseudobdellovibrionaceae bacterium; assembly: GCA_016785955.1. Classification (GTDB taxonomy): domain Bacteria; phylum Bdellovibrionota; class Bdellovibrionia; order Bdellovibrionales; family Bdellovibrionaceae; genus UBA2316. Next base: position 1,536 of record JAEUWH010000029.1, on the reverse strand, counting down.
CCTTCTCGTCCTGGCTATGATGAACCCGAACGACTTGAAAACTATGTTATCCAGAGGTTAAAATGAAATTTGTCATGATTATCTCGCTCATTTTTTTTCAACTGATTTCCTATGCATCACCAAACTATTGCCAAATAAATCCCTTAACGGAAATAAAGGCTGTTAACATCAATACTAAAGCCAGCTATTTTTTTCGCGTATTTCCAAACACTGATAAGGTGAGTTTTGCGTCACAAAACGCAAACTACATCCTGGATTTAAATACAAATGCCCTGTCCAAATTGCCGGGCAATTATGATCCTGTACCTTTGGGTGAAGCAGTGATGTCTGTTCCTAATAAAAATCAGGGAATGGCCTATTATTCGATCTCTGAAATTTTAGGCGGTAACAGCACCCCCGAGATACTGTATAATTCAGAATCTATGAAAGGGGTCTATCAATCCACTGGTCTGATCAGCGCGGGGAACGGATTCGAGATTTACGGCGTCATTGCCGCTGGCGCCAACGACATTCAATACCAGAAAATCAAAGTCACATATCAGCCAAAATTGAAAGTCGAACCAGCCAGCGAAGTTTTATCATTGTGCCAAGGCCGAGATATTAAAATGCCTATGCTTTCTAAGACAGGCCAGGAACTGTCGGGCTTTGATGTCGCTGCAGGAGTTTCAAAAATATGGAGATTGGACACTCTCACCAATACTTGTATTGAAGTCGACAATTTAGGGATGTTTGTGGCCAAAGCTGACTTCAGTTACGATTCGAAGCAGTTAGTTTTTCATTTAAGCGCCAATGGCTTTATATACAAACTCAAAGAGGATAAGAGTGGCGAAATTGATTGGGTTGAAAGTCCTGCCGCCGAAATGTCATACAGTGTTTTCCAATATGACCGCCAAACAAAAATTTTAACAAAAATTAGCGCCACTCAGCCAGGTAGCAACGCCTACTATCCCGTTTATCAAAAAGATGGCTCGATTCTGTATGCGGTCACAGAACCTTCAGGACAATACCGTTTTGAGTTGATTCGAGCGCATCAAATCAAACCCGGCAAAATGGCGCTCCTGAATTCTGCAGATCCCACCCGAGTAAATGCAATCCTTGCAATAGGAAAACTTTGGAGTTTGACATGCTATCCAGCCTATTCCATCACGTCACCAGAAACGCTGGCACTGATTGCGTTGGGGCTAGAGCAAAAGAAGTGTCTGGATTTAATTCGCGATCAATGGAATCCCGACAGTCATTTGAACTTGATTAAGTCACCCGACATCATTTCCAGACCTGGTGGCGGAATCGTCTATCGACGTGATCTCGTGGAACGATTAAAAACTCGCGACCTTGTGAACATTTGCCAAAAACTGAAATCACCCTAGTGATCACCGTCGGCCTCATTCATTTTTTTGGTTCGTTTGAACAATTCGTGGGTCAATTTATCGTTAAAATGAATTTATAGAGTTTTTTGCAGGTAGAGTCGTACGATTTAATTATTACTGTATCGTTTATCGCAATAAAGCTTGGTAGCGGCCCACCTTCTGTACCTAT
>JAEUWH010000019.1 GCA_016785955.1 Pseudobdellovibrionaceae bacterium | reverse complement strand
ATAACGAAGAACCTTCGAGATGATTTTGCACGTTGCTACCCTTCCGTGGGTGTTTGTTTGATCTTGGTAGAAAAATCAAATCAGCTACGTGGAGGTCTGGCAACATCTTGTTTTTATTAAACAATCAACCGGTCAGCAGTGGGACTGATCTTAGGGAGTTGAATAATTTCAACTACTTGGCCATTTTTTGGTCTGGCAGAAGACTAAAAAGTCGATTATTTTGCTCTCAAGTCGAAGATAAACATTCCGATGGCAATAAAGTGGGAAATTCCCACTTTATTATTCCGCCCACTTAGGTTATTATAAGTCATTAGGGGAGCATTTCATATGGGAGCTAAAAAAATGATTGATGTAAATAAGGTCGCAGATAGCAAAGGTCGCATTTCCCTAGGAGATAAGTTCTCTGGCAAACAATTTATAGTTGAAGAAAAGGCTAATGGCGAGATTTTGCTAAAGCCTGCTGTGACAGTTCCAATTCAAGAGGAATGGTTATGGAAAAATATGGACGCGATGAAAAAGGTGCAAACTGGACTCGGTCAATTAAACTCACCTAAAAGGAAATCAAGAGGATCGTTCGCTAAATTTGTTAAAGATGAAAAGTAATATACGAAGTCATGAGTTTTACCATAAAATTTACAGACCAAGGAGATTCTGACTTAGATAAGTTAGAAAAAGCTCGAAGCAAAAAAGGCATCCTAAAAGCAGTTCAAAAATGCTTAGGTTATTTAGAAGCCAATCCAAAACATCCCGGTTTAAAAACGCATAAATACAGCTCGTTGACTGGTCCTGATGGAGAAGATGTGTTTGAGGCGTACGCTCAGAACAATACTCCTGGAGCTTATAGAGTTTTCTGGTGCTACGGTCCAGGCAAAAACGAAATCACAATAATTGCAATCACACCACACCCCTGAGAAATAATTCCGATCTTCATAGTTTCGTAATTTATAGCTATTGTATTCTCATCTTTGCCCTCTTTGGCTGGTGTAGACTTTAAAAAGTTTTTCCAAGATCTGGCATTGGTCATTCGGTGATAAATACTGGGCTTTTCAAAAGCAAGAGGGGAAATCCATTTACGGTAATAGAAAAATAGATTTTATCATTCGAAAAGCAACCCAAGAGGACATCGAATCCATTGCTTTTGTAAATTCAGAATCTTGGAAAACGACTTATCGAGATTTAGTTGATTCCAGTTTTTCAGATACTCTAAGTACCGAACAGCAATTACCGCGAGCCAAAAGAATTGTAGAAAGCTCAGATCTTGATTCTTTGGTAGCTTGCGACTAACTCATTGAAGGTCGCAGGCTTTGCGTGTTTTGGGAAAAATCGCGAAAAGAATTTAGGTGCCGATAAGGAACTCCAAGCCATTTATCTATTAGAAGAGTTTCAAGGATTCGGGGCTGAAAAAGCCATTTTTGAAGAAGGAAGAAAAATCCTTTTCAAGAGCTATACTTATTTTCAAATGAATTAAAAGAGTTAGATCATCATCTTTCTAAACAAAACGATTATAGTTTTTTTCAAATCTTGATGAATCATAAAATAGACTCAATAGCAATGATGACTCAAATAACGTTAACTAACAGCCAAACTGAAAAAACAAATATGATAACGGCTCTTATGAAAATAAAAACAGAAGTGCCTGAATTTCGAGAGACTATAGATTTATTGATTGCCAATGTCGTCACAGAATAAAGATCTATTAATGCGCATAGGTGACGCTTTTAAAAGAATGTATCCTCATAACGATGGAAATTGGGCAAGTTGGCGAGACAAGGAAGCTCATCAAACTTTTAGCACTTTTAATTATGAGATGGCACAACTTATAAAGCCTTTTCTAAATTGATAGCTATTTGCCGCTTTTAAAATCGTCAAGTGTTGGCTGTGAGAAATCCGCCTGATAAGTATACGGAGATCTATAGAAATTTATTTGCAAGATATTGAATACACTTCCTGACTCAGCTCCGGCCTGTATTCAAAATGCATAGTATCGTAGCATAGTATCGTAGCATAGTATCGTAGCATAGTATCGTAGTCATTCCACTTTCCGCCCCAGATAAAATCATGCTTTTCAAAGGTATTAACAATATCTGTAGGAATATAGGGCGTCTGACTGGGAATATAGTGATCATTCTTATAGGCTATCTCGCCAAGCTTAGCTTTTTCAGGGTGGACTTTTCTTCGTCCCACAACCAGTATTTAGCTGGGTGATTCGTTAATAAATCAATCGCCGTCGCAAAAGAATGCGCTGACAATCGACTGTCATCAAGGGGTGAGCAATAAAGCTTTCTAAGATGATGATGTTTAGAGCATTGAAATCTCGAGATTAGGCGGCGGCTCTCTCTAAACCGAGCAGATTTTCCTTAAAACCATGCCCAGCTTTTTAGCGACGTCGTCTTCAAGATCAGTTTTTCTTTTAACCAAATAGACGTATTCTTTTCGAATGGGAAAACGCTTTGGTAGGGGTTTTTCTTCCAATTGGAACTCGGGTTTAACGATCTCGTTATGAAGTTTGGCAATAAATTTCGGAATATACACAACGGCCAAGCCCCGGCGACAAATTCCTAGCGCTGACTCTAACATGGCTACTCGGTAGATTACGTTTCTGGGAAACGCATCATCTGGCCAGCCATCTAGCCCGCGAACTTTGTTGGGAGACCCTTCGATGGGAGCCGTCGGAATTACGAATGGCGTCTGGTGCTCGGAGAATTCATCAAACGTCTTTTTCAAGCCGTAAATACCCATTTCGATGACCTGCACGCGTAGGTGATCTAGTTCCGGATGAGGAATTGGGATATACGTTAGGGCAAAATCGGCATCTCGGCGAGCAACAGCTTGTTCCATCTGCCCCGGTATTGTTTCATAAAGTAAACAGGCTTTATCTTTGAAACTTGAACTGAGTGCGCGTTCCATAAAATGAGTGGAAAAAACCTCAAACGTTGCGATTTTCAAAACATTTTGATCCGCCAGATTCTCGGCGATATCGGTACGATCAATCAACGCGTCCAATTTTTTCAATATTTCTTCCAGCTTTGGGGCAAGAACCCGTGCCCGATCAGTTAACAAAATCCCTCGCCCGTCCGGAACAACTAATTTTTCGTTTAGCTCGCCTTCCAAGACCTTGATCGCCTTGGACAACGCCGGAGTGCTTATATAATGCAACTCCGCCGCCTTGGTCATGCTGCCGGTTTTTACTAGAGATAAAAAATAGCGAATTCTATTGGTATCCATTAGTTAACAATCGTAATCTATAATGAAATTAATTTCAACTGTCAGGTGGGTTATGAATCGTTTCGAAAGGAAAACGATGAAACCTCTACAAACAATTTCAAATTTAAACGACTTTATGACTGAACCCGTATCTTTCCTGCAAGAAGTGGCTTCGGAGGGACCAATTAAAGTCAGCTATCTTGGTCCAAAACGATTTATATTTATTTTTGATGCGGATCTGGCCCACGAGGTTCTTGTAAAAAAGGCACCCATCTATATTCAAAATCGGACGGTGTTCGATCGCATTAAGCCTGTAACTGGAAAAAGAGGGCTTGTGCAGTTAGAAGGAAAAGACTCGCAAATGGCGCGGGCTACATCTCGTCCCATGTTTTCAACAAACAGCCTGGAGTCAGCACGGGCAATAGTCGAAAAATATTGTGACGAGATGCTAGTTGAAACGGCCGCTAGTTCAAATTTCGATGTCACGGAAAAAATGACCTACCTGATTCTTCGGACAACACTAGCAATTCTGTTAGGAATGGAGACCACGGAGTTAGTCGATCAGATGGGAAAGAAATTTCTTCGACTCAACTATCTTTGTGGCCTTCGCATGAGATCTCTGGCTCCAGCCCCACTTTTTATTCCGACTTCTAGAAATCGTGAAATCAAACAATTGCAATCGGAAATAAGGAACCTGATAAAACATCAATTGGTTCTAGTGAAAGTCCGGGGGGTTGCTGAGGCATTTCGCGGGGATGATGCTTTAGTGGATCATTGCATGACATTTTTGTTTGCTGGTCACGAGACAACCGCCGCGTCGATCGCATTTGCTTTATTGTTGCTCGCAAAAAATCCTTCTTATCAAGATACGGTGGCCAGAGGAAACAACGAAGCCGTTGAGGCCATTTACAAAGAAAGTCTCAGACTGTTCCCGCCTGCTTATATGCTGGCTAGGGAAGCAAAAAAAGATGACATCATTGGTGGCGTGAATATTCGTAAGTCTGATCAAGTGATTATTGGCATTTCGTCTTTGCATAAAAATCCTCTCTATTTCGATGAGCCAGAAAAATTTTATCCCGAGCGATTTCTTCAAAAATTGAAACACCCGTTTTGTTTTATTCCGTTTGGAGCGGGTGGAAAATCATGTGTTGGTGAACGGCTGGCCTATATGGAAGCCGTAATTATTCTGAAAAAAATATGTCAACGCTATCATTTGAGCGCTGTTTCGGAGTCCATTCTTTATGATCCGTTAATTACCCTACATCCATTGCCGGAACAGCTCATTCAATTGCGCGAGCGAAAGAGTTAAATACATATGAAACAAAACAGTCTAGCCACAAAAGAATCAAATCTAAATTCGTTGATCGAAATGTATATGTCCGTGTCGACAATTCGTCCAGAAATACTATTTCGATATTTTCTGCCGATAGGCTATCGATACACAACTCTAAGCTCCATCGATTCCTATTCACTTGGCCGCGTGATTTTTGCTAAAATTCATTTAGGAATGATCATTACCCTTTATGACGACCTGGCGGATCATCCTGAGCATCGAAATCCAGAGCTGCTTTCGGAGCTCTATAATTTGAATATAGAAAAGGACCGACCAGTACCATTCTATATGCGGGGGCAACAACGAAAGATATTCGAACTGGCGCGTGTGTTATTTATTCAGCTAACTGAAATACTTCAAGATTTTCCATATTACGAAAATCTAAAAGCAGTCTTGGTATTTGATATCGAACAATTTTACTCATGTAATCGGTATTCTGAATTGATGTCCTCATTGCCAGATATTCGAAACTTGGTCGAGTCACAAAGTCTGGGACCGCATAATATGGGAATCGTTGCGGCCGGAACAATTGACTTAATGTCGAGTCCTTCTTTTCAGTTCTCAGAACTGGGTGTGTGCCGGGAAGTCTTTTTGTTGGGGCAACGACTTGGTCGTATCAGTAATCTGATTTTTACCTATAAGCGCGAAAAAATGGAAGGCGACCTCACAAATGAGATCGTCATTGCCAAGGAAGACCGTGGCTTTGATGACTATCAGACCATCTTGCTTCGTGAGTTCGGTGAGAAGCAGTCCCTGATTCGATCGTACAATCTGCGATCGTTTCAAACCTATCTGTTCGCAGCCGGTCTGTTAGATTTGCACAATCTGCATTCATCGTTGGAAGGAAAAATATGAAACGTCATCATGCTGTCGTTGTTGGAGGTGGATTCTCGGGCCTATTGGCTGCAAAAATTCTGTCTGAGAATTTTAAAAAAGTAACACTCGTAGATAAAGAGCAAACACTGGGTCTAAACAGAACGCGTTCAGGAGTCGCTCAAGGTGCCCATCTTCATGTTTTACTTCAACGAGGACAAAAAATCTTGCAAAATATTTTTCCTGATATTGAAGACGATTTTATTTCTGCAGGTTGTCCTTTGATTGACTGGGCGAATGATACAAAATGGGAAACCGCCAGCGGCGAATTTCCGCGGTACGAGTCTGAAATTCAGACGTATTCAATGAGTCGCCCATTTCTGGATCACATTATTTTTAAAAGAGTGTCTAAAATAAAAAATATATCGATCAAGATAGGCTATATTGTGAAAATGGAAAATGTCGCTAATGGCCTTCTAAGAATAAAAACCAATGATCAGGCCTTGTTTGAGGCCGATCTGGCCGTGATTGCAGGGGGACAAAATTTCAATTTCGAACATGTACTAAATATGCCGTGTTTCGCAAGGTTTATGGAATTGGTTCCCATAAATATTACATATCGGTCCGTGATCTACGAACACTCTGGTTTAGAATTCGATGGGTGTAAACAATACTACTATCAGGTCTCACCCCCACGGGGCTCGATAGGAGCCGTGATATCACCTGTTGAGGGCGGACGTGCGATCGCAACGATCGTGGAATATCAAAGTCGTACAACCGCGAAGATGGATCTTGCGCAGTTTCATGCACTTGCACGGCAGGTTCCCAGCCCCGATTTTTATTCCGCCATTGAAAATGCCAAAGCCATTTCCCGCGTATCAGTTTTCAAAAAGACAAATATGTTTTTACGATCATTTCATAAAATTGCAAATTTTCCGCAAAATATTTTCGTAATGGGAGATGCATTCTGTTCTTTGAATCCAGTATTTGGCCAGGGAATGAGCTTGGCATTAGAGCAAGTTTTAATTTTAAGAGATACCCTAAAAACAAATAACCCCCTCGCGGATCAATTTCATAAAAAAATTGCCGCTGGCGCGCGCCTACCGTTTCTCTTGGCGCAAGTGGGATCTTCCATGGAGTTGACATTTCTTAAACGTTATTTATTTCACTTTTTAAAACGATGCCAAAAGTCCGAGCGTCGACATCGATTTTTTTTAGAGGTCCTTCACCTGGTGGGATCTTACCGACAGCTTTTTGATTTTAGGTCTCTGGTTTTGGCGACGTTATTTTATGATTAAACTTCACCAGTACCCCGCCGTTTGGGGCTTGCCTAGCCTAAGTCCATTTTGCATCAAAGTGGAAGCGTATCTGAGAAGTAAAAAGATTCCTTACCGCGTGATTGTGGAAAAAAATCCGGCTCAGGGGCCCAAAGGGAAAATGCCTTTTATTCAAGATGGGAAAAACATTGTTCCCGATTCCACATTTATTTTAGATTACTTGGATTCGTCACGGACCAGTGGTCAAGGCATCGCTATACAAAGAATGCTGGAAGAGCATTTGTATTTTATTTTGCTATACAGCCGTTGGATTGATTCGAATGGTTTTGCCGTTTTGACGCGGGACTTTGAATCTATGTTTCCATTTCTTTTGGGAAAACCAATTCTGCGTTTTTTAAGGTATCGCCTAAGAAGGCAAGCCTTTTTCCAGGGGATCGGTCGTCATACCGCCGATGAGGTTTATGAGCTGGGACGACAAGATATATGTGCGCTTTCAGAGATACTTTCAGACCGAACTTATTTTGCAGGTGATGAGTTTTCGAAATTGGATGCAACTATTTACGCATTTTTAATTACGGTGATAAAGCAACCCATTGAAAGCGAATTAAAAAAAGCGGTCCTGGCTCAGAAAAACCTGGTGAGCTATTCGCATCGAATAGAACGAATTCTTTTTCCGGAGTTTGTGCGGTGAGGTCACTGAAGGAACTGACACAAAAAACGTTAGAGCATATTGAAAATAAAACACTAGAGCTTGGCGATAGGATCAGGACAATTTCGACAGAATCTTATCTAAGTATAACCCGTTACGATTCGGAAGTTCGGTATGTTATAAAGAAAAAGCCGCTTCCATTTTGCCCTTCCAATAGGCTTAAAAATCGAGGTGACTTTTTTGTGAGTCAATTGTCTGGACTGTCTTTGCTGGCGATACGAGGGGAAGATGGTCAGGTCAGAATTTTTTTGAATATGTGCCGTCATCGTGGAGCCAGGTTCGTAAGCGAAGATTCAGGATCGAATTGTAAAAAGATAGTATGCCCTTACCATGGCTGGACATATTCGGACCAGGGCAAGTTAAGTCCAATTTCAACGGAATTGGGACTGAAATCACAGTCTGAAAATGTATTACGTCTGCTCGAGTATCCCTGCCATGAATTTTTCGGCATGATTTGGGTAATCCTTGATCGAGGCACCGATGCCGACAAATTAGCTGTTGCATTCAAATTTTTTGAAAATGACCAGGATGAATTAGGTATTGCCCTTGAGCATGCGCTGCCAGAACACAGTTTCATTGGAAAATTCAATTGGAAGCTAGGAGTAGAAGCTTTTTTAGAAGTGTATCACTTTGCGTATGCGCACGCACCTTATTTGGCTCAGCTATCCTATCCTAATTTGAGCCTGAGTGACAATTTCGATGAAAATGTTAGAACGATCGTGCCTTTGAAAAAGCCAAACGAGAACGCGGAGGTTTTAAGTTGGGCGCAACTGATGTATTTCATTTTTCCGTCGACATTTCTGCTCTATTACAATGATCACGCGGCGCTGATTTCTCTGACTCCAGTTTCAATTCAGGAAACTAGAGTTAGCTACATTCCACTAGTTCCTCAAAAAGCCTTAGAGGATCTTCGAGATATCGAAAAGAAAGTAGATTTTTTAAAGGTCATTATCTCTCAGGATGTTACTGTCCTAGAAAATGTCCAATTAGGATTGGGCTCTCCGGAAAATAGTCAGTTTATTTTCACTCGACTTGAATCTCAGCTGCCGCTTTTTCACCATAATATTGAAAAAGCACTGGGCTCGAAAGTCGACCTCAAGTATAAGTAGCCCAAGGAGCAAGAATATGCTTGCGTGCGAGCGATGCGGCCGAAAATTAAAGAGAATAGGGGAGGGCACAGCTCTTGGGAAGCGTAAGTTAGTGTATCTGATTTGAAGGTCATCAAGTAGGATGATACTTTTTGAAACTGATAAAGTACGGTTTATTTGTCCTAGGCCTTCTGACTAAGCTGCTGGTTAAGGATTGGGACGAAATAAACGCACAAATGCTGTCCGTTGAGACCTATCCTCGTAATCAGGGCTAAAGAACTCTCCCGAGACAATCAGCGTTGCTCATTTTCAAAGTCGAGCAAGCACTCGACGACCGGTCAGTAACGGAGGGTTTGTTGATCGCTCAAAATATTAACCAATTTAATTCAAAAAGGACAAAGCAAAAACTATTCTTCTATTTTCCGGTTTCCAATTTCATTACATCAAGAACAATATTATATAGGCGCGTTATAAAATCATAATTACTTACGTTATATCTTAGAGTTGCAATGTCAGGATAACTTTTAAACCCTTGTATCGTTCCTTTTGCTACTTCCAATAAAAAATCACTATCTGCCGGAGAAAGACGGTTTCCGTATAGTACTCTCATTCTATCTGCATCGACCTGAAGTTGCCCCTTTAAGTAATTCCAGGACCAAAACATACTAATTAAATCACTGCCGGTAACTTGGATTTTATTATTAAACTGCTTTAAAAGACTTCCTGCATGCTGAGTCCTCGCTTGGGCTGCTTTAAGTAGTTCTAAATTCGCTTCGAATGGGCCTTTGGTATATGTAATTCCATTTCCTAAAAGAACCGAGGGTGTAACAGTTATCGTTTCAGCAATACAAAAATGTAGTCCCATTATAAAAATTAAAGTAAAAATATATGATTTCATTGTGTAACTCCATTGCTTTAGATTTTAAAATGCTGCAAGAAGATGCCATATAGAAATGGGCCTATTTTTTGTTAAACATTTCTACATTTATATAGGACTTTAACTAAGTACTAGGAATATTAAGTATATACGGTGTAAATAGGTTTAACACATAGTTATGGCAATAATTGTATACGCGATCGTCCTGTCCAACTAATCACGGGGTCGAACTGACTCAAAACCCTGTAACCTTCCAAAGTTACCTTTAATTCAAGTCAATGCGATTACAACTGACCGCTCCTTGGTATCGTTTATCTATGAGTCAATACGTGCATACATCTGCCCTAGAAAGGAAGCTTTATATGCAAAATAAAGTCAGGTAGCCTGAAATCAAATAAAGTGGTGCCCGCCTGGAAATGGTTATTGGATAAATAATTTGCAGAGACTCCCTTTATGAAAGTCGGTGATACCGTAGAAATTTTAATGAAGAACGAAAAGATCTTCACCCTTTTCGTTCTTTGTAAAGAGAATAGGTGTGAGCACAAGGCCTTGAGAACCATAAGCGAGTGTATCTGATTAGAAGACCATCATGTAGGATGATACTTTTTGAAACTAATAAAATACGGTTTGTTTGTCCTAGCCTTTAAGCTCAACTGGTCAGTCATGAGAAACTGACTCAAAAAATTATACTAGCCATAATGTGGCTTGTATTTGCAGAAATTATTCTGCACAAGCAGCTGAAACATTAAAATCTAATTTTATATATCTCCCTGTACCTTGCCATGATCCACCAGGAGAACCGTCGAAGCTAGTAATTAGCTGTCCAGTAGTTCTATCGGTGAATCCCCATGTTTTTTTTGAAGCGACGGTAAGCTCGTCACATTTTTGAGATAATTTCAAGAGCGCTTCAGGCTTTGAATTTCCAGCGCTTGTGACATTAGTTTTTAACCCACCTAGCTCATTTCCGGGAAAGCTAATTAAGCAAGTAGCTGTGCAGACAGCAAACCCAGATGCAAAAGTTGTTGATGCTATTAGCATAGTGATAAGAATTGTTGACATTTTTTTTCATATAATCTCCTTGAGGATTTGGTTGAGCGTTGTGAAAATCATAATGACGCTATATGTTAATAAAGTCAACTAAAAAGTTAAAAATGTTAACATTTTAGTTAAAAATATGAATTTTAATGTTTTTTATGATTATAATAACTTATGAGGAAAGTATCAAAAGGTGAAAATACTCGGCTATTTATTTTAAAAGCTTTTACAGACTTGGTTTTTGCAAAAGGATTTTATTCTATTACTTTAAATGATATCAGCAATAAAGTCGGCATAAGTCAGCAAGGGATATACAAACACTTTAAGTCTATGAATTATATCATTACTTCCGCTTGTCTTCATTGGGTTCAAGAAGCCCAAGCCGCAATAGACGGTCATTCGAACTCTTTACTGTCAGCTAAAATACAACTTGTATCAATGGTAGAGCAAAATATGCAATACTCTTATAAAAACAGGAAAAAAGATGCGCTACTTATAGGACTTTATTATTACGCTATGACATCCAGATCAGCTATGGAAGTTTATCAGAAAATTAAAAATGATGGAACTCTTCGTATACACGCCCTTATTGCACAGGGAAATCGTGAAAATAGCTGGAATATTAAAAATCCCAAAGAAAAAGCAATTACCATACATAGTTTACTCGTTGGTGAGATTTTTAAAATGATTATAGAGCCAACAGAACAGGATATTGATTCTCGCATCAAAAAAACGACTCATGAGATCTTGCTATTGCTCTCTTAATTGACGAATAGATAGACACATGACTATTCTCTTACTGACGCTGATTACTTTACCTTAACATCTGGCAAAATCTTTGCGCTATGTCTAAATATGCCTTGTGATAAAATCCTATCACTTTTAATACTATTTAGTCTTATATCAAACGCGAATATTCAGTGTTTAAAGTTATATGGGCCAATTCAAAACAAACATCTTATCAAGAATTTTAAACTGACAGGTGTCGTATTTAAAGACGGACAACCACCAAAATTAGGCACTAATTGGTGGGATGGCTGGTGGTATTATCATGGTCAAGTTCATCAGTCTAATGTGACTTTTGGAGCTCAACAGACTACCTCCAGATGGGCAAGCCTACCCCGAGGATTCGGGCTTCAAGGAGAGATTTTCTCTGATCCCTCGTGGGCTAACGATGCAAGCCGTGGTATTGACCTTGTCCACCGGAGTTATGGCAAAAGGCTTTCTGAGTCTGAAAAAGAAATTGTATCTGAGCTTGATGAGAAAAACTTTAATGATTTTTATAAAAACAACCAACTTGGTTACGCTGGAGTTGAATCAGCAGAAGGAAAGCTCGTTGGCTTCCTAAGAGTAATTGATGGGAACAGAGGGAGCTTGCCTGCTGAAGAGATTTTAAAGTCAAAACAAATTGAAACCGCCTATTTTACCGCTCTTAGAAATGCAAATTACAGAATTTTTGAAATTGGTAAATATTCCCTAAGTTTTGACCTTAACTCTGCAGAACTGAGAAAAGTTCGAAATGCCATATTTAAGTGGTTAATAGATTCTTATATGCATGACAACAGAACTCTAGAAAAAACCATTTTTATTATTGATGTTAGTAGTCCAATTCATGAAAGGGCATACAGAAATTTATTTGGCACGAGAAAAGTTGATCAAAAGTATTTTCAACCAGAGCTCTCATATCCTGATGCGATACTAGAAGTTAGCGGCAAAAATCTTTTTATGCATCTACAAAAAATTCTTTCATCCGACATAGAGTCTTAAAAAAGCAGAATTGTTATATAAAATAGATAAATTGGTATTCTATGATCCCAAAGCTCCTTCGGATAAAAATTATCCGAAATATGATAAGGTAGAGTATTTTAAAGAATTTGCTAAAAAATTCAAAGATAGTTTAAAAAACAGTTCAAAAAATCAATGTGTAGAATTTTATAAAATGTAGAATACCACTATTGAGACAACAATTTATCAAGTGTCTCCGATTCAGTGGGTGCTTTTCTGCGAGATGTCCGTCCAAAGTGCTTCTAAGTTTGCTACTTCCATGTAAGACCCGAGCAAGGCTAGGACAAATAAACCGTATTTTATCACTCTGCAAGAGTATCATCCTGCTTGATGATCTTCAAATCAGATACACTCGCTTATGGTTCCCAAGGCCTTGTGCTCACACCTATTTTTTTTAGATCGTTGCGGGTTTATTGTACACTTACAAATTCATCGTGGAACTTATTCATCTAGTCGCGACGGTGAATACAATCACTGAAGAAGTTTTGATGTTGGGCGTGTTGCCGTTGGTGGATATCACAATGGTGGCCAATTTATTAGTTATGGTGATTATCGGTGGTTACGCAACGTTCGTTAGTGGCATCGACTTACAAGACCATCCAGATAAACCGGATTGGTTGGATAAAATAGATGCAGGTGCATTAAAAGTAAAGTTGGCAACGGCACTTGGGGGGATGGAACACCCATGGTAGCAGTGAACGCGCGTTGGTTTGATGGCATCGACATCGATAAATTGAAAACTAGTAAATATGATGGGCGCAGTTTAAACTAAGTCCATTTCAATAAATCGAAATTAAGCTGCAGGACGTCTTCCGTTTTCGATTTATCTGATATTTTTTTCGCTTCTTCTAGGAATTCCAGAAATAGCTTTTGAATTTTATTGCGGCCGTTTTCGTCGGCAGTAAAAAATACGTGCATCGATAGATAATTGTCCGTGGACGTCTGATTGATTTTTTCCAATGACTTGGCTTTAGATAAACTGCGGAAAGCCGTGATCATGTGCGAATTTTCAGGAAGCCGAACGAATTCTTTTTGAACGACGATATCGCGTCCCCGTTTTTCGATAATATTTAGATAGTGAAGGTTTTCGATGTATTCGCTGAGTTTTTCTTTGGAAATATTTAATTTTTCAGAAATCAAATCCAGGTCGTCGCGATATTTCTTAATTAATAAAAACATGTGAATCAGAGGATAATGCGGATCTATAAAGTAATTAGTCATTTGCAAAGAATTCGCGATGGATTCTTCTTCGTTATATATCGAAGAGCTTTTCAAAGCTTTTCGGCGAATTTTTTCTAAGGTGTCGTTAAGAACATTTTTTCTTTCTTGCAGGGTCGACGTGTTTTCTTCGTACAATGCCAAGAAATAGTGTCGTTCAATTTCAGTGAGTTTTAGATACTGACAGCATTTAAATAGTTGATCGCTTGTGAAGTTTCCTTTTTGGTTAAGCACTTTTGACAAATATGGTTTGTGGATACTCATTGAAATAGCCAACCCGTCAAAAGTGTATTTTGAATTCAACTGTTTGAGGCTGACAATTTTGTCCTTAATCAGATCTCTATATGACGTATATTCGAATAGATTCATTTTTCCCTAGACTTTAGTGGTTAATTAAAAGTTAACACTATTTTAAATAATTATTAACTAAATAATTTACGATTTCCTGGCTTCGGCTAGAATGACTCTATAAGGTAACGATTTGTAAGAGACGTCTTAGGATCTTATCGATTGAACAAAAATTTGAATCAAACTACTGTTTTTAAGGATGGAAATATGAAGTACATAAAAAGCATTTTATTTTTAGTTTTATCGATCACGCAAATTAGTTTCGCGGGCGGCTGGGTCGTCGGTGGCGGCGAAATCATGGGTGACGCTGTTAACCCGTGGTTTTTGAATAACAACCCCGATATTAAATACTGTGTAGTGATTGACGAAGCCAATTTTGGATTGAGCCGATCAGAAGCGGAAAGCATCACGAAAAGGGGAATCGACTTTTGGATGCGACAATTTAAAGGCCAGTCAGGCTGGGGTCAGGATTTTATTTTAAGTAAGCTGAATTTTGCTTTGGAAAGTTGTAAACCAACGACGGATTTAAAACTTCAGTTTGGCTTGATCGACCTTAAACAAATGTCGCAGCTGCCGGACTTGGATAGAAAAGTGGCTGTTAGTGTTAGGACAGACTACGATCGCGTTAATATGCGCGGCAAAGGTTTCATTTATATTTCGCCAGAAAAGGGACCACTGGCATTGTCGGGACCGCAGATAGAAACTAAGGCGTGGAGTTCTAGCAAAGGACTATTAACTTTAATGGTGATGATTCATGAGTTAGGTCACGTGTTTGGATTAAGCCACAATTCCGTGAGCCTTATGGACGAAAATTATGTCGAAATGATAATGACTCCAGGTTTACTGAAATTTTTTAAGGATACTAATTTTGAATCCGAGTTAGAAAATTACGACGTCTTTAAAATCGCAAGATCTGCATCTAACTTGAAAACAGAAATGTGTATGGGCATGGTAGTCAGCGAAGTCTTACGCAATGGTAAAAAAGTGCATCAACTATCCAACGGAATAGGTCCGCGAACTAGTGTCCTGAACGCCTTCTTCGGAATTGATTTTGAAATATCTTGCTATGGTCAAACCATCGGTTTCGAAAATGGTAAATATATTTTAGATGTAACCTTTGGCACAAATAAGTATTCGCAAAAAGAGACCGTTCGGATGGAACAGATTATTGATGACTCTGCCTATAGACATTTAACGGCGATGCTAAAAATATTTTTACCGAAAGAACAAAAAGTTTTGCCTGGAGTAAATACGGCGTATTATGGCAAAATTGAAAAGTCGGTTACATTCAGATCGAAAGTTTACGATAAAATTAATAATGTTTATCGTCCGGTCATCGTGACCATGTACAATGATAGATCCGCGACGGTGACCACTGAATTTCAAGGTAAAATCTACGCAGACATTTTAGGACAAATGTAATATTTCCTGCGGCTTCTTATTGAGAAGCCGCTGTTCCAGTGCTAGTATCCTTTCATGCATCCTTCCCAACAAAAAGATATCTACAACCCCTCGGCCGTCAAAGAACTCTTTAATGAAATGTCGACTACGTATGGAGTCGTGAATATGATTGCATCCTTAGGTTTCACCATAATTTGGCGAAAATACGTGATTGCAAAATTAGATCGTAACAGAGCCCCTGGAGTTATGGTGGATTTAATGTCGGGAATGGGGGAACTCTTTTCAGTTATCCGCAGTGATCTGAAGCCGCCAGAAAAATTAGTTGGTATCGATTTCTCTTCGAAAATGTGTGACCAAGCAAAAGTCGAAGCTGGCCGAAATCAATTTGAAACGGAAGTCATCGAAGCCGACATTTTTGACAAAAATATCGCCGATGGTTCCGCGGATACGGTAGTCTGTTCTTTCGGATTAAAGACGTTTTCACAAGAACAACAGGCGCGATTTGCTAAAGAATTGGCACGCATTCTAAAACCGGGTGGTCAATTTTCTTTCATTGAAATTTCTGTACCAAGAAATTCTTTGTTGCGATTTGGTCTGCAGTTTTATTTGAAATTATTTATCCCTATGATTGGTAAAATATGTTTAGGAAACCCAGACAACTATCGTCATCTGGGTGTTTACACCGGGAAATTTGGAAATAGCCGCTTCTTTCATGAACAAGTGCAAGCCGCGGGTTTGGAATCAGATTACTTCGAACACTTCTTCGGGTGCGCGACGGGTGTTCACGGGCGTAAACCTAACTAGACAATTATTTTAATCCCGCTTTATCAAGTCCAAAAAGTGAATCCAGGGTGCCTGGTGCTTTAGGAAATGCAAAGTTCAATCGATTGTAAAAATTAATCACTCCCACGGAATAAGTCAGGTCTGACATTTCCTGTTCCGTCAAAAGCTCGCGAACGCGGGCAAAAATTTCATTTGGAATTCCGTGAGCATCAGGATTAATGGCACGGGATGAAAGAAAATGCATTCAGGGGAACTGCCGTTCACAGCCTCTGATTGGCTTATGAATGGCTTGCGTTTGGCTTTTGGTGCTTGCCGCATTTCTTGCTATTTTTTTGAGTGGCAAATGCTTCGTAAGTATCGAATGTTACTCGTACTAGGTCGCTGGCAAAACGGCTATTTATAGCCAGCCCGCCGTAGACCCACTTCCTGATTTTTATAAAAAACAAATGCTTCTTGTAACAAAAAATCTTGAAAGGAGAGACGTTATGGAAGTGTCGCAAGGCTTTTTAAATAGAATCACGGACAATGTGGCCACTAAAATTGTTTTGCGAATCGACGATCCCGATTCGGCCGAGTTTTTCTCGCGGTGTTTCGGGACTAAAGAGATTCAGAAAATAACCCAAAGAATCACGAACTCAAAAGAAATCGATTCAACAGAAATCGTGGGTGAAGGAACGACTAGGGAGGGCTAGGACAAATAAACCGTATTTTATCAGTTTCAAAAAGTATCATCCTGCTTGATGATCTTCAAATCAGATACAACTAACTTATGGTTCCCAAGGCCTTGTGCTCACGCCTATTCTCTTTGAAGATGTAAATTTAACCGGCCATAGTTGCAGACGATATAGATGAATTTTTGAATTCTAAAAAGCATTGTTTGAAATCTAACGTATTCGCAGCTAATCGTAAGTCAATTCAATATCTAAGCATAACCATTCATGAAAAATTAGCAGATCGCTATCTTATTTTTTAATAGTAAATCTTTCGGATAGTAAGTGTATTTTGGTAGCGCGCGTCCTTTACATGGACCAGGTCAGTGGTTCGAGTCTACTGCAGACCACCAGTTTTCCTGTAATCGGAAACAGTTCTGAAATTGAAGACTCACTCTCATAGCTTTTCCAAAACTATTGGCTTAGATATTTTGATATGGATTCTTTTTCTGAATCAGACAAACTACGTGTCGGAGGCATTTTGCCTAACGAACTTTCTTTGAATACGCGACGTAAAATCTTTTCTTTGTTTTTTCCGGTGTTAACCCATTCACGGAACAGTAACGGATCTGCGAAAGGAACAAAGGGAGCGATGCGTTCGGTGCCCTCGTGGCAATTTATACAGGTATTTTTAAATACGGCAGGGTAATCACTTAATGGATTGTCAGTAACAGAGCTTTCTATGGTTTTAACTTTGTAATTAGTTGATTCCATTTGTTGTTTGTTTAGCTTTGCTAATAATTCGCAAAATTCCTTATTTCCCGGCTGAGCATCAGGAGACATGTCTTTAAGATCTTTATTTATTTCTTGAAACGCCCAGAATAGAGATCGTCCAGTTCCAGAATTAGTACGATAAGATGGTTGACGTAAATCCATCCAAAATGTGTTCATTGGTATTCCGTTACCTTCAAACAGTAGTCTTAAAAAAACTGCGTCTGGATTAAGTCTATCTTTTCCTTGTGTATTTGCGGTATCAAACCAAATACGAAATAAATCTTGGTCTTCGATGATATCGCCAGTTCCATTGCCGCCACCGAAATCTCCGTCTCGTTTGTAAGGAAATGTTTCTTTTAGTACAGCGATTGGTTTTTGATTTGGTATCTTCGACTGAATTACATTTTTTGAAAGTACTTTTAAAACTTCGGTTGGAAAGAAATCTTTTATGTTTGAGCACTCATAGGACGCGCCCCAGATCGCAAATTTAAGTTTTTCATATAGAGTTAATTGTTTTACTAACTTTGCGACTCGTAGAGAGTTGTAAGAAAATAGTCTCGCGTTAAAATTTAGATTTTGTTCTCCCAAACGAAAAACCATCTGGTTTTTGGGGAAATTAAGTTGAGCGCTCACTGAAACATCTTTTAGGTTCAGCCAATAATATCGACTCTGATCATCGTTTTTGTGTGTCTCTAAAAACTGGATCAAGCCAGTTTTTTCTTCGTCTGTTAGTTCCGCAGTATGTCGTTTTCCGAGAGCACCTTCCCAATTCGGGTATTGTTCAAATATGGGTCGTGCGGGAAGCCCATGGCATTTTTGGCAGCGATTTGGATTGGCTTCAGAAACTTTTATTTTAGACTGTGCTTGCTCCCAAGAAAGAAGTGATGCTTCCGTTTCACTTGGAAATTCAATGTCAAAATACTCAAACATATCGTGATAACTTTTCGCGGGGTCGACCGCCATTACTTCTAATTGTAAAAAACCGGGTTGTTTAGAATGACCGTTGAAACTTAATGCGATTGCCGAATTCTTAGCTTCGAATGGCATTGAGTTAAGGATGGCGCGGGGAAAAATGTAGTCAGTTCTATGAGGACCTTGAATCGACTGGCTACGATTCATTAAGACAGTTTCTAATTTCATAAAACTAGGGAGGTGTTTAACTACGTCAGAAATAGTCTTAATCTGGCATTTTGGCGAGCGTACCATTTCTAATAAATCTGATTTATTAAAGCGTTCTTTCTTGGCATTTTCACACTGATTGACCTCCGCGACACTGGCCACAGAAAAAAGGAGTAATAGGGAATAAATGTAAGTTGCCGTTTTCGCTAAGAACATTACAGAAAATTATACTTACTTTGCCTGCTTTTTTCATCTGTAGAGACTTATACACAAGGACAATTTTTGCCCTCTCAAATGCCTTAAATTCCATTAGGACGTCTATTTTAACATACCTTTAAAATTAGTATTGGTAGCGCGTGTTCTTAACATGGACGAGGTCAGTGGTTCGAGTCCAGTTATTCGCACCAAAATTCCAAACTAATTCAGTAGCTTATAAAAATCATTTCTAAGGTACGACTTTAGAGTAGTCGTTGTATCAAAATGGGATTTTTTTATTATATCTTTAGTTATTTCAATAAGATGCCGAATTTAAATAGTGTAAAGTTGACTTTACACTAAGAAAAGGTAAAATAAGCTATGGAAGCAGTTCAATTTTTTAAAAAATTAAAAGATCAGAATCTTTCTAAGTTAGAAGGAAAAGCTCGTGTGAGTCGGCAAGCGCTTCATAATGCAGTTAAATCCAAAAACATGAAATTAGATAATTTGTCTTCAGTCGCAAAAGCGATGAATTATAAGGTGGAATTGACTCCGGTACTCAGCGAAGAAAATCTTTTAGGCAGTTTAGTAAAGTGGGGAGCTCCTCTGGCGCATTCGGCAGAGGGAAATTTGCCGTTGGAAGCGACTATAGTGGAAGCTAGTCGCCGAGCTCGAGAAGATGGTTTGTTTGAATCATTAGTCCCCTACGTATTAGCAACAAATGCGCAAGATTTAAAGCCGAATGAGTTGGTAGGACTTTCATTTTTGAATGATCAAGCGGCCGTTGTGGGTTATTTTGCTGAGGTGGCTAATTTATTTCGGCAAAATAATAAGCTGCAGCAGGTGTCCCTATTGCTAGAACGAGGCAAACGTGACGGGCGAGAACTTTTAGTGAAGACCACTAAAATGAATTTTCCAGAGTTATTTGAAAAAAACATGGTGGCTATAAAGTGGAATCTTCTGGTGCGTGGAAACTTACAAGATCATCTAGATAGATGGAATAAATGGGAACAGTCTCTCAAAAAGAGTTAAAGAAACTTTTTAAAAATATAGACGCAAAGTTAACATCATCAATAGATGTTTATATCATTGGCGGCGCTTCGGCGATACTTGGCTATAACGTAATGAAAGAAACGAATGATATTGATATCGATGGCGGCATTGATTCCGAATTTAATCGGTTGTTTTCAGCGGAGGCAAAGAAGCTAAAGCTAGACTTATACTTATCTAGTAAAGGAGTATTTTCCCCGCCAGAAAATTATCGCGAACGAATGAGAAAAAAAACGTTTCCGAAGAAAAAACTAAGGGTTTGGTATTTGGATCAGTATGATTTGGCGATAAGTAAAATTGACCGAGGAATTGAAAAAGACCTTGAAGACCTAAAGCGGGTACACGCCAAGTCTCCTTTTGAGGTAAACACGCTGGTCGAGATTTTTAACAATGAATATATCAAGGTCTCTGCAATAGGAAATCCCCGCGAAAAAATGATGACTTTGTTGGACTTAGTTTCGATGTTGTTTGACGAAACAGTTCTAGATAAAGTGAAGAAGGAAATCGGTTTTTAAGATAGTTGGTAGCGCGCGTCCTTGATATGGAAGAGGTCAGTGGTTCGAGTCCACTACAGACACCAGTTTTATTCTAAAATTTAAAAATTTCCTAGAAAGTATGGATAATTTTTGTTTGCCTGCTTGACTAAAATTTTTAATGTTGGTCGCAGACGTTTTTGAAAATCAGTGGACAAAGCGGAATTCATATCAATTAATCTGTAGAAGTTAGGACTTGATCTGACACATCTTTTCTATCCAAGATGTGTCAGATCAAGTCCTAACTTCTACACTTTATAGATTGTTTCCTTGCTCAAGATCAAGAAGACGTTTTTTTATATCGAGGCCACCCGAGTATCCGCCCAAACCACCACCGGTTGCAATCACTCGGTGACAAGGGACTACAATACAAAGTGAATTTTTGCCATTCGCGGTTCCCACCGCTCGAATGCCGTTGGTTCCGATCCTTTGTGCCACTTCCTTATAGGAACGTGTTTTCCCGTAGGGAATTTTCAGGAGTTCCGTCCAAACTTTATTTTGGAATTCAGTTCCTTCGATATCCAGCAAGAGATCAAATTTTTTCCGTTTGCCCTCTAGATATTCGCTGATTTCATTAATGGCTTTGGTCATGTTTTTCACTTCAGGCAATGATCCATCGAGAACTAAGCTCATTGGGACTTTTTGCTTTGTCCAAAAAACTCCACGAAGGCCTTTTTCCGAGGTCACGACGTACAGAGGACCAATTTTTGAATCAAGTTTAAACTGAAGCTGTGCCACCTTTAACTCCTTGTTTTGTTTTTATTTCTAATTCTATTTTTTGTTTTCTTCAAACTCTCCGTAGAAGGACTTTAAAAAAAGAGACGCAATGTAGCATCCCTGCATGGAGAGACGCTTTGGCCATTTTCTGAATTTATCTATTCTAGCCGTCCTGACCAGTATTTTTAAGTTGCTAGACAAGATTTAATTTAATTCTTATTCTAAAATATAATCTGTAACCGTATTGTAATCTGTAACCGTAAAGAGGAGCTTATTATGAAAAAAAAATTTGCTATTTATATATGGTAGCAGTGGTTATCGGAGGCACGGGCCTTGTGGGCGCTATTCTCGTAAAAAAGCTTCTCGCGGATCCGGCAGTTCATCACATTATTTTGGTGGCTCGCTCGAGTGCGAAGATTAAGAGTCCAAAGTTAAGTGAGGTGTTGTTCCGTGATTTGGATGAAGTATTGTCGCTTAGTAATAAATTAGCTGGAGATATTTATTTTTGTGCGTTGGGAACGACAATCAAAACGGCGGGCAGCCAAGAGGCGTTTCGCAAAGTTGATTTAGAGGCTGTGTATAACTTTGGAAAGGTTGCTAAAGCTCATAAGGCAAAGAGTTTTGTTCTGGTGTCTGCGGCCGGAGCAAATTCGAAATCATCAATTTTTTATAATCGAACGAAAGGCGAGGCCGAAGAATCACTTAAATCTTTGCATTTAGATTCACTGACGTTCTTTAGGCCGGCTTTTTTAGTTGGTGAACGAAAAGAGTCTCGGCCATTAGAATCGATTTTCTCATTTGCCGTGACGCCACTTTTAAATATTTTACCTGGAAAGTATCGTAAGTATGCGTTGACAGACACCGACGTGTTAGCCAGCAGAATGCTTGAAGTCGGCAAGTTCGCCGTTCCTGGTTTGACTATTTTAGAGGCCCCTCAAATATAGCAATGTCCTAGTTAGCGATTCTCGGGCTTAGCTCATCGTAGGCAAATGAAGACAGGCCCTAATCTGCCTTGTGGCTGAATCGCAGCGTCATTTTAAGGGACAGCATTTTTACTTTATTTTTTAATTTGATTTTATGGGGTGTTTTGAGGGACCGTCGTAATCATGATTTATAAAATGTCGCTTCTTTTTTTGTCTCTTTTGATGGTTCCTAATGTGGTGTTTGCTTCAACATTATTTATTGGTAATGGCGGTGAAGTTTATAAAATAAATAATCAATACTATGTACGCGATCTTGTCGAGGCCGAAGCTCATTTGCAGCCTCATTTCAATTGCAGTGTGGGCAGCTTGGCGGGACTTGATTTGGATAAGCTAAATATCTTGGAAATCGATTCTCAATTGTTGGGTCGTAAGCTTTGCGATTTTGATACGGTTGCTCCAGGAATGGGAAAATTAATTATTGAAACAATTAACTTTCACTCTTGGACAATGGTCAGTGAAGAACTTGTTTTACAGGTGGACGATGCACCTCTGTTGACCTTGAAACAGGCCGAACGAATACAGGCCGCTAATCGAACTTTGTTCAATATACGCATTCAGAAAAATGTGTGGCATAAGCTGGCTCCGGCTCATCGCATTGCTTTAATAATTCATGAAATGGTATTTTCGCTATTGAAAATCAGTTGTGTAAACGAATCGTTATGTATTCATTATAAACAGTCTTCGCGTGTGGCTCGGGAAATTACGGGTGGGTTATTTAGCGCCGCTACATATAGATCTCTCCAGGAGCTGGGGAAAGTGCATAGTTTGATGAGACTCTCGTTTAATTTTACAAAGTCAGCACCAGAAATAACAGACCCAGTTGTTATTGTTAAAACTACGGTTTCGGGTGATGGACACTTTGTTTTACGGCGACAAAAAAGAGCGAATGAAGATACAGTTTCGTATTCTCATTCGATCTGTCAAGACTTTCTAGACATATCGAAACCAAATAATTTAGGTTGGATTTTCATACTTGTGATTCGCAAAATTTGGAATTTAGTCAAGGTTTCCTATGTGGCCGAATATGGAGTGGAGTATGGTTTTGTTATTGATGGAGACTTTTTTGCTTACGGGTCGACGATCAAAGATTTTAACGATATAAATTCGTGCTCGCTTCAGGTATCCCGAAAAATAATCGAGTTTAGCCCCCCTTAGTCTTCCATTTATTCCACTGATCTATTGGGAATAGTTGGATACTCATTTTGTAAACGGTGTCAGCGCTGCCAGTGTTCATTATTTTCTGCACCCGGTGAAATAGCTTTCTGACTTCTATTCGGACCTTTTCAAGTTGCTTGGCATCACCATTAAATACAAATGATGTAAAATCTCTCACCTCAACGGGAAGTTCCTGAATGGCCTTCTGTGAAAGAGAGAGGCCATCTATGTGAGCTCGTCGGATACTTTCGCTAGGAATGCCATCTAGTGTTTTCCATGAATTGGTGAAGATCTCATAGCCAGTTTCAATCTTGTGAATAAATTTCCATTTCAATAAAAAGTCGACGGCTTGGTTCACAGTCTCGTGAGCGAGGTTCAACCGACTCGCCAGACTTTCTATATTCTGATGCTGGCCATCGAGTTCCAAGATGTTTAATATGGCAAAGTAATACCAATTTTCAATCATCGGCGCGGCCTCCGCTGACAGCATCGTGACAGTTTGGGAAAGTTCTTGTTCGATCTGTCTATCAGAAAGGGGACTTAACTTTTTCTCTAGTCCCAGTCGGGACAATATTTTCTTACCTGCCTGTGGGGAAAGTGTTCTTTTAAGCTTAAGTAAATCCGAAAGTGCGCCCGCGCTTATGCCTGCTTTTCGAGAATATGACCTTAAAGAGTAACGAGGGTTTTTGTGCTTAATCTCTGAAAGGTCTTTTTTGATAATCGAAATAAATTCCTTTTTCCACATACGACATTTTTTCGCTCAGAAAATTGAAATTATCAATGAGAATGCTGAAGCTCGATGACGCTACTGCGCGGAAATTTCTTGAATACTGAGGGTGTTATCTATCTGAATCCGAGTATCTTTTATTGTGGATAAGGACTCGAGAGCATTCAAAAAATTTTCGTTTATGGCCTTTAGGTAGAATAAACTATCGGGACAGATAATGTTGTCTATTTTGATTATCGCTTTGTATTCGTATGATTTTTGATTTTGTATAAGATCTTCGGGCGATTTTTTGTTTTGCTGTTTTAAAAAAACTAAGAAATTTCGACATCGTTCAAAAAAAAAGACTCGTTTGCGATCATCCGTATGGATGTCAAGTTTGACAACGATATCCAATAGCATTTTTTCTGAAAGACTGTATTTGTCATTTATAATTTTAGATACGGTCGAGGGGCTAATCTCGAGGTCTCGGGCTAATGCTCGTAATGAATAACGTGCATTCTTCTGTTTTCTTTTTTCTAAAGTTTCTTTAAAAATTGCTTTCAAACTGTGCTTCAGATTCCCACTGTCTTGACTCAACTCTTCCTCCATCTCATCTAAATAATGTGAATCACAGTCTTAGTATTTATGGAGTGTGTGTTGAATGCTACAAGGATTGACGATTGCTTAGATGTTTCTGTTCCAGAGTAGTTTGGTACGGAAAAAGGTCTTGTGCGATAGAAAATGCAGGCATTTTCTATTATGCCTGCATTCGCACTGTTTCTGTATTATTTTTATTGGCAAATACATTGATAGTTATGAACGGCACCCGCTGAGTCTACGAATCTGTAGGTCTCGGTTCCTTTTTGACAGACTTGATTGTTTGCAATGGCATAGTTAGGCGTTGGGCCAATGACGATGCCGCCAGACCAATTACACTGTTTGGTTTTGGTTGCAGCAGAAGATGCCGATGACGACGTAGATGCTGAAGGCGATGCTGATGCCAAGCAATTTGCGTAGCCCGCTCTTTTTACAACGGCGGTGCCAGAACGGTAGATTCTTCCTTGATTATCTTTCACGGCTATCCTGTACGACCCGGGAACTAGATAAGGCGAGTTATTTACATTTTCACTGGATGTCCATTTTTTATCGCCATGATTGTAGACCCAGCTTGCTGGAGGTTTAACGAAATCTTTATCTCGACAAATCGCAGACTCACCATTGCGAGGATGTCCTGCTGGCATGTCTAAGGAATACTCTGGACAAACTAAAATATCACTGCCGGCATTAGAGATCGTCGTCGTGATGGTTGAATTTGGTTTCGAACAATCCGATTGGGTGACGGCTGAAGTGATATGATCTACTTTTAAAGCGACACTGTCTATTCCTTCATTTGATTCAATGGTCGAACTGGCTTCTGATGAATCAACAATAGAACTTGTAGAAGACTGTGTACGAGATAAAGACGAACTAGGTGACGTGGTGCTGGCCGCATTTTTAAAATTAACGCCTTGGCAATTTTGAAATAACAACCCGAGTGCTGAAGTTGAAATGATTAAGATTAGTATATTTTTATATTTCATGCTATCCCCCTAAAAAATCATTGAGCTACTTTTTAATTCTCGCGCATTCCCAAATTTTATTAAAGATAAATGTTGTTGCAGTTAGAATATACATAAACGCTATATTCAAAATTGACAGGTGTTTAAAAAAAAATAGAGCAAACCTATTCAGGTAGAATTCACTTTTTTTTCCCGATTTGATACGGATTTTTTAGATGTCATAATGAAACATGACGTAAGGCGTGCAATTAGTTTTTAATGCATCCATAGATCGTATAGTAAGCGTCTCCGTCTACAATTTGCGCGAGAACATTTCTGATATCGGTCTTGGTGTCTGGATGGCTCGGAATAGAGTTAACGAAGGCACCGCCCCGAGTATTCATTTGATCGATATGAGTCATGACTAAAGTGTAGCCTGTTTCGCAGGTTGGGCTGGACCCGTTTGGGCACGTAAGCATAGGCCATGTCGGAGGCTGTGAGGACGTTACCGTAAAATTAGCATCATATTCTTGTCTGCAATGTCCGTAAATTTGGCCACGGACATATTGTGCGGCCAATGCGCTAGAGGTTAGAGACTGACTGCAGTCTGTGATTTTAGAACTGGCATCGGTGGTAATAAACAAAGAGGTCGAGCGAGTGAAGTGATTAATCATTCCACTGGTTCCTTTGTAAGTGACTTTAATGGTGCCAGTAAAACGGTTTGCTCCGACTTTGCTTTCTACAAAAAGTTTAATAGACGAGATTTCTAAAGAGTTCTGATATTTTTGTCCTTCTTTGAAAATTTCGGTAGTTCCTAAGGTCGTAGGAGAACTCATATCTTTCAGTATAACATGGGACTCAATAACGGTGTTCATGCTGGTGGGAACGGTCAGTCCTCTGAAATGTAAAGAGCAATAATTAGAATCGGTCAACATCCCCGAGATAAGCTGAATGCTATCTTCGGCCAAGTTCATATTTTTTATATGAGACATTCCGTTCATCGAGGTTACGACCGCGTATGTGGTGCCAAGGGCGATCATCGAGGAGATGCCAATGGACACGATGACCTCTAAGATGGACAATCCTTTATTGTTCTTCATGCCTATCTTTTCGGCATGATTCCACTTTTTTGTGAGGATTTTTTGAGAAAATTTTCGTGAACTGGTTCATAAAGAGATTTCCTGTCGTCAATCTCTATGTATTTCAGCTGAGCGGCGAGTGTCTCTGTGATTTTCGAAAAGGGTCTATGTTTTTAGAGTTGCTAACTCTGGGAGCCGAGATTTGGACTGATTCTTGTTTAAAGACTCGGGTTAAGTCTTTGATGAGTCAAATTTCCTAGATCGGTTGATAAAGACAGGGGGAGTAATGCCCCGATTTATTTTAGGAACACGCCTAGGCGGGTGAAAAGGTTGCACGATATTTGCTCGCTAAAGTTTTGGAAGGAGTACCTATGACGAATCGAAATGATGTGACAGCGCCCACAGATACGATAAATAAACTAAAATTAAAACGTCACCCTAAAGATAGTCAGGCGTTGTATGGGGACGATTTGTCTCCAGATGCGAATGCTAAAGCTGGGGTAGGCGACAATCCTCATCTTGCTAGAAAATTAAAAACCTCATTGACGCCGCCACAGATAGAGGATCGAGCCGGTCGTCGTATTGGCAAAGATCCAACAGAGAGTTTTTAAAAATTGATTTTGTTTCTTGTCAGAAATTTCAAAAGTATTTTGAGACCGTTCTGTACTTCATTATATAGCTTTATGTATGCTAGATCTGCTTATTCTATGTATAATGTAATAGAGATTCCAGGTGGTTTCTGGTATGTTTGTCGAAAAATATGAATCAAGAAAATGTGCCTTTATTGAATGACTGCGAACTGCCGCTGGAGTTGGTCGATGTTACCAGCAAGCTGGATATGCGCTCGGCTCGTGGGCCAAATTTTCAACTTGAAAATGTGGCTTTAAAACGTATTTCGTGCTCGCTTGTTGAACCTAAAAATAATATTTTGAAACATTTGACCGATATCATTTTGGAAGTGTGTCAGGCGGATTCTGCGGGAATCTGCATTGCTGATAAAAATGGTAAGGATGATGTTTTTCGATGGTGTGCGGTCTCGGGTCAATTAGAAAAATTTGTACAAGATACGATGCCTCGTGACTTTAGCCCGTGTGGAATCGTCGTCGAGCGGCGGGCGGCTATCTTATTAGAGAAGCCAATTCGTCACTGGCCGTACATTGCCGGGCTCGGGATGCCTCTTTATGAACTGTTGTTAACACCATTTTATCGTGAGGGTAAAGCGGTAGGGACAATATGGGTTGTTTCTCATCGCGCTGATAAAATATTTGATATGGAAGATAAACGCATTTTAACTTCTATCGCTGAAATCGCAACGGTGATCGTCGATACCCACACTAGAATTAAAAATATGGACAGCGAGCAATTTCAGCTCGCGAATGAATTGGATCAAGCACATCAAGATCACAAACTCTTGAGTGCAGAAAGAGATAATTCTTTGGGGCAGCAGTATTGGTTGCGTCAGGCGATTGATCATATACCCAAGCCAATTTTTTTTCTTAATTTGGAAACTCAGGAAATGTGGCTGACAAACAAAGCCGCCCAGGACATGCTGGGATTTCGGTACGAAGATGAATTACAGAGCGCTCCTAAGAATGGTCGGATTGTCGTGACGACAGTTGATGGGCGAAAGATTGAGGTCAATGAGCTGCCGTCTCGCCGGGTGCTTCGCGGGGAAACTATTCATGGGGAAGAGTTTATTCTTTTTACGGTGAAGGGGCGTTTTCATTTAAAAGTTTTTGCCGAGCAGATACCTGCCACGCACGGGCAGCCAAGAACGGCGCTCATTATTTTCCAGGATATCTCGGCGTTGAAAGCCGCCGAGAATGAATTAAAAAAAACTCAATCCGAACTCAATGAAACTGCTGAAATTGCGCAGGTTGGTTTTTGGAGTTTAGACATTGCCACGAATAAAGTTTCGGTTACGCCTATTCTGATGAAGCAATTTGATTTTGAAGAAACGCAGTTCTCGGGCGATTTACACGAAGCGATCAATCAGATTGTCCCAGAAGATCGTCCGGATGTGACCGCGGCCATAAATCAGGCTGTCAGCACGAATGAACCTTATCAAGTTGAATACCGGGTCAAGCACCGCAATGGACAGATTCATTGGTTGCAAGCAAAAGGTGCGGTGATTTATGACGAAACTGGTGTACCCAGCCGTTTTGCGGGAACAACAATCGATGTGACCGAGGCCGTGGAGTCGCGACATGAGATCGAGTCTGCGCGTCGGCTGGCCGAGATGGCTAATCAGACAAAATCGCAGTTTTTAGCAAACATGAGTCACGAAATCCGCACACCTTTAGGGGCGATTATGGGGTTCTCCGATTTAGCCAGGCAGCCCGAAGCGAGCAAAGAAGAAATTGTTTCTTACCTGAATATTATCGATCGGAATTCGATTCAAGTTTTACGCATCATTGATGATATTCTCGATTTAGCAAAAGTGGAAGCCGGACGAGTCGATGTTGAATCGATTGCGGTTTCTTTGACTGAATTCATTGCTGACTTTAGTTCACTTCTGGGTTTTCGGGCGCGTGAAAATGGAATTGCCTTTGTTATTCAAGCGCAGACAGATCTACCTAATTTAATATGTACGGATCCAACACGGTTGCGACAGATTTTAACGAACGCTGTTGGTAATGCGATCAAATTTACAGCCAAAGGTAAAGTGACTATGTACATTTGTTATAATGATGGTACCTTGGCATTTGGTATTGAAGACACCGGACGTGGTATTTCTCAGGAGCAAGCAAAGGGACTTTTCCAAGCCTTCGTGCAAGCCGATGCCTCGACGACGCGAAAGTTCGGCGGCACGGGGTTGGGGCTCGTGTTAACAAAACGATTATGTCAATTATTGGGGGGCGACTATGTGCTGGAGCGTAGTGAATTAAACGTCGGTTCAAAGTTTAATGCCTCGATCAAAGTTGTTTTGCCTAAAAATACCCAAATTATTTCTAAGGACAAGGTCAGTTTTACAAATTTTGATCAACCTGTGCATGCCTTTACTAAAGGAAAATTGGCCGACATCAAAGTGCTTCTGGTCGAGGACTCACCGGATAATCAGGTGTTGATTCGATTAATTTTGGAACGCCAAGGTGTCCAATTAGAGGTTGCCGGTGACGGGTATGCCGGTGTCGAAAAGGCGTTAAATAACGAGTATGACGTGGTGCTAATGGATATTCAAATGCCTCATATGGATGGTCACGAAGCGGTTAAAACGCTGCGAGCTAAGGGGTATCGAAAACCGATAATCGCGCTCACGGCCCATGCCATGAAAGAAGAATCAGAACGAGCAAAAACATCTGGCTTTACGGATTTTTTATCTAAACCTATTCAGCGCGAGGTTTTGATCAAAATGATTTCAGAACGGGCCAAGGTTACAGACCAAAAATAGAATCTGCCAAGTGGAAGCCAAAAACATAGTGGGAGGCCAGTGAATACAGCCCCGCTAAAATTAAAATCGCCCCCGCTAAGCGCTTCTTTCGAGCAGGTGCAATGGCCACATTTTTTTTCACAATCAAGGATACGGCGCTTAAGGCGGGAATACTGCCAAGGCAAAATAAAATCATCACCAGGCCTCCGCTCACGGGACTTTTAGTGGCGGCCGCGGCCAATAAAAATGTGTACAGCCAGCCGCAGGGGAATAAACCCGTAAAAAATCCGATCGAAAAACCTGAGGCCAATCCAAAGCGGCGTTGAAAAATAAAAAAGTATTTCATCACGGAATTAAATTTGAGTTTCGCTCGGTGTTCATAGTCCATCCAGCTGTAAAGACCAAGGCCAATGAGTATCATGGAAAGCAGCACGATGCTTGAGGTTTGTAGCCAGTGATACTTCGAAAGAAGAAAAAACTGCCCGGCAAAGCCGGCCATGATGCCCAGCAGGGTGTAACTGGTGATGCGTCCGATCTGGTATTGTACTAGTTGTTTTTTTTGGGCCGCGATGCTGACCAAGGGTGAGCACATACCAAGACAGTGCCAACTGCCAAAAAAGCTGGTGCTTAAAATTAAGAGCGAGACAAAAGGAACACCAAGATGATTCCACGGAAGAGCCTCTAAGTTCATAATGCGTCCCCAGTCTGATTGGGGCCGATCAAAGATATCTCTTGGGATTGGTCGGCTTCATTTTGCAGTGCGGATGTTGTTTTAATTCGAATCGAAATTTTCTTGTTGCCGCTGCTGTCCAGCGTTTTAGGGTCAAAGAGCACAAAAAAGTGAGTCGTTTGACTTTCTCCTGCTTTCACGGTGAAGGGATTGCTTTGGATTCTAATTTCTAGTCCCAGTTCGGCAGGGAAGTCGATGGACAATTGTAAATCTTTAGTGTGTTGATTTTTTGAATGCAGTTTGAAGTGATTCAAAATCTTTTTACCGTTGGCGGTGTCGATAATTTGATAAGGCGCCTCTTGGGCACGCAGAACAGCGATATCAATGGATTTACGTGACGAGACCAAAAATAAAAGCATGACGAACAAAAAAATATTAACGGCAAAATACAAGAGCTGTCGGCCTTTATAAATTTTGTTTTCTTTGCCTGAGACCGTCGAGTATTTAATTAGACCGGTCGGTTTTTTAACCTTGGTCATAATGTCATCGCAGGCGTCGATACAGGCCGTGCAGGCGATGCATTCCATCTGCAGGCCCTTACGAATATCAATTCCAGTCGGGCAGACTTGAACGCAGCGATTACACGAAACGCAATCACCGCGGGCTTGTCCGGGTTTTTCCAAACCCTTGCGTGGCTCGCCCCGTTTTTCATCGTACAGGACGGCTAAAGAACGTTGGTCCATCAGGACGCTTTGAAATCGTCCGTAGGGACACATAATGATGCAAAATTGTTCACGAAACCAGCCGAAATCAAACAGCAGTATGGCCGTAATAAAAAGAACGATCAAAAAAGTTGTTTGATGCGCTTGAATGTCGCCGGAATACACCCATTGAGTCAACAGATCCGATCCGACAAAGTAGGCCGCGAATGAATGGGCGATCAAAGATGAAACTAAAAAGAAAAGTGTCCATTTTACACCCAGCTTGAAGGCCTTCCTGACGGAAAGATCTTCTTTGTCCAATTTGCGGCGCTGAATATAGTCGCCTTCGACCCAGCGTTCGATACGGCGATAAATAAAATCAATAAACACGGTTTGTGGGCAGGCCCAGCCACACCAAATTCGACCCCATAAAGATGTGATTAATGTTAGGCCAAATACGAACATCGCCAGAATTAAAAATATCATGGGCGCATCGTGAGCCCAGAATGTAATTCCAAAAAGAGCAAACTTACGCTGTGGAATATCAAGCAATATAGTTTGCTCTCCGTTAATGCGGGTCCAAGGTAAAACCAGAAACAGAATAATCAAAAATGCATAGACCAGATCGCGACGCTTTTTCCAAAGGCCTCGCACTTCGGCGGGAATAATGCGAAACCGTGAGCCATGAGCGTCGATCATGGAAAGACGGTTAGGGTCCAATCCCAAATTAGTGCCACCATTGTCTGAAGAGTCTTTATTCTGTTCCATATTTATTATTCTATTTTTTGTCCCTGAGGTTCTTTAGGATTGGCCGGTTGACTGCCGTACTTTGAATGAATAAAGGACGCCAACGCTTGGATTTCCTCGTTCTTCAAAATTCCTTCCCAAGGAGGCATCCCTTTGTCGGCAACCCCGGTGCGAATGGTCGTAATCACATCGGTCAGCGTGCCTTTGCCGTGAATCCAAAAGTTATCGGTTAAGTTTGGACCGATAAGACCCTGGAGTTCGTTGCCATGGCACGAAGCACATTTGCCTTGGAACTGCTCGGCGCCCACAGCCAGCAATTTAGGATCTTTCGCCTTTTCAAGAAGGACCTCCTCGCTGTCCAGCTTAATTGGACCCACCGAGGACTTCAATGTTTCAATTTGGGCCAACGCAATTTCCAAATCTTTCTTGAGCGAGTTGCCGCTGCCGGATTCATAGTGAGCGACATAAATGAAAGCAAAAATAATTGTTCCATAAAATGTCAGCAACCACCAACCAGGCAGTGGATTGTCGTACTCTTTGATCCCGTCGTAATCGTGGCCTACAATTTCTTTGTCCATTTCATTGCTCATAAATTATCTCCGTCTTTCAATGGCAATTGCGAGATTTTGTCGTAATACGGTTTTGAGTTTCTGCGAAATGTCCACAACAGCACGAAACCAAAAGTACACATGAAAATGATAAATGCTAACAGTGTTAGCGGTACGTCATTAAAGTGAGCCAGCCACATTTTTGCCATCGTCGTCTCCTTTTTTCTTTTCTTTTTGTCCCAGTGCTTGCATGTAGGCGATGAGCGCTACGATTTCTTTTTTGTCCAGTCCAGATTGAGTGATGCCTTGATCGGCTAAATCTTTGGCGATCACTTTGGCTTCATTTTCTGCCATTACATCGGCTTGTGCCAACGTATTATCGTCATAAGGAACTCCGAGCGAGCGCATGACGGCAACTTTTTTACGCAAAGAAACAAAATCCGTCGGGTGATCTGCCAACCAAGGATAGTTCGGCATGATGGACTTTGGCGTGACAGACCGTGGATCGATCATATGTTTATAATGCCACAAGTTTGGATATTTTTTTCCAACACGAGCTAAATCAGGACCCGTGCGTTTAGATCCCCATTGAAATGGACGATCGTACATGGACTCTGAAATCGTTGACGGTTTTCCAAAACGCAAAACATCATCAGCAACCTGGCGGATCATCTGCGAATGACAGGTGTAACAGCCTTCTCGTATATAAATATCACGACCTGCCAATTCAAGTGGTGAATAAGGCTCTACCGGCGTTTCATTTTTGATGTACTGTTTTAAATTCAAGGACGGATAAATCTCTAAAACAGAGCCCACAAAAACGGCCAAGAATGCCAACACCGAAAATGTTGGTACTAAACCTTCCAGTCGGCGATGTCCGGTCGAAGCTTCGGGGTGTGCATCCAGAGCTGATACGGGTACCATGACTTCGGTGTCCGCTTGGACCGCCGGAGCCATACGAATCGTTTTGTAAACGTTGTAGATCATGATGAAGAAACCGATCAGGTACAGACCGCCGCCCAGCGCGCGGACCCAGTATAACGGAACGATTTTCAGGACTGTTTCGACAAAGTCGGGATACAGCAAGTTACCATTGGCGTCCATCGCTCGCCACATCAGACCCTGAGTGATCCCCGCCGCCGCCATTGATACGTAATACAGCAGAATACCGGCAAAGCCGATCCAAAAGTGCGAAACCATCATCGATTTGGAATACATTTGACGACCCCAAAGTTTGGGAATCAAAAAATAAATCATCCCAAAAACCATAAAGCCATTCCATCCCAGTGTTCCGCCGTGGACGTGACCGACAATCCAATCCGTGTAATGCGCGATATGGCTGACTGACTTGATTGATAACAATGGGCCTTCAAATGTCGACATTCCATAGAATGTAAGTGCGGTCACAAAGAATTTGATAATGGGATCTGTGCGTAACAGATGCCAAACACCGCGAAGAGTTAATAATCCATTGATCATTCCGCCCCAGCTAGGTGCCCAAAGCATGACGGAAAAAACCATCCCAAACGTTTGCGCCCAATCGGGAAGTGCCGTGTACAACAAGTGATGTGGACCCGCCCAAATATAAAGAAAAATAAGAGCCCAAAAGTGAACGATCGACAAGCGATAAGAATACACCGGGCGATTGACGGCTTTGGGTACGAAATAATACATCAAACCCAAGAACGGAGTTGTCAGGAAAAAGGCAACGGCATTATGCCCGTACCACCACTGAATCATGGCGTCCTGAACACCGGCCCAGACAGGGTAGGATTTCATAAAACTAACGGGATATTCGATCGAGTTCACAATATGTAGCATGGCCACCGTGATGATGGTCGAAATGTAAAACCAAAGTGCTACGTAAATATGTTTTTCACGGCGTCTAATCAAGGTGCCGAAAAAATTCACCCCGAAGATAACCCAGATCACCGCGATGGCGATATCGATGGGCCATTCAAGTTCGGCGTATTCTTTACTTTGCGAATAACCGAGTGGCAGCGAGATAGCAGCGGCTAAAATAATGGCTTGCCAACCCCAAAAATGAATCCAGCTGAGGGTGTCATTAAATAGACGTGTTTTACAAAGTCGTTGAGTCGAATAATAAATTCCGGCGAAGATCGCGTTGCCGGCAAAAGCAAAAATGGCCGCGTTCGTATGCAGCGGCCGCATGCGGCCATACGTGAGCCATTCTAAATTCATGTTGAGTGGCCAGTAGGCCAGTTGCAGGGCGATCAGTACGCCCACCAGAAAAGCGATGCCTGCAAATGCCAGCGTCGCCAGTAAAAATGCTTTTACGATTTTGTCATCGTAAATGACTTTTACCAATTGATTATTTTTAAGTGATTCCACTATTGCTCCCTTCATTGGATGAATTCAATTTCTTTTCTTCAACTAAAATTCTCATAGCCGGGGTTTCCAAATCGTCAAACTGGCCTTTGGAGGAGGCCCATAAAAATGCGACGACGAAGCCGCCGGCAAATATTAATGCCAAAGGGATCATGAAAAGAATGATGTTCATTTCAACCCCCGATAGGTATTGATGATAATCAGCAGGCTGCTGATGGGCATAAGGATGGCGGCCACCAAAGGATTGATGTATCCCAGTAAGGCCAGCGTACCACCCAGAAAATTATAAAAAAGCGCAAATCCCAGATTCAGTTTTAAAATCTGCTGCGAGCGTTTTGAAATGCGAATCAAATCAAGAATGGATTTGAGCCCGGGACGAGTGAAGCAGACTTCGCTTGAGTTATGACTGAGCGACACCGAGCCCTTTACCGAAATTCCAACATGCGCCTGGCTTAGAGCCAGAGAATCGTTAGCGCCGTCGCCAATCATGCAGGCGTAGGGAAAAAGTTTTATAACGTCAAGTTTTTGCTGGGGAGTGCGGTGAGAGAAAATAAGCCGAGGATCCACGCCGGTGTCATGGGCTATTTTTTCCACAACGGCTTTACGATCCCCCGAGATGATACCGATTTCATATTTTTTTTGTTTCAATAGCTCGATGACATTTTTCGTATCGGCTTGAAGCTCATCAGAAAAATAAAAATAAGCGAGCGTGGAATCATCTTTTTTAAGCTTCACGCTCATGAGGCCAGTCTCTTCGCGCGCGTGGTTAGATTCCAGCGAATAGATAGACCCCTCGTAGGATCCACGAATTCCAACGCCGGGGATGTCGTCGACGCTGATGAAAGAAGCGGGGATGATGTCGGGCCAGGATTTTCTAAAGGCAAAAGCCATGGGATGGCGAGAACGACATTCCAGGCCCAAAATAAGCTGCTTCCAATCTGCTGGAATCTCGCACGGGAAGCTGGACATCAGTGACAACTGTCCCGAAGTCAATGTGCCCGTTTTATCAAAAAATAAAGTTTTTAATTGCCCCACCTTTTCAAAAACATTCCCGTTCTTGATTAAGATTCCCAGGTCTCGCGCTTTACGTAAAGATAAGGCATAGGTCAATGGTGTACCAAAGGCTAAAGCGCAGGGGCAGGCAATAACGATCAGCGCCAGTGCCCGATTGAAAGCGGCATCATAGCTGACCAAGCCGCCGTACACGAAAAAGAAAATGATCGCGATCGAAAAAACGATGGCGATCAGCCAATGGGAAATATTTTCGGAACGCGTGACGAACGGAGTTTTTTTTAGAGACTCTTTTTCTAGCGAGGAAACGATTTTACCAATTTCGGTGTCGGCTAAAGTCCGCTCGACTTTTATTTCAAAAGGTTTGTTCAGGGCGCGGGTGCCGGCGTAGACCTCCATCCCCATTGCCAAGGTTTGAGGCAGGGATTCGCCATTTAATAATGAATTATCGACTTCGGCGTTGAAGGAAGAAAGCTTGCCGTCAGCCGGAATAATTTGCCCCGGCTGAATGATCAGCGTATCGCCGGGATGGATATGAAGAGACAGTTTGGACGCTTTACCGAGTTCGGTTTTGTATTCGACCGTCTGAACAGGAAGGAAGCTCATGATCGAGGACTCGCTCAGTGTTTTTTGCTGGATGCGCTTGACCAAATATCGAGTCGATAAGATCAAGAATAAAAAGCTGGCGGTCGAATCAAAATAGATATCGGGTTTTCCTAAAATCAAATTGACGGTGGAAAAAATAAAACCGGTGAGTAGGGCAATGACGATCGGTAAATCCACGTTGATGACTCGATAACGCAGACTATTCCAAGCGCCTTGGTAAAAAGGAACGGACGAATAGAACACGATCGGCAGAAACAGCACAAAACTGATCCAGTTGAAGGCCGTCGCGTACGTGCCGCTCAACCCCCCGTATATAGGAACAACGAATAACATAATATTTCCAGCACAGGCGCCGGCGACGGCGATACGTTTCAGGCTGGCGCGATTTTCTGATTTATATTTTTCAGACAGATTTTCATTTTTTGAAAGCGGGGTGCCTTTGTATCCCAGTTCGTCTAACAGAGCCAGAAACTGACTCAATTTAAATTCTCTTGTGGCTTGGACGGTGATCAGCGATAAGCCGAAATTGACCTGGATCGAAGTCACCTGCGGATAAAACTCGGGAATTTTTTCGATCAGGTGAATACACGAGGCACATTGTAGGCCTTCGACGTAAAAACTAAATTCCGATTCATTTTCAGGATTTTTATAGAATGATTTAAAGTCGTCCGAGTCCATGTATTGATTCTTTTTTTGGAGCAGCGACTGATCAGCTTGAGGAACCCAGGATTTATAATCGATTTTAAAAAGCAATTCACAGGCTTGGCAGCAGAACTCGGAACTTGAGCGGCATTGCTGGTGGCAATATTTGCACGGTGAAAGGGCTGGGGCGGTATCCATATGTAATAACCTTCGTCGAAATGGGCGTTTTTAAATATGACGGCCATCATGTTTCGAAATATTTATTTTTTTAAGTATGGGCGGCTTTAGTTTGAATGGCCGTACGATTCAAAATGATAATCTTTCGTCCGGCCTGATCAATCAGGCCTTCTTTTTCAAATTGAGCCAGAGTGCGCATCACTGTTTCGGGTGTGGTGCCGGCCCATTGAGCAATCTCTTTACGGGTCCATTTTTGATCAGTGAAGTGATCTTGCAGAAATAAGATCGCCTCGGCAATACGCTCGGAGGCTTCTTTATCCATTTGATCAATCCATTTCTCTTCGGCAAAACGTAGGTCTTTGCATATCGACTGCATAAAATTCAAAGTGGCTTCGGGGTGATCGGCAAAAACCTGGAAGAGTTCTTTTTTGGGAATGTAACACAAATGAGTATCTTCAATCGCGATGGCGTTGGCTTTATAAGGCTCGTGAGCAAAAAGCGAGCGGTAACCCACAACGCCTCCGGGCCCCAGCATTCGCAACGTATGCGCATGTCCATCGGATGAATTCACTTCAAGTTTAACAAGGCCTGATTGCACTGCAAATAACCCGAGCGGATCTTGGCCTTGCTGAAAAATTGTTTGTCCGGCCTTGTAGTGACAAGTGACCTTAACGGAATCAATGACTTTCACTACATCTGGAGAGGAACACAAAGCGCTGCTGTGTTTAGCATCGCAAGTTAAGCAAGAGTCTTTTCGTGCCGGTGTTGTCATAATTTCCTTAGGACTTTCATTATAGGCGTTTGAGCCCTCAATCGCAAGTACTCAATGGTATTCATCACTAAAATCCTTCAAGATTTCTTGACCTAAACAAGGTTGAAATGAGCGGAAA
This sequence comes from Pseudobdellovibrionaceae bacterium, assembly GCA_016785955.1. Classification (GTDB taxonomy): domain Bacteria; phylum Bdellovibrionota; class Bdellovibrionia; order Bdellovibrionales; family Bdellovibrionaceae; genus UBA2316. Next base: position 19,677 of record JAEUWH010000019.1, on the reverse strand, counting down.
CAGCACCTTTTAAAGAGTTCTTGTGGGGCGGCACTGGACCTGGTGTTTTTGATTATTTTAATAGAGGGTTTTTTCGTTGTGTTTAGGCTCTGAGCGAATCATTGATTCATGGTGTGGGAATTGTAACCGTGTCTGTTCTATTCTGTTGAATAGTTGATTTTCGCATGCGGATCGATAGACTAAGATCAAATGATAAGGGCGGTTTTTTTGCGTTGGTTGATTTATGGCATCATCATTTTATTTTGTAGTCGCCTTTGGGCTGGCAAGTCCGTTGGCGACTTTAGCCAAAGTTATGATTTGACTCTTGGTCATTATTTTCAAAATCGGGATGACAATGAAAAGTCTGACCGGACGGTGGATTTGAGCTTGTTGTCGGTTTTTTCGTTTAAAGACCTATTTACAGCGAGTGGTTATCTGTATTACTACTACAGCTACGCCAGTCCTTCGACAAGCGATTGGGATGATCCGCTATTAAATTTTTCGACCATACCGAGGAATGTAATGCCCCAGATAAAACTGCGGGTTTATTCGGTATCGACGATTGGTTTGTCCAAGTACACACGAGAAAACTTGAAGCAGTATGGAACGTCCGGTTTAGGTGTTGGGGTGTCTTTGGATACAAAGTATTTAAAAATCCCGACGTTTAACTTGGCGGGAACGGTTTCGATAAATAAAAACTTTACGGACGGGGATAAGACTGCCGAGGGTGAATCGAGTAGCAACTATTACATGGCCTATGGCGTAACTGGATCTTTTTCTAAATCTAATTGGACGTTTGTATCACACTTTATGTTTTATCAATATTTTAAGTACGTCAGCGATGAGTCTTCAGAGACTTTGTATCAGTTTCAGGATTTAGGTTATCAGTTTAACCCCAGTCAGAGTGTTGGCATTGGACACTCTAATCGTATGGGGTTTTATGATGAAAATTCAGGGGCGCCTAACTTTAGAATCGTGAATGCATCGTCGTCCTACTTTTACGTGCGCTATACGCACAGCTTTTAGTTCGCGATGAATAAAGATTTGATTTTGTCAGAATAAGGTTTGGCAAAAAATGATAAGTAAATCATTAAAGAGCCCATAATCACGGGAAGAACCAATCCATCGGGTGCCATGAAGGCGTGAACTAGAAAAATATTTATCATGACCGGAGCTAAAATCACCAGGGCGAGGGGAACAAAAAATCCACTAAGTAAAAGTAGTCCGCAAACAGTCTCGGTCCCTTTCACTAATGGCATAAAATAAATCGAAGCTGCGAGGCCGTCATTAAATGTTTTTAAGCGCTCGGGCAGCTCGGGCGGCACAGGGATAAGATTCAGTAGTCCAATTAAACCAAATACAAAAAACATGAGTCCTAAAAATAGACGTGCGATCATGGGCAGTTTTTGTTTCAAAATTTCTCCTTTTTATTCCTTGTTGTCTTAAGCCGATGCCGCCTTAGCGGGTAGCTGATGGATGTAGTGGTCTGGTAGGCCAGCTTGTTTAGCTCCATTGATCAGCGCTTGGATGAAACGTTCACTGACGGGACCTTCCAGGCTGGCGCGTGCGGGGTTGGTGACGAAGGCGGTGGCTTCAATTTCTTTACCGTCAACGGTCACTTTTAATGTGTACTCGATGGACATTCCCGTAACGACTCCCTCTTTGTGTTGTACAATCGGCCAATCCACAGCTGGTATTTCAAATAGTCGTCCAAAAACAGAGGCGCCAGGCTTGTTCATCAGTCCGGCGACTCGTCCACCCCACCAGCGCGAAGGGAAATCAAAAATCAAATCGACATCTTTGGCTTCGGCGACGTCGCCGTCTGGCAGTTGAAAAAATTGGTAACTATGTTCTTCGATCCATGTATTAAAAGCGTCGCGATCCAGGACTCCAGAGTATGCAAAATACAATCGAGTGCCGGTGTCTTTGATCGCCTTACGGCGGTCCATGACTTTGTGATAATGAGCATCCATATTTCTATCTTCAAGTGTTGAATTCAAGATGTCTACAATCTTTTGTGTGTAAGGACACACACGTGGGCAACATAAATATTTTATTTTGCATGATAGTTGAGCAGAAAAAAATAAACTGAGGAAATTTGGAACGCATTTTTGAAGTTAAGGAATATTAACGTTATAAAGCCTGAAGTTCATGCTACGCCAATGTTTTAGTTAAACAGAAAATAAATCAAAAAAAGGATCATGGTGGGTTTTGATTGCGGGAGGCAGAGGTGTAGGCATGGATGTAGAAAAATCAACCAAGAAAAGAGTCTTAGTTGTTGATGCCACGGAAACAACTCGGCATACGATTATTCGAGCCTTGCGTTCCAGCGGCTATGAAACCCTTGAGGCTGTTAATGGCATTCAAGCATTAGCGCTAGCTACGATTGAAAAGCCAGATTTAATAACATTGGATATCTATTTACCAGATATAAATGGTCTTGAAGTGTGTCGTCAAATCAAGGCCAATCCCAGGACTTCGTATATCCCAGTTCTTCAAGTCGCGGACAGTTGTAATACATCCAAAGAGCAGATTCATGGTTTGGAGGGCGGTGCGGATAGTTATCTGTCGCATCCCTTTGATCCACCGGTGTTATTAGCGACGATTAAAGCTCTGCTGCGCGGGCGTCAGTTGATGGATGAGCTTTGGCAGACTGACGAGCGATTTAAAATTGCGCTTAAGTATGCGCCGATCATGATTTACACGATCGATAAGCATTTGCGCTATACATGGGTGTACAATCCACCCGATCAATTATCTCCTGATTTTTTCATTAATAAATTTGACTATGATATTTTTCCCGACGAAGAAGCGCAGAAACTGCATGCGGTCAAAACCGAAGTCTTAGCGACCGGAGTCGGCCAGCATGTGACGTTGCCGCTGACATTGAATCGCAAGAAGCATTGCTATGATATGACGATCGAGGCGCAGTTGTCCGTGGATGGTTATGTCGAGGGGCTAACTGTTGCTTGTATCGAGATCACAGAACGTATAAAGGCAGAAGAGGCGCAGAAGCAAGCGTTGGAAGAAGCAGAGTTTGCGAATCAATCAAAAACTCGATTTTTGTCGAACATGAGTCACGAAATTAGAACGCCCCTTGGGATCATTGAGGGGTTTGCTGACTTGGCGCTAAGTCCAAGTATTAGTAATGAAGAACGAAATACATATCTGAAAACGATCAAACGAAATGCCATGAGTTTAACCAAGCTTTTAGGAGAGATCTTGGATTTAGCCAAGGTTGAAGCTGGGCGGATGGAAATCGAAATTGCACGGTTTTCGTTGCGGATATTGCTGAATGAATTAATTGAAGCCTTTGGGCTAAACGCACGAAATCGTGGATTGTTATTGCAGGTTCATTTTGAAGAACCGTTTCCAGAGTCAATCAGTAGTGATCCGACACGTGTGCGACAGATTCTGACAAATCTTATCAGTAATGCATTGAAATTTACTGAACGTGGGGGTGTTCAGCTCACGGCCAGGGTTCTAGGTTCTGATGATCCAGATCGGCCTGCCAATATTGAAATTGTGATTCGAGACTCGGGAATTGGGATGACATTGGCGCAGCAGAAAAAGCTTTTCCAGCCGTTTGTTCAAGCGGACAGTTCGACCACGCGAAAATTTGGCGGTACGGGGCTGGGTCTGAATTTATCTCAGAAGCTGGCGCATTCTCTGGGGGGAAACTTGGAGCTAGAGTCCAGTGATTATGGCCGAGGAAGTGTGTTTAAGTTTACAATGGATGCAGGATTGCTGACAGCTGAGGACTATGCGGATTTGGGTAAGGTAGCCGAGGCGATGACAGATGGTTCTTCGCGATTTGAAAATAGTTTGCTTGGTTTTAAAATTTTGCTGGTGGAAGACTCGGTTGACAATCAAATGCTGTTTTCTCGGTACCTTCAAAATGTCGCGGCCGAGATTGAAATCGCAAATGATGGCCTAGAGGCCTTGGAGAAATTGAATCATAATTCTTATGATGTTGTTTTGATGGACATTCAAATGCCTAATCTGGATGGTTACGAGACAACGCAGATTTTACGACGACAAGGTTTGCGAACGCCTATCATTGCCTTGACAGCTCATGCTCTAAAAGAAGAGCGTGATCGTGCCTTGAATATGGGGTTTGATGACTATTTGACAAAACCTCTGAATGTGCGGCTACTGGTAGAGATGCTGATTCGTTACCGACAGCTGGCTGAAGCCAAGTTACTAGCGGATACGCTCAGTTATCAGCCTCATCTATAGTGTGGTTGGCCGTCTTGAAATTAGTTTGCTATGGGGGTGGCGCTTGGCAAGTCTCCCAGTGGATTGTTCTCCTCGTTAGTGGATGGCGGAATCAAAAGATCGCCCTCGCTGGGAGGCGCTGGCTCTGTGGGCAGAGTGCTGGGGTCATCGGGAGATTCCGATTTTGCGGGCGGCGTCTTTTTCGGTTTTTCAATGATCACTGGTCTGGGTGGTGGCGGGGGATATGAACCCGTGTTGATGAACAACATTTCATCTTCACACGACTTGAGCAGAGACTGTTTAACTTGCTCGGTTGGGTAGCGTACAGGATGAGTCATTTTTTGGACAGAGGCGACTGTTTTTTCCCGTGCTGGTTTTACGGAATTAGGAATTTCGGTTTCCAGGGTTTTGCCGATCAAAGATCTTGTGACTTTTGCCGAGTAAGGTTCGATCATTTGTAGCACGGTGATTTTCATCGTTACCGTATAAAGGTATTGGGCAGAGTAGTCATCGCTGATGTAGTCGCCAGAGATCGTGCAGCCTTCTGCCGAGGAGATTTTTTCTTCCAGAACGCGGGTTTTTTCAACCACTTTACTGGCTGCTAAAGTTGGAATCCCGAAACAAAGTAGCAAGGCAGTCATTAATCTCATAGGCATCTCCTGGCTTGGCTTTTATCCCATGGTAATTGCGCTCGACAAGGAAACTTTTGTAAAAAAAAGAGTTGGAAAAATATTTCAATAAAATCGAGCTTTCAGTGACGGTATATTGCAATTGATTGGTTGCTGAAATTCTAGAATGTGAATTTCAGGAGTGCCGGTGGGGGTTATTCCCGTTTACAAACCATAAATTCTGATGAAAGATGACATTATGAAATTTTGGGAAATCAGTTTCCTTGTGCCTTTTTTTCTTGGTTTGTACCTTTTTATTAAAACGCCATTGAACTCTCGTTATGGTGGTCCGACGTGGAGTGATCCGCTCTTAGGGTTCGGGTTGATTTTGATTACGGCCGTTTATTTTTATTTGGCCCACTATTCGGGACAAATTCTGATTGCGCAAGAGTCGGGTCCGTGCGGACCGAGGTCGCGGCAAATGGAATGTTATAATTTGACCCAAGATATTTGCGTGTCGGCGTGGACCTCATCGTCTGGAGATTGTGAAGAAAAAGTAGAACAAATTCGTAAGACACGTCCTTCGTTTTTGTCGGGTGCATTTTTGTATACATGCGTGGGGCGTAATTTCGACAAAATGATGCATTACAATCGTAAAACCGAGATTTCGTCTCGTTGTCAGGCCTATTTTCAAAAAATTGATCGTCGTGATTAAATGAGCGTCCTGATTTCACGTATTTTGCATGCGGGTTATATTTTTGAGCACGATAATGTTAAAATTGTGTTCGATCCCATTTTTGAAAATCCCTTCAGTGTGAATAACTATGCTTTTCCTGATGTGCAGTTTGATCTGTTGCAGATTCAACAGCAGAAATGGGATGCGGTCTTTATTTCTCATTATCATGATGATCATTGTTCGTTGACCAGTTTGAATCATATCGACCGGCGGGTGCCGATCTATATGTACTGCGTACACGACGAATTTTTTGCGTTAGTCACAGCCCTGGGGTTTCGGTCGGTGCGGGCGTTGAGGTTGAACGAAGCGATTTGTGTGGGTGGTTTCGAGGTGATTCCTCGACCGGCGCTGGATCGGGACATAGACTCTGTTCTGCATATCAAAGTGGATGGGCACAATATTTTAAATGTTGTTGATTCTTGGATTGATCCAGAAACAATGAGCCTGTTGAAAAATGAAAGATCTTGGGATGTTGTGTTGTGGCCGTTTCAAACGATGCGTGAACTCGAGGTCTTGTCGCCTCGTCGGGCAACGGCGGCGACAGGATTGATTCCCCACGAGTGGGTGGCTCAATTGCAAGCTTTGAATCCGCGTATTGTGGTGCCCAGCTCATGCCAATTTATTCAAGAGACTTGGTCTTGGTACCGTCAGGCTTTTTTTCCGATTTCTTATCGCTCGTTTGCCCGGCAGGTGCATGCTTTCTTGCCGTCGACCCAGATCGTGCGTCTCAACCCGTCGCGTTCCATACGTTTGAGTGAGAACCATTTTGCATTGGGACCATCTTTGGATTGGCTTCGTATCGTGGGTGCGGAAAACGGCGATTATGAATACCAAGCAAATGTGATTGTGCCTTCCACATCGGAAATTGCTAAAAAATTCGCAGCGTTATCGGAAGATCATGAAGATTATGTTTATCATTATTGCCAGTGTCTATTAGCGGGTCGGATAAATGAAATAGATCCCTTTGAAGATCCGTATTTTCAGTCGTCGCGATTCTGGTGTTTGCGAGTGTATGATCACAACGGGCACGCGCGCAGTTTTTATTACCATATCCACAAAGGACAGGTTGTAAGTGTTGATTCCGTGGCTGGGCCGTTAGGTTGGTTGACCGAAATTCCGCTGGCACGTTTGTATGGGGCACTGGTGAATGGTGAATCGCTGACGTCACTCTATGTTCGCATCAATGATATGGTATTTGCCGCTGAAATCGAAAAGGATATTCAATCCGTCGATATCCTGCAGGATCCACTGTTGTGTGGCCTTTTTAATCGCACCGTAAGCTCGTATCAGCAGGCACAGTTGAGACACTTAAAATAGGCAGACAGGTGTGATCAGTGACTTGGAATCCCTATCACTGAATTCATACGTCTGCTTAGAGTGCGGCCTTACGAGCGCATATTGTTGTATTGGAGGGGTACGGGGAAGTTTTGTCCTCGCAGTGTGGCCATGGTTGTTTGCAATTCATCAATACTTTTTGAGGTCACCCGCACCTTGTCGTCCATAATTTGTGGCTGCACTTTTAATTTTGAATCTTTGATTGATTTAACGATGTCTTTAGCGACGTCTTTTTCCAGGCCTTGAATCAATTTGATTTTTTGTCTTAGCATTTTGCCACCGGCGGGCTCGATGTCTTCCAACTTGAAGGCCTTTAGATCAATTCCGCGTTTACCGGCTTTGTTTAAAATAATACTCGAAATCGCTCCCATTTTATAATCATCTTCGGCTTGGATGACGATCTCATTTTTATCTTTATCCCATTTGATTTCAGCCATGCTGCCTTTAAAGTCATAGCGACCTTCGACTTCTTTACGAGCTTGGTTGAGGGCGTTGTCGACTTCTTGGAGATCTAATTCCGATACGATATCAAAAGAGGGCATAAAAATCCTTGTGCAAATTGAACACGGTTTTGTTTTGATGCCCCGGAAGCAGAAGTTTGGCAAGAACAAAACAGCGATCAGCTGGCCTTTCGCATTTGAATATGAGCGGGTGCAAAGTCATAAGGTGAGGCCATCTCGATGTATTTTGCGTAGGTCGGTTGGTGAGCAGGTGCCAAGAAGCTGCCGCGATCTGTGTAGGGAAACAAGTCGGCATAAGATTTAACAGAAGCATCGCTTCCGCGGCGGTTCACGTGATGGCGTGAGATTTTCTTGGTCGATTCGAGGCCGGCCGCCCCCAGTAATTCGGCGAATGCGTATAAGGTGTGGCGATGGTAGTTGTACACGCGTACTTTTTTATCCGAGGGGACAAGTCCGACCACTAGATTTTTGTTGCTGGTAGCGACGCCGGTTGGGCAGTGATTGGTGTTGCATTGACGTGCTTGAATGCAGCCTAAAGAGAGCATCATTCCCCGCGCCGAGTTGCAGATGTCGGCGCCTAGGGCCATGCGGGAAAAAATATTAAACGCGGTCATGATTTTTCCAGAAGCGATGAGGCGAATGTGTTTGCGCAGATCAAAGCCAATCAGAACATCGTGTACGAAGGTAAGGCCTTCTTCGAGAGGCGCGCCGACACTGTTGGAAAATTCGAGCGGAGCGGCGCCGGTACCGCCTTCGCCGCCGTCTATGGTGATGAAGTCTGGGTAAATTTGTGATTCCACCATGGCTTTGCAGATGGCTACGAATTCGTGGGGTCGGCCCACGCACATTTTGAATCCGATGGGTTTGCCAGCGGAAAGCTCGCGAAGTGTTTGTACAAAGTGTAGAAGTTCCATGGGTGTCGAGAAGGCGCGATGTGCGGGCGGCGAGATGACGTCGGCGCCGGGTTTAACTTTGCGAATATCGGCGATTTCGGGAGTGATTTTGGCTGCTGGTAAAATACCGCCATGAGCGGGTTTGGCGCCTTGAGAAAGTTTAATCTCGATCATCTTTATATTTTCGTGCGTGGCTGTGGCTTGGAACAGGTCGGCGGAAAAGTTTCCGTCGTCCGTGCGACAACCAAAGTATCCTGTTCCAATTTGCCAAACCAAGTCGCCACCGCCCGAGAGGTGATGGGGGCTGACTCCGCCTTCGCCGGTATTGTGATAAAATCCGCCAAGTTTTGCACCGCCATTGAGGGCTTGAATGGCATGGCTGCTGAGGGCGCCATAGCTCATGGCGGAAATATTAAAGACGGACGCCGAGTAGGGTTTTTTGCATTGTGGTCCACCGACCAGGACGCGTAGGTCTTGGGTGTTGATATGCTTAGGGGACAGCGAATGGCTCAACCACTCGTAACCGTCCTCGTAAACATTTCTTTGGGTGCCAAAGGGAAGTGTGTCGGTTTGTTGTTTTGCGCGTTGGTATACGACGGATCGGGTTTCGCGTGGAACGGGCGCGCCGCCGACATCGGATTCGATAAAATACTGTTGTATTTCGGGTCGGATGGCTTCTAGCAGAAATCGCATATGACCAACGACGGGAAAGTTTCTTAAGATGGCGCGTTTGGTTTGATAGGCATCCTTAAGTCCTAAGCCGATAATTGGTAGAAGAAAAACAAGTAGGACCAGAATCGGCGACCAGAAAAATGAAACTCCGGCGATGGCAGAGAGTAAAAGAAATGAGCCAATAAAAAAGACTGCGCGCACAGAGTCCTCCTCATGTAAATTCCTGATGATTTCCCGATCATCTCGTGTCAGCAAATAGTTCAGTGAATATGTCAGTGAGTATTTATCGGTAAAATCTTGAAAGCAAAAGATCTAGTTTTGAAGGCTGTGTGTTCTGAGCAATCTATTTGGGTTGAAAGATGAGGCTCGCTTCAGGTCTTGTTGCTAAGAAACAAGACGTTTGATTTAAGATGTCATTACCAACCTATCTAGGTCGATTTAAGATTAAGATGGCTTATTTTGAGTTAAGGGGGGAGTAGACTTTTTATGTCAGGATGGATGTCGTGTTAAATGTTCTGAATTGAATATTGAGTTGAGCGTATTTTAGTTTGTCTCACTTCAAGAAAAGCAGTTCACGAGAGGGTCAAGAGCGGGGTCGTTAGCCTTCGCGAAAAATAAAAAATACGGCACCCAAAATACACATTGATGCCCAAAGGTAGTTCCACTTTAGAGGTTGGTTCATATAAAAATAACTAAATATCAAAAAGACCGCCAAGGTGATCACTTCTTGAATAATTTTTAATTGAGGAAGGGTGAAGCTCTGTAGGCCTAAGCGGTTTGCGGGAACCTGTAGGCAATACTCAAAAAACGCGATTCCCCAAGACGCAAGAATGACAATCCATAACGGGCTTGTTTGGTTATTTTTTAAATGACCATACCAAGCAAATGTCATAAAAATATTGGCGAAACAAAGTAAAAAAATGCTCCAGTAGGCAGTCATGGAATCAGTGTAGTTAAATTCAAAAATGTCGTCAAACCAGTAATATTGAAATTTCACAGTGGTAATGTGGTCTAGTTAAGAAACGTCGTTTAGGTCGTTTAGATAGATGGTGTTTTCTTTTGAGTCCCTTTGCAGGTCACAATGGTAAATTCTTTAATCGACGAGATTTCGATTTTGCTGTGTTCGTATACGAACGAGGATTCTTGTGGATCTGTATGCGAGATGTTCTCAATTTTTAAAACTAATGAGCGGCCGTCGATATCTTTAGCAGAGATCACTTTGGTTTGGCGAATTGAGGTTGGCTCTCCAGGCTCGCTTTTTTCGAATTCGTGTTGTGAGTAGTTTACGAGTTCGCTTTTGATTTTTGATTTTATATCAAAAGTTTTCTTTATCGAAGGTAGGCCGGCTATTTTCTTTCTAGCCATCTCAATGAATACGGGGTGTCCCTCTTTGTTTAACGTTACAATAATTTCACCAATTTTTGTTTTTTCGTTTGTGCTCTCGTCGATGTTGGATTCAATGCATACAATTTGTCCTGATTTTTGAGTTTGGATGGCCCGGCTTTGATCGGGAAATAGTGTAAAAAAAGTAGACAACAGAATACTGAACAGCGCGCCTTTCACTTTCATACTGGTCTTCCTCGGGCTATAACCCATTTAATTTATATGATATTCCTTTGCAATCATGGCGCCGCTTTAATCCATTATGGCTAGGCAGTATAGAGTTATATTAAGCTTTGATGACTCGTATGAATTCCGCCAGGACTTGAATCTCGTCGTCGGAGGCTCCCATCAATATAATTGGAGGGAACTTCGAGTTTTCTGATACCAAGTGAATGATGGACATATCGTCGTCTTCAGATTGTCGGCCGGGGGTTTGTCGTACGTATTTTTTAACGACGAAGGATTCGTCGGTTTCCGAGTTTTTAAGTCCACGTGCTTGAATAAGAAAAATATGACCCTGGCGACTGCCGCCGGTGTAGCGCTTAAAAAGACAGAGGTCGCCATCGTTAATCTTGGGTTGCATGGACTGGCCACGAACAAAGGCGGCAAAGTAATCAGAGTTATCATTTTTTAACGATGCATCGACCCAGCCAATAGGAGTGGATTCGTGTGTTAACTCGGAATTTCCAAATCGTCCTGCGGCCACTTTTAATGGGTAGACAGGGACGTGTCGGGCGGGCGCCTTGCCGCCTTCCTCATAAGGAATAATGCGTGGATCTTTATAGATAGCCAGCTCGGGGTTGTCTTTTAGGAATGAAAATAAATCCAAAATTGAATACCCCAAGACTTCGGCGTAACGTAATAAAACCAGGACTTGCGAGTCCGCTAGGCCTCGCTCTAGGCGGTCGATGGTGCCTGTCGACAGTTGATCGCTTTCCTTTGCAAGGCGATCAATCGAGAGACCCTTTTGTTTACGCAGTTGTCGACAATGCTGACCCAAGGATTTTAAAAATAGGTCATTCTTGTAGCGAGTCTTTTTTATTTTGGCCATTTCTAAGCGTAAGCGATTTTCTTTTGACGTATATCCCTTATAAGGGATAAAAATAACACCTTAATAGAGAGTGAACGCGGAGATATTTTTTCCGTGATGTTGGAAACCTGTCTTGGATGTTGGAAACCTGTCTTGGATGTTGGAAACCTGTCTTGGATGTTGGACCTGGCCTCAACAGGAAAGTGACGAAGTAAGATGATTGATTTACTTATGGAGCAGGAACTGAAAATTAAAGATGTGCTGAGAGATCTGATGAAGACGCGTGGGGAAACTTTGCTTTCGGTTTCGCAAAGCACGGGAGTTCCTAAATCAACGATTGCTGATTGGATGACGAATCGAACCCCTAACCCTGTTCAGGCGGTTAAAATTGCCAAATACTTTGGAGTGAGTCTGTATTATTTATTGTTTGGTTGTGAGGATCCTCAGGGTAAAGGCAATAAATTATATCTAGAGGAAATTCTGAGTGGTCGGTTTGAAATAGATATTCGAAGAATCCAGCGATGAGCGTGGAAAGACGAAGAGATAGTAAGCAGAGAATCGGTAAGCAGTGGGGTAATAAACAGCGGAATGATAAACAACAAGACGACAAGCAACAAGGCGACAACAGTAAGTGACGCGATGGTAACAAATATTTTAGTGATTGATGATGATCCAGGGGTGATTGAATTGTTGATCGAAGAAATCGATAATAATTTCTCTGATGTTCGTTTGATTTCTGCGACGTCCGGTTATCGAGCCATTGAAATTCTGCAAAACAATTGGGATTTTGAGGTTATTATTTCGGATTATATAATGCCTGATGGAAGTGGTGTTGACGTGCTTAACTATCTTGTGAACAAAAAATGCTCTATATCATTTATTTTACATACATCGTCTTTAAATCCCTCTTTGCCCAAAGATGTCGGCGATTCTTTTTTGGGGATCGTCGAAAAAATGGATTTCTACGAACTAAATATGATACTTACGAAATTGTTTTTGGGGTGAGTTGCCCTGTTTCCGTTTTAGTGTCCACTCAACTGGGCCAGATCAGTAAAACCAGACCAATAAAATCTGCATCTTTGATGACGACGGCGGCAAATGATTTTCCCGCCTCTAAAAATGACTGGACATACGTTTTGATTGAGAAGCCACATTGGCTTATGTGGCTTCTCTGTATACGTATTCCAGATATGGGTTCTATGCCATTATGTTGAGGGCTTACAATTACGGAATTTGTTTATAGAAGCTGGTGAAACTCGTCGATTCACCTGGTTGTGAATCTGATATGAGCAGATGCCAACCCTCGGTATGGTTATTCGTGACGGTTGTTGAAATGATACTTCCGGTTTTGAATCCAGGCACGGACCAAGTACTGCATTGTCCCTCAATCCCATCTTCTGTGAGTTTGAATGATTGAGTGCCTACTTGTTCGACTTTGAATTTGTGGATCATTTTGACTTGGCCGCACTCTTGTATGTGCAACAGATGTTGGTTCTGGAAAACAAGGTACCAGCTGTCAAGTCCTCCGCCGATAAATTTCCATTTTTTCCCCGCTAGATCCTCCGCGGATCCCGGAGTCGGTGGAAACCAGCGTTCACACCGAAGTGTTTTTGCTTCGTACAATTCTGGTTTGGCCAAGATCAAATTGGCGGCGTCCTGGCTGACCATATCGTCAGGTCCCATCGTGATGACGCTTGAACCTTTATATTTTCCTTCATTCGGAAAACATTTGAAGTAAGCGATCGCGGAAACGCTTTGTGATAAAACTAATAACGTAAGTATTAAAAATATGCTTTTCATAAAAATTCTCCTAATTCATTCCAAGTTTACAATTTGTTCAAGACTTCAGTTAGGGCAGTGTGTAGGTCCTGCAGTTCCAGTTTCAAAGTCGCTGTGTCGCCGGTTTTCAAGTGGCGGATATTGCCATCTTGGACGCCTATCATTATGTTCGATTGGGAGGGGTACATTTTTGAATAGAATTCTTTGATGGGCATTTCTTTACGATCACCAAAAAACCGGCTAATTTTCTGATATTCTGGGAAAGACGACAGGCAATAAGTCATCCCGGCGACAGTTCGTAGCATAGACCCCATCATAATTTCAGTCTCTCGCAATCCCGATAAGGCAATTCCATTTTTCTCGGTATCGAAGATACTATTCATATTACGATTGTTGGCCTCGCTAATTTTGGACATCAACATGGTCATGCCGACGCATATTTCTGGTGTCTTTAGCTGTGGTAAGGTTTTTAAAATTTCGTTTAAGGTGTCTTGTAAGTCCTCGATAGCTGACTTGTAGATATTAACCAGTGACGGAATTTTATTATATGGATCATTAGCCAGAGATCCCTTCGTCATCGTTTGCAGAAGGTCTGCTTCTCTCTCATCGGTACCGACACCGTGTGAAACCTCGTGGGTTACGAGTGCTAGAATTTCAGACTGAACAGAATCCGAATTTACCCGATCAGAAATTTTCTTTAAGTTGAAGCAAATTACAGGGAAGTCTTTAGCACTGGCTTCCTTTTCAACGCCGTCGCTATCAATACAAGGACCATTTGGTGTGGTATGGAATTGTGCTTCTTGTAAAGCTTGAAACACATTTTTTTCACTTCGATAGAGCTTGTTGTACATGTTCAGCAGGTCGTCTCCGACGTTGAGCGATGAAAAAATCACTTCAAACCGACGGAAGATATAAACCGTCGGTTTTTTAGATGCCATAATGAACTTTTGAACTTGATCAGGTGCTACAGGTAGGGAGCCTTTAGTATTTCCGCCGCCGGTACCGGCTCCGCCGCCTCCCTTTCCTCCGCCTTTTTGTAACATTTGGGAAACCAGGTCTTGTGCTTGGCTTGAGCCTAGGCCGGGGGGTACTTCTGTGTGGGCGAATGTCCATTGCGCTAACAATGTCAAAATAAGTGACGTTGTATTCAATATAATCGATTTAGGTGTCATAGAGTTCTCCATAAGTTAAAGTTTGCAAGCAGAGTTCCTGCTGATGACGCTAAATTAACGCAATGCTTTAAAGTTCTAAATATAAACTTCATCAGAAATCAGCAATAAAACTGATTTTTTGGTCAGTTTTTGTGATAAGTGGTCGATAAGTCTAAAGAATGAAGGTATTTGAATTTGACGATTATAAGCTATTTTTAAAGAATTTTATCGAAAACCAGCCTCGCAAAGGCCGTGGTTTAGTCAAATCTATTGGCGAGTATTTGAACGTCGATCCCTCGCAAATCAGTCAAGTCCTATCGGGTACGAAAGACTTTACAGAAGAGCATGGACTTTTGCTGACCCGGTTTGTTGGGCTAAATGAACTTGAGACCGAGTATTTTTTGACGCTACTTAAAATCGAACGATCTGGAACGAAACCCCTGAAAGATCACTACATTAAAAAATTACAGAAATTAAAAATTGAATCGCTGAATCTTAAAGAACGGGTGAATCAGGATCGCATTCTGGGCGATTATGAAAAATCAGTTTTCTATTCGAGTTATTTATACTGCGCGATTTGGTTGTCGACTTCGATTCGAGAGGGCCAAACGTTGGCCGACATCGCCGAGCGTTTTCAAATATCGCGCGAGAAGGTGGCGGGTATTTTAAATTTTCTGGTGGATACCCAGTTATGCCTGGAGAAAAATGGTTTGTACACCATGGGTACTCAGCATGTTCATGTCGAGCGGGGATCTCCTTTCTTGTCACGGCATCACCACAACTGGCGGATCAAGGGCCTCGAAAGAACAGAATCCATTGCGGAGGAAGAACTGCAATTCACCGGACCAGTTTCGATCAGTAAGAAAGATTTCCTGGCCGTGCGCGAACTATTGCTAGAGGCGGTATCTAAGACTCTACATAAAGTGAAACAGTCGGAGCCAACCGATGTCGCCTGTTTGTTGATAGATTGGTATTGGCTGAAAAAATAATATTCGAGTCTCTCCTCTTTGGGCGTGTTTTGGAGCTTGCTTTTAGGCTTACTTTCCTAGACTTAGCATCGAAATTGTGGCGTCAGTATCAGCGCGATCCAATAGGCTTCAGTCCAGAGTGGAAAAAACAATTTAGCAGAGCGCGTATGTCCTTGTACAATTGAAGTATGAAGATGTGTTGTTTGCTCGCGGGATTATTATTTTTTAGCCACGCTATGGCAGCCACCACAAGTGCGCGTATGTTAAAGCATTACGAACTTGTAATTAAGCAACCAGAGAATCTTGCGGTGACACATTCCAGTACTCACCAGATTGGCATTATCACTTCTCGTAAAGGAAAGTCGCTTATTCTGGGCGTGGATTATCAACCAATTTCCATTCGAACGGTGACTAAGCTGGCAAAAGAAGATGGTGTGGATGCCAAGTCTGTCAAAATAAAAAGATATAAAACCAGTAGTCTGTTTTATTACGAAACCCCGGACGTCATAAAGGTGTATTCCACTATGGGTGGTCACCTAAGTATTTCTAAAAAATCTACACGTGCTTTTGATTTCAACCAGCTTCGTTTAGTTCAAAAAAACAAGAAGGTTGTCTCGTTATGATGACTAGCAATTGTCTGTCATTACCAACCAATGTGTCATTACCAACCAATGCTGCCTATTTGGTTGTGTTCCTTTCCTTCAGCTTAGGTACGACTTCTTTTGCCAACATGAGTAACAGTGCGGGAAATATTCTTTTGGAGTCGTTCCGCTGTGACAGCATGAGTGGCAGCGCGACCCAGTCGGTGCGCACCTCGTTGGCGAACTTGCGTTCGTCGTTGGAAAAAATTTCGGACAAAGAAAAAGAGTGTCAGGCCGAACTGGCCGTTATTGGACAACTTCCCAAGTTGGACGCTGTTTTACAACAAATTGATAACTACGGTGCCACGGAAGATATCAAAAAAACCGAGTTAATCATCGAAGAGGCGCTGGCGGATTTAGCGTACGTAAAGACAATTCCCCAGGGACATCCCAATCGGGCGTTGTTTCCTGATGAATCGACCCTGCAGGCCATGGTGTCAAGCGCGCGTACCGAGTTGATCCGTCTAAGAGTGAGCAACAAAGTTGAAAGTGGTGCGCGAGACAGAAAACGCTACATCGACGGTATTTCGCAACTAGATTCGCTCGCTAACGAAATGGCGGCGTCTTTAAGAAAAAACTCGGACTGCTACAAAAAACATCCGGTGCTGAGACGACAGATTGTAACGGGCATTTTAGGAATTTCAGGCTTTTTCGCATCGAGCCCCGCAGGTATCGGAATCACTCTCGCTGGCCGATTGATTCAAAATATTTTTGATATTCGTGATGCGAATAACGATGATAAGCGGGTTGACTTTGAAGCTAGCAATCAAAGTATGTTGGTAACGGGGTTGTCATGTACGCTCGAGCAGCTAGGTAATCAGCATTGTCGTTTGGTTAGGCAAGAGGCGTTACTGCAGCAATTAAGTGCGGGACCTTGTAAGGATGATAAATGTTCTCCGGAGATGAGGCGGTTACTTGCGATCATGGAAAAAGGAAAATCCAGTTCGCAGGCGGTGGACGAGATGACCCGGAACTTAGGAAGTAAAATTTCATATACAGAAGAGCAGGCGCGAACTTTAAAGGTAAATTCTACTTTCATGTCGGCGACGGCGGCATTTGAGGCGGGCCTGAGTACGGTAAAAGAAAGTGCAAAGTCTTCTGATCGTTCAATGTCGGCGGAAGCACGACGCAGAGAAGATCGAGCCAATCTATACACAGCGGTTAATACCTTTGGGACAAAAATTTTTGGATATCCCGCTACGGGTGTGTCGTTAGGGGAAGCTTCGATCACGGAGATTCGGTCAGGCATGTCGACGGCGGAACAAGAAAAAGGATTTCTGAACTTAATATATAGCGAAGCTGAATATAACGATCTTTATCAAAAATTTGCGGTAGCTATCAACGCCAGTCCGAGATTGAAACGAGCTAATGATTTACAAACTGAAAATGGTGGTACCGGAGCAGGGAAACTGGAAAACGCAGTGAGAAAAAATATGGTGGCGGCGCTTGCGGGTGAAGATATCATTAAGGAAATTCCGGAAGCGCTTAAAATGTACGAATCATTCACGTCTCCGGAAAGACTGGACATTATCAAATCAAGATCTGAAACGTACAAATCGGCAATTTTGCAAAAATTCAGAGTATTGCCCAAAGACGATCAAATCTCGAATTTTACAATGGCTTTTCTGACAAATGATGTCGGGCAGTCGAGTTCCCTGAAGCACCTAGAAAATATTCAAGATTTTTTCGATTCTATTCCTGATGATTTCAAGAATTCACGGGGACGTTTGTTGAGACTAAACCCTTTGCGTACACAAATCGACGAAATAGTGGCATTGGGTCGCGAGATTGATAGCGCGACCACGGATATTCCCGAGGAAAAAACAAAAGATCTTTATGCTAAAGTGACACGCCTTCTGGATCATTCACATGGTTTTAAAGAAGATATGGCCAGAATCACTCAGGCGGTGGCCAACCACCAAAACCAAAAAGTGGCGGGCACGGTTGCAAACAAACAGGATATTCATGATTTAATATATATGCAGTACAACGATTTTTTAGAAGGCGTCTACGAACTTAAAAAGCCATATGAACGCCAAAATGATGCGAAAAATGCGATCGCGCTCAGCGGTGCCCAGATCGAAGCGTTTAGTAAATTCTTTGGCTTATACAAAGACAACGCCGTAAATTTCTTAAATCGCAGTGATACAGAAGGTCGATCATTTAACAAAGGGTTATCGGAGAACATTGATAGCTCGCTCAAGGACCACTTTTGCATTCAAACCCTGGCTCTAACGGAGATTCCAAAAGATATCCGTGAAAAGCAATGCGGTAATGCTTCGATTAGGTATGGTTCGTCGGAGCTGAGCTACGCACAATTTGCGGATCTACCTCATAAAGAGCGTGTCTGTGCTTATAGAAATTTTCTAAATAATATCGATTCTAAACGAAATACCTTAAAAAAAGCCGTGGATGCGAATGTGGTTAAATAGGAAACTTAGATACTGTCAGCCCAGACCTACTTCCTAAAACGGTCATCACCTTTCCGCTTGATTTATTCCCAGAAAATTCTCGGTAGAGTCTATTCGGAATATTTTCCGACTCGAAACCAATCAATATTCAAACACATAATCTGTTCGGCGGGTGAGGGGTCGACTATGGTACCGATCTCTTCGATCATTTTATGGATCATGGCTTGAATTTTTTCGGCGTCGCTTTGGGATAGAGTCATCGGAGAAGTGTAATGAACCTTTTCCGTGGCTGGGAGTTTCACATTTTCAAGAGCCTTTTTTCTCCAATTGGAATGATGAAGCATCACCCATGGGGAATCAGCATGAACATGCGTCGACATGGAGCCGATTTCATAAAGCTCGTCTTTTAATGTGATCAATCCGCAATTAGCCAAAAACTGGAGGGATTTTGTAACAACGCTACGAGGGAGCCCGAGGAATGCAACCAGATCATTGAGTGATCTGGGCGCAATTGAACAATGCATGCGGATAGCGCTGTAATACCAATCCGAATAAAAGATTGCTTTTTCTTCATCGCTTAGAACTTTTTGAAATTGAATACGACTAGAAATTTTTTTGGATTCCTCGCGGATAGAGTCCAGTGCTTTGCGAAGCCATTTTTTATGTTTATGATTTCCTGATTTTTCCCACTCCATTAGTTTTAAAAAATAACGTGTTTCCATTTCTGATAGTCCCAGAAACTCTGTGACTAAAAAATTTTGCTCGGGAGCTAGATGCCGAGTGTGCGATAAAACTTGGCTGATAAAAGCTGTGCTGACGCCGACATATTCAGCCAAGCGCTTGGCTTGCCCGTGCCCAGATTTGGGCAGCAGAGACAGCTTATCTTTGATCAGAAGGCGGTAATCATCGTATGAAAAAACATCCATATTTATACAGTTTACAATAATATTAACAATTTGTTAATATTATTAGTAACAATTAACAAACAAAGACTGGAATCGGTCCCATCTGTTGCGTATAAATAAGGCATGAGCATTGAAACCATAAGGAGATAAGCTATGAAACAGTCTTCAAAGTTAATTACATCTCTCTTGTTCTCGATATTGATCGTGCTGTCTGCCATTTCTGTCACTGCGCAATCTCCCCCTCGAGGGAAGGGGGCTAAAGATGGCGGGGGCGGGACCTTCAGCGAGCCTTTATTTTGGATGATCGTGAGACAAGAAATTATTCCGAGACTTAGAAACTCGGAGACGCGCGAACTGCTGACTCAAGGATACCGTTCCGATTGTGTTGGGATTTTAAATCTAGACCTGATCCACAGTAATTCCTAAAAAAGTAAGTTTGATATTCGCATTGATTCCCATTTTTTCCTGCCATTGGGTTTCCCAAAAATGTTTTGTTGAGCTAAGTTG
>JAEUWH010000098.1 GCA_016785955.1 Pseudobdellovibrionaceae bacterium | reverse complement strand
GAAATCAAATATTCGACGTCAGGTTTATAAATCGCTGAAAATCGTTGCCAAAGACCGCTTCCAATTACACAATTTTAACAACAACCAAGGAAAAACTAGATGTTAGGATGGATCAATTCGGGCTTAAAAACTCCTATCCTCCCTCTTCTGATCTGGCTTCGGGCGATTTACTTTGTAATGCAAGGAAAGCGCGGCATTTCCGCGTTGGAATTAAAACGGGTTTTTCTAGCAAATTACTTGGCCGAATATACGTATCGATTTAATCGACGACATGATCCAGATTCCTTGTTCCATCGCGCACTTACCGCTTGTGCGATTGCCAAACCTAAAACCGCACGGGCACTGTTTGGTTAAGCATGTAATTTTGAATCCATGAAAATTCTTTTATCGAGCGTAAAAAGGCTAGAACACTTACCGCCTTTTCCAGCACTTGACGAGAAAACTGATTTGAGTAGCGAACCTGCCGCGGATGGCTTAACCGTGCGATATGAATTGAAAAAGCCGTTCGCGGTACTGATGAAAATGAACGAAAACAAAGATTGGTGCGCGAGGGGCAGAAGTAGAAGAACCGGTTTTTGGTGCGAAGTCGGTTTTATTTGAACTGGAGTTCGATGAGGTGGTGGAACCAAAGGCTTTATCGTCTAGTAATTTGCAGAATCTTGTATTGAAGCACGGATCTTTTATTAAAGCCGCAGCTCTAATCGGAATTTCAGAGGGTTTCGTAAGAAAAAATGCGAAAAAGCCCAAAAAGAATTAGAATTTTATTTTTCGACGATCTCTTCAAGCTTATCAACGACAAATTTATTGAGGCTTTTATAGCCCTCTTGATGAGATTTGCGGATAAGCTTTTGATGAAGTTCAGGATTGCTTCTTACAAGAAAATCACCGCTTGCCTTAATTTTTGAAATGGGCTCTGGAACTTCTTGTTTTTGAGAAATCAAAACTTCAAGATGACCTTCAACTGCTTCATGCGCCATTTCTAAAGCCTCTGCGGCAGAATCCCCATGAGTCATACAGCCCGTAAGTTCATCCACAGACACAACGTAGGCTTTATCTGCATCTGAGTAATGAATGTTATAAGAATAATATGGAATCAGTTCTTTTATTTTTTTAGGTAATGCCATTATTCCTCCAATGCCTTTAATACCTGTTTTATTTGATACGGCTTTAAATCTTTCGAATGGGTTGCCAGTGTTATCACTTTGCCATTCTTCAGCCATTGCTCATGTGATCCTTTTTGCCTGGCCAAAGTCCACCCAAGTTGACCTAAAAGCGTTCTCAGTTCATGAGCGGAGATTGTTCCATTTTTAAGTTTCGCTAATAGCTTTTCGGTCTTACTCATATAAAACATGATATCAAAATTGATATCAAAAAACAAACAGTTACTGGACGTCTCAATTTGAGAAATAAGACTATAAGATGTTGTATAATTGATCTGGGGTGTAAATATCTATACTGTCTAGTAAGGTTCGTTTTTTGCGGATCAACTTAGCATTGGGTTAACGAGCGGGTTTGTCGTCAAATCTGTAGACAGTCGTATTATATTTATAATTTTATAAATACCCAATCCAATTGCAGTTTTTTTCTGCTATTACTGTCTACTATGAAAAACTTGGGAGATAGTATGAGTAAACTTTTATTTATTGGCGTTATGTCTTTGTTTTCTTCAATTGCCTTTTCTCAGCCAGCAGGAAGTTACACGATTGATGGAACCGTCACTGATGCGATATCTGAAGGATACAGTTTCGTCTCTAATTCATTAAAAGAAGCAAATTTATTCACATCAGATGGGCAAGTTATTTTTTTAAATAGTATTGCTGGAACTACTTATCCTAATTCATTTAAGTATGGAGTCAAAGACGGACAAAATAATATCACTTTTAAGAAGATTAAAGAATCTGAAAAAAGTGAAATGAGCGTTACGGCAGTTGCGTTTTATCAAAATGGATTCCTGCTAGAAGCGGATGTAGAGATTTCCGCTAAAGATAGCGTGCTAAAAGATGAAGAGAAATTAAGAATCCTTTCTCAAAATCTTTCTCAAACTTTTAAAAATTTAACTGGAAGTATCAAAATCAAGTAAGCAATAATCCCTTGATTTTTGGAGTTGTACGGCTTCAAAGAATTGAGCTTTGGTAGTTTAAAATTGTTGTTTTAGGCTGGCGATTTTCAGGCCGCCAGTGGCGGGACCCCACCAGGCGATCGAACATCATAAGCTCTTAAAATTAAAAATCATTCCTGAATCAAGGGTGGCGACATTCCGCCACCCTTAGTTTTTCAAAAAGACCGAACAAACTGCGAATAAACACCGAACTACCGTTCTGAGTTTGAGAAATTCACAAAAAAAATGCGAGAATGCATTCTCATTATAAAAATCAAAGTTTTCTCATTTAAATCAAAGACTTCCAAAATGAAGTTCAGTGCTTGCGCGCGCCACAGGCCTTCGCTCCTAAACTAAAGTTTTTCCTGACCACCCCCACCCAACGAATTGGTTGGAGGTGGTCAGGAACCGGAGCGAAGACCTGTGGCTTAGTTTTTGGATTTGAAAAGAGGGAACAAGGAGGTGCAGGTATGAAAATGAAAAATAATGAATGTTAATGAAATGGGATTTAGATGATTGCGAGGTAGAAGTCGTTAAAGTGAATTTAAAGCAAGCTGAATACGAAGATAAGATTGTGCGTTTAGTTAAGGCTCTGCTTGAAATTGACGGGTCTTTGATTCGAGCCGACGATGTTGACGTTATCGAAAAGGAGGCCGCATGAAACGAGTCGGAATTTATATCAGGGTATCGACGGAGGAACAGGCTCGTATTCAAGAAGGCTCACTTGTATCGCAGAAAAATCGTTTACTTGATTATGTCGAATTTCAAAACAAGCGCGAATCCAATTGGGGTACTTTGGTTGATACTTATTGTGACGAAGGAAAGTCAGCAAAAAATATGAAAGGTTGCCCTGAGTTCTTACGGATGCTTACAGACATTAAAACAGGCCGCATCGATTTGATTGTTGCAACGGAACTTTCACGGCTTAATCGGAACATCAAAGATTTCTGCGAGGTCTGGGATCTTCTAAAAGAGAACAAAGCAAGCTTTGTTACACTCCGAGTTATGCCGAATTCGGCATAACTCTTATTATCCCGAGTACAAGATTATGCCGAACCGGGCGGCCAGCGAGTAGATCTCGATAGTCTTTTTCTATGCTTGTTTGACGATACCCAAAGACAAGAACCTTATTTTGAGATGACAAGATAACATTTCTTTCGTGACCGACCACTATTTTTTCGAATAGATTATGTAAATGGATTCTTCCCAAAAACCTCGAAATGACAGTCACGGAATTTCGATTGTTATTCCTGCTTTCAATGAGGAGAAATGTCTTCCAGAGACACTCTCTTTCATCAACGCGGCTCAAAAGCATATCAAGCAAGAGTTCAATATTCCGACTGAGGTGATTGTTGTAGACAATGCCTCGACAGACAAAACGAGTCTCGTTGCAAATGAATTCGGTGCTCGGGTTGTTCGTCATGAGGTCCGAAATATCTCCTCTGTCAGAAATGCTGGTATTAAGCAGTCTTCTTATGATCTCGTTGTGACAGTCGATGCCGATACATATGTTCCTCTTGATGCTTTTAGTAAGATTTGGACAGAAATGATGACAGAGAAATTTATTGGCGGAGGAGTGCGAATGGGTATTCGATCCAATAGAACTCATGTCCGATTTTTCGTTTCTGTAATGGAGTTTTTGATGATGAAAATAACTGGGATTTCGCTCGGAATGTTTTTCTTTTCAAAAGATGCGGCCCTCAAAATTGGTGGGTTTCGAGAAACTCATTTGGCCGCTGAAGACATGGCTTTTGCTCGAGATCTGAGGGTATATGGGAAAACGATGAACAAGCGGTTTCTCAATTTGCGTTCTGTTCGAATTTTAACATTTGATCGGAAAAATGCTTCATCAAAACAGATGTTTCTTTCTCTTCTTACAGGGCTGAAAGTTTTGATCGGTATTCAACCTAAAAAAGAAGATTTAGATTATTGGTATAGCCCAAAACGGTAGTCCCTGCTTCACTGTCAGGAAATATTCCTTACAGTGAACCAGCAGCTTTGTGGAAAAACTAGATATATTGATTTGAGAGGTGAAATTTGAATTTTAAACATACTATCCTGTTCATTATTTTCTTTTTGCCATTGGCCGGAAGCGCAAAATCTCTTTATCCGAAGTTATTCTTCGAACACGGCTCCGTTTTCGATATGCAATGCCCGGAAAATCCTAAACGACCCATTACACCCGAAATGAAGGCTGATCTAAGAAAACGTCTTCCTGAGTTTCAAAAAATCTGGGACGATCAAAGTGGTCCTTTGATGAATACCTTGGTTGAAATATTTGACAGAGATTTTAACCGATCTGAAGAATCTTTTTCTCTCGTGTTATGTGGCCTCATGGCACCAATGAGTCATCCACTGGTGTTTCGCGTGAGAGACTATTTAAAATCCACGGCATCGGAAGTTAAGCCTGACTTCTATTTTGTCAGCGAAGTTTTTCACGAGATGCTGCATCGGTATATTACAACCAATTTTCCTTACGATCCTTCTGCAGCCCCATCACCACTTGAGAAAAAATACGAAAAAGAAGATGGTGGCGTTCGTTCCCATATCTTTTTGTTGGCAATTCAAAAAAGCATCTATTTGAAGCTTGGTCGGAAGGCAGAACTAGATAAAATTAAAGTATGGGATTCTGAGCATGCGCCTTCTTATAAACGAGCATGGGAGATTGTTGACAAAGAAGGATCAGATATCTTCATCACTGATCTAAAGAAACAACTTCCGTCAAAGACGCCACAGTAATTATTGATTCCAAGAAGCAACTTTGTATTTTCCGGCGTTTCTTACCATCAGTTTATTTATGATAAACTCTCGTCGAATTGTGCAGACATCGGGGTGAAATCTAGTAATGAAGTGATTGATTTCCTTTTCGGTGTAAACTCGATTTGGTTCAAGCTGAGTCACTAAGTATCTTAAGACCAGCTCGCGTTTGGATCGCGTGGTTGGAATAGATTTCAGTTTTCCATTTTCAAAAAAAGATTTAATAACTTTTTCTTGCGGGCTTTTTATCGTATTTACGTTTGAATGTTTTTCCAGAAAGCGAAGAAGCTGAGTGTGGGAAACGCGCCAGTCTTTCCCTATTTTATAGCCTTCGATTTCACCCCCCTGAAGCTTTCTTGTGATAACTTGAGGATTCATTTTCAAAATGTCGGCGACTTCGGCAGCAGTATAGAATTTCAGATCTTCAATCATAGTATCTTTCATAATGACAAGAGCATGTTTTGATTTACATACATGATCAAGTATTTTAACGTACTTTTCAGTACTAATAGGTAGGTTTTATGATTATGGAAGTTAAGCATTGTGGTTCTTGCCTTTGCGGGGCTGTAAAATTTGAAGTGCGGGGTGATCTACCGGCGCCGACTGCTTGCCACTGCACCAAATGCCGAAAGCACACAGGACATTACGAAGCGGGAACTGATATTCCTCGTGAGCGTGTTAAGATTAGCGGTGTGGAAAAAGTATCTTGGTATCATTCGTCTATAAAAGTTCGACGAGGATTTTGTTCGTTTTGTGGAAGCTCGCTTTTCTTTGATCCTATCTATAGAGATTGGATAGGTATTTATATGGGGGCTTTTGATGGCCCGACAAATACCAAACTTGAAAGACATATTTTTGTGGCTGATAAAGGCGATTACTATGAAATTTCTGATGGTTTGCCGCAAAATTTCCAATAACAAAGGTAATATGTAAGGATACTGTTCGTACGGTAACTAGCGGATAAATATTTTGTGAAATCTATGAACTCAGCCATAGCGTTGAGACCAATCTAGTTTACAAATAAATAACGCTTCACCAAAAAAGTGAAGTTTAAAATTTAAGCATCAGATCTAGTTTTCAAAGTTA
>JAEUWH010000097.1 GCA_016785955.1 Pseudobdellovibrionaceae bacterium | reverse complement strand
TGAAATTTTAAAGAAGAAAACAAGTGCATGGGGCGAGTTTATTAATGACAAAGCGATCACTATTAACTGGACGTTTAACAAATTAGATGCAAGAGAAAAAATGGGTTATGAGGGAAAAATTTAAATGGTCAGACTACTAGTGTTTTAACCTAGGCACTTAACGTGTAGATTAACGATGCATTACGAGCATCTTAACGAACGTTTTGATTTATGAGCATTTTATTTTAATGAGTGTTTTAACGAACGTCTTAATGAGTGTTTTATTTAATGATCAGGAGAAACCGTAAGTATGACTAAACCTCCCGTAGTCGATTTTTTCAGTGCTGAAGCCTCGAAAATGTATGATGAGCGAAACCGCCAATTGTCACCGATTTCCGATTGCCTGCATTTTTTAATTCGTCTGATGGTTCGGCAGCAACCAATAAACGCGCGTGTGTTATGCGTGGGGGTCGGAACCGGGGCTGAAATCTTGTCACTAGCTAAAGCATTTCCCCAGTGGACATTTGTGGGCGTGGACCCTTCGCTGCCGATGTTGGAAGTTTGTCGTCAGCGACTCCAGGCTGCGGGAGTATGGGATCGTTGTGAATTAGTTCACGGTTACGTAGATGATGTGGAGAGGGGTGAAAACTTTGATCTGGCCCTGAGTATCCTTGTTGGTCATTTCGTGGCACGGGCCGAGCGTCGCGGTTTTTTTCAAGCGATGAGTTGTCGGTTACGGAAAAATGGATATTTAGTGAATACAGAGATTAGCTTTGACTTAAACTCGCCTGAGTTTGCATCCATGTTAAAAAATTGGGAAGGTGTGCAAATGATGATGGGGGCAACCCCTGAGTCGTTGACTAACCTGCCTTTACAATTGCGTGAAATGTTGACGATTCTATCGCCGAACGAGACCGAGGACCTGATTCGTCAAAGTGGTATTGCGATGCCGATTCGTTTTTTTCAAGCCTTTATGATATGTGGTTGGTACGGGATCAAGACTGAGTAGGTCATCTTACAATGAATGACGGCGAACTGAAGTCGTCGTAAAAACGATCTCAAAGCTAGTGCTGTTATCGTTGATTTGAAAAAAAGGCGATAGCTATTGTTTTCAGAACATGCTCTAATAAATTAACTGCATCATTCTTTTAGTCTAATCGATAGTCTTTTTTTCTTCATTTGAATGGTTTTTAGAGTCAGGAAATAAATTGCAAGCCAAAAAAGAGGTCGTTCGTTATGGTCTCTAAAAAAACGTGTCCAAATTTCAATCATAGCCGATCGAATATTTCTATTAGGTACTGTCCTCAATGTGGCGAAAAATTTAATTCTTTGGTGCAAAGTTTTTGTAACGATGAAAAACACCGGGCACGGCGAAAAGAACGTCATGTTTACTGTATGGACTGTGGCAAAAATTTAAAAAACGATAACTAGATACAGAATTTTAATAGAACTGCGCGTACACGTTCTAACCTAAGGAGATTTTATGGGAAGTAAATTATATGTGGGCAATTTGCCATTTTCCGCGACGGAAGATTATTTAACAAATACATTTTCAGAATGTGGCATGGTGGAATCCGTAAAATTAGTAATGGATCAGGATTCTGGGCAAAGTAAAGGTTTTGCTTTGGTCGAGATGTCTAACGGATCCGAAGCTCAAGCGGTGATTGTTAAATTTAATGGTTCAGAGTGTGATGGGCGTGAAATGAAAATTAGCGAAGCGAAGCCAATGAAAAAACGCAGTTTCAATGGCGGGCGCACTAAAAAAGCCTGGTAGGCTAAATGTAGAGTAAGGAGACTTTTTAGCTTTTAAAACGATGCAGTATAAGCCCATGAGTGGGATCATAAGGAGACATACCAACAGTAACCCGGTCTCCGATAACGACTTTGATTTTGAACTTTTTCATTTTTCCGCATAGTTTTGCAGAAATTTCGTGGCCGTTATCTAAAAATACGATGTAGACGCCGCCACCAGATAAGTTTAAAATTTTTCCATCAGCATTAACCAAATCATCTTTTGCCATATAAGCCTCCTCTGTTTCTGAATGTCTTTTTCTGTATGTCTTTTGGGTCATTCACAGAAGACAGTAGTGCATCCAATGAATTTCGAAAATGACGAGCAATAAATTATAAACACAGAATCAGGATAATAGATACAAATATTGTCAATTCAAGCTGTGAATTATTGTTCTTATTGTCCTAAGAGGTTGGTAATGACAGCTAAGTTGTTGGTAAGGGCAGCCCTAGATAGGTTGGTAATGACAGTTGGTAATGACAAGATGGGGCGGTCGATGGATATTTATGTGGAATTTTTTCTTCAGTCGTCTTTTTTTATGCCTCGGTGATTGCCTTTTACCTTAGGAATTTTGTTAATAACCACAATTTGTATGGCGCAGAGTTTGCTTATTTTTATTGTTTGAGTTTTTTGTGCTGCGAAGTTTCATGAGGTGAAAGCCTATCGTGTAAATCGCAATTTCAGAGACGATGCAATTTAGGTAAGGAGACCATATGCAAGCTATTCATCCTAACGAGAGTGTATCTTTGTGGGCTGATAATTTTTCGATGCCTGATTTTGAACCTCTTCGCAATAATCTTCAAGTGGATGTCTGTGTCGTGGGCGGAGGAATTGCGGGTGTGACCACGGCCTATCTTTTAATGAAGGAAGGGCAGCGGGTATGTCTTTTGGAAAGTTACGGCTTAGGAAGCGGGCAAACGGGGCGGACAACGGCCCATCTTTCAAATATTTTAGAAGAACGGTATTTTAATTTGGAAAAATTGCATGGATATGCGGGCGCTCGCCTGATTGCGGAAAGTCATTCTAATGCTATCCATAAAGTGGCCAGAATTATTCGCGAAGAAAATATTGATTGTGATTTTGAGTTTTTACCGGGTCATTTATTTTTAGGAATAGGAGACAGTGTCGAAACTTTGCAAACAGAATATCGCGCGTGCAAAAGTGCCGGAATGAGCGATGTGGCATACTGTGATACTAAAGTCGATCATTGGCTGCAAGGACCTAGCTTATGTTTTCCGAAACAGGCGCAGTTTCATCCATTGAAGTATCTAAAGAAACTGTCGGAATTGATCGTTGCCGGGGGCGGGCAAATCTATACATTGACTCACGTCGAAGAAATCAGCAGTGGGCGTGAGGCGTTTGTAAAAACTCGAGATGGACATACTGTGAGATGCACAGCGATTGTCGTGGCGACTCACACACCAGTGAATGATTGGGTGACCATGCACACCAAACAATATTCATATCGTACCTACGCGATGTCATTTAAAATTCCAAAAGGAAAAATGGAAAAAGGTTTGTACTGGGACACGGCTAAACCCAGTCATTATATTCGTCTGGGCAATGAGGACACATTGATTGTGGGTGGGGAAGATCATAAAACGGGACAAGAGCTGTATCCAGAGAAATGTTTTACCAAACTCGAACAGTGGGCTCGTTTGCATTTTCCATTTATAGAGGAGATCAAACACAAATGGTCGGGACAGGTTCTGGAACCTATGGATCGATTGGGCTATTTGGGGCGTAATCCGGGAGATCAAAATGTATTTATCATCACGGGTGACTCAGGCAATGGCATGACCAATGGAACGATCGGCGCGATGTTGATCGTGGATTTAATAATGAATCGTGTGAACAGTTGGGAAAAACTGTATGATCCGTCTCGGCTGTCTCTGAAGGGTGTGCCAACCTACCTGAAAGAAAATTTAAATGTAGCGGCTCAGTATGCAGATTGGGTGACAACGGCCTCATCTCGCAGCCTAGAAGAAATGCCCACGAACGAAGGTCGGGTATTTCGTAATGGAATTCAATTGATTGCAGCGTACAAAAATGACATTGGCGATGTGACGACGCTGACCGCTGTTTGTCCACATTTGGGAGGAGTCGTGTCCTGGAACTCGGTAGAGAAGTCCTGGGATTGTCCTTGCCATGGTTCACGATTTGATTGTCATGGGCGGGTGATTGAAGGACCTGCCATTCAGGATTTATCACGTGTGGATTTTGAAGAACCCGAATTTGTTCATCAGAGAGTCTCGCTGAGGAACGATTTTTCTGTTACCGGCCCTTAACGTTTGTTTTCATCGGCATTAAGGATTGATGGTTCCTCCATACAGTGAACCCGTGCCGACTGCGCTTCCATTCACGGTCAAGACACCTCCTGCTTTGGTCAGTGTGGATGATGTGAGTGATAGAAATTGAGTACTCAAGTTGTGGCCTGCCATATTGATGGCGACACCATCTACTGCAACCAGTTGTCCGGTTAAGGTCAATGGATTGAGCAGCTGAAGAGTTTGAGCGAGCAACTCTTTCGATACGATGATGTTTGAAAATGAATGCCCCAGTGTATTCAAGGTGAATGTGCATCCGTAACAATATGTAAGTAGAGTTGTCGGAACAGTCAGTGTGCCACTAGAGGTGATGATAAGGGATTGGTGAAAACTGGCGATTGAAGAAAAAGAAACGGGGTGAGATCCCGAGTCTATAACAAGATTAGGAATTCGTGAGCTTATAGTCTCTGAAGAAATCATTTGTCCGGATGGATTTCCTTTGGCTACGAGTGTTGCGCTGCCTATGGCTCCTGTCGCCAAAGAACTCAGATTTCCATAAAAGTTAATGACGCCATTGTTGAGTTCAAACGGAGCACTAGAACTGACAGCTAATGAGCCGTTCACTGAAAATGTAGTGCCATTCAGGTTAACGGCTCCCGTTGAAATAACAAAAGAAATATCGTTATACGCAAAGTTGCCAGGAGAAAAAGTTCCTGAGGTTTTGAAAAGCAAATGGCTTCCTGTCGTCGTCAAGCTTCCCGCAGAAGTGACCTTATAAGTACCAGACGTGTACACTCCATAGATAGATAGGGTACCCGAGAGTGTTACAGGATAAGTGCCGGTATCGATTTCTAAACTTGGGAGGCCGCAAGCACTGACGCCCGTAATGGTGCTGCCCGAAGGGTTACCAATTAGCTTGATGAGCGCGGAACCATAGTTGGGATAGCCATCGCTGCTTTGACAAAAGATGTCTTTTTTAACAAGAAGTGTACCGTCGTTCAACCATGTGTTGTAACCACCTTGAAGTGTCAGATTGCCATCGATATTCACGGTATGACCATGAAAGTTTGTCTGTGCCAGTGATACATTGTTATAATGAACGGACCCTGCGTAAAAATGAAAGTCAGCCGTGCCGATAACGGTCGATCCCGTGCTGGTGAAGGTCCCCGAAGAGACATAATTGAAAGATCCATTTCCACCACTTCCAGAGATGGTTATCGTACCTGAAAGTATAATCGGATTAGTCCCACTGTCGATGGTTAAATTAGTGATGCTAGATCCCGCATTACCAGAAATAGTACTCGGGCCCGAGGGATTTCCAATGACCTTCACAACGGTAGAGCCATTGATTCCATAGCCTCCGCCCGTCAACAGAGTCACATTGCCTTTAACTTCTAATGTACCATTGACCATAGCAAAGTTGTAGCCGCCATAGACCGTAAGGTTGTTGGCCACAGGGATGGTTTCATTACTAAAATTCACATAGTTGGTGTTGGTAGTTAAATTAAAAAAGTTAGCGCCATTGATTGAAACAACTGATGGCCCACCTATGTAAACCACTCCACTGTTATGATCAAAAGTAACTCCGCTAGATAATGTTAAGTTCCCACTGCTGGTGAGGGTGGCTTTGGTGGATTTGAAGCTGCCTGATTGTACATTAAGTAAACCGGTTGTTATGTCGTTCGACGAAGAGGCGGTGGCGCTTCCCACAAAGGCCCCTCCATTTTGATTCCAACCATCCGAGCCGACCGAGATAGTGAAGTTGTTACCTTGGGTGAATCCGTTACCTTTGATAGAGATTCCTTTTACAGACAGATTCGAGGCTGTTGTTGGTGAACATGAGTATGAGCTGGTACATGTTTGGTCGAAATAAATATTGAGTGAGCTGGAACTGTCTCCTGGGGCTCCGGCAGCACCACTGCAACTGCGGGCGTCGGCGCTGATGGTGCCGCACCAATTTGTGTTTGTCGTCCAGGATGAGCTTGTCTTTCCCGTCCATGTATAGGGTTGCATAACGTGAATGACTATTTGTCCGCTACGAGTTCCGCCACGGGCGTCCATGATGGTATAACTGATCGTGTCCTTACCATGTAAACTGGCATTATTGGCCGCGTACGTGAACGACACGTCACCGTTTAAAGTGACGTTTCCTAAGGTCGCAGTTCCGACAGTGAAAAAACTGAGTGCGTCTCCGTTAGGATCTGTGGTGACTCCGACCGTGGGGCTTGCGCCGCCCAAAGCATTAATCGTAAGACTACTGCCGGCCATTATATACCACGGCCCTTCGCCGTTGCTGGCTACGGACGGTGATGAGTTTACCAGAAAAGAGAAATCATTGTTGGTTGCATTTTGATTAAACGAAGACAATGTCGATTGTATTCTAACGCGATAGGAAGTGCCTGCGGACAAGGTGCAGTCAGGGGCGGCGTATTGATATGTTAGAACATTTCCCACGGTTTGTTCTGCGCAAATGGTAGTACTCAGGTCGCTGCTTAACACGTGGATCTTATAACCTGTGGCGCCGGTCGAAGATGTCCAGTTGAATCCGGGGACAACCGTATTTGAAAGATTAGCGTCGACGATGGCATCGCCACTGCCAATGACACCAGAAATTGTAAAGGCGCCTAAATCGTTATCGTTGATGGTGATTGTTTGTGAGCTAGGTGTTCCTAGTGTTGCATTTACGGGTGTGTCCAGAGAAATTTGCACAGTCTCATTGCCTTCAAAAGATGAGTCATCGATGGTTGTCAATGTTATGGTCGCAGAAAGTGAGCCAGCATTAATAGTGAGTGGCGAAGCGGTTAAGCTATAGTCGGTTGAAAGTGTGGCCGTGCCTCCTGTCGTAAATGGAAGTGACACGTTTTTCCCCGAGATAGCGGAAAGAGTGGCTGTCAATGTTACGCTGGAGCCATCTTCTGAGACAGTTGGTGCCGAACTGGATAAAGTGACCGTCGGCGGAGCATCGTCATCGAGAATTGTAACCGTAGAGACAATGGGTGTTCCTAGGGTGGCATTGCTCGGATCTGCTAAGGTGACGCTAAATGTTTCATCGGTTTCATCCAAAGAATCGTTAGCGGACGGAATAGAAATAGTCGTCGAGGTGTTGCCGGCGGGAATAGTGACCAGAGCATTGGTGGCCACGGCAAAGTCGGTAGTGGAAGTGGCGGTGCCAGGGCTTGTAGAATAGTAAACGTTTATAGAATGTGTGGGGCACGCGGCACTGAGCTGAACGGTCAGGGTGGCACTGCTGCCTTCCGAGACGCTGGCCGTAGCACTTGAAAACTGCACTGAGGGCCGCGATATATCTTGAATGGTTGCCGTGCCTTCGGTGTTGCCCAGAGATGCGTTTGTTGGGGACGAGAGTTGAACTTTAAATGTCTTATTGCTTTCACAGATTCCGGGGTTGGTCAGTGTGGCGATCGTGACCGTACCGGATGTTGCGTTGGCTGGTATCACCAGAGTTCCTGAGGTCGCCGTGAAATCAGTTCCGGCCAATGCGCTGGCAGCACTGGTGGCGTAGTTAACGGAAATAGCATCCCCGAAGGCGGCAGATACGGTGACGGTGAATTGCGCCGGTGAGCCTTCATTTAGAATGATGTCGTTAATGGCCAGAGTTGGTCGATCTATGTCTAGAATGGTGACTACGTGTTCTTTGGTGTTTGCACCGGTGGTGTTTGTTGTGATTGTGGCGTTGTTGGCGTCAGTTAATTTGAATTTAAAATTTCGAGAGGCTTGAATGCCAGGTCTGTTCACCAAATTGAAAGTTATATTTTTAGAAACTTCGCCAGGTAAAAAGGTGACTATTTGACTAGTGAAAACGTAGTCAGTTCCGGCTACGGCCGAAAGATCCTCGGCAATCACTCGCACGGTGGTCGTATTATGTGCGATGCGAGAAAGCTCGACGCGAAATTGATTGGCTCCGGAGTCTTCGTTTTTATTTTGAGTTCCCGTCAGGAAACTGAGTTCGGGCAGGGATTCATTGTCGGTGACGATCAATTTTAAAGACGAGGAGTTGTTCTTAAGATCGGTTGGTTCTTGAGTCGTTATAGTTATTGTAAATTCATCAGATCCTTGAAAAATAATATCATTAGTGGTTTGAATACTTATAAACGCCGAGGTTGCGCCGGCGGGTATAGTTACGTCATGAGTGTATTGGCCAATGCGGTCAGTAACGCGATCATTGCCATTTTCAGAAGTGATAGCGACAAGTATATGCAAATCCCTGTCGCGGGCCTTATCCAAGAGGGCTGTGGCCAGAATCAGAGTTCCTTCTTCTACACTAATATAGTCTGTGTTGTCATTTTGTTGAGCCTTTAAATGCAGACCAGGTGCGGATATTTTGTCGACAGAGAGATTCTCAATTTGAGCGTGCATCGTGCAGCCTGTGTTCCATAAAAGGCTAGAGATTAAGTAAGTGGATAACAGGTGATAACGGTAAATGTTGAATATTGTGTTTAACATTTATACTTTCCTTGTAACTTCTAGTCGGAAAGTTGATGAATAGACTAAAGGAGTAATTTTTTTTAATGTCTATTTGTAAAAAAACATTTGTAAGGTGGCTGGCGATATCTCATTTCTATTTTTGATACATGCGAAAGCGCTCAATTGAGTCAATTTTGTATCTTTCAAATCTCATATTGAGAGGGTGTCATTTTCAGTCATTAGGAAACTGGTCAGCCAGTTTCCTATCAAACGTTCTCTAGCGAGCGTCCTGTGGAAAATTTAATTTCCAGACTTGAAGCACTTGGCTCTTGTCCCAACCGCGAGACATCAGACGCTCGGCTGCGGCCTTGACGGAACCTGCGCGTGCATCCAGCATATCATCCCACAGTCGTTTCGCCGCGATCTGAGAAACCTCGCCGTCGGCGTTGAGATCAATTAAATCCCAGAAAAAAGAGTTCACGCGCCATTCGTTCGTCGATTTGCCACAAACATCGCTGGGGACATGTTCAAAACGAATGGGCGCACGTCGAGGAACAAGGTATTCAAACTTTGCATCCGGGTCGCGTAGATCGATATGAATCCATCCCGAGAAAAACGACGCCCAACCTTCTGAAAGGGCCATGGCGTTGGTGTAACACTCGTCGATTTTATGGGATCCACCACCAAACAAGCCAATACGGGCTTGATCATAGATCGCATGCCCCATCTCGTGACCCACAACATCCCACTGGTGACCCAGTGTAAGATTGACTTGATCGTTTGAATAATAATCTCCATCCGAAGGAAAGATAAAACGAATAGGGCGATCCCAAAATTTAAAATCACTGACCTGAGCCAAAGTGGCGATCGCTCGTTGAATCACTTGATGGATGCTTACGACTTGACCGGCCGGAGAGTCTTCTTTGAACACAAGCACTGTCTTCGCTTGGCAGGGAACTTCGACTCTCAGGGAATAGTACTTGCGCCGAGATGAAATTCCGTACCGGGGCTCGCGAAATTCCGATTGCAACACAAGAGTGGATTGCGAACAACTAGGCAGTGTGATAGTACCCGATGCATCGGTGATCAGATCGACTTGACGGGCTCCCAGCCGCGTGTTCATCACGGTTTTAAAACGGAGGCCCGTGACGGCGGTCGGTGCATTTTTAACCAAGCGAATCACCTGTATCTGAGCGCCGGGATGAGTCCCCATGTTTTGCATTCCATCCGGCAAAAGGGCCTCGTTGAATTCAAGCGCGCGCGTGCTCCCGCGAGACAGCTGTCGGTCATCGGACGAGCGAACCGGTGACAACGGCGGCAAGGCCAAACTGGTGGTCGTGAATGATAAAATAAATAATAACAAATGTAGTTTTGTTTTCATAATGACGACAACTATAGATGGGGCGGCTAGGACTCTGTCAACACCAACATGATATCTGCGCCATAGCGTTCTAATTTTTCAGTGCCGATACCATGAATATTTTTGAGGTCATCAAAATGAGCTGGGTTTTGTGTGGCCAATTCTTTGAGGGTGCGATCGCTAAAAATAATGAACGCCGGAATATCCAGCTCGATCGATTTTTGTCGTCGCCAGGCTTTCAGTGCTTGAAAGCGAGCCTCCTGGTGTGGCTCCATAAACACAGGTAAAGCACTGGATTTCTTTTTACTGCCCGCTTTTTCAAGTTTGGTTTTTGGTTGCTGATCTTTAAAGATGTTTGTAACCGAAGAGGCGGATGTCAGCGTGATTCGGCGGGGCGAGCGGGGGACGCAGTTGTCACAGTGACCGCAATTGGAAATTCGCTGCGCATCTTGATAGTACGTCAGAATTTCGGCATGGCGGCACTCGGAGCTTTCGCTGTAGTTCACCAGTGCATCTAAATTGCGCCAACGGGAACTTTTGATTTCTTGAGGGGCATCCGAGCTTTGGATGAAATAGGATTGTAGGCCCTTGTCCTTGGCGGCATAAAGCATCATGCACGTCGAGTCGTGACCATCGCGGCCCGCGCGGCCCATTTCTTGGTAAAGGGCATCGATGGTGGCCGGCATGTGGTAGTGAATCACTAGGCGAACATTCGCTTGGTCAATCCCCATACCAAACGCATTGGTCGCGACTAATATGCGTAAATCACCATTCATGTACTGTTCTTGAACATCTGTGCGTTTGGCAGATGCCAGTCCGGCATGATAAAAACCGACGCCTGAAAATAGTGTGGCTAAATGCTGATGCACCTCTTCGGTTTTTTTTCGCGTTCCACAATAGACAATGATTCGGCCCTCGGGGTGTTGCTGGATGCCTTGAACTAAAAGGTCATCTTTTTTATCTTCATTCTCGCAAAGTTCGACTTGAAAATATAAATTGGGGCGATAGAAACCATGCACGCGTTTTTCTGGATTTTTTAAGTGAATCTGGCGGGCAATATCATGCAGAACGAGAGGGGTGGCCGAGGCGGTCAGCGCCAGTGTCGGCACATCGGGGCGCAGGCGTTTAAGCACATTCAGCTGGCCATACTCTTCACGAAAATCATGGCCCCATTGGGAAACGCAGTGGGCCTCGTCGATGGCAAAAAGTGCAATATTTTTGTTGGTGATCCACTGCTGAAATCCTTCTTTTTGAACCCGTTCCGGTGACAGGTATAAAATATAAGGACCGCCTTTTTGGATGGTGGAAAAAATGTGTCGTTTTTCGTCTTCGGTTTGTCCCGAATAAATAGCGCCTGCTGGAATTCCCATGTTTTGCAGCGAGCGCACTTGATCCTTCATCAAGGCGATTAGCGGCGAAATCACGATCACTAGTTTTTGATGAAACATCGCCGGGTATTGAAAGCACAAAGATTTTCCGCCGCCCGTGGGCAGCACCGCCAGAACATCACGTTTATTGAGAATCGCGGAAATGATTTCTTGTTGCCCGGGACGGAACGCATTCAAATTAAATTTTTCTTTTAAAAGTAAAATCATTTCCATCGACATAGGTTGTTCGGTTATAGCAAAGCCTTGGCCAGCTCGTACAGGGAATTATTCGCTCTCGTTGTCCGCAATGATTCCACGACCCTTGAGCGTGGCGTTCAATTTGGCTTTATACAAGCGCAGCAACTGTTCCTGCACCTGAGGCCCTTCGATAATTCCCAGAGCATGGGCAATGGCTTGAAGTGTGGCCATTCCCGAAGCAAAATGCTCGGCCCGCACGTGCTGAGAACCTGTATTTGTGATGTTTAATTTGACCCGTTCAAGATGTTGAAGTTCGGGATGACGAGTGGTGACCTTACTGGCTTGGCGCCAATTCCCGTCCGGGACGATCAATTGAATGGGCCGTTGACTTTTGTTCACGAAGGCCTCGTTTAATTCGTCGGCATCGTCGGTGGGAAAAAATAAAACGCTGCGAACGTGAGGTGTCAGCAGGTCGCTTAAGTCCAGGGGGGTTCTATCCTTGTCCCCGCGCACACGCAGTTCGCTGTTAACAAGACTGTGTAGTGCTAAACGACCGGTGTTGGTCGTGCGCTTAAGTTCGCGATGGTGAATGATCAAACACACTCGTGTTTTTAAACTGAGGCGCGGGATCATCGAGCAAATACACAGATTTTTGTGTAAGCCGCAGGTGAGGCACGGATCTTTTGTTTTTCTTTTGCGTGTTAAGCTCATCGGGGGTCAGTTCTTTTTTTCTAGTTTTTTTCTGATTTGCGCAATGGCCTCGGCGTGGCTGCGAACTTTCAGGAGAACGCCTTTTTCATCATAGTTTTCCGCCAGAACTTTCATTTTGCTTCGGACGTCGCCAATGATGCCTTTGGCAATGTAGGGAATAAAAAGATCTTCATCCACCATGTCGCTTTCAAAATAGCTCATGATTTTATCTCGCAAAGTCTTTAGGTCGTTTGGATCACGCGTGGATATCATGATGGCTTCAGGAAACTCGGCCTGCAGGGATTGCATTTGTTCCTGGTTTAAACGATCCCGTTTGTTTAAAACGAGCAGGCTTTGGATAGGGGCGGCGCCCACGTCTGCCAGCACGGTCTGCGTGACCTCCAGTTGCGAGCGAAAGGCGGGGTCCGACGAGTCGACCACGTACAGTAAGAGAGAGGCATTCAAGGCTTCGTCTAACGTGGATTTGAACGAGGCGACCAGATCGTGCGGAAGTTTTTTGATAAAGCCCACGGTATCAGATAAAAGAACTTTTGGACGAGTTTCGGGGTAAAGGGGGCGGATGGTGGTGTCTAGAGTGGCAAATAATTTGTCGGCGACCAGCACTTCACTGCCGGTCATGGCGCGCATCAATGAAGATTTTCCTGCATTTGTATAACCAACCAGCGCTACGGATGTTTCTTGTTGCCGTCGTGCGCGCCGCACATGATGTTCGTTACCGATAGAGGCGAGTTCTGTTTTAAGCTCTTTGATTCGATCACGAATTTTTCGTTTGTCTAATTCAAGCGCGCTTTCACCAGCGCCCTTGCCGCCGACCCCGCCGCCTTGGCGATCTCCACCGCCGCCGGTTTCTCGTAGGCGAGGGGCGACATAGGTCAGACGCGCAATTTCCACTTGCAAGCGCGCGGCGCGAGTGCGGGCGTGGCGACTGAAGATTTCGATGATCACGCCCGTGCGGTCCAGGACGGTGACGCCCGTTGCGTTTTCAAGGTTGCGGATTTGCGAGGGGGACAGATCGGTGTCGACAATCACAATCTGGGCCGAGCCATGTTGATCTAGGGCGAGTGTACCTTCGTGATCGTCGGCTCCATCGGCGTTTTCGGTGACGTCTTTTGATATGCTTTTGGTTTGATCATTTTGAGTCTCTTGATCATCCATCGTGTTTGCTATTGTTTCCGATATTGTGTCCGATGTCGTGTTGGCCGTTACTTCTGTCGTTGCGTCCAACAGTGTGTTTTTTGTCATGTCCGCAGCTGATTTCCATTTCTCGGCGGCTTTGCTGAGCTTGCGATCGACGGTCGGGGCGATAAAGCCGCGGCCATTCGTCCACTGCGCTAGCTCGCGAAGTTTGCCTTCACCCAGAATGGACGCGGAACGATCGGAGCTGCGTTTTTGCGTCACTTGACCGACGACCTTGTACCCTAGAGTTGTCACCAGGCGGGTGAGTTCGTCGAGGGACGCTTGGAGTTCGAGAGGAGAAATTTTTGGAAGCTGAATGCCAACCAGCACGGCATTTTTAAGTTCTGCAGACATATGGCTATGACTTTACCGTCAGGCTTTAATACTGGCAAAAGATTTCGTTCGTGTTCTTTTCTTTCAACATCTTAAGCGTGTCGAGAGTGATACGAACGGTGTCGTCGTAAACATAAGGCGCAAGGTTTTCAGCACCTGGGGCATCAGCCGAGCGTTTGAAGTAATTCAGTCCGTGACATTTGGGCGCCTCACCCGTGCCGAAAGTTAAAGTGACCGCTGGATTAACGGCTCGAAGATAATTAATATTGTAACGGAGATCAGAGCCGAATGAAATTATTCCCTTCGAGGAGGTCGTCAAAGAAAATGTTTTCCCCGTATAGGGCATAAGGCATGGACCAGATGAAGTGGGCAGACCCGGAGAAGAAAAATAGCAGGTGAAGTCGTACTTACGGAGAAAATAAGAAACATCAAATGTGACCGGCAAAGAGGTCGCAGGTTGACCCTGTTGATCGACGATTTTAATTTGTAAATTGCGAAGATCCAAATTCTTGGCCAGGCTCAGTTGGCTCACTATAACTAGAAGTAAACTTATCCACGTTCTCATAGCATTCCTCGTGTTGGGTTGCCCGTGATGGTTTGGTAAAGACATTGGTCAGAACAGGTGCGGGCAACCTGTTCTTAAGATATGCAATTTGAGTACAAACTTTATGGTCTAAGCTGTTGGTTTTAAGCATTAAAAATTGAGTAAAATAAGGACAGAGTATCAAATACGGGCCAATTTATGACGATGATAGGCTAAATGGTAGGCTGTCTAAAGTTACTTTATGCGCTCACTGGACATAATAAAGAGTCATTCTTTATGACGATTCTTTAAAGTTTTTCAATACGAATACGAATAGTCTCTTTAGTCTGTGCGAGTGATTAGAAATGTAACGATTAGGCCTAATGGGCTGCCTAGAATTTTCTTTGAATTCACGATTAAAGCTGATTAGACTTTAGGTATGAAACATTACTTTTCCTCGCGGTATCAAAGACATAAGCGAATTTTGCGAATCCTGTCTTTGCAAGACGGATATGATTCGTATCGACCTCGGCGTCCCAGCAGTGAACATTTTATTTTTCCTCGCTATACCTGGGTTCGTTTTTTTCTGACATTCGGGTTGATGATGATTCTGAGTGTGCCGTCGGCATTTGTTTTACGAGTTGTGTTTTCGGTGTTGAGTCCAAAAGTCCAAATTATGCTGATGATCCCCGTCGTGATGTTGATCGGTTTTTTGGCGGTTGAGATTGTGGACGATTATTTCTTGCGCTGGGAAGAGGCGTTTCAGGAATTTCGTCGAACAGTGCTGCCATTCATTGTGTTGGCTCTGGTCGTTTTGATTTATTTTGTGATCAAGAATCCAGCGGAAATCAAACGTTCCGTTTCGGATTGGCAAGAGTCCGTGAATGAGAATGTGCAGTCAAAACCTCAACCCATTGTGGCTAGTCCGAATCAGGGGTTGAACTGGCGGCTGCTTTTTGAAAGTCCCAATTATCTAAAAAAGACAACACGTAATGAGTCAGAAATCTATTGTCGATCGTTAGGTGCGGATTGGCAGGTGTTTGATGGGGATAAAATGTTCATCGCGCATCCTAACCCCAGTTTTGATCGTTCGTTTTATGTGTGGCATGGGCTAACAGGTGCGGTGCTGGATAAGTATGGTATTCAGCCTCCGAAAGTTTTCGTGACCTCGGCAGTCGGCACACGATTCTCCACACTTTGTATAAATAAAAGGATACGGCCATGAGTTATGAGCAGCTGAACGCTATGAGTGAATATGAATTGATGAATCTGGAGGATTCGTTGTTGATGGAGCGTGAAACAAATTCGCGATTGGAAATTAAAAACTCGAGCGGTCGTTTTGTGTTGTTAGTCATGTCGGCTGCAATTTGGGGTTTGCTGATGGC
Organism: Pseudobdellovibrionaceae bacterium; assembly: GCA_016785955.1. Classification (GTDB taxonomy): domain Bacteria; phylum Bdellovibrionota; class Bdellovibrionia; order Bdellovibrionales; family Bdellovibrionaceae; genus UBA2316. The sequence continues at coordinate 72,351 of JAEUWH010000097.1, read as the reverse complement.
GATTTTGGCGCGGGGAACGGTCAGTTTTAGACCACAGCTTCATGGTATGATTAGTTTTATTGGTTTCTTTGTATCCCTGGGAGTAGCCGTGGGGATCAGTCATTTTATTTGGCGTAAATCCAGTGTGGACGTACGTTTTTATATTCGTAATATAGTCCACTATTGGCCCGTGACATTTTCATTTGTAGTGGGCGTGATTGTCCTATTGAAAAGCTAATGACTCTGTTTTGTCTCAAATTGAGTCAAATTTGAAATTCATATTCAAAATTAAAATTAGAATTGAATTCGAATTCGAATTCGAAATTCAAGTTCAAGGTTAGGTTCAAGGTTAGGTCGAGTGCCGTATTTGCAACTTATCAGCTGTGTGGTTAAAGCTTCTATAAGATGGTTAATATTAGAAATGGCTCTTGTGTTTTGTCCTTTTTTTGGACAGGCGATGAACAATTTATGTCTGTCGTACTATACTCTTTTTAAAAACAGTGAGTCTTTGGTTGAATATCAATTTGTGAGTGATGATCTAACGAGTGAAAGTGTTATTGTAAGAAAAAAAATAAGCGACATTGCTCGTCAGGTTACGCAAATTGCAGGGAAAAGGACCCCAGGATTAGATCGCCATGAAGCGGAAGAAAAAATATCGAATGCACTTGTTCAGTTTGTCAATTTAACAACTTCTGAATTTCAAAGGATTGACAGGACTTACGGGACCTCTTTGGCTAAAAGGCTGACTTACTATTTTGACGAAAGTTCGGCTAGTTTCTATTTTAATATTTTCAAGATATCTCAGGGACTCAGTTTCTTGAATTATAGAAATGAAGAAAGAATGTCACCCGGTGGAGTCTCTTATGATGTAAGAATTCCTGACTCCTTTGAAATGCCAAGATTTGAAAATATAAAATTTGGCTTCAAGTTACAGATGGAAATTGTTGAATCGATGTTAAAGCAGCGAAACAAGTGGAAGCCAAAAGGAACGCCGGTAACGACAGGGGTTGCCTATAAATTTAGTGATGTAGATGAGCTTCAATTGCATATTCAAAACCCTAACGACACGGTTGTGGTGTATAGAGGAAGTTATACAGTTCAAAATGAAAAGGAACTTTTTAAAAGGATAGCCGAGGGTCATAGAGCATGGGGTTCATTTAACAAAGTCGGAGAAAAATTACTTTCTTTGTCTGCGGATAACTACCTAGAAAAAATGATTGAAGAACTGATCAAAAGAAAAGGTACCTCGAATGAGATTTCAGGTGCCAGCAGTTTTTATGTGGGTTTCTCGGAGGCGCTTGGAACCGCGCAAACGTTTGTTCGCAACACGGCTAATTATTATGAATTTGAAATCCCTCGGGAAGTGTTGATAAAATCAGATAACCTTGTTTCTTACACAATAAATTCAGAAAGCGAAGTTTTGACCCTGTTTGGAACACATCCCAGTTGGTTAAAAAGAGTTGTCAAAGATGGGGTCGAAATCTATTCACGCCAAGAGTGAAAACTGTCGTCACCTGCTGAGTGGCTCGGTTCTAGACTAAGAAGTTCGCCCTCGTGTGTGGACTCAGTGTCGGCAAATTTGAGCGGGGTGAGAAGAAATGCTGTCCGTGTGGGTCTTTGCTGCGCAATCTAGTCCGGCAGCGATGACGTGTTTTTGTTTTGAAACAGGAACTTCGTTTGCAGCTTAAAAAGCTGATGCGAAAATTTTGGATTTGTTTCATTTTGATACTGGCCATAACGTGGGCGCGGGCAGAGACTGTACGCGAAGTCGGCGCGTGGCAAGAGCCTTTGGTGCGCTTAGCGGTTATGTCTTATTTTATGTCCTCTGGGGCGGGTACCGAACAAGAAAAAACTCTAGAGGTTATTCAGCAGATTGAAAAAGCATTGTTAACGGAAAACAAAACCCATGTGGTCAGTCTAGAAGATTATTTAAGACGTCGTCATCAGGTGTCAGCCACGCCGGCTGAGTACTGGCAAAAAACTCAGCGTGAGGGGTTGCTTAATCCATTAAATATCACGACGCCGAATACGGACGTGTTTGAAAAAATTGTCGAGTATGAGATGTACGCAGCGCAGGCATGGATTCGCACATGGTCCCAACATCTGAGCACGACCCAGGGTATGAACTTCGATGCCGAACTGGGGGGTTCGCTTCAGGCAACCCGTGCGATGTTGGCGGTGTATGAACTGGGCTTGGGATTTCGCGATCGCATGGATCAAGCGACGCGTTCTTGGGATAACATACCAGTTTTGGGATTCTTGCGTTCGGTAGGGAAAAATGTAGTCAATCCGTTAGTGCGCGCGGCGATTTATTCTGAACCTGTGTTAAATCAAATGAAGGTTGAAATGCGTCGTCAATTCGCGGCATCTCGTCAGCAGGTGATGATGAAGTTTGATCTCTTTAAAGAACGAGCACAGGAGTTGGGCGTCTCTTTTTTAGAGCGCCAAATCGCTTTAGGATATGGCGATTTAGAGTTTATGAAACCGTTAAAAACTTTAGACACGACAGCGGTGTTTGAAATTTCGTTAGATTTTTTTCGGTCGCTGCCTGATGCTGTAAAGCAAGATATCGTTTGGTTTTGGCTGAGGCAGCCACACGCCTGGGAGGCTATTCAAACTTCACCGAGTCGCGTGGCCTTTGAGTTTTTTAAAGATCGACATCCAGGCGCACAAGACGTTCTGGAACACTTTATGACGTGGCTGCAGCGTTCGGACACCAAAGAACGATTGCAAAAACTTTCGCCGCTGCCGGTGTGGGAGGCGACGTATTCATTGGCCCACATCGTGTACGAAGCGGTCTTGGACACAGGCATGGTGTCTACGCGCTTACTCGCAGAATTTACGCAGCGAAATTTATGGGGCGTTCGTCAAGGGCATTTCCAAATTTTCGTATCGGCGGCGACGCCGCAGGCTTTAAGCGAAACTTCATTCGCTGAATTTATCGCGCAAAATCCCGCCCATGGTGAATTCTTAAAGCGTAAGTTGGCGCAAGTCGTGTTACATAATGCTTTTTATTCAGGGGCACGTCCACTGCTGGGGCGCGAGGTTCGTGTGATTCCCATTGAAAACGCCGTAAATGAACAGTTTCGCGTCGAGATTCAGCCACTAGGACCTCAAGACGGGTACGCGGTCGATTCCACGGAAAAAATAATGGCGGCGATGGCGCAGTTGCCTCTAAGAGAACTTGCGAGGCTGGGGCAAGAGCGACCGGATTTTGCCCATGTGTTCTCGAATACGTCGCTCGATACCCAGCAGCGGTTGCGCCGGTTTATGGCCGAGCCGCAGAGTTTTCGTTGGGCTTTGCAGTTATATCAACTGGGCCAACTGGTCGGAAACGACATTGTTCAATCCGAGTTGAAATCATTTTTAATCAAAAATCCTCGCTTGTGGGTGATGTTTCTTAAAGAAAAAATGAAAAAAAAATCGGAGCCCTTATATTTTGATGGTCAGGTTTCACGTTGCCAGTTATTTTATAAACAATGAAAAAACATTTAGTAGAAGTAGAGTCGGCATTAAAGGCCATTAACCCCGTGGCAAAACCTTCGATTTGGAAAGCCGAAAATTATGTCGGCGGTGGGCGCTCGGACTTGATCTATTTGGATTTAAAAATTCCCGATGTCAGACGCACGTTCAAAAAAGGATTTAGTTTTTTTAATCCTCAACATAAAATATTTAAAAAAGAAAATTTAGAGACATTTCATTATATCTGGACTCATTCCCTGCACTTCGAGGCGCTGGTGATTTGCCTGGCGTACGTGAAATCGCTTCCCTTTGAGGTTCGCAAACGAAATCGATCGTTGCTGTTGGGCTGGTTGTCCAAGGTCGATAATTGGGCGGTCTCGGACGAACTCAGTGGAATCTATGCCGAGTTTTTAGAAGACGATGTTGAGCTGCTGGCGATCTATAAAAAATGGAACCGTTCCAAAAATTCCTGGGAGCGGCGGCAATCTATCGTGGGATTGTTGTTTTACTCACGATTCAGAAAATCCAAATTTTTAAGCTGGCCGCAGCTGCGGCAGTTTGTCGATCCCTTGTTGGGAGACGAGGATTACTATGTTCAAAAAGGTGTCGGCTGGGCGTTGCGGGAGTCTTATAATTGGTATCCCAAAGAGGTTTTTAATTATATCAGTGAAAATGTTCTAGCGATTGCGCCAGCGGCTTGGACGGCGTGTACCGAGAAAATGTCCCTGCGCGAGAAAGCTCTACTTAAAACCCGCCGCCGCCAGCGCGTGAAAAAAAATTTTAAATAAACGTCAACGGTAACGATCCAAACAAATGCCCTTTGCTTTTAGCCAAGGAAGCCATTCCTGTTCCATGGCGCGTTGGCAATGGGCCAAGTTCAAGTCTTCGATTCGTGTGATGGTTTGCGACAGTGTCGTCAGTAATCGGTTTTGAATACGGCCGGCCTCTTGCGCTAGGCTATACGGTATCAATGTGTAGGTGATCATTCCATATCGCGAGCGGTACAATTGGGGAAATTCTTTTTCTAAAACCGATTCAATTTTCTTCTGTAGTAGAAAGGTCTGATCACCGACCTTGTCACTCATTTCGACAAAGTTTTCGAGAGCCATGTCGGCGATCGCCTGCGCATTGGGAATTCGCAGGCGCGAGTAGGCCTCTAGCCCTGATTTAAAATCCCACTGGTTTTCGTCCAGGATGGTCAACAGCGTGGTGATGTCTTCAAAACCACAGTTCATTCCTTGACCGAAAAACGGTACGATGGCGTGGGCCGCATCGCCCATCAGCGCCACCGAGTCCTGATAGTGCCATTGTGTAAAACGAACCGTACCCAAGCGTCCCTGAGGATGCTCTAGAAACTGAGTCGACAAATCAGGAACGAGCGCCCGCGCGTCTGGGAATTCAGATTGAAAAAGCTCTTGGACGCGGGCGGGTGTTTGAATACTGTCAAAACTCCAGGGGTGGTCTGATCGAGGTAAATACAAAGTCAGGGTAAAACTATTGTCCTGATTGGCCAAAGCCATCAGCATGTGGGTACCGCGTGGCCAAATGTGAAGATTATTTTTTTCTATTGCCGGCTGCCCATCGGCCCGGGCAGGAACGTAGAGTTCTTTGTAATCCGAAGAAATAAAGCGCACGTCTTCTTGGTACAGTCGGGGCTGTATGGCCTGCATTTTTTTTCGTATCGCTGAGCCCGCACCGTCGGTTGCAAACAGCACGCGATAGTTGGCCGTGTTTCCATTGCTAAAGCGAACTGTGCGAGCGGCCAAGTCCAGATCACTTAATTCATGCTCAAAGTAAAACGTCACACCCGCGTGGGCGGCGGCCTTTATCAAGGTGGTGTTCAGTTCCCATCGAGACACGGCATAGTTGCATTCGGAATCATCGCGCCCATAGGCTTGATACTGAGTGCGGCCATCGATGGCGTGTATGCGACGGCCAAAGACAGGAACGGTGATGGGAAGGATGGCCTCGTCGAGCCCGGCTTGTTTCAAAGCATGCCGCCCGCGTGAGGTTATAACCAGGTTGATGCTGCGTCCTCGATCAGCCTGAGTTCCGCGGGGATCCGCGCGTTTTTCATAAACATGAACATCAAATCCTTTTTTCTTCAGCAGGTAGGCCCATAACGAGCCGACCAGGCCGGCACCCATCAAATGTATGCTTTTATTAGCCATGGAAAAATCGTTTCATGAGGTGTACCAAATTAAATATGTCGGTGTAGGAATTGTACATGGCCGTCGGGGTGGCGCGAATGATATTGGGTTCGCGAAAATCAACAATCGCGTGATGTTGAATCAGAAAATTTTTAAAATCTTGATGACGATCGTTCACTTTTAAACACAGCATGGAACCACGTGAGGCCGGTGTCACCACCGTGACATGCTCTGCTATGTTTTCTTTGATCTGGGTTTCAAAATAGTGAGTCAATTGATCCCCGCGTTTACGAGCGTTGGCTATGCCCATTTCATCAAATAATTGCAGGGATGCGCGCAGGGCGGCCAATTGAAAAATGGGCGGGTTGCTCAGCTGCCAGGCCTCCACGGTTTGGATCGGATCAAAATCCGGACCCATCTTAAAACGTTCGGTTTTGTTGTGTCCCCACCAGCCCTCAAAGCGCGGCATCGTTTTAAACGCGGCGGGATTTTTTGCGGCCGCATGATGTTTTTCATGAACAAAGCACCCGGCGATGCCGCCGGCGCCCGAGTTCAGATATTTGTAACTGCACCACACGGCAAAATCCACATCGTCCTCATGAAGGTTCATGGCCAGATTGCCCGCACCGTGAGCCAAGTTAAAACCCACGTTGGCGCCGACGGCATGAGCGGCCTCGGCAATTTTCTGCATATTGAATTTTTGCCCGGACAGATAGTTGCATTGACCGATTAAAACCAGGCTCAGTGAATTTCCCAATCGTTTGATTTCGGAAATTATAAAGTCCTCATCGATCGAATCCGCGCCCGGAGCGTGCTTTAATTCTACAATCGTGTCCCTAGGGTTTAGACCATGCAGACGCGCCTGGGAATCAACCGCGTATTTATCCGAAGGAAAAGTATTCGCCTCGATCAAAATTTTACATCGTTGTCCTGAAGGACGATAAAAGCTGGTCATCATCATGTGTAAATTCACGGTCAGCGAGTTCATCGCAACGACTTCAGATTCTTTGGCTCCTACCAGCCGCGCTAGCGACGCCGTCACGGCCTCGTGATAACTGACCCACGGTGTGGAGGATTTAAAATGCCCCTCAACACCATATTGCCCCCAGGCATCCAGCTCGGCCTGGATCATCTGGGGTGTGCGTTTGGGCATCAGGCCCAGCGAGTGGCCCGCAAAATATAAAACGTCGCGGTTGTCGGCTTGGGGAAAAACAAACTGATCGCGAAAGCGCCAGAGCGTGTCGTTTTCATCTTGGGAGCGGGCCCAGGTTAAAGAATTTGAATTCATGTTGAGCTTCCTTGAATGTGAACTTTGACCAACGGCCATGTCTGTGTGGGGGCGGTCGCGGTCGGCGCCGGCGTCGTGATTTTTAATTCAATGGTTTGGTTAGGCTTTAGTTCCACGGCCGCCGTGGCGGCGCCGGCCAGAACAATGGAGCCAGCTTCCAGCTGACGACCATTTTCGTGCAGCAAGTGGCACAGATGAACCACTGACAGAATGGGATCGCCAGAAATTTCTTGAGCCTGCCCGGATTGAACCAGATGTTGATCAACGAACATTTCTAAACGCGTGTTTTTAAGTTGTTGAGCGGAATCAAAAGCAAGCCAGGGGCCGCAAATAAAATGCGAAGAGGACGAGTTGTCGGCGATAACGTCTTCCATAGAGAAATATTTAAACTGAGTATAGCGCGAATCCAGGATCTCCATGGTAGCGCAGATTTCAGAAATCGCTTCGAGGGCGGTGTCGTATTCGATTTTCCCCGCCAGGGTTTTTTTTATTTTGAAGGCCACTTCGGGCTCGATTTTGGGGTGAATCAATCCTTGTATGTCAAAAATAGCCTCGTTTTGGATTTGCATTTTATTTGTCAGCTCGCCATACAACGGAGAATCTAAATTCATTTGTTTGCGTTTACCTTCAGAGGTTAAACCCATCTTGTACCCGATGCGAAGTTCTGACTGGCGCAGACGGTGTTGAATGCCCAGCTCCTGGATTTGATAGGCCTCGGATCGCGACATGACTAGAGAGGATTGACTCCATTGCGCGAGCGGTTTTTTGAACAAACGGGCTTCGGTCAATTGCCGTGAAATATCTGATTTTTTTTCGAAGTTCATAGATCACTTTCTGTCGCAGTTAAAGACTGTTTCTATTACATAAGGCTGCTTCCATTAAAGGGGTTAAGTCTGGTTTTTTCAAGAAAAAATTGGCTTTCTGATTGACTGGAATCAGGGGATTCATCTTTAATGGGCGGGAATGAATTTGGATCAACGAAAGATTTACGATATTACTCCGACCGTCTCGACGGAGCTGGCTGTTTTTCCCGGGGATACGCGGTATGAAAATTCATTTCTGATGTCCTTTGATCAGGGTCATCATTTAAGTCTGTCTGCAATGAAATCGACGGTACATATTGGGGCCCATGCCGATGCTCCCAGTCATTATCATGCCCAAGGGGACTCGATTGAAAAACGTGATTTAAGTTTGTATTTAGGTAAAGCGCAAGTGATCACGGTGTCTCGGCAGGCGCGACAGCGGATTCGGCCTGGTGATTTCACCGTCAAAATACAAGCCCCGCGCGTGTTGTTTAAAACGGGATCGTTCCCGAATCCACACCATTGGAACGATGATTTTATGGCGCTTTCGATCGAGCTTATTCAGTTTTTAACGGCAGCGGGTGTGCAGCTGGTGGGTATTGATACACCCTCGGTCGATTTGGCGGACGATAAAATTTTAGAGGTGCATCACGAGATCCATCGCTCAAATCTGGCGATTTTGGAAGGTCTTGTGCTGGAGTCAGTGGCCGATGGCCTTTATGATTTAGTGGCGTTGCCATTAAAGCTTAAAGGGGCCGAAGCTTCGCCGGTGCGCGCTGTTTTGTTGGGTGGGTAAAGCACCTTGAGTAAAAAACTTGAACGACACCTTGAATAACAACACCTTGAGAAATGAAGAGGTACGTGGTGGAAAAAATATTAAATTATATTAACGGCGAGTGGTTAGCCCCGGTGCAAGGCCAGTATTTGCCTAATAAAAACCCCTCCACAGGAGAGACGTATTCTCTGGTGCCTGATTCCGATGCGGAGGATGCCGAGCGGGCGATCACTGCGGCTTATGGGGCATTTAAATCGTGGTCTCAGACAACGGTGCGACAGCGCAGTGATTTGCTTCGTAAATTGGCCGAATTGATCAAAGAAAATGCGACCAAGTTAGCGCACGACGAGTCCATGGATAATGGAAAACCGTTGCGGCTGGCATCCGAAGTGGATATTCCTCGCAGTGAATTGAATTTTCGTTTTTTTGCGGATATGGCGATCAGCCTGCATGGGGAGGCGTATCGATCCGACCCGAACACGGTCAGTTATACCGAGTACGCACCACTGGGACCAGTGGTTTGCATTTCGCCGTGGAATTTGCCATTGTATTTGTTGACCTGGAAAATAGCGCCGGCTTTGGCGGCGGGGTGTACGGTGGTAGCGAAGCCTTCGGAAATCACGCCGATGACGGCGTATCGTCTGAGTCAATTGGTGGCCCAGGCGGGATTTCCCAAAGGGGTGATCAATTTTTTACACGGGCGCGGAGCGAGTCTGGGTGAAAAGCTAGCGACCGATGCGCGTGTGAAAGCGATATCGTTTACCGGCAGCACGCAGACAGGACGAATCATTTCTGGGATGGCGTCGCCGCATTTTAAAAAGCTGGCCTTGGAAATGGGTGGAAAAAATCCGGTGCTGATTTTTCAGGATGCTGAGTATGAAAAAACACTGAATACCGTGGTGCGCTCCAGCTTTTCTAATCAGGGGCAGATTTGTTTGTGTGGCTCGCGTATTTTTATTCAGCGGCCTCTTTATGATCAATTCAAGAACGATTTTGTGGAGCGTGTGGCTCGTTTAAAAGTGGGCGATCCAGGGGATGAAGCCAGTGATTTAGGCGCGGTGGTCAGTGAAGATCATCAAAAGAAAATTCTATCGTACATTCAAAAAGCCAAAGACGAAGGGGGCGTGATTCTGACGGGCGGTGAGAAGCTCAGCTTGGGATCGGGATACTATGTCGCGCCGACCGTGATTGAAAATTTGCGCTGGGATTCGTGTGTTAATCAAGATGAAATTTTTGGTCCGGTCGTGACACTGACGCCGTTTGAGTCGGAAGAGCACGTCGTGTCCATGGCCAACAGCACTCGTTACGGTCTGGCGGCCAGTGTGTGGACCACAAATATTCAGTGCGCGCAGCGGATGGTGCGGGGTTTGGATGTGGGAATTGTTTGGGTGAATACATGGATGAACCGGGATTTACGAACGCCATTTGGTGGGGTCAAGGAGTCGGGTTATGGCCGTGAAGGTGGCCTAGAGGCGTTGAAGTTTTTTTCAGAAGTAAAAACCATTTGTGTTGAAACCAGTTGAGGATAAGCGTTTAGGATAAGAGAGGAGAGATAACTTGATGAAAGAAAAGTCGATGCACGATGTGCATTCTTTACGTGCGCCAGAGCCAGTCGGTAAGTATCCACATGCCAAGCGTGTGGGAAATTTATTATTTTTGTCGGGCGTGGGGCCTCGGGAAAAAAACACGGTGAAAATTCCCGGTGTCGAGGTGGATGAAAATGGTAACATCATTTCTTATGATATCGAAATCCAATGTCGGAGTGTTTTTAAAAATGTGAAAGCCATTCTCGAGGATGCGGGAGCTGGTTGGCAATCGCTGGTGGATGTCACGGTGTTTTTAACTAACATGAAAGCGGACTTTCCCACGTACAACCGATTGTGGGCCGAGTATTTTCCGGACAATCCTCCGTGTCGAACCACCTTGGAAATCGTATCTTTGCCCACACCGATTGCGATCGAGCTAAAGTGCATTGCGGTGATGGACGAGGAAAAAAAATGAATTTAGCAGGACATTCCACATGACCGGGGCATTCAATTTAACAGCGACATTAAAATTAACCGACTGGATAAAAGAAAATCGGCATTTATTGAAACCACCGGTGGGCAATAAATGCATATGGCCGCAACAGGATTTCATCGTTATGGCCGTGGGTGGACCGAACGAGCGTACAGATTTTCATGTGAATTGCGGCGACGAGTTTTTTCATCAAATCGAAGGCGATATGATTCTAAAGATTCGCACGCCTGAGGGGCAGATAAAGGATGTGTCTATTAAACAAGGGGACATCTATTTGTTGCCGGCGCATACGCCGCACTCTCCGCAACGCCCGGCGGATACGATTGGTCTGGTGATCGAGCGACGACGTCAGGAGGGCGAACGGGATGGTTTGCAGTGGTACTGCGAGCGTTGCGGTGACAAATTGTACGAAGAGTTTTTTAAACTTGAAAACATTGAAACTCAGTTTAAAGCGGTTTTTGATCGCTATTATGATAGCCCCCACACGAAATGTAAAAACTGTGGCACGGTGAACGGGCGAAAGTGGAATCATGCCAAAAATTGACACTCACACGCACATTTTACCGCCCGAAATTCCCAAATTTAAAGATCGATTTGGTTATGGGGGATTTATTCAACTGGTTAAAAAGGCTGGGTGCAGTCATTGTGATATGGTGGATGATCGTGGCCAGTTTTTTCGACGGGTCGAGAGCAATGTATTTACGGCTGAAGATCGCATGAAAGACATGCGGGCGCAGGCGGTGAATGTGCAAGTGATCTCGACGGTGCCGGTGATGTTTTCGTACTGGGCAAAACCAGGCGATGGGCTTGTCGTGGCGCAGTTTTTAAATGATCACGTGGCCGAGGTCTGTGGACGGTATCCCAAGAAATTTATCGGATTGGGGACGCTTCCTTTACAGGACATTGATTTGTCGATACGTGAAGCTCAGCGAGCGATGGTGGACTTGAAACTGGCCGGCTTTCAAATTGGCTCGCATATTATGGGAAAAAATCTGTCCGACGTTTCGTTGTACCCGTTGTATGAAGAACTTGAAAAACTGGGAGCCAGTGTGTTCGTGCATCCGTGGGATATGATGGGGCAAGAGCAAATGCCGGAGTATTGGTTGCCATGGTTAGTCGGTATGCCGGCGGAAACGTCGCGGGCGATATGTTCGTTTATTTTTGGTGGGATATTTGATCGTTTTCCAAAATTGCGGGTTCAATTTGCTCATGGTGGGGGGAGTTTTCCGTTTACTCTGGGGCGGATTCAGCATGGTTACGAATCACGCCCAGACCTGTGTGCGGTGGATTGCAAGCTCTCACCGAAAGAGTACGTGTCCAAATTTTATGTCGACAGTTTGGTGCATGATCAACGCAGCTTAAAGTTTTTATTAGAAGTCATGAGCGAAGATCATATTTGCTTAGGTACGGACTATCCCTTTCCTTTGGGCGAGCTCGAGGCCGGACGTCTAATTGATGACAGTGGGTTTATTGATAAATCTATGCGGGAAAAGCTGTTTCATCGCAATGCCTTGAAATGGTTGAATCGAAATCAAAATGATTTTTTATAAGAGGGTGGTATGCAGTTAGGTTTAGAAGGAAAAAAAGCATTGGTGTTTGGATCTTCGGGTGGCATCGGTAAAGCCATCGCCGAGAGTTTATTAAAAGAAAACGCCGATGTGGTCATCAATTCACGTCATCCGGCGCGTGTTCAAGCCGCCCTTGCGTCCCTTCAGGATTTGCAAAAAAGCACCGCAGCGTTTGGAGGACGAGTGCATGGAATCGCGGCGGATTTGACACAGCCAAAAGAGGCCGCGCGTGTGGTGCATGAGGCGCACGCAACGATGTCGGGTTTGGATATCTTGGTGATGAACACCGGAGGGCCGAACAAAGGAAGTTTTGAAGAGATTTCGACCGAGCAGTGGATGCTGGATTATCAAAACTTATGGCTCAGTTTTGTGGATTCGGTCAAAGCCGTGTTGCCGGCGATGAAAGAAAAAAAATTTGGCCGCATTCTGCTTGTCACATCGATTTCGGCAAAGGAACCTCTTAAAAATCTGACCACGTCCAATGCGCTTCGTGCGGGACTTGGTGGTTTGTGTAAATCACTTGCAAGCGAAGTGGCCCGTTTTGGGATCACGGTGAATGTGGTGTTGCCCGGATATACGAATACGGATCGTTTGAAAGAATTGAATTTATCGACTGAGACGGTTCAGGGATTAGTGCCGATGGGTCGTTTGGGCCGCCCCGAAGAGTTAGCGGATTTAGTGGCCTTCTTGGCCTCCGAGCGGGCGGGCTATATCACGGGACAGAGTATTGCCGTCGATGGCGGCGTATTGCGCGGTTTTTAGTATCCTCGAGACAAGCATCGTGGCACGCATCGAGACAAGCACGAGGACATTAAAATCATTTCATTTCAAATTCATTGAGTATTTAGGTGAGTTTGTTAGGCTAGCCACACAAAGTAAAAAAAGGAGCTTTTATGAAAGACATCGTGATGCTTTTACTCGTGTGTTCGTTTGGATTTTCTTACGCCCAGACTTCGTCTTCGAACTCGGCGTCGTCTTCAGTGGTGGCTACGCCGTCGTCGGGGGTTGAGCCCGGTCTGCCCTCGAAAGAGCAGCAAGAGGCACTGAAAGATAAGTTGGCGGCTCAACGTGATTTAGTGAATTCTGCATGTCAGGACGAAGCAAAAACCGCTGGTTGCGCAGACAAAGGTGTCGGTCGTGGGTTGCTTAAATGCATTCGCGAGCATAAGCGGGCAAGCAAGGATTTTAAGATTTCAGAGGGTTGTAAAGCGGCAATGAAATCTTTGCGTGACGAGCGTCGTAAATATAAAAAGAAGAAAAAAGAAAATATTTAAAATCGTGGAAATTTTGCTCCCAATTTCTCCCCGGTTTGTCTTGAAATGAAACGACACCTCAATCTGAGACACTAGACTTTCAAAGATGTATCTTTAAAAATTGTCGGAAATTTTGGTCAGGTGTCTAGGTTGTCGTTTGTGTGTACAGTTTTTTAGTCATATTTAGAATTTTGACATTCCAGTTTGAAACCTATTTCTCAGTTTAAGCCAGGCATTGCTTTTTTGAAAAATAAAAAGCAATTCTCGCTGTGAGAATGATATCTGATTCCAATATCTTATCAGACAATTGAAAACTTATTGATCAATTTCCGTAACTTATAGGCTTTGGAAGAACCCAAAAAAACCGAATATACTAGGAGAAGATCTGAACTTTCTTTGCTTTATTGGCTGGTCGCGTGGCGACATTTGATAGAGTGAGTGGGTTTTGGATTTTAGTTTAAGGAACCACTTAAACGTGTTGGGGGGAACTTTGGGAACTGTTAATCGAATTAAAGATGTATTTGTACGATTAAAGTTGCGAAGAAAAAGTTATTTCAGACGAGCGTCACTTGTTACGCTTTTGTCGTTCCTATTGGTCTCCTATCAAAACTGCTCTCAAGGAAAATTTGAAATCGATGAAGGCCAAATGTCGGCAGCCTCGAAAGGTGTTGCGGATGTCAGTGGGAGTGGTGGTGGTTCAAACGGCAGTGGTGGTGGCAGTACGGGAAATATTCCAACACCTCCTCCGACGGAGCCAGATTTAGGAACAGCGACCGCCACACCAGAACAAATTGCGGCCGAAAAAGCCCGTCGTCAGCGCTGTGCTTCGGCTGTCAAAAATCCAGTTTTCACTAATTCAGCTGATTTTTCAAATAAAGTGGTGAATTTGAAATCGGGATTGGGCACCGCCTCGGGAGATGTTCAGGCTAATAATGCTTATACGGTGACAGTGGATTCAAGTCGTGGAATTGACACTTCAAAGCATCAAGCGTTGGATGCGTGTCAATTTAGAACCTATGTGCTGGTAGAGCCAGTGAATAACGACGCCAGTCGTAGCGCCGTCTTTGAACATGGGATTGGTACTTTGGGGCAACTTTTGTCGGTGGATGCAAACACAACGGCAGTGGGGCTTTTGAATAACAATACTTTGCAGATCAGAACGAATAACAACAACGATAATGAGGCGGATTTTGGCCCTAGTCTTTTAACAGTGAGTGCTGGGTTTCAACTGCGCCAAGGTCAAAATGGGAACGAGCGAAGCACTCGATGCGTACAGGGGAACGTGTACTACCGAGTAAAAATTGTCACCGAAACAAATGGCCTGACGGATCCCAAACCACCCATGCCTTTAGCACAAATTACGGTCAACAATGTGCGCATGGAATCGTCGGCACAATACGTAAAAGTTGAAATCGAGAACGCGTGTTGGAAAGAGTACAATTTAGCAAAAATTATGGGCGCAGCCAGTGAGGCCTCTATCCCGGCCGCAAATGCTCACCTTGGAACAGCCGTGGCCATTGACGGAGACTGGGCGGTGGCGATCAGTGATACAGAAACAAATGGAACGGCTAATAAAGGTTACGTTTATATATTTAGAAAAGTTTCTGGCGCCTGGACATTCTTTCAAAAGTTTAATGCGCCAAATGGAAATGGAACATCGCTGACAGGTGTGGCTTTAAAAGATGATGTGTTGGTGGTGGCGTCGGCTGGTGATGGTCTTGGGTATCCTGGGCGAGTGTTTGTTTACAATCTAGATGGGAATACATTGTCAGCACCCCTTCAAACCATTGCCAATCCTGTGTCGTCAGGAACAAAATTTGGTTCTGGTGTGGCCGTTGCTGGAAATAGTATCGCGATTGGTGATTCCTATTTGAATGGTAAAGCCTATTTATTCAAATTAAATAGTGGTCTGTATGGTGAAGGCGCGACGGCAAATCGCGCACCATCAGCGACATTGAATGCGGCCGATATCTCCGCCACGATTGTCGGACTCGGAGCCAATGTTGTGTACCAAGGTAGTCGTTTATTGGTTGCCGCCTACAATGGTAACGAAGGCTACAAGGGTTCCGTACATGTGTACGATGTCGCGGGCGGCAGTTTTGGTTCGCCCATTCATAAATATGCGCCAGCCACCATTACGACCAAGGGTAACTTTGGATTTTCGATCGCTTTTGATGGTACCGCATTGGCGGTGGGTGCTTATGAAAATGAAACATCTGGCAATGCGGCGGGCGCGATTGTTTATTACAAAAACTATTCTTCCGCCGATGCTCCTAAAACAATTCAAGGTAATACCGCGGAAGAGCGGTTTGGTGTCACGATGGCGTTTGCAGGTGATTCTTTATACGTCGGTGCTCGCGGTGGTACAGGATCTTCGGGAACCATTAATCGCTATAAGAAAGATGGTCTAGATGCGACGGCGGCGTCGGCCTATAATTCGCGATCGTTTGTTCAACGCAGCCATGATGCGAAGTTAGGCGAAGGGTTTAGTTACTCGATGGGTATTTTAAGTGGGGCTTCGGTGCCAACGGTATTGGTGTCGTCGCAGACAAAAGACTATGTCATTTCGTCGGGGAATTCGAGATCTAAAGCCGGTGGCTTGTACTTGTACGAGGTTAAATAGTTAAACGTCAGATTATATGAATATCATCGTGACGTGGGTTATGAAGTGAAATGAATGAACTTTTTCGGGGGAAAAACAAGATGAATGTGCAAAAAATTCTTATCTTGATCGTTTTTGCCAGTTTTGTCTCTAAAGCAGATATCTCGAGTGTGACCCGAGCCGCAAAGGCTGTGGTACATTACGATTTTGAAACGGCATTTACAAATACGCCAAGTGATCCTGGTTATAATACTGTGGAAATTGCCGATCGGGCCGATGCTAAATTTGGCGCGCCATTAAATTTAAAATGGTATGCCACGGATCGTACAAAAGTGGGTTGGGGACAGGATTTGAGTGGTGATGGCTATCTGTGGCTTCGTGGTCCTACAATTGTTCGATCAATGACTTTGGCTACAAAAATTAACACTGAGTGCAAGAAAGCGACATCAACTGGTTTGACCGTAGAAGTTGAAATTGAAAATAACGAAACCGTAGAAGAAAGAACCGGAGAATTCCCAGCTAATATTGGTCAACCCTTACGTATTGTGAGCATGTCGAAAGATTTTACGACGGTTAATTTTGCCTTAGGTCAGTTTTATGATGGTGGCGATCGTTTTATGGCGGGCGCGACTTCGGCGGCAGCGGCGAATCTGTTTAGAGATCCTTTAATCTCTTCGAATACCTCGGTCATGATTCAAGGCTTGGGGCGGGAAGCTCAGCAGTACAAGCAAAAAGTCATTTTCACTGTAAACAAGAAAACAGGTTTTGCAACACTGTACCTGACCGATAGAAAAGGAAATTTATATCCCGCTATTGAAACGACAGATGGTTTTTCTGGTGGAACGGTGGCTAATTATTTTGACCGTTGGAATAGTCAAGCCTTCCTGAATATCGGTAATGATTATATTCCTACTGTGGCTACTTTGACTCAACCCGAGTCGTTCAAGGCCTATGCGCCAAATGCTCCAGAGTCAAATAATCCAAATCGTTATTGGAAAGGGAAATTGTATCGCTTAGCTATCTATTGTGAAGCCTTGGATAATTCCGAGATCTTAGGGAGTGCATTCCAAATTGTGAAGAACGAAGTGTTTCCAATTGTAAATGTAGCTAAAACACCGAACTTGATTAAAGCTTCAGAGATATACGAGCGTTTGACGGGTACAAAAACAGCGATCTTCAATCCGATGTTAAAGCAAATGGAAGAGAAATTAAATGCTAATGATGCTGTCAGCGCGGCCGCCCTGGTTACCGAGCATCCGTCTTTTTACAATATTACGGTTCGTAATTTTGCAAATAAAATGAGTAATCGTGATGAAACGATTGCCTTTCCGTTGAATGATTTTGCGGCGACGATTATTGGTGTGGTTCGTGATAATATCAGTGCTAAAGAATTACTGTCAGGTAATTATTTTTATGCTGGGGACCCGGCAAAAGCAGCGGTTCCAAGTGACGATATCGATAATATTTTGCGTTCGAACAGTCACTACGAAGCTTTAGATTTGAATAACTATGATTTAAAAGCCGTTTTAGTTCAACGACGGCAAATGTTGATCAAAGCAAGTTCGACAAATGGTAATAACAACACGGGTAACAACAATATCAACAATATTGTGTTTGAAGCGGTCGAGAACCCTTTTCCCGCAGGGTTGTTAACGACTCGTCAATGGGCGCAAGCCCATTTGGTGGCGGGCACGAATCGTCGAGCGGCAGAATTTACGTTCCGTGAATTTTTGTGTTCACCGATCGAGAACATGGCCGACTCCGCAGGGCCAGAGGATGTTATTGGTCGGGATATCGATCGTAATCCGGGTGGTAGTCGTTCGAAGTTTACGACCTCATGTCGGGCGTGTCACACGATCTTGGATGGATTTCGCCCGGCCTTTGGACACGTGACTTTTTCAAATGGTTTTATGAAGCATTCGTCTATGGTGCCAACCACTACGAACTTGAATGCCGATGAAGATGGGTCGATCCAAATGCGTGTTCATTCGGATGCACCAGGAATTAAGGCGGCGATGAATCATAATGAAGACACCTTCATTGGTGGTAAAACGGTTAAAAATGATCAGTGGGTAAATAATGCGAACTCGGGGACTAATCGTACAAATATAGGCTGGACGCGTACATCGGGTAAAGGTCTGGCGGAGTTTGGTAAAGCCATTGCGGAAAGTAAGGCCTTTCCAAAGTGTATGGCTAAACGGGTGTTCTTTAGCGTGTGCAAGCGCGAAGCGGAAGCTAAAGATGAACAGTTTATTAAAAAAGTTGCCGAAGAATTTTCTAGTGCGGAACGTAACTACAATATCAAATATTTATTTCAGAGAATTGTGGCAAACGAATCATGTTTAGGGGGGAAATAATATGGGTAAGAGCAGTCAAATCAAGGTGAAAAGGTTAGTACGTTCTTTTCAAACCGCAGTGATTTTGGTTTGTGCTTTGGTTGTTTACGGTCAGGGGTGCGCGGAGGGTGGTTTTTATCCACAAGGCAGTGCGGACATCGCTTCGACGTTAAATGCCTCGTGTAAAGATCCAAACGAAATCGAAGTTATTCCTGGTGCAAAGACTGCCAGCTTAGCAGGAGCGAATCAAATCGTTCATCACTTTGCCGCCTGCACGGGGCTAGAGTCCATTTCGGGTTCGACAAAAGCTGTTTACGAAGAAAAGTCGCCTTCAATGTCTACGTATGGAGCTGTTAACACAGTGACTGGTCCCTACTTGATGTCGGTACACAGTGTGGCCGGTGAAGTTTGTAATGACGTGATCGATCAAGAGATTGCCCGTGGCACTCGTCTATTTGCTGGTTGGAATTTGTCATCAAGTTCGTTGCCTTCGCAATCGCAATTGGCGAATGCGGCGCTGAACTTTTCACTTTCTTGCTGGAAAGATTACGAGCTGTCGAACGAAGAGCGAGATATCGTAGTGGATGCGGTCGTCAGTTCGGTGAACTCGAATGAAGTCGATGCGTCCCGAAAAGCAGCCGTGATTATCTGCACCTCAATGTTGGCCAGTTTGAACGCGTTATTAAACTAATTTTTTGTTTAACTAGATTTTTATTTAAATAAATTGGAGACGTAATATGGAAAAGAATAATAAAAAGCCGATTTTATACCACGGTCGTTTGCCGATGAATCGTCGTGAGATGCTAGCCAGTGGGGCTATCCCAGCGTTAACTTGGTTAACGACACCAACATCTTTGTTGTCTACATTTGCTGCGGCCGGAGTGGCGCAGGCGCAAGAGCTTTGTAAAACCGGAGCGGTGGATAAGTTCCCCGCATTTATCAATGTCAACTGCTCTGGTGGTTGGTGGGCGTGTGGGAACTGGATTCCGTTGACAGAGGGTCGAGAGCTTCTTCCTTCGTATGGACGAAATGGTTTGGGTTCTGCTAATAATTTAGTGGGAATGATTGTTAAAGATGGGCACTTTAAAAACAAGCCACCGTTCTTCAGCGGCTCAGGCTTTATGGCCGGCGTTCAGTCGGGTTTGGTTCCTAACTTGGCCTCATTGGCATTAGCAAAAACTAACTTTGTAGGGATGCCGCTGCAAAGCCAGAATGATACGAACACGAATAAATTGTCACCCATTAGTTTGCTTCAAAAAGCGGGCGTTGGAGGAACAGGAATTCTGCCCTTCTTTGGTCAGCAGGATAGTATCACGGGTGTTAATCAGACACCGGCGTTCAGTAATCCATTAAAGGCCCCCCTGCTGGTTAATAACTATAACAGCATTGTGAATGCATTGGGTGTCGCGGATCGTCTGTCGGCTTTGAATCATGCGCAGAAAACAAAAATGTTTAAGGCGTCGCAAGCCTTATCGGCAGTGCAAAGTCGTAACTTGGCTAGTTTAACGGGTGGAAGTCTGTTGGATCGCTTGTTGAACCTGGCTAACGTGGACAATACCAAGCTGATCGAAAACCCCAGCGGTTTAGATCTGGATCCCCGAGTGAACACAGCCTTTTCAGCGGTGTGGGGATTGAACGCGAACACACAACCAGGTGATCGCGATTTGGTAAATGCGGCGACAGTGTACAACATCATCAACGGTAACGCCGGAGCGGGTGGAATGCAGGTCGGTGGTTGTGATTATCATGGTTCGGCCCTTGGTCCTACAATTGCGAAAGACAATGAAATTGGCACCTTGGTTGGGCGTATTTTGCAATCGTTGCATGTGATGAGTAAGCCTGGCTTTATTGCCGTTACGACGGATGGCAGTGTGGGTGCGCCACCATCAGATATTCCAGGAACAGATCCAACGGCTGACCGAGGCGACTCTAGTGCCATTTATATGATGTACTACGATCCAACGGATTCAGTTCAGGCTCCTGATTGGCAGGTTGGCCACATGAAAGCGGATCCAAATGCTGAAGCGGCGGATGATACTTTTCTTGTTGGTGGAAATCCAGAAATTGCAACGGCGGCAGTGATTGCAAACTTTTTTGCAGCCGCCAACAAGATGAATTCCTGGACTTCAGTTCCCGAGTTGAATCGTACGTTTGACAGCTTGCAGTTGAAGAAGATTGTCAAGTTCAACGCGGCCTAAATAGTACAAACTAAAACAGTCGCATCGGGTTTCTGGTGCGACTGTCGAATACCGATTAAGTGAGTTGACGTAGAATGGGGGACTTAATGAAATTTAATACGCTTAAAAAACTTTCGCTTGTTGTACTTATGGGAAGTTTTTTGACAGTTGCTTTCAACAACTGTGGTAAACCTAAGGAGGCTGAAGAGTCGTCCGAGGGGTCCTATTCTAAATTGAGCGACGATCCCTGTGAAGATCAGCTTATGAATTTCTATGCTCGCAGTTATCAACCATTCTTAGTTCAAAACTGTGCGTCTTGCCATGCGACAGGTCCAGGTAAAGGTCAGATTGCAAATAAAGACACGACGATTGCTTTTAAGGACTTTATGCAGATTGGGTATTCGAAAGTTTCCTCGAACGCCATTAGTGATAATCACAATGCCCCTTATTCAGGTTCTCACCACACGCAAACCATAAATGAATTAAAAGTCACTTGGGTTCGTGCTCTTTCTGAAAATGATATTTGTAAGGGCGGTAACGGCCAAGTCGAGACGGTAGAAACCGTTAAAGAGCGCGCTAAATTTGGTTTAGTGGCGAAAAATATTCCGGCCATGGACGACAATCAAGAACGTCGTATCGAATTTAATTTAAACATGGAGTTATCGGCTTTGAAGAATTTGCCTGTGCCAAATTTATCTGGTGCTAAAATTTCTTTCATGGTCAGAAAAGTGTTAAAAGGAACAGATCGTTATTATTCTGTGCATTCTCCCAGAATTTTTGGGGCGAGTGATGATATCCATATTAAAGGCATTTTTACCAAAATTAATGGTCGTTATATTCAGTACAGTACGAACTTTATTTTTGCGGACGCAAGAATTCCCAAAGGACAACCAGAGGCCGCGGCCTCGGCACTTGTTTCAACGGGGGCCGTCGTGATTGCGGGTACGGTGTTTCCCGAAGATAAGATCAGTTTTGATTTTGAACTTTTAGAAAAAACAGAGATTCCGCCGCCACCACCACCGGTGAAATTGTCGTTCAGTGGGGTTCGAATGTTCAAAGCCGGAGCGTCGGGTGAAGTTACATTTTCGGTGCAGTTAGATATTCCATCTTCAGAAACGGTGACGTTCTCGTACACGGTGGACTCTGCGGCGATATGTAATGGCGGAGTTGTGAATGGTTCGACATGTCTTCCGGAGGCATTCAATGTCGTGTGTCCTTCAGGAAATTGTCCGCATGCAGACTCGGCCAAGTTGGAGTTGGCACGTTCCGTAGTGGGTACATCATTTAACCGGTTCGATTGGGACTATAAGTTAGGCACAAGTTCTTTCAGTATTGAGCCGGGGCAAACAACCAAGACATTCACCATTAAGACGGCGCGAGATGTTCGGTTTGAAAGAAATCGTTTGTTGACCTTACGTTTAGAGCCTGGGTTAGGAAGTATCGAGGTGCCCGATGCGACGTCACGTGTACGCGTTGTGTTTGAAAAGATTTTGAATCCAGTGCCCGCGATTGGCGAGATGACCTATAGTAAATTGATGGCGGGTGGGACACTTTATAAAACATGTACGGAATGTCATAACTCGGTCAAACGAGATGGTGGTTATGATATTCAAGATTACGAGCTGATGATTTCCAGCAATAAACAAATTTTGGTTCCTGGAGCGGATTCGGTAACATACGATGCGAATTTTAATAAAATTATTACGGCGACAAGTTTGATGTATCGTCGAACATTACCGCAATTTACACCAGAGTCGTATTTGATGCCGCGATTGAAAACGTTAACGCCGGCGGAGTATAATGATTTGGAAAACTGGTTAACTAAAGGTGCGAAGAATAACTAGTGTTTAGGATTATGTTTGAGGGGAAGTAAAATGTACGTAAAGAAATGGAATATAAAGCGCGCACAATGGATAGTAGCAATAGTGCTCAGTGGTTTGATGATGATCGTGTCTTTTCAAAACTGTTCAGCAGTTCGATCTGCAAACGGAGATGCAAAGACTTCTCGATCACTGTCGGAACAGGATTTGTTAGGTAAACAAGCAATGGAAGTTTTAAGCGCAAAGTGTTTAACTTGTCATAATCCGGATAAGCCAGAAGGAGGGATTTCTGATATCACGGATTTGGGTTCGCTTTTGTATTATCGTTTGGTGATTCCTGGTCAGCCAGAAATTTCTGACGTCATTCGAGTCATCAAGGATGGCAGTATGCCACCGAATGGAGGGGTCAGTTTAAACGAGCTGGCGGCTTTGAATACTTGGATCATGGAAGGCCTTATTGATGATGCAGGGAGTGTCACTTTACCTGCGGAATCAGCAGCGTTGGAGCCGACTTACAGCAGTATTAAGATCCGAATTATCAACACCAAATGTTTAACTTGTCATGGTAACAATGGCGTTGTTCAGGGCGGGGTGAACTTGACGACGTATGCGGGAACTGTCGCGAATAATATTGCTCGTGCGAATGATCCCAATGGTTCGCGTCTGGTGCAAGCCATTACCCGTCCTGGGAATGACTTTATGCCACGTAACGGGGCACGTTTGAACGCGGACGAAATTGCGGCGATTCGAACGTGGATTCAAAACGGAGCTTTGCAATAAAATAAGTTGCTAGAAAATAGAGGGCCATACTAGTCTAGAATTGTATGGATGCGTCTTTTTTATCTCTTTTACAATGCCCGCAAACTAAAAAAGATCTTCGATTCTTTCAAGATCAATTAGTCAGCCAGGATAATAAAAATAAATATCCGATTTGGGATCAGGTGCCATGGGTTTTTCCAGAGCCAGATCATTTTGCCTTTTATTGGCAAAATAAAAAAAACGAATTTTTAAATTTTCATAAAATCGGTGCTCAGAATATCGGCGTAGAATTAAAATCTGGTAAAAACCTCAGTTCGTTGACGGTGTCTCGATTAGAGCTTTTAAAAAAAGCGCATGAGACAAACTTTCAGAATTTGTCGACGATTTTAAAAAGTCTAGATCAAAGGGGCGATGCGGGTTACGAGGTTACGATTCCGTCCCATCAGTCTTTGCATATATATCGCAAGAATATTTTTCGTGATTGGGGTTGGGAAACAAAAGAGAACAAAATCTCCGTGGATTTAATCACGGAGGTGTTGGGTGTGAATTGGACTCCGGCTCGTTTTTGTGTTTTGGGTGCAGGGGCGAGTCGTTTAGCGATGGATTTGCATAAGGAATTCCGATTGCCTCTGACGGTGGCTGTTGATTTTAATCCACTGTTGTTGATGGTTGCTGATAAAATGCTAAAAGGCGAGCGTTTGTTTTTGTATGATTTTTCGGCGGCGGCGGTAGAAATCGAATCTGTTGTTAAGTTGTATGAATTAAAATCTCCGTTAGGCCCTATGCAGAATTTTTATTTGTTGTGTGCGGATGTGACGGATTTGCCTTTTAAGCCGTATCAATTCCAGTCGGTTTTGACTCCGTGGCTAATTGATATTTTGCCATTTAATTTTAGATTGTTAGCTCAGCGAGTGAATCAGATGCTAGAGATAGGCGGGGATTGGATTAATTTTGGTCCAATGGGGTTCTCTCATCAAGAAGAAGCGTTCAATTTAACGCGTCCAGAAGTGCATGAGCAAATGCGGGAATGTGGGTTCGAGCTGGAAATTGAAAAAGTCTCGCAAATGAAGTATTTAAGTGCCGACGATGAAGTGAATTCTAGGAATGAAACGGTTTATGTTTTTAAGGCAAAAAAAATAGAGACAGTTGCGGTGGATGGGTTCAGTTATCTGCCGTCGTGGTTAACGGATATGAATCAAGCGATCCCCCTGAGTGAGGCATTAAAGCAGCATCAGCAATTGATTCGTTTTCATGCGGATTTGTTTCATTCAATAAATGGCCATGTGAGTGTGAATCAAATTGCACACTTGTTTTCTTCTCATTATAAGTTGCCGGTCGAGACGGCGCGATCGATGGCGCTCAGTGTTTTGCGACAGTATGAGGAGTCTTTAAAAAGAAAATAACTCGACTTAACGAAAGTCTGATGAAGGATTTGCCCCTCGTAAAAAAACAGAATACACTGATGTTAGATGTGTAAAGTTCTTGTGTTGTTTTTTTTGGGTTTGGGAATATTAGGCTGCGGAAAAGTCAAAAACTCTAGCAGTTCAGATGGCGGCTCTATTGTAGGGACAGCCGAGTTTGTATCGGCCATGGAGATTGTTCAGAGTAAATGTTTAAGCTGTCACAATACGTGGGCAACTTACTCTTCGGATGATTATGTCAAAAAAGGTCTTGTGTTTAAGGGCTCGCCCGCAAACTCAAGTTTATACACTCGCATTCGAGGTAATGACGTCGGACAAGCCGGTGATATGCCGCCGGGGCAACCGACATTGACGTACACGGAAATCAAAGAAATTAAAGCGTGGATTAATTCCTTATAGAAACTGAAGCTGCGTCTACTGAGTGGTAGTATTTAAGTGCTTAACTTTAGCCAGTTCAGAGAGTCAGAGGATCTTCTGGTTAAGCGCTACCACTTGGTATTTGCTTTAGGTCCACTCACTCAAGGAGGGCCGTTCCCTAGTTTAATGTGTAACTGACTCCCAGGAGCCAGGCTAAAGCGTAGCTTCGTAAATGAGTTCCAAAAGATTGAATAATTTCGTAGCGGTAATTGATGCGCCAGCGGGTGTCTAAGTAATAAAAATAATGGGGATTGGCTTGGGGGATGATTGAAAAGTTTTCTTCCTCTGGCCATTTTGTATTTTTAGATTGGGCCATGAATCCCAGGCCGAGTTCAATTCGGTTGTTCGCGCGGTAGAACAATCGGCCGCCGCCGCGAAATCCTGTCCACACAATACGACGTTCATAGTAATCACCAGAGTCTTTGGTTCCCGCTTGGGCGTTTCCGGTCACGCCCCCTACACTGATGGCGGCGCCCCAGTTTTCGCGATAGTAGGTGAAATCATAATTGAATGCGACACCAAAATAGTGACTGTTGCCTTCCATCATGGCGGTCGTTGACCTACTTCTGATTTTTAAAGTCTCATACCAAGTTGTGTAATCGACTGAAAAGGCATGGCGGTTTCGAAAATTCTTAGCTTCTTCTTCGAAGTTATCCACTTGCATTTTTTGTTTTTCTTCGGGGGGCGGAGGTGGTGGAGGTTCGGGTTTAGCAATAGGAGGTTCGATCTTAGGGATGGGTGTTGGTTCGACAGGAGGTGGTTTGACGACGGGTGTAGCCGCAGGAGGAGGTGTCGGTGGTGGTTTTTGTGGAGCAACGAGGACTGATTTTGGTAGCGGCAATGGTTTCGGTGTCGCCGCTGGCGATGCCGGGGGGGGTGTTGCGGGTTTGGGTTTTACTTTTTTAGCCGTTGTGGGTGCGGGCGCCGTTTTTTTACGAGGTGTTTGGGGTGGCTTGGCTGGTGTTGAGTTTGTGCTTTTGGCTGTGGGTTTTTGTTGTTTTGGTGGTGGCGTCTTTTTAGGTGGGCTTAAGTCGATATCGATATAATTTTGCGCCTGAGCACGCTGGCCATGATTAATGCCTAAGCTGAAAATAATAAATAAAAAAAGAATTTCAAATCGCATCGTGATTTCCTACAACGAAAAGTGTATTTGAGTTTGTACCGTCCATGAGTCACCCACAACCGTTTCATCTGATAAGTCCCGACCGTTGACGACGGTGAGTCTGAATTCTGTTTTTAAATACGGAAAGCTTAAAAGTCCAAAGGTCCATTTTAAATTATCCGCCGATTTTGTCGACAGTGTTTGGTTGTAATATTCTACTTGTGATAAAAAGAAATAGCCGCGTTTGATCAGAGCCAAACTTTGTGCCATTCCATAGCCGCCTGTTTTTCCGGCGGTGGTTTTGGGTTTGTTCATGATTAAACCAACCTCTGTAAGTAAACTATTCCCTTTGCCATATCCAAATTTACTGTGCCCAGCCAGACGCGTCCAATTGACATAGTTATTTTCAGACAGCATGGCAGAGCCGCCAACTCGAAAATACTGATGCATGTCGCGTTCAGCGACGAATGAAAAACCTTTTTGCCGTTGATCTGAACTCTGAGCCAGGTTGCCAATAAATACGTGAGGTGTGAACTCCCAAGGCTCTTTTTTGTACATAGCCATAACACCATAGGTTTGGTCATTTTGAGCGACGCCCACTTTAGCCCGCGAATAAGCCGTGTGGTCGACAATGCGAATGCCAAAGGCTTTATCCATAAGGCCAAAAAACAAAGTCAGATTGTCGTTTTTCATCCAGCGAAAATAATGCTCGCGAGAAAGCCAATCGGAAGGTTTGTTGGGGTCGTTGCGTAGGCTGCCGGGAACTGGGTAGTAGCCATAGCTGCCCACCAGAATATATTTTTGATCTTGATCGAAGATAAATGCAACGCTGGCATCGGCTTGCATGTGGACATATTTTTTCATGGTCTGTTGGCTGCCGGGATTTGTCTGAAACCAAAGTCCGCGGTACTTCAACCCAGGTCGTATCCACCAGGGAAGAGGTTTTTTACCCAGAAAACCACCGCTTTCCGAAAGTTGTTCGTCGGTGATTTTTGGGTCGATATAGCCTTTGGACGCAATTTCCGAAGCAAAAACACCGCGGCCGTAATCAGTAAGCGGACCGTTGCCATGACCGTTGTAGTGACAAAGCATGCATGAAGTGTAGCCGTAACCCACAAAGTCCGGATAGGTAAATGCAAATTTGCTATAGGACATGGTTATGAAAAATAGAAACAGTAATGTGCGCGTCTGCATGAGTAAATGATTCTTTAAACCTAGACCAAAATCAAGGAATAGTTATGGTAATTTAGGACCTAGGACCTAAAAACTTCTTTCACCTGTCTGGACCTCAAGAAATCCACATAAATGAACGATGAAGGGATCAGTAAATCGAAGAAAAACTCTGAATTAAAGTTAAGAGAAGAGGATTCTATGTCATTCAATTACGATAAACACAAACATCACCAAGACGATGGCCATTTTTGGACCTCCTACTCGGATTTGTTCTTGGGATTGTCGACGATTTTTCTACTCTTGTACGTCACGTCTTCACTGAAAACCAATATGTCCGGCGTGAATCAAGAGCAACAAGCTCAGAAAATACGCGATTTGGAAAATCAAATTGCGATATATAATTCAACCGCTAAGCAGGCTATGAAAGAAGAGGCTAGTCAGTCCGAGATGGATCGCTATGTCGAGCTTTTGGATAAATTGACATTGCTTAAGGAAGAAGCAAAGGATGAGAAAGAGCGTCTCAGACAGGCGGCGAACGATAATTCGAAAAAAGAAGACGCTTTAAATCAATATCAGCAGATGGTGAAAAGTATCATCAACGCCAACGCGTTGGCGAAAACAAAAATTACTCGACGTGATAATATTATCGGCGAGCAGGACGACACGATTGCGTCTCAAGAAGAGCAAATTGCATCTTTGAATGAAGAAGTAGATTTGAAAAAGAAATTGATTGCGGATAACGAGCAAAAAATTGTTAAGGCGCAAGAGCAACTTGACACCAAGATGAGTGAATTGAAAGACGCGCTTAAAAACAAAGAAATTTCCAAAAAAGCGTACGAACAAAAAATCTCGCAACTTCAAAACGACAATCAAAACCGCATTGATAAATTAAACGAGCAAATAGCCAGCAGTGAAACGGATCTAAAGCATTCGCAAACGCGTTTGGGGCAGTTGTCGTCGGATTTAGCAAAGACTAAAAATGAGCTGAATACAAAAAGTAATGAAGTGGGTGATTTGAAGTCAAAGTTAGAAGGTCTTGATGGTGAGTATGCTCAGAAGATGGATCAAATGAAGGGACAGTTCGAGGCCGAAAAAGCCAGAGACAAGGCTAAACTTGAAAACGAGCTTCGTGGCGCGAAAATGGGTGCGGCGGAAAAAGCAAAAAAATTGGCTGAATTTGAAGCGAGTGCAAAAGCCAAAGAGAAAGAGCTGGGTGATAAGTTGGCGGGAATGAGTCGCGACTTGGGTGAAAAAGAGCGCGAGTTGAAGAAAGCTTTGGAAGAGCGGGATTTGCGGAAAGACGTAGCTAATGAAATTAAAAAAGGTTTTGAAAAAGCGGGTGTGAAGGCGGACATCGATTTACAAACAGGCGAGGTGATGCTTGATTTCGGTGATGCCTACTTCGAAACAGACTCGGCAAAGTTGAATTCAGACATGAAATCAATTCTCGAAAAAGCGATGCCTGTCTATGCGAAATCCCTATTTGGTAATGACAAAGTAAAAGACAAAATCTCGGCGGTCGAGATTGTGGGTTTTGCGTCGCCGACTTATGGCGGTAAATTTGTGGACCCTAAATCAAGCGCGAAAAAAGATAAAGAGGCGCTCAAGTATAATATGGATTTAAGTTACAAACGGGCGAAGTCGATTTTTAGTCATATTTTGGATGATAAGACGATGGAGTTTGACCATCAAAAAGATATGTACCCGGTTATGAAAGTCTCTGGGCGAAGCTTTTTGGAAGTGATGAAAGTGAAGGACGTTAAGCCGGGCACTGATTTCTGCAAAGCCAATGACTGTAAGAAGTCGCAACGGGTGGTTATTCGCTTCAGTATGGATGGAAAGAAATAATTAAAGGAGAATGGACATGGGAACAAAAACTTTAACTGAATATTTTATACTCAGTCTGCCTTGGGTGATGGGAGTCGTCTTTGTTGTTGGCGCCTTCCTTCGATTCATGATTTGGTACACGGTCAAACGTCACGAATGGTTTTCACGTGAGTTTGAAAAACGTGTGTCTCACTTTATGGAAAGTCAGCAACCGGGAACAACAAACAAAGTGTCGTTCTATGTTCTGTCTAAAAAAATCTTAGAAAGAACATACTATGAAACGTTTGAGGTTCGCGATCGCATGATGCGTCGTCAGCGTGACAAGGTGATGCGTTGGAGTGATCGTATTTGGTTGGTAAAGCAAGGTTGTGCTTGGTTGGTGAAAGACATTTTGAAGCAACTGAAATTTCTAAAATGGACCAATGATACACCCAAGTTGTTGCATATTACGCGCGCAACGTTTCATCATAATCCGTGTTTTAACCGAGTGTTTGGGGTTTTTCCGATCTCGGGACTGAATGATATCGTTTCAATTTTGCCGGGTTTGTTTGTTGTGGCGGGTATCTTGGGAACATTTATCGGTATTGCGAAAGGCCTTCCCGAGTTGGGGTTGATGAATTTGCAAGATGCGGCGGGAACCAAAGACGTCATGGATCGTTTCTTGTTTGAGATCTCGTTTGCGATGAAGTCATCGATTTTTGGTATCGCTTTTTCGTTACTATTGAATTTTATCAATACGATATTTTCTCCGGATCGTGTATTTGTCTCTATGGTGGATCGTTTTGAAACATCGCTAGATTTGTTATGGTATCGCAGTGATAACAATGATTATCCATCAAATGAAAAATTATTTGATGAACACAAGGATCCACAAGATGCGTTGGCGGAAGAGTCTATTAATTTGGAAATCGCCAAGGCAGCTCGTGTACGTGATTTAGATGAGTTGGTAAAGACAGACGAGTTGAAGAAAACAAAAGCTTCTTAAATGTACGCAAGCGCCGAGTATTTTAAGGCCGTAGGCTTTGCCAGTTTTGATGCCAAGTGGGCGGCTTTAAAGTAATCGAATTAGGATAAAAGATGGCTAAAAGTATACAAGTTTTTATTGTGACAATCCAGCAAGGTGAAGACGTCGACTATAAAATAGTCGACGATAGTTCATTTACGGTCGGTCGATCTTTAGATGCTACGATTGCTTTTAGTGATCCCGACATCAGTCGCATTCATCTTATTATCACGTTGAAGCATGATCGAATATGGATTGAAGATCAGGGGTCGGCGAATGGGACGTTTGTAAATGGTCAAAAGATTCCCGCACAGAAAACGGTCAGTGTCGAGCCCGGAGATAAAGTAAAAGTAGGTAAGTCCGAGATTTACCTTTCTTTTAATTTACTAGAAAAATGTTTTAAAAAAGAAGATGTAGTTAAAAGTCAGTTACCCAAGGATGAGCGTGATGGTTTATTACGTTTGATTCAAGGGGCTCATGCGGAAGCTCAAAAAATTGTGAAGTTAGCGCAGGATAGTCATGATAAGTTAATCAAGATTGCCGAGAATAAATCCACATCGATAGAAAACGCGACGTTGTTGAAGCAAGACGAAATTTTACAAAATGCCTCCATGCAATCTAACCAGATTGTTCAAGATGCTAAACGCAAGGGTGTTGGTGTTATCAATGAGGCTCAGGAAGACGCACAAAAGAAAGTTCAAGAAATATACGAAAAGGCCAACGGCTATAAAAAGGAAGCCGATGACTATTACAAAAATAAAATTGAAGAGGCGCAGTCTGACGGTGAGCGCGTTTTAAAAGAAAATGAAACTCTTTCTAATAAAATGGTAGAAGAAGCGCGAGAAAAAGTCACCGTAATGCGCGAGTATGCTCATCGCGAGCTAGAACAATTTAAGAATAAATCATTGTTGGAAATTGAGGACCTTAAGAAGGCAATTCTTAACGATGCCGAAAAAGAAAAAGAACTTTTATTGCAACGAACTGATCGTGAAGCACAAAAGAAGGTTCAAGCGTTGTTAAGAGAAGCGGAAGAGAATAGTAAGGTCGAGCGCGAAAAAATGGTTTTAGTCGCGAAGAGCGAGGTCGATCAAGTTAAAAAGGAATCGTCGCAGGATATCGAGCGGCTTAAAAAAGAAGTCTCGCAACTGAATCTGGATGTTAAGCGCTGCGCGGACGAATTAAAAGATCTTGAAGAAGAAAAAAAATTAGTAGCGTTGAAATATGAAAAAGAAGAAATTGAAAAACGTAAAATATTTGAAGACGAGATAAAGCAAAAAGAAGCCAATCTTGAAAAGCACCTTGTTGAAAAAAGTGGTGATTTTGAAGAGCGCCTGCGGAAACGTCAGGAGTTAGCAGAAAAAGATATTTCAGCTCGTTATATGGATTTGGAAGTAGAAGAAGAGCGTAAGACGAAGGAACTTCAAGAATTTCACGGTGGTTTGAAGAAAAAAGAAGACGAATTTTTTCAAAAACTTCAAAAGGATCGAGAAGCGAAATTGAAAGAGCTGGATGAGCGTGAAAAGAATCTGGCAGACTATGAATCAAAAATAAAAAAAGATACTTTGGATTGGGTTGCCGAGACGCGAACAAAAAATGAAAAAGACTGGAATGAACGTGAACAGGTTTTGCGTAAACAAGAGAAAGAGAAGGCTGATGAGTTAGCCGTTTTTGAGCGTGTTACAAAAGAGCGGACTTTGGCGTGGGAGTCGGAACTGCGAGCTAAAACGACGACTTGGGATTCGGAAACTCGAGCTAAAACGACAGAATGGGATGTCGAGCTGCGGGCGAAGGCATCAGCTTGGGAAGCCGACATGCGGGCTAAAAATGAGAAAGACTGGAATGATCGTGAAGTGCAGCTTAGAAATTTAGAGTCGCAAAAACGCGTGGAATTGCAAAGGTGGTATGAAGGGGAGCAGGTTAAACGTGAGGCCGATTGGAGTCAGCGTGAAAGCCAACTGGCGGCGGCGGAAGTTAACAAAGAAAAAGATATCGAAGTGTGGCGACGTGAAAAGCAGGAGGAATTCTTAAATAAAAATAGGGCTCTTGTCGATGAGAATGCTTTGTTGGAAACACGTATTGGTGAATTGAAATCGGTATTTGGTAAACTAGAGTCGGATCATCAGGTGCTACGTGTGGAGCATGAAAATATTAAAACTGAGGTGCAAAAAAATACGACGCAAATGTCGGACTTGAAAAAAGAGGTGTCATTATTGACACAAGGCCGAGACTCTTTGTTGAGCGAATCGAAAGCTTATGAAAAACGTGTTGGCGAAATGAAATTTGAAATTGATACTCATGATAATCGTTTGGAGAGCTTAAAGAAAGAATTTGAAGGTCAGAAGGCAAAGTTAAAATCTCAACTAGAGATAGAAAAGCAACAGATGATGAAGGAAACAAACGAGCAAGTGAATCAAATGAAGCTTATTGAGCTGGAGAAGTTGAAGAAGACTAAAGAGGATTTGTTGTCGGAATTGCATAAAACTAAAGAGCGTTTGGCTAAGGAGATTCACCAGCAGGTCGAGAAAACGCTGGTGGGCAGTATTCCCGTAGAAAAGCTGAGTGCCGTGTCGGCTTTGATGTTAGAGAAAATTGTAGCGACGATGGAAGAGCAAACGGCGCATATTGCTCTGGGGGCAAGTGAAGAGTCGAATCAGTTAACGAAAGATACCAATGTGGTGCTGAAGAAGCAAAAACGCGAACGGTTTCAACAGTTGGCGATGGGTTTTTTGATTGGGGCTGTTTCATTTGCATTGATTCAGATGTCATATCTCAAAGTGGTTAAGAATCAAAATCCGGTGCAGACCTTGGTTTCAGAACAAAAAGAAGAGGCGATCAAAGATTTGGCCGCAAAGAAATTTATTCCTAAACGCGAGCCTGAAGTTAAAGACTCGTATGTGGACTTGGTGTTGTATACGGATCAGTTCTATGAGTTGTACCTGAGCACTTCGTTTAATGAAAAGTTTGGTAAAGCGGCGATGGAGTATTTGCTAAGAACGTGGAGAATCGAAGAGGAAAAATCGATTCAAGTCGTGGCAATGTCCAAGACGCTGGTTAAATCGTTGATGGAAAAGAAAGAAAATGTACGAACAGATTTGTTGGAGCAGGGAATTCAAAAATTGAAAGATGCCGAATCGGAAACGGAGGCTAAATTAGTAGAAATTCTGGGCTCGCAAGTGAAGTATGAATCGTACCGAAAATTCGAGCGAAAATATTTCCGCGGGGAGCTTGAAAAGTTTTATTTGACGAAGCATGGTGATTCAGAAGGTCAAATTGATCAGAGTTCCGAGGCCAAGAACTGACGGCTGGCAGACGGGGGTATTTCCAAAAATCATTTTTAAGGCAATGATTTCTAGAAGTTCAATCCTAGAATTAAAAGTATATCCATCAAATCGCCATTGATTTTGTGTTCAAGAAGTTCATTGGTTGTTCCGTTGTAGAGAAATTCTTTGCCTTCATCTGCAAAATTAATATAGTGATAGGTGGCTTGAAAACCTAAGAATGCTTTACGCCGCATTAATGGAATTTCTACGCCGATGCCTAGATCGGCACCCATTACATTTTCGCGTGATTGAGTGCCAAATTCAGATATGGAAACAGTTCTGTACCACTGTGAAAAACCGCCTAAAATATAAGGATTAATATCAGCGAGTCCTTTGGTTACGTTTTGTGTGTTCATAAAATATTTGATGTTAAAATTGATCGATGTAAATGACACGTTTCCAGAATAGTTGTTGATGGTGTTGCCGGAAATAGTTGAAAAGTTAAGAGCACTGTCACCGGTCATAATCCCGACACCTAGAGCTGTCTTTAAATCGAAAAAATAGCTAATTTGGATACCAAAGTTAGGTCCAGAGCCATAGGATTTGGACATATTCTCGGTGAACTGACGAGGTCCTGCGGCTAGGCCCAGGGTAAGTAAGCGACCATTGCGAAAAAAGTTGATGTCGGCTTCTTCGTCTGAGTCTTGATCGAATTCAGAGTAATCAGAGAACGGATCAAATGCATCGGACGATTCTGATTGAGCGTAAAGTCGGCCGGAAAATAATGATAAAATTAACAGCAAATAGATAAATAAAGATTTCACTTGGCCCCCGTACCCTTAATTATGACCTAGGGGGTATTCCAAATCAATCCGAATTCATAGTTTTCGCTATATGGGGACTAGGAAAATCGACTGTCTCAAAAAAAGATTCACGATTTTTGCCAGTGCCGGTAACTTGGTCAGTTGACTATTTCGCGACACCTGTTGGTTTGCGAGTCGAGTTTTTGATGGCCGATGAGGACGCGGAATTAAGAATCGATTTCTTGATATCACTAGTGCTCAATGTGCCTGGGGCGTTAGCGTTAGAGGAGCAGCGCTGGACTGACGTGCAGAGCAAGGGGCTGTTGAGGGTATTTTGGATGGTGCTGGCCGTAAAGGCGTACTCGACAGAATCTTCAAACTCTTTTTGTTTGCGTTGCAGTTCGGAGCGGTACATTTGTAGGCGAAGTTGATCAACTTCGTTCCTGGCCGCGAGGCTGTTTAAGTCACCACTTAGAGTGCTCAGTTCTAGGACGTCATTTGGAGTGTAGTCTTTGCGTGCTTGCTTAAGTAACTCTACATATTCAGCTTTGGCATCAGTTATATTTTTCTTAAGCGATTGAACTTGCTTCTCGACATTTCGCGCGGTCATTTCGATGCCGCTGAATTTCTGATTAAGGCACGATCGTTGAGTGGCTGTTACAATGCCAGTTTGAAAGTGTCTGCGCGAAATGTCGCAACCTTTTTCAAACTCAGCATAATAGTTATTAAGAGTGGTTTGCAAAGGTGTCAGCCATTTTTCACTAAGGGTCATTGTATCTTTCAGTTTTTCCACCTTGCTTTTAACTGTCGCAACATTAGTCACTGGAGGCGCTTGTGCGATGGCGATTTGCGAGATGGCTAGAAATATAAAAACTAAAGTTTTACTCATAAGGTACCTCTAGTTGTTTATCGGAAGCTGTCAGGTAGAGTTTATAGGGAATGAGTTGCGACTTGGTAAACCGGACCAATGGCTGGCGTCAGAGTGGAGTTTGTAAAGTTCTGTGGCGAGGTCTGGCTTATTCAATTTGAAGCATCACGGCTTAAGTTTCCTATAGTGTTACCGAAGACGTATTTGTAGACTTATATAATTTTAGGGAGACTTTATGAAAAAAGTGAAGAGCCTTGTGTTTGCATTTATTTTTCTGATCACACAAGTAAGTTATGCAAACTCAATAAGCCCTGCGAAAAAAGGTTTTTATATACCGTTGTCAAAAATGATTTTGACGAACGAGGAGCTTGCCCAGTTAAGTGATGATGATAAAGTCATTTACTTTCGCGCGTTGGTTTATCTGGTTCAGGTGCTTGAGGTGTCTCAGGCTAAAACAGTCGATTACGAGGATTCTGATGCGGACACTTCGGCATTCAATTCAAATTCTGTGAAAAAAACACACGCGAGCCTAGTTTCCTACTATTGGGATATGATGGTTTCGAAATCCCAAGCCATGATTGGGGGTATGATTCAGGGTGCATGGAAAATGACTGCTTGGGGTGCAAAGGCGGTGGTGGTAAAGAGCGCAGAATCGGTGGGTAAGGCTAAAGGTGTCATTGAAAAGGGGCTCAGTAGGGCTGATGAAATCGTTGTAAAAGGTCATGCGGAAAAACTGAGGGTTGCGGAGGAAGCCGTGAAAGCTAATAAAAAAGCAGTTTCGTCTTTTCAATCGGGGATTCCTTCCAATGCTCCTATGACGGCTCAGCAGACGGCGCGGCTGGCGAAGTTAAATAAAAGCGTAGCTGCCAGTGAAAAGAAACTTACCGGGGTGAAAAATAGCATCGTCGATGCTGGGCACACTGTAACACAAATTCGTAGTGTGATTCCAAGTCTTGCGACAAACAAAAATGTTCTTGGTAAAGACTTTAGGGCTCTGCTTAAGGACGTTGCTCAAGCGGATAAAGACTATGATCGAATTAGGAAAATAGGAACGGCCGCTCAGAAAAGATCCGCCTTGGCTAAAGTCAAAAGACTACGAGGCAGCGCGAACGACATGGAAATGAGATTTCGCGCTGCGGGTGCAACGTCGAAAGAAATTTCTGCGATCTATCGTGCCGCTAATACCAGTAGTGCGCGTTGGCTGCTGAACAACTCTGCTGAAATCGCTTTATTGGCCGGAGCGGCTGGTTATGCCGGTTACAAAGGTGCGGAGGCACTGGGGTGGATAGGTGGTGGTGCTTCAGCTGGCGTCATCGATCCTTCACGTCCACGCGTCTCGGGAAGTAGTGATCAAAATCTAGGAACCATTAAGCAAGACGATGGTTACACTTGTATTTATGGTGGTCGGCCATCAACCTTAAGAACTAAGTCTGCGGCCTCGGATACAGATAAAAAATTCTATTGTAAAAAACCCGAAGAGGGCGAAAACGAAAACTGTAAAGGTATTCGCTTTCAATGTAACTCCTATGGTTTTGAATCGTCGGGAGATATTCAGGGGGATATGTGTGTTCCTCGTTACCCATTGAGTGCTTTAACTCGTCGATGTATGGATGCCTTAGCGATGGTGATCGATGAGGAAGAGAAGAATGTTTTGCATATGAGGGATCCGGGTCAGTTGGGCCGATTTAGTGATAAAGTTCGTAAAATGCTTGAGGCGGTTGACGGGAATATCATGGCGTCAGACGTTGAGCCAGGAAAGACGCATTCTTTTTCATACTATTGTGAAAAGAGCAATAACGCACAACCCGGTGAGTGTGAAGCCATTGCGGCGTTTGTGGATAAAATCCGCAGTCGCCCTGGTATTGAAAAGATCTTGGACGAGCGCCGTTTAGCACAGGTGGACTCGTCAGGATCTAGTTCTGGCGCGAGACCCGCAGCAAGCCCGCCGGTCTCTTCCGGTGCAACGGATGGTAGTCCTAAGCAGTAAGAATCACACTTACTTCAGGGCGTTCTCAATTTTTTTAACGATGTCGTCCGATGCGGGCGACGTCGATGATGCCCAGCGATCGATCACTTGGCCATTTTTACCGATCAAAAATTTTTCAAAATTCCATTTTACATCTTTAAATAAAATGCCCGATTTGGATTCTGTCAGGAATTTATAAACAGGTTGCTTGCCCTCGCCTGAAACAGGGTTTTTGTCCATCAAAGGGAACGTCACTTTGTATTGGTCGTGAGCAAATTTGGAAATGTCCTGGTTGGATCCCGTGTCTTGTTTGAAATCATTCGAAGGAAAGGCGATCACGGTAAAGCCTTGGGGGCCGTACTTGGTTTGTAAATCTTGTAAGTCTTTCATTTGCGGTGTAAACCCACAGGCGGAGGCTGTGTTGACGATCAATGTGACCTTGCCTTTATATTGAGCTAAGTCGTGATCTTTGCCCGCGATGTCTTTGACTTTGTATTCGTATAAATTTTTTGCGCTGTTTGAAGAGGACATTTTGATCGTTTCTGCAAATGTTGTAAGCGAAAAACCAAAGACTGTGATCACGGTTAAAAAAAGTTTCATTATTATCCTCCATGTTAGAGATCTAAAGTTTTGACAAATATAAGTAGGACGATTAAATCCTATCTCAAGGTGATTATGAACAAGTTTCGGACGAATGCAAACGTGAGCGAAAAATTGGATGTGCATACGCAGTCAAAGTCGCCGACGCCGAAATTAAAATCCTTAAAATCTAAAGTATCTGCTCTGAAAGAATCGGACGGAAAATCTTCTAAAGGCTCCTCTGGAAGCGCGTCCAAAAGCGCGTCTAGAAACGCCTCTAAAAATGCAGCTCAAAAAACAGCCATTACCTATAAAAATGCCGGTGTGGATATTGAAAAAGGCGATGAGTTTGTGGATTGGATTAGTCGTCGTTCCCGTAAGAAATCGCCTCATCAAGATAAAATTGTTGAAGCGGTGGGTGGTTTTGCTTCGTTATTTCGTTTACCGAAGGGCATTAAAAATCCTTGTATTATCAGTTGTACGGATGGGGTTGGTACTAAGGTTAAACTCGCGGTGGAAGTTAAGCATTACGAAGGGATTGGGCAAGATCTTGTGGCGATGTGTGTGAATGATTTGATTTGCACAGGAGGCTCGCCTTTGTTTTTTTTGGATTATCTGGCTATGGGTAAACTGAATCTAGATCAAGCCAAGCGAATTTTGGCTTCGATTAAAAATGCGTGCGATCACAGTGATCTGGCCCTGATCGGTGGTGAGACTGCCGAAATGCCTGGGGTTTATGCGAATGATGATTTTGACTGCGCGGGATTTGCCGTAGGTGTGGTTGACGAAAAGAAACGTTGGGGCGCGGTTCGAGTCAAGGCGGGTGACTGCTTGATTGCGTTGCCCAGTTCTGGCTTTCACTCTAATGGTTATTCTCTAGTGCGAAAAATTTTTGCCGATGAAACGAGTGCGTTTAAAAAAACTCTGTTGATGCCGACGTTTTTATATGTCGAATTTTTAGAAACTTTAAAGGCTCAATTCAATATTAAGGCGGCCGCTCATATCACGGGCAGTGGTGTGGAAAATATTCCGCGTGTGATCCCTGCGGATATGTATTGCGATCTGAATGCCTGGGAATTTCCCGAGTTGTTTAAAAAAGCACAGATTAAAGCGGCGTTAAATTTCGATGAAATGCTGCGAACATTTAATTGTGGTGTTGGTTTTGTATTGGTCGTGAGCCCTAAAGATAAAGAACGAATTTTGAAAATGGCGAAAAACTATTTCAGTCGTCAGAATGTGTTAATGAGTCCCTTTGATTTGGGTGTGATTAAGAAAAAGAAAAACAAGAAGGATAAAGATTTTGTTTTCAAACGGAGTCAACAGTAAGAACAGCTCCGCGCCAAGCGGGGTGAGTGCGTGAATCGCCTAGCCGTCTTTGTATCGGGCCGGGGGAGTAATCTGCAAGCTCTGTTGGATCAAGAAGGTTGTAGCATAAGGCTTGTTTGTTCACATAAGTCGGCCATTCCCGCCGATGGGAAAGCAAAACGCTATTTTATTCCTGTATTTAAAACAAAAAAAGTCGACTTTGCGGAGTGGGCGATGTTTTTGAGAAGCCGATCGATTCAGAAAATATTTTTGTTGGGATTTATGCGATTGATTCCGGCGAGTTTTGTGGAATTATGGTCGCAATCCATTTTGAATGTTCATCCCAGTTTGCTGCCTTTGTTTCCGGGTTTGGAGGCGATTGAAAAATCATTTCAAGCCCGAGCGCCGATGGGAGTGACCATTCATCATGTGACTCCAGAAATGGATGCGGGAGCTGTCGTGGCGCAGTCGCAGGTTTATGAAAACCAGCATATTCCGCACGATTTTAAATTAGCCTCAAGGATGATGACCTTTCGAGAGCACTATCTGGTGCGTCGGGTGGGGGAAAAATGGAATTAAAAAAATATGACGTTGCGGTGGTGGGTTCATTTTATAATATTTCGTGGGTGGCCAGCGAGTTGGCGCGCCAAGGATGGAGTGTTCTGTATATAGACCTTCATTCGGTATTGGGACGATGGCCAATGGAAGACATTGAGGGGCCATTTGGTTTTTTTACGTCGGAAACATTGAATCCTTTTTATGTTGAAAAATTAAATAATGAAGAGGCGTTGGTTTCGCAAGATTCTGGCTTTACGGTTTACTTGGGGTCTGGGCCGTTGGAATTTAAATCCAGTTTTATCCAATACCAATTGCAGCAGTTGGGGGTTTCATCAGGTTTTATCTCGCGTCTGGAATCGTCGACCGAGAATTTTTATCAGGCCAGTCAGAAGTCCGATGAGTTCATCAGTCATTTTGAAAAATCGTGGCTCGAGTTTTTAACTCGTTCGTTAAGCAGCCAGCGAGATGTGGCCTTTGGCGATCCTGTTGTGTGTGAATACCCCTTGCCGTTGATGAATCCGTTTTTCACGCGTTTTTTAACTCGACGCTCGCTTGAGCGCAACAGTCAATGGTTGCGGCGACAAA
The DNA here is from genome assembly GCA_016785955.1 of Pseudobdellovibrionaceae bacterium. Taxonomy (GTDB): domain Bacteria; phylum Bdellovibrionota; class Bdellovibrionia; order Bdellovibrionales; family Bdellovibrionaceae; genus UBA2316. The sequence goes on along the minus strand of JAEUWH010000097.1, from coordinate 32,493 downwards.
ATATCGACACGTTCGAGCAGACCCATATTCTGGATTTTGCCGTCGGTGCAAGTAAGGGAATTAGCGGTTTTGAGGCTAAAGGCGAGTTGAATGGAATTGTGCAGTTTAAAAATTTAGTTTGGGGTTTGTCATCGGAAGAGACGTACTATTGTCGTCCCCAATTAGGAAAAATATTATTTCCAAAAGGAGTGACCGAGCCGATTTGGACATGGGCGCGGTATTCTGTGGATGTGACGTTGGACCGAGAAACTAAACAATTGCCGCTGCATTCTGTTTGGATTGATGATCGTAATGCGCCTTGGACGCACGAGAATTTGCTTATCTGGCAGCGCACGACGTCCGAGACTTTGTATGATGTGTGGATTTTGATCCCTAATAATCAGCGTTTTAACAAAGACTACATCACATATTATGGCGAGAAAATTGTGCAAAAATGGTCGAAGCGATTTGAAATGTCGGCGGCCAAGATTCACAACTATCCGCAAGAGTATGTTTATACGTACCAGGACCTGGGGCCCAGTCGATGGGTGCGTTATCCGCATCGGCATCAACGCGGTATGGAGTCAAAAGAGTATAACAACGTGTATTTTAATAATTACGAAGTTTGGGATCAGTTGAATAAAGAGACGCAGTATCAGTCGCAAAAGAAACTTATTGATAAAGTCACTGATAAATTAAAAAAAGAAACAACGAAGGAATTGAGATGATAGATCGGTATTCGCGACCAGAGATGTCGGTAGTGTGGTCGGTAGAAAATAAATTTAGCAAAATGTTGCAAGTCGAGATCGCTGTGGCCAAAGCGCAAAGTGAGTTGGGTATTATTCCGAAGAAGGCCTACCGGTCTATTTTGAAGAAATCGAAATTCAATGTGAAGCGAATTTTGGAAATCGAAGCGGTTACAAAACACGATGTGATCGCGTTCGTCAGCAACGTGGCAGAGAATGTGGGCAAAGATGGTAAGTATATTCACTATGGTTTAACCAGCAGTGATGTGCTGGACAGTGCCTTCAGTTTGCAAATTCAAGAGGCCGGGATGGTTTTGCGTGATTCGATTGTGCGTTTGAAAAAATCGTTGCAGCAAAAAATTGCCAAAAATGAAGAAACACTGTGTGCGGGGCGCACGCATGGCATGTTCGCCGAGCCGACCTCGTTTGGTATGAAGTTAATGGGTTTTTTGGCCGAGCTGATTCGCAACGAAAAACGCGTGGTCGAGGCGCTGGAAGAGCTTAGAATTTGTAAGCTTTCGGGGGCGGTGGGGACGTACTCCAGTCAAGAGCCAATCGTCGAGAAGAAAGTCAGTCAGTATTTGGGATTAAAGCCCGAGTGGGTGGCCACGCAGGTCGTGCCGCGGGATCGTCACGCCAACTTGTTAAATCAAATTGCTCTTTTGGGAGCGGGTCTTGAGCGACTAGCGATCGAGCTTCGTCATCTTCAGCGCAGTGAGGTGGCCGAAGTGACGGAGGGATTCACCAAGGGGCAAAAAGGCTCGTCGGCGATGCCACATAAGAAGAACCCGATCAGTGCGGAAAATATCACGGGATTATCACGGTTGCTGCGCTCGTATGCGTTGTCTGGGATGGAAAATATACCCCTTTGGCACGAACGCGATATTTCCCATTCGTCCGTCGAGCGCGTGGTTTTTCCTGATAGCTTTATTGTTGCGGACTATGCCTTGAATCGTATGGCGTTGTTGGTGGATGGGTTGGAAGTAAATGCCAAGCGAATGCTGGACAACATGGAGCAGGCGCAGGGGCAATTGTACAGTTCGCATGTGTTATTGCACTTGGTGAAAAAAGGTCTGTCGCGCGAAGAGGCCTACACTCATGTGCAGCGACTATGTCATTCGTTGGGGTTTGGAGAGCATCTGAAGTTTAAAATCAATGAAGACGAGATCGTATCCGCCTATTTTACGAAAAAAGATTTGGATGATATCTTTAGTGGCAAGAAACATCGTGAAACCATCATTAAAATTATCAAAAAACAAAAGAAAGTGCTTCAAAGTGAGGATAGAAAATGAGTCAATACAGCGATTTGCTATACGAAGGTAAAGCAAAAAAAGTATTTAAAACGCCGGCACCCGACCAATACTATTTGGAATTTAAAGACAGTTTGACGGCCTTTAATGCTCTTAAAAAAGGAACCTTTGAAAACAAGGGGCAGGTTAATCGCGACATCGCCGCGCGAGTGTTCGAGTATTTAGGCGGCCGCGGAATTGCCTCGCATTATGTGCGCGCAGAAGGCCGTAACGGCATGGTGGTTAAGAAAGTGGAAATTATTCCATTCGAAGTGGTGGTTCGTAATGTTCTGGCCGGATCGACGGCGAAAAAATTGGGAATCGAGGAAGGTGTCGCGCTTTCCGAACCGCTGGTGGAGTTTTACTTGAAGAACGACGAGTTAGCGGATCCCTTTGTGTCCGAGGAGCAGATTCGAATTATATACAAAATTGCCAATGCGCAAATGTTGGAAATTAAGAACTATGCTTTAAAGATCAATGAGTATCTTAAAGAATTATTCTTGGGGATAGGGATTCGATTGATTGATTTCAAGGTCGAGTTTGGTAAGGACGGGCAGGGGAACGTATTGCTGGCGGATGAGATCACGCCCGATTGTTGTCGTTTGTGGGATATTAAAACCAACGAAAAGTTAGACAAAGATCGTTTCCGTAGGGATTTAGGATCAGTTAAGGAAAGTTACGAGGATGTTAAACAACGACTAATGCAGGTGTTAAAGTGAGGTTGAAATGAAGTGGGGAATCAAGATCTTACCAAGAGAAGTTTTACTAGATACTCAAGGTCGGGCGGTGCAAGATTATTTGAATCAAAGTGGGCAGGAAGTCAGTCAGTGTCGCGTGGGCAAGTATATCGTTTTAGATCTAAAGCAGACGGATAAGGAAGCGTCCGATAAAGATGCTTCCAGTAAAGATGCTTCCGATAAGGAAGCGTTCAAAAAAGAAGCGTCCAAAAAAAAGGCGATTGAGATCACCGAACAGACGTTGATCAATCCGTTGATTGAAACCTACACCATTGAATCGTTGTGAGTGTTGTTATGAAAATCGGAGTTATTACCTTTCCGGGAACAAATTGTGATCAAGACGTTGTTAAAATGGTTCAGGCTCATGGTCACACGGTGATTCCTTTGTGGCATAAAGATCGATTTGAAACCAGTGCGGTGGACATGGCGATCGTACCAGGTGGCTTCAGTTATGGTGATTACCTTCGTTGTGGGGCGTTGGCGGCGCGATCGCCGGTGATGCACTCGGTGCGTGAACTTGCAAGCAAAGGAAAACCTGTTTTGGGTATTTGTAATGGGTTTCAAATTTTATGCGAGACGGGTTTGTTGCCCGGGGTGTTGGTGCGTAATGACCATGGTCAGTTCACCGATAAATGGACGGAAATAGAGTTGGTTCAAACGACGCGTTTTTTTGCTCAATCTGGAAAGACGCGATTGCGATTGCCGGTGGCTCATGGGGAAGGTCGTTTTTATGCAGACAAAGCCGAATTGGACAAAATTGAGGACCAGGGGCTTGTGTGGTTTCGTTATACAGAAAATATTAATGGCTCGTTGAACAACATTGCGGGCGTTATGAATAAACAAAAAAACGTGGCGGCGTTAATGCCTCATCCCGAGCGGGCGATGTTTGAATGGATGGGCGGTAATGATGGGTTTAAATTTATTTGAAAAATTATCTGCACAGTTATCTGAACAGTTATTTATGCAATTATTTAATGGCAATAGATTGTAATAGGCCGGAGGCGAAATGTCAGAACGAAGTCTGTCTGAAAAATTAAAACACTATCGTATTTCTCAAGGCGAGTATGAGCGTATCACGGGTCTCTTAGGGCGGCCGCCTCAAGGCCTAGAGTGGGCCTTGTTTTCCGCGCTCTGGAGCGAACACTGTTCGTATAAAAGTTCGAAGGTACACCTAAGGAAATTTTCATACCGAAACGGTATGACTCGCGATGATTCCGATGAAAATGCCGGGGTTGTCGATATTGGTTTTGGCGAAAAAATTGTTTTTAAAATGGAAAGTCATAATCACCCAAGTTTTATCGAGCCTTATCAGGGGGCGGCCACGGGTGTGGGTGGGATTTTGCGGGATATTTTCACGATGGGTGCGCGCCCGATCGCCTTGGCTGATTATTTATGTTTTGGTGATGAAAATGCCCCGCGCATGAAAAGTCTGGTTAAGGGTGTCGTGGCGGGGATCAGTGGTTATGGAAACTGTGTGGGTGTACCGACCATCACGGGATACACAGAGTACGATGCGGGTTATAATAAAAATATTCTGGTGAATGCGATGGCGGTCGGATTGCTGGAGGGCTCGATGAGTTTAGCCAGCAGCAAAGCCGAAGGTGTGGGAAACTTGGTCGTTTATGTGGGCGCGAAAACGGGTAAAGATGGCGTGCATGGGGCGGCGATGGCCAGTGAATCGTTTGATCAGGACATCGACAGCAAGAAGCCTAACATACAAATTGGCGATCCATTTTTAGAAAAGCTGTTGATCGAATCGTGTCTCGAGGTTTTGTCGAAAAACTTGGTGGTATGTATGCAGGACATGGGTGCGGCGGGTTTAACCTCAAGCACATTTGAAATGGCCTCTAAAGGCAAAGTGGGCATGGATTTACATCTAGATAAAGTCCCACTGCGGGACTCGTCTGTGACTCCGGAAGAGATTCTGCTTTCTGAAAGTCAAGAGCGCATGGTTTTGGTGTGTGTGCCGGAAAATTTGGAGGCGATACAAGCTGTTTTCAAAAAATGGGATTTGGATGCGGCCCCCATCGGTACGATTACGGCCACAAAAAAAATGCGTTTGTTCTGGAAAGGCGATGTGGTCACGGAAATCGATCCGACGTTGATTACGGACTCGGCGCCTCGGTACGAGCGCCCTTTTACGAACTATCAATCAAAGCATAAGACAGATAAGTTGGGATCGGTGTGGTCGCAGACTCCGCAGGAGCTGAGGGAAACGTTAAAACAAAATGCATTTTATAAAAACAAGAATTGGATTTTTCAGCAATACGATCAGCGGGTCGGTACGCGCACTGTAAAGGATGCTTCTCACTCGCTCAGTGTGGTTCGGTTGAATTCACATCGGGATCTGGCGATTTCGGTTGGTTGTCGACCCGCCTTTATGCGCATGGATACGCGTATTGGTGCGATCGATGCGATCCTGTATCCGGCGCTCCAGCAGGCTATCAAGGGGTTCAAGCCGATCGCGGTGACGGACTGTTTGAATTTTGCAAGTCCGGAACGTCCCGAGGTGATGACGGATTTTGTTCAGACATGTGATCTGTATGCCGAGATCGCTCAGAAATTGGATGCACCGATCATCTCGGGCAATGTCAGTTTTTACAATGAAACCGAAGGCAAAGGCATCCCGCCCACGCCGGCGGTGGGTTTGGTGGGCTTAAAGGAAAATGACGAGCGGATGCCTGACTGTGTGTTTTCGGAACCGGGTTTGGATGTTTATTTGGTGCAGATGCCGGGGGTGGCGGCGTACGCCAAAACGGCCGAAGTTTTGAAAAAAGACGTTCAGTTTGTTGGGGATTTACCCGTGGCGTACGCGTGTGATTTTGTTTCCGCGTTAAGCCAGTTTGTGGCCCGGGCAAGACCACAGGTCAGTCGTGTCGTGGGGCAGGGTGGCTTGGCGTTGACGTTGGATAAAATGACAGCGAATGGGATTGCGTGTGTCATTCGGGTGGACGAGGGGCATATGTTTAACAGCACGGGTTTTTTATTTGAAGAGCGTCTTTATGATTTTGTTTTTGCGGTGACCCGTACGCAACGAGCCGTGTTTGAAAAAGAACTTCACGATCTGGCCTCGCGATGGAATTTGGTCACGCATGTTTTAGGCACCAGTCAAAATTTACGCTAACCAAATTTTATGTGAGTCAAGTTGTGAGCTAACCAAAATTGTATGCTCAAAACATTGTACAAATGAGAAGGGAATGGTCGATGACAAACGCAATGGTAAATCTGAATGATGAATTTCGTGACGAGTGCGCCGTATTTGGTATTTGGAATCACAAAGAAGCCAGTCGTATGGCCTATCTCAGCTTGTATGCCATGCAGCACCGCGGGCAAGAGTCGGCGGGGATCGTCACTCTGCATGAACACGAGCATTTGATTCATAAAGGACTGGGGCTGGTGGGGGATGTCTTTTCTGATGAGGAATTGAATCGATTAAAAGGACGTGCGGCCATTGGGCATGCTCGTTATTCGACGACCGGGCAGAATTTGTTGGTGAATGCGCAGCCCCTGAATGCCGAGCTTTTGCGAGGTCCGGTGGCGGTGGCTCATAATGGAAATATTGTGAATCATAAGAGTTTAAAGGCGCAGCTTCGAGCGCAGGGGGCGATTTTTCAAGGAACGAATGATACGGAAATTATTCTGCATTTGTTATCGAAAAACCAAGACAGTCCCATCATTGAAACATTAAAGCAGGCGTTGCCCACGGTCGAAGGGGCGTTTAGCTTTGTGCTGTTAACTCAGAAAAAGTTAATCGCGTTGCGGGATCATTGGGGCTTTCGACCGTTGTCGATTGGGCGATTGGGCGATTCGTGGGTGGTTGCCAGTGAAACCTGCGCGTTTGATTTAATCGGTGCTGAATATGTGCGCGATGTCGAGCCCGGCGAGATTGTTTCGTTTGATGACGAGGGGATGAGTTCCACGTTCTACAATAAAAAAGAAACCAAAGCGCAGTGTATTTTCGAGCATGTGTACTTTGCGCGACCAGACTCTAAGGTTTTTGGATTGAGCGTGTACGAGTCTCGTAAAAACTTAGGGAAATTATTAGCCAAGGAGTCGCCTGTGGCTGCGGACTTGGTGATACCTGTTCCAGACAGTGGCGTGCCGGCCGCGATTGGGTATTCACAAGAAAGCGGCATCGCGTTCGAGCTGGGAATTATTCGTAATCATTACGTGGGGCGAACATTTATTCAGCCGTCGCAAGGAATTCGGGATTTTGGCGTCAAGATTAAGTTAAATCCTCAATCGGAAATTTTGCGGGGCAAGCGTGTCATCGTGATTGATGATTCTTTGGTGCGGGGAACGACCAGTAAAAAAATAATTAATCTGATTCGAGGGGCTGGGGCGAAAGAAGTACATTTTCGAATTGCCTCGCCGCCGACCGTCAGCCCTTGTTATTATGGGGTCGATACGCCCCAAAAGGATCAATTGATTGCCGCTCAACGCAGTCTTAAGGAAATTCAAGATTTTGTGGGCTCGGACTCGTTGGCGTATTTGTCGATGAACGGTTTATATCAATCTGTTCACAGTGACAGCACACAGTTTTGCGCGGCCTGTTTTGGTGAAAAATACCCGACGGCCATTGAATAGATTGAATAGTTTGATTTAAAGATACCTTTTTGTTTAAAAATGGACATAATTAATAATGATGTCCATTCGAACTGATGATCGTTTAAAAATCGCCGTTGTTGCGCCCGGTTTTCCGTCGCGCGTGGATGTTCAAAAAAAATTTAAAGAATTTGCACACGCTCATTCAAATGAATTTGAATTCGATATTCCAAAAAAAATAATTCAAAAGAATCCGATGTTTTCTAATGGTGAATCCCAGCGGGCCGAGTTTATCGTGAATGCGATGAGTGATGATCGGGTGGATGTGGTGTGGTGTCTGCGCGGAGGCTATGGATCGTTGCCGTTGCTGAAGTATTTAAAAGCGATGCCGAAGCCTAAGAAAAAAAAGTTGCTTGTAGGGTTAAGCGATATCACGTCTTTGCATCTTTTTGTAAACGAATTTTGGGGATGGACTTCGGTCCATGGATCCAATTTGGATCGTTGGATTGCTCGTGAAATCCCTGGGTCGGTGCTTAAGGCCCTTGTGGCGATTGTCAAAAATGAAAGTGAGCGCAGTCATTATAAAAATATTAAGCCTCTAAATGATTTGGCCAAAAAACAAGTTAAATCCATTCGCGCACCCTTGACGGGTGGAAATTTGGTCACGTTGTGCAGTCATTTGGGGACCCCGTTTCAAACCAGTTTTAAAAATCGTTTTTTATTTCTTGAGGAAATCGGCGAGCGTGCATATCGTATTGATCGGTTGTTGACTCAATTACAGTTGTCGGGCGTTTTAAAAGGGTGTTCGGGGATTCTGTTGGGGCAATTTACGTCGTGCCTAGAACCGGATGGAAAAAAGCTATGGCCTTGGGTGGTCAAAGAATGGGCGAAGAATGTTGGAGTCCCCGTATTTGGCGGAGTTCCCAGTGGTCATGAAAAAGCGCAGTGGCCACTGAGTTTTGGAACACCGGCCGAAGTTAAAATAATTAATGACCACGGGCATTTAATCATCGAAAATAAGAGATAGCGAAAAGAAAGTATGAAGTATTCAGTTTTAGAAAAAACACTTATTAAAAATATCGAAGATAATATTCGGGACGTCACCCCGGGAGTTTTGGTGCGCGCCTATCAAAATGGCCGGTTAGTTTGTGATATTGGTGTTGGCTCGACCTATGCGTATTATGATTTGGCCAGCTTGACGAAGATTGTATTTGCGGTCCAAGCCATGATGCATGCGTTTGAGGAGGGAAAATGGAACATCGATTCAAAGGTGAGTCAGTTTCTGGAATGGTTTCCGCACACGGAGATCAAAATTATCGAGCTTCTTAATCATTCGTCGGGTCTTGTGTGGTGGCGACCGTTCTATAAAGATTTAAATTTATCAGACACATGGCAAAATCGCCGAGAAGACCTTAGGAAAATGATCGCGGCACTGCCGTTAAGCGCGAATGAAGTCAGTGTGTACAGTGATGTGGGATTTTTGGTTTTGGGTTTTATTTTAGAAAAATTTTACGACCTCGATTTAGTAGGTCTGTGGAATAAGATAAAAGACCAATATTATCCGGGGACCACGCTAGAGTTTCATCCACGTAATCAAACCACGCTTCGTGCGAGTCTTTTTGCGCCGACGGAGGAGTGTCCATGGCGTCGAAAATTACTGCAAGGTGAGGTTCATGATGAAAACACCTGGGCGCTGGGGGGTGTTTCGACTCATTCTGGTTTGTTTGGCAGCATCGATGATTTGGGATGGTACTCGTTGCATTTACGTTCTCAGGTGATGGGCATTGCTCGTTATTTTATTAAGCAGAAAACCACGCAGTTGTTTGTGAAGCGCTCGCGACCGGAAGGAAAAGGGGACTGGGCACTGGGGTTCATGTTGCCGACGCCGGGAACGGCCAGTTGTGGCGGGTATTTTTCGTTGAATTCTATTGGTCATACTGGGTTTACGGGGACATCGATTTGGTATGATCCCAAGGCGGATTTGTCGGTGGTGATTTTGAGTAATCGCTTGGTCTATGGGCGTGAATTGAATCGTTTTGCTGAGTTGCGACCAAAAATTCACAATTGGATTGTGGAAGGTTTAAGGAAGTCATCGCTGGGGTAGTTGTTTGTCGGACGCGCAAGGATGAAGGAGTAGAGGGTGGAGTTGAAACCAGGGAGTCATGTTTACTTGATGGGAATTTGTGGAACCGCGATGGCGTCACTGGCCGGAATACTGAAAGACAAGGGGTTTCAAGTTTCGGGTTCTGATTCTAATCCCTATCCTCCGATGTCGACTCAGTTGGAAAAATTGGGAATTCAAATTAAAACGCCTTATCAAGCTCAAAACCTGAACTCGCGACCTGATTTTGTTGTGGTCGGCAATGTGATTTCGGCCCATAATCCCGAGGCGATCGAGCTGATGAAACTGCAAATTCCGTATTCGTCGTTACCCAAGGCGCTGGGTGATTTGATCTTGAAAAATCATGATACGATTTGCGTTTCGGGAACTCATGGAAAGACGACGACGACGTCGATGATGTCGTGGGTTTTAGAGATGGCCGGTAAAAAACCTGGATTTCTAATTGGTGGTATTCCGAAAAATTTCAACTTCAGTTTTCGAAATCCAGAAAAAGATGCGCCTTATTTTGTGATCGAGGGGGACGAGTACGATACGGCTTTTTTTGATAAAGTGCCTAAGTTTGTTCACTATCGTCCAAAGCACGTCATTCTGACCAGCATCGAATTTGATCATGCGGATATCTATAAAGATTTAGACGATGTTAAGGCGGCCTTTCGGCGGTTGTTGAAATTAATCCCGGTCAACGGGTCACTGATTTTTCACGAGCAAGAAAGTAACATCAAAGATTTACTGGATGATACGAATACGTCTCATATATACAGCTATGGTTTTAACAAGGTCACCCAGGATCGTCATGCTCGTTGCGAGGTGATTTCTGTCAGTGAGCAAGGAACCGAGTTTAGAGTCCACTTTAAAGGGAAGGTGTTGGGGCCGTTTAAACTTTTACAGCCTGGGGATTATAATGTGCTGAACGCCACGGCGGTGGCGCTGCAAGCCTATTTGCTGGGGGTCTCGATGGAAACGGTTCAAAAAGCACTGAATCAGTTTCAAGGGGTAAAGCGGCGGCAAGAGATTTTAGGGGAACCTGGTGGACGACTTGTGATCGAGGATTTTGCTCATCACCCGACGGCGGTTTTGGAAACATTGAAAGGCTTAAAAAAGAAATACCCGCAAAAAAAATTGATTGCGATTTTTGAACCACGCTCAGCCACCAGTCGGCGCAAAGTTTTTCAAAAAGATTATGCTCAGGCCTTTCAGGTGGCTCAGCAGGTGTATTTGATGCAAGCCTTTGATACGTCCAAGATTCCCGAGTCTGATCGGTTCTCGGTCGACGAGTTGATTCAAGATTTAAATAAAAGCAAGTCACAGCCCTGGGCGCAGGCGCATGGCAACGTCGAGTCTATTGTAAAGCACGTGCAAAAAGAATCGCAGTCGGGGGATCTTATTGTCATCATGAGCAATGGTGGTTTTGACGGTATCTATGGCAAACTGATGTCGGCTTTGACGGTCATTACCTAGAGGGGTTGGCAATGACATTCCCTAGAGAGGTTGGTAGTGACCGTTGGTAATAAGATTTCCTAGACGGGTGACGGGTTACGTGTACGCGAAGCTGGGATTGTGAAAAGAATGGGTGGATGGAAAGACTCTTCGGTTACTTAACGATATAGTCTTTCCATTTGTTGATCTGTTGGCTTGTCAGTGAGGTATAGCAGATCGTGCCTTCGGTGGCGGCTTCTTTTCGAGTGATGCGAGTGTCGCGGTCTAAATCAAAAATTTTGTATTCGGCCGCTTTTGGAAAAAACATCTGCACGCTTTTTTGCATTTCGGTGATTGAATCGGCCATGAGTTCTTTGAGTTGATCCATGCCTTGGCCAGTCAGGGCGCTTACGAAAACGCGCGGGTAATGTTTCACTTTAAACTTACGATCAGGGCTGGCGATATCGAATTTGTTAAAAACGTGGATAATTTTTTTATCCTGCCATTTAAACTCTTCGATAAGTCCTTCAACGACCTCAATTTGGCGTTCCATATTAGGAGACGATAGATCCACCACATGCAGCAAGACATCCGCTTCGGCCGATTCTTCCAACGTGGCCTTAAAGGCTTCAATTAATTGCACGGGTAATTTTCGAATAAAGCCCACGGTGTCGGTGACGACGGAGGGTGGGCCTTCAGGCAAGAATACCTTGCGCGTGGTGGGATCGAGCGTGGCAAAGACTTGATTCTTGGCCAAGATTTGTGTACCCGTGAGGCGATTTAAAATCGAGCTTTTTCCCGAGTTCGTATAGCCAATCAAGGCAAAGCTGGGGATTTCGTGCTTGCGGCGCGAAGACCGATGTTGAGATCGATTTTTGCTGACGGATTCTAATTTTTTTTTGATGATGGAAACACGTTCACGAATGCGGCGGCGGTCATTCTCTAGCGCCGATTCACCGGGGCCGCGCGTACCGATTCCGCCACCTTGACGAGACAGTGATCCCATCCAGGCATCCACCATGCGTGGCATTTGATCTAAAAGTTTAGCCAGTTCAACTTGCAATTTTCCTTCAAATGTCTGGGCTCGTTGCGAGAAAATATCTAAAATAATTTGATTGCGATCTAAAACTTTTACGCCCATCGCGGACTCTAAATTTCGGGTTTGCACTCCGGATAAAATATGGTCGATCACCACCAGCTCGGCGCCGAACTCAACGGCGAGGTCTTTTATTTCCTGAACTTTTCCGGTGCCGATCAAAGTTGCGGGATTCCACGACGGTAAGGTTTGCGTAATCGACGCCACAACAGCTCCACCGGCCGCCGAGACGAGCTCTTCCAGTTCTAAAAGATTTTCTTTTACTTCGGTGAGTGAGTCTGACTTTAAGCCCACTCCGATGACGATGGTTTTTTCGTTATTAAAAATTCGTGATTTTTGATAAAAACTATCGATCGATCAACTCCTGTGTGAAGAGTAAATTGTAAAGTGTGAAAAGAGTAAGGACGCCAAGGAGTCCTTACTCTTCGTCATTACTCTTAGGATAAGCTGGGAGGTCCTTAAAAATAAAGATCTTTTTTATGAAATTCACACAAAAAAACATAAAAAGATTTTATGGCAGAAATCAAAGGCTTTAAAAATAAAAAAAAGATCTTTAGAGCCTGTCCTTATTTCCTCGCGACGGCTAAGCAAATGAGGGTAGGCTCTATTTTGCGGTATTTAGAGGGGTCTTAGGCGGAATGAGACGAATGGGGTGTCTCGGTGACTTCTTTGGTTTCCATGCGGTAGCTGTGCCCAACAAAGAGACGAGGATGTTTTGTGGCTTTCATCGACAAGACCGTTTCGATCCATTGAGCGCAGTACATGGGGGCTTGCTCGAAAATCAAATGTTCACCGTCTTGGATGCTCAACCAGCTGCGCTTTTTGCTTTCTGGTAGTCGGGACCAAATCTCTCGATATAAAGATTTTGGAACCAAGGTGTCATGTTCGACGGTGACCAAATGCACGGCTTTGTCAGGAAGTGAATCGAAAACGTCAAAGGCATTAAATGGCATGATCCCTTCTGTTAAATCCATCGAAATTTGCCGGCGATGATGATCGGGGATTTGTTTTGAGAAACGAAAATTCATATAATCGCGCATCATTTTTTGATAACTAGAGCCGATTATATTTATATGCGGGCGAAGAAAATTAAAATTTTTCAATAAACCGATTTGATCGGCCCAGGCGCGCTGGATGGGGAAGGCCAAGTCCAAGCGGATGGTGTAGGGTAAAAATAAAATCAATTGATGTACCAGTTCAGGGTAAAGGGTGGCAAAACGGATGGCGATGCCGCCACCATATGAAAATCCCACCAAGTGAAAACCAGATTTAATTTGGAGCGAGAGCCAGACTTCTTTTAAAACTTCGGCTTGTTCGGCGGCCGAGATGACAAAGTTGGGTGGGGGTGTACGTTTGATTTCCTCTTCCAAGGCTTGGCCTTGGCCGATGAGGTCGATAAACAAGGTCGAGTATTTTCCCTTGAAATAGGATTTTATTTCAGACCAAGATTCAATGGAGTCGCTCAAGCCGTTTAGGAAAACCAGCGTTTCGGCGTTGCTTTTGTGGTCAAATTCGAAATAAGCGAGCCGATTTTGGCTGGTTTTGAAGAAGCTTTTTTTTATCATGCCTTTTAATGTTTTCCCATATCCCAGCGCGAAAGCCAACGAAGGACCTCGGGCCAAACTGTTTTTTGGGCTTTAGATCCCAAGATCGAGCCAATATGTCCACCTTGCGAGATGATGGTCTCAAATGTAATATTTGAATTCAAGTGGTGGGCGTGCATTGTTGAGTCATGCAATACGATATGATCATCACTGGCGGCAATATTGAGTGTGGGGCAGTTCAGGTGATCAAGTGACAGCGTCTGCCCGGCGATGCAAAGTTCGCCTTTGATGAGCGAGTTTTTGCGATAAAGTTCGTCAATCAGGGTGATAAAGCAACGACCAGGAAAAGAGACATTGTCTTGACTCCAAATTTCCAGTGCCCAAAAGTTTTTCATGAATTCGGGATTGTTAAGCTCTTTAAAAAATTTCTCTAATTTATGCATAGGAAGCATGGGTTTTAACATCTGAAACGAGGATTGCAGCACCCACCAAGGCATATGCCCGTAGGCCTTAGTGATCGTTTCAGGATGAAACTGGTTTTGTCGGACCCATAAGCCCAATTTTCCGCCATGATCAAAATCGATCGGCGCTGTTAATAAAAGCAAAGTATTGACTCGCTCGGGGAAGCGGAGCGTGTACATCGTTGTCAGGGTTCCGCCCAGGCAATGGCCGAATAAATTTACTTTCTCCGATTTGGAATCGGTCGCGATCAAATCCATAAAATAATCAAGACGTTGGGTTAGCAGCTGATCCAAGGTTAGCCAATTGTCTTCATCATAGGGAACGCCCCAATCCAGTAGATAAATGGGTACACCTTGGTTTTGTAGAAATTCAATAAAACTTTTGCCAGGAAGTAGATCTAGAACATAATACCGATTTATCATCGACGGGATGATAAAAAGTGGAGTTTGTAACTGTTGAGCTGGTGCCGTACTCGTAGTGGTGGTTTTGAATCGAAGCAATTTCATGCCGCTGACTTGAGAAAGGGTGTCATATTCAGTAGGGGCAATGGGGAGCTGCTTTTTGAAAAACGGCCTCATTTTTTCTTTCATATTGAGGGCTTCGGGGAGAATGTTAAACCACGTCATAATTATACCATTTTAGAAATGGGTTTATCGGTCGCACGCTTGTCGACAAATGTGATTGGTCGCGATGGCAGCGAGGTCATTTCTTGATTTGGGTGTATTGATTTTTTGAAGCGGTTCATTTCTTTTTCCATCTGATGAATTTTGAATTGCAGTTCGTGTAAAAGATAAAGAGTGCGTTCTTGGTCTTTTTTGTTAGGAAGTTGTAGGTTTTTCCACAATTTTTCAAAGCTAAAGTTAACTAACGATTTTATTTGGGATTGTGTGTTTAGCACAATGGAAAGTGTATTCAGAAGCTGCGGATTAGTGCTGAGTTTTTCAAGAACCTGCTCTAAATCCTTTGTTGTCTTCACCGTTGCTAGTTGTTGCAATTCGGATTTAACGGTTTGTATTTGTTCCATCCATTTAAACATAGCCACCTCGCTGATAACGATGTAAGTTGTGTCACGCCCAAAGAAGAGTCATGACGTTGATAAAACTATGGCTGCGAGATAAAAAATGAGCAATCAAAAAATGAGTAGTCAAAAAAATAACAGTAAGAAAAAAAACAGTAAAAATACAGACAAAGCAAATAGCGCGGTTGAGAATGAAGCAAATGTTCTAGTTCGTAAATATGAAAATCGCAGGCTGTACAGTGTGAATCATAAAACGTACATCAACCTAGAGGATATCTCGGGTTATTTGTTGAGTGGAAAGAAAATCAAGGTCATTGAGGTCGGTTCTGAAAAAGATATTACTTGCGAGGTGCTGCTGCAAATCCTTTTGCAGCAAGGGAAAGCGGACTTAATTCCTCAAGAAGTTTTAGAAATGATGATACGTATGAATGAAACATGGATAAAGAAATTTTGGTCGCCCTATTTTGATAAGTCTATTCGTATGGTGTTTGAGTTGAATCCGCTTTTAAATTTATCGACAAAAAATATTTTCAAAAAATGGTTCTAAAGTGAAAGCACTATACATCATGCTGCATTTGCAGCAAAAATAGTTTGACCTTGAATTGAGTTCCTATTCATACTTGCTGTCAAGAGAGGCAAGTATGCAAACAAAAAATAGCGACTCAAGAAGACCGCACAAAGAAGTGACCGCTGTGAATTCGGTGACTTTAATGAAGGGGCCTTCGGCTTCAGAAGCTAAAATTAACATAGCCAAGGAGGAATCAATGGCCAAAGAAAACGTAACAACAGATAATCCAGTGTGGAACTACGCAGGGCAAGCACAAGATGCGTGGAAAGAAATTTATGGGTATCAAGTTAAGACAACGCAAACATTGATGGATCAAATGATGAAATGGGGTCAGACCTATACAGATCATTTGTACACGCAAGTGAACGAAGCCACTCGTTTGTCTCAAGAGTATCTTAAATCAGGAACTCATTTCGCAGATGAACTTAGAAAAAACTATTATCACATGACAGAGAAAATGACTAAGTAGTTTTAAGCTGATCGATTCCGAGACTAAAAGGGGAAGTGTGAACTTCCCCTTTCTCGTTTTAAGACAGCTTAAAACTACTTGGGATATCTTAGGACCTCAACTTAGCCTCAACGAGATCGGTTTGATGGTTCAAGTAAACGATTCGAAAATCCGATTAAAAACCATCATGCTAAGAGTTTTTAAATACCGTTTATCCGAGTGCTTCTTGGCGCTGACAACAGGTTTAGTATTGTGGATGGTGATCCTTTTGGGTTGCAGTGATGGGCCCAATGCGACGAGTTCGTCGAAGGAAGCCGCGCGAGGCGTTCATCATGCCGATGGGTTTCAGTTGACGGTTAAGATTAACAATGGTGGCAGTGTGACTCCCGAAAGTTTAGTGGCTGTGAAAATTTCTGCCGTCAATGCAGAGGAAATGTACATCACTCAGGAAAGTTCTTGCAACGTGGGTGGCGAGTGGGAGCCTTTCCGCGCCTTTAAGCAGTGGGTGCTACAGAAAGATAATGCGGTTAATTTTTTCTATGTGAAAGTCAGAAATAGCGGGCGAGAATCAGATTGTGCTTATGCCAGTATAACTCATGATACGGTTGCGCCGACAATTCAGTTGTTCTCGCCGCTAAATGGCGCTACCTTGATGGATCCTGATGAGCTTTCGTTGCAGGGGACATGCACCGAGGATGGAAAAATTGCGATCACGGTAAACTCACTGGTGTCCTATTCTTCGCCCTGCTTAGGGGGTGTTTGGACTTACGTTGTGGATATTTCAGAACTGAGTGGCGGCAGTATGGTCGTTGAAATTAAAGGTATTGATCCAGTGTTAAACAGTTCGGCCGGGCAATCATTTACATTTATTAAATAAAGACATTGTCGGGATGCTGAAGAGGATGTGGCGCTGAGTGCTTACCAGGTTTTGGGGGCTTGTTAGGCCGCGCGAATAAGTGGGATTTTTTTCTGAGTCTGCGTGGTGGGAAGTTCGAGTGCAAAGCACGTATTCGGCAGAGAGTCTTCAATATAAAATCGGCCGCCGTGGTTTTCAACAATCGTGCGACACAGGCTGAGTCCGATACCGGTTCCTTTGCCCGCCTCTTTTGTTGTGAAAAAAGGCAGAAGAATTTTTTCTTTTATAGCGGCCGGGATGCCTGGGCCCGAGTCTGTAAATAGTATTTTTATCTTTTGTTGCTCTCCAGTGACCTGGATTCGGATCCATCGGTCCGTGGGGAATTCTTTGATGGCATCGGTGGCGTTGCTGATCAGGTTTACAAATACTTGTGAAATCAGTCCAGGGTTGCAATCCAATTCGGTCAAGGGGTCCATGTCAACCGTCACGTGTACTTCATGTTTTTGTAGATGGTCGTTTGAAATATTGATGACGTCGTCAATGATGGCGCGAAGGTTTGACTTTTGATATTCATCGTTTTCCGTATCTCTGGAAAGGGACTTCATGCTTTTGACAATCTTAGAAATTCTTAACGTGGTACTAGTGATTTTAGCTAAATTTTGCAAAATTTCATCGGGGGTGGTTTTGCCAGTCTCAATCATTTTTTGAATTTGTGTGGATCGTCCTAGAATTATCGTCAAGGGGTTGTTGATTTCATGGGCGATTCCTGCGGCCATTTCTCCTAGAGATGTTAATTTTGAATTAGCCAGTACTTGCAATCGATGATTTTCGATAACGACCTGGGCTTTTCTGAGCTCTGTCACATCACGAAAAGTAATCAATACGGACTCGACCACTTGGGATGAGGTGTTTGGAAAGATCGGAATTGCAGTGACTTCCAAGTGAAGCCGTTGCTGATCTGGTCCTCGTGCGATCATGGGAAAGTTCTTTATCACGCGCCCAGACTCTTTGGCTAATGTTGAAGGGCGTTCGTCATACGTGCAAAGGGTTACTCCGTCTTCCCGATAGAGGCTTCCCAAAGCATCCGGGTCTTTTAATTTCAAAATCTGTTCGGTGGTCATGTTAAGGATCTGACACGCGGCTTGGTTGATGGCTAGAGCGCGACCGGTGGTGTCTTGTAAAATAATACCTTCGTGAAGATTGTTGATCACTGTATTTTTGTGAATCTCATGAGAGAGGCTATTTTGAATCAGATATATTTTTTGCCATGCCAGAAAGTATCCCACCGTCGAGGCGCAGGCTAATAGTATAAGTCCCAGACCGCTCGGAAATTTTGCGCTCGGGTGCGGAGACAATAAAGTGAAGACTGTGTAGCCCGCAACGGGAAGAAGAAGCGTGCAGAAAGAAATCTTCTGGATAAATACGCCAGAAAGTCCGACAATAATAAGTCCACAGCTGACCAAGTGAACGGGGTTTAGCTCGGACATGTAGTACTGTGATAGAACGCGTGTCAATAAAAGTGAGCCGGCAAAGGCTAGAAGCATTTCGACTTTTTGGACGGGGATTGATTTTCGAGTGCAGAGGTGGGCCGTTAACAAGAATAACCCAGCAAATCCGAGGCGCAAAATAAAACTCATTTCCGACTGGGCGTACAGGAACTGCAGGGATGTGCCTGCAATAAAAACAACCACAGCGGAAACCAGTGAAATAACTCGTATCAGTGATTTTTGTGTTTCGAAAAGTTCTGTTTGGGAGCCGGTCGGTAGCTTAAGTTTCATTCATGTATTTCTTCGTCCATTGTCGGACAGACCTTAATAAAAAAAGGGACAAAAAGGGCGTGGCTGATGGCGAAATTTGCATCGTCTTTGCCGTTTTCGCTGTTTTGCGAGGTCTGGTTTCTCACTCTGAGTCAGTTTTTGTTAAGGATGTTTCATTCTGAAATAGGAATCAGTTTTGCTGTTTAGTTTATTTAGAAACGAGCGAGGTGATTATGAATCAAATGATTTTTTTTATGATGATAATTTTTGTCTCAACATTTGCTTTGTCGGCGGATAATCACAGCCGTATCAAGTGCTCAATTCTGGGCGCAGAGGATAAAGTGTATTACTTCAATATCCAGACAAAACGATATCGACTGAGTGTTCATGAAAAAGGTCATCCAAAAACATCTCTTTCACGACAGATACAACAACAAACAAATAGCTCTGTGGAGGCGACTAGTAAAGTTTCGTATTCGTTCCAGATCGATGATCGCACGCAGGTGAATGTGGATATGGATAAAGACTCTCGTCGCGGAACAGGGGAAATTAAATTGCGTTCAAAAGGTCATACAAAAAAATTTGATGGCTGCGAGTATCTTACGGCTTCCTCTGATTCGATGATTTGAAATAGAGCAAAACATCTAATGTTTTCCTAATGACTTCAAATCGTCTTTCAGCTATCTAAAATCTCACATACAAAAAAGTGAGAGTCCATGGCTGAAAAATCTGTCACAAATAAGTCGTCTTTTAGTCAATTCTTATCGGCAATTAATCTGACCGTACTTGTTGCGGGCTTAGGTTACTTCGTTGATATGTTTGATATCACCCTGTTTGGTGTTGTGCGTGTTGCCAGCTTGAAAGATCTTGGGGTGACGGATCCTCAAGAAATTCTAAAATCCGGAGTTCTTCTTTATAACGCCCAAATGATCGGCATGATGCTGGGTGGTTTGCTGTGGGGAGTCTGGGCTGACAAGCGCGGCCGACTCAGTGTTATGTTTGGCTCTATTATTTTGTACTCACTAGGAAATATTGCAAATGCCTTTGTGTGGGATGTTAATAGCTATGCGATTTGTCGTTTTATCACAGGGATTGGTTTGGCAGGAGAACTGGGTGCTGCCATTACATTGGTGGCCGAGTCTTTACCGAAAGAAACGCGAGGCTATGGAACAACGATCGTGGCGACGTTGGGATTGTTGGGATCTGTAACCGCAGCTTACTTTGGGCAGCATATTTATTGGAAGTCAGCCTATATCATGGGTGGAGTGATGGGGTTATTGCTTTTAGTGACACGATTTCGTGTTTTTGAAAGTGGAATGTATGAAAAAACCCATGAAAAAAATGTCGAGCGTGGAAACCTGGGGATGTTGCTGAAAAAAGGTCGGTTGCTGAAGTATCTAAAATGTATTTTCATGGGCATTCCTATTTATTTCATTACAGGAGTGCTGTTTACATTTTCTCCCGAACTGACTCAAAGCTTGGATGTACAGGGTTCCGTCAGTGCGGGGGGAGCTTTGTTGTGGGGCTCTATCGGTTTAGCTGTGGGAGACTTTCTTTCTGGCATGCTGAGTCAGTTGCTAAAATCCAGGAACAAGGCGATCTCAATTTGTCTTGCCGTCGCGTTTTGTTTGATTCTTTGTTACTTGAACTTTCGTGGGCTAACTCCTGATGGCATCTATTTTATATGTTTTTTATTGGGTTCTGCGGCTGGGTATTGGGCGGTGCTGGTCACGGTTTCTGCCGAGCAGTTTGGAACGAATATTCGTGGAACGGTGGCGACGACCGTGCCTAACTTTGTTCGAGGCGCAGCGGCGCTCGTGGTCAGTTTATTTCTATATCTTAAAACAGAACTGGGAGCGGCCGATACGGCGGCGCTCGTGGTCGGAGTCATCTTCTTTGCTTTGGCTTTGCTAAGTATATGGACATTGGAGGAGACATACGGGAAAGAGTTGGACTACTTTGAACGTTAAGCCTCGGTTATAATTTCACCATGGGGCGTACGCATATGGCATTTACCAAAGACACATTTAAATATTTTGATTTAGCTAAAAAAAACCGCTCCAAGCGAGAATGGTTCGATAAAAACAAAGATCTATACGAAACAGCTGTTAAAACGCCAATGTCCGAGTTGATTCTAGCCATGGCACATGCTCATCAGCGAAATCTAATGCGCATTGATGTTTCGGGAAGTAAAATCAGTCGGCCCTTACGAGCAAAAAATAAAATTGAAGCGGACGGTGCGATCGTTAAAACGCTCTCGTATTTTTCGCTGGCGGAAAAGCAAACCTCGATGTTCGAGTGGAATCCTGGAATATACTTTCAGGTCGGTTCTGATGATGACGATATTTTCTTTGGCGTGGGTCTCTATATGATTTCCAGCCGTCAAATCAGTCTGCTGCGAAATGCATTGGTGGACGATTTCGAGACCATTGATGAAATTATATCTGATCGAAAATTAAAGAACGCTTGGGGGCATTTGAAGGGAGATGTTTATAAGCGTTTTCCAAAAGGCTATGACCCCAGTTCCGAACCGGCCAAATATCTTAAATACAAACAATTTTATTTTAGTAAACAGTACACTCGCAAACAGCTTCTAGACCCAAGATTTACTCAGCATATGGTAAAAGACCTGGGGGTGATCATAGAGTTTTTTTCTTGGGTAAGAAAGACAGTCGGGACTTATCGGAAATAAACACAACAACTGCCCGCCTTGCGTGGGTCAAGAGCTGAGAAATAGCTACTGATTCTAGATAGTTAATTTAGTTTTTGCGACAATTGTTACAAAAACTATTCTAACTTGTTAAAATAACTAAACAATACTTCTAAAAACACACAGTCAACACGGGCAGTTCCTAAAACACACGACCTTGGTGTTGAATTTTATTATTATCAAAACGCGTTTAAAGAAAGTGTCATTCTTTGACGAGTAATTTGTGTGCAAAAAAACAAAATCAATATGTCTTTTTTAAAACACTAAGGAGTGCTTCATGCGCGCAGCAGCCCAGAAACTCGAGTCAGCAACAATAACTCATGACCTTTTAAGCGAAGATGCCGCCGGGCTTGTAAATGCTTTGAATAAGGTTCAAGCGATTATCGAGTTTCATTTGGATGGTACAATCATTACGGCAAATGAAAACTTTCTGGGTGCTCTTGGTTATTCGCTTGGTGAGATTCAGGGGAAAAAGCACAAGATGTTCTGTGAGTTGGACTACGCAGAATCGCGAGAGTACAAAGAGTTTTGGAATAAATTAAATCGAGGGGAATTTGTTTCGGGTGAGTTTAAGCGTGTGGGGAGCGGTGGAAAGGAAGTTTGGATTAATGCTTCCTATACTCCCATCCTCGACACAAACGGGAAGCCAGTTAAAGTCGTAAAATTTGCGACGGACGTCACGGCGGCCAAGCTTACGGCTGCTGAATTTGAGGGTAAGATAAATGCTATCAGTAAGGCTCAAGCGATTATCGAGTTTCATTTGGATGGCACTGTTCAGGATGCTAATTCTAATTTTTTGAATACGGTCGCGTATTCATTAAAAGAAATTCAAGGGCAGCATCATCGAATGTTTTGCGAATCTGCCTATGCAAACTCAAACGAGTACAAAGAGTTTTGGAATAAATTAAATCGAGGGGAATTTGTTTCGGGTGAGTTTAAGCGTGTGGGTAAAGGTGGAAAGGAAATTTGGATACAAGCCTCGTACAATCCAATATTTAATATGAGTGGCAAACCCTTTAAGGTGGTAAAATTTGCGACTGATATCACCAGGGAAAAAAATAGAAAACAAGAATTTGATATTTTGGTTGGGCAGACAGCGCAAGAGTTTGCGGTGAAAGCGAAATCAATTGCCGAGCAAGTCAATAGTGTCGCTGGGGAAGCCCAGGCTCTGGGAGCCATAACGGAAGAGATGAATGCTTCGGTTGAGGAACTCAGCGCTTCGATTGATTCTATTGCGCAAAATTGCAAAAATGCGGATACGTTGGCGAAGGCGACACAGCAGGAAGCGGATGTGGGCTCAAAAGCGATCGGTAAATCTATCGAGTCTATGGAGCTTATTAATAAATCTTCAGAGGAAATTAGTGAAATCGTAAAAGTGATCAGTGAGATTGCCAGTCAAACCAATTTATTGGCATTCAATGCGGCGATCGAAGCTGCCAGGGCAGGCGAACACGGGCTTGGGTTTTCGGTCGTGGCTGATGAAGTTCGTAAGCTGGCGGAGCGATCCTCTCAAGCCACTAAAGAGATTTCAAAACTGATCAATGAATCGGTTAAGCGAGTGGCTTTTGGTGGCACTATTTCTAAACAAGCTGGGGAAGCATTTGAAAAAATTGTTGCTGGGGTTACGAAAACAACGCAGGCCATTTCTGAAATATCGGTTTCGGCCCAAGAGCAGCAAACGGCCGCCAAAGATGTCAGTTCGGCCATTCAAAATGTCGCCGAAGCCACCGAGAAATCAGCCAGCGCATCGGACGCGATTGCTCATGCGACAAAGGATCTTGGTCGTGGCGCCGACATGTTGGCGCAGAATGTAAAAAAATTTGCATCCTAAGGTGAAGTATGTCGAGTGAACATATTATTGATGAAATAGATGAACAAACGTTGGTTCAGTTTATTAGTTTGGTTCATAAGCACACGGGGATAACGTTGGCTTTGAATCGCAAGACGATGTTGCAGGGGCGGATCAAGCCGCGAGTGCGTCAGTTGGGACTTCACGGCTATAAAGAGTATCTGGCTTTGCTAGAATCAAGCCGTGAGGAAATTCAAATCTTGACGGATTTGGTAACGACGAATGAAACATATTTTTATCGTACGCCCAGAATTTGGTCCTATTTGGAAAAAGAATACATGCCTCAGTGGGTTGAGTCTCATTCAGGGGGTGTTTTTAATGCTTGGTCAGCGGCGGCCTCTTCGGGTGAAGAGGCGCATACGTTGGGCGTTGTTCTTCAGAGTATTAAAACTAAACGGCCGGCCTTGAAATATCAGATCTTGGGATCTGATATTTCAAATGACATTCTAAACCATGCGATCAAAGGTGAATACTCGGGGCGATCGATTGAACAATTCAGAAATGATCGTCCTGAATTGTTCAAAGGCCACATGAGACCAAATGGGGAGAGTGGCTTTTCTGTAGAGTCTGACGTTCGTAAAAATATAAAATTTCAGCAGCATAATTTATTTAATACTTTAAAAGTTAAGGAAAAATTTGATCTTGTTTTGTTAAGAAACGTTTTGATTTATTTTGAAGCCTCTGATCAAGAAAAAGTTTTGTTTAATGTTAGCCAAGTTATGAAGCCTGATGGTCTTCTTATTATTGGTGAGTCCGAGTCTTTAAGTCGTTTGGCGACGCCTTTTTCTTACAAAATGCCTTTGATCTATGGTTTGGCCGCAAACAAAAAAGAAAATGCAGCATGAATGGTGGTGACGAGGTTCATGTTTCAATCGGAGAGGTTAAACTGGGGACGGGCAATGATGTGCTTAAATCAAGTTTAGGTTCTTGCGTAGGAATTGCCTTGTTGTGGAAAAGTAAGAAAAGATATGCATTGGCGCATTGCCTGTTGTCGGAAAGTCCGGTGTCGAGTTTGAAGATAAATGCACGCTATGTGAGTCAGGCGGTGCCTTCGTTGATTGCGCTTATGAAGATTAGAAGTACGCAGGATTTCAGTGAAGTCGAAGCTGTTCTTGTTGGGGGAAGCAATATGACGGCGCCTCTAGCCAGGGACGAGAAGACTTTGATTGGCTATCAGAATGTCAAAGCGGCTGAAGACTATCTGAAAAAATATGGAATAAAAGTTATTTACAAAGATGTTGGTGGTGATACGGGACGAAAGATACGTGTGTTTTGTGAAACCGCTGAGTTTAAAATTGATCTGATACCAAGAATAGAAAAAGTGAGAGGCCATGGCTAGTGAAACAAGAGTGACAATCGGGGCTGAAATTTACGGATCCTTCTTTTTAAATAGCAGTGAATTTGCGCTGGCTATTAAAAGTATTCAGGAAGTTGTGACACCCCCTGAAAAACTGACGCCAATGCCTTTGTCTCCCGATTATATGGTGGGTGTTTTTAACTTAAGGGGAGTGATTATTCCGGTCATCGATCTAAAAATTATTTTAAAAATCGGTGGTGATACGGGAAGCCTTGAGAATAAGAAAGTGTCTATTATTGATCACGAGGGAACGCGTATTGGTTTGCTTTTTGATCGAACGGGTCAGATTTTTAGAAACTGTGAGAATGAAAAAAGTGATTTTGATTATTCGGGACAAGGAGGCAACGTTGTCTCGGGGGCGATTAAAATTGAAGAAGGACGTCGAATTATTCAGATATTGGATGTTCGGGCTCTTTTTAGACTTGAAAATGTACCGCATATGAGTGACCCGCAAGGTTTGCTTCACGCTCAACGAAAAGCTCAAAGAAATCAAGGCCGTCGGGCGCAGTGTATTTCATTTCTTGTGGCTCAAAATAGACTTGGTTTTTCGATTGAGGACATCTGTGAAATAATTAAACCGCCAGAGTTGCAGGAGGCAATTGTCGGATGTGGAGATGTGTGTCTGGGAATGTTTGATTTACGGGGCGACATTGTGCCGGTTATCGATTTTGCTGCTGTTTTGAAGTATCGAAAATTGCAAAATAGGAATTTGTTCACAGAGGAACAGAGAATTTTAGTTATGAAAACTGGATCGCAAAAAATTGGTCTTCTTATTGACTCGGTCGAGAGTATCATCACCTATTATGAGGAAGAGATTTTGCCGATACCGTTGATTGGCCCCGGAGTATCGAGGCTGTTTCTAGGTTGTCTTGCGACAGAAGGTCGGGGGGATGTGATACTGCTTAAATCTGCGGAAATATTATCCCAAGCGGAAACGAGTGAGGTCGCGCGCTGCTATGGTCAGCTTCATAAGGCGAGTCAGTCAGAGGTTGTAAAAAAGAGGGCGCAGATGTTGAGGAAGTCCTACATTGCGTTTAAAATAGATCATTTTTTTGCCGTTGAGATGGATGAAGTTAGGGAGCTTATCGAATATCCTAAGGACATCATGAGACCACCGGCGCTGTCTCCATTTGTAAAAGGGTTGCTAAATCTTCGAGGAAAAATGGTGACGATTTTAGATGCGAAGATTCTTTATGGTATCGACAAACCGTTCGTGCTTGAAACCGCCAAAGTTTTAATTTTTGAAAGGCTTGGGGTCAGTTTTGGATTAGTTGTCGATTCTGTTGAAAATATAGTAAGTTTTTCGGAAGATCAAAAACTGAAAATACCGGATCTTTTTTGTAGAGCGCAAGGGGCTTCGGGAATATTTGACGATGTGACATCGGCGGTGGAGGTTGAAATTGAGTCAGCCAAAAAAAGTGTCATGATTTTAAGTCTTGATGCACTGGTTAGACGCACTGGCTTTGCGGTCGGCAGGGAGAGCGCGTGTGTACGTTCGGGTTAACAGGTCAATAAATCTGATGATCTGGCTTAATTTCTATGCTTAATCTCTATGCCATGCATAATAAATAATGATCAATATGATGGCCGTCATATTTACTTCTTCGAAGGGGTTTTACAGTGGGTCTATACGAAGGAGATATTATGAAAACAATTCCTCATATTGAAAAATTCATGACAACGAGTCCTCAGACAGTGGGTGTCGAGCAGACTCTGAGTAAAGCGGCAGGGATCATGAGTGATCTGCGTATTCGTCACCTACCTGTGTTGAGTGGGGGGCAATTAGTGGGTGTTATATCTGATCGAGATATTAAAATGGTGTCTAGCCTAAAGGATGTGGATCCTGATAAAACTCGGATTGAGGAGGCGCTGACGTCCGAGATTTACAAAGTATCTCCTAAAACTCCGCTGAACGAGGTTTGTGACTATATGGCTGATCATAAAATTGGGTCGGCGTTGGTGGTTGATAATAATCGGTTGGTGGGTATTTTTACTTGGGTGGATGCTCTGAATGCTTTGAATGAACTTTTAGAGACTCGATTGAAAAAATAGTTATTGGTTGGGTTTATCACGAACCCGTTTTCTGCGGGTTCGGGTTAAGCGATGGTACGGGATTGCAAGAAGGAAGAAAGTATTGCAAAAGTTGTTGCGGGCGATGAGGACGATTTTTGTTTTGAAGTGTTTATTTCTTATTGCTAACTAATGTTAAAAAGTTTTGCAGTGAGATGGCTTTGGAAAATAAGAATCCTTGGCCTTGTTCGACACCAAGGGCTTTGAGTAAGGATTTTTCTTCTTCTCGTTCGATACCTTCGGCAATCACCTTCATGCGTAGGGATTGAGCCAGGTAGATCAGAGATTTTACGATGGCCAGGGCCTTATCATCTTTCAGCATATCACGAACAAATGAACGGTCGATTTTGATGTTATCCAAAGGCATGCGGAATAGGTACTGTAGGCTGGAAAAACCAGTGCCGAAATCGTCGATAGAAAGTCCATAACCGATATCGTGAAAGCGGGAAAGTGTATCCAGAGCCAGAGTGCCATCCATCATCACTCGTTCGGTCATTTCAAGTTTAATCGATTGAGCTTCTAACGAGTTCAGAGTTCTTAAGTTTTCCACTTCGTCGATGAAGTCGCTGTGAATAAATTGTTTTCCTGAGATATTGATGGAAAGGGAGAATTTTTTATCGTTCTTTTTCTCTTGAATGACTCGTAGGTCTTTAAAGCATTGCTCCAGGATCCATCGTCCAAATGGAATCATCAATGCTGAGCTTTCGATGACATCCATGAAAATAGCGGGGGAGATTTGTTCTCCGGTCGGAGGAAACCAGCGAATCAGAGCTTCAGCGCCGATGATTTTATCCTGTTTCAGGTCTAAGATGGGTTGATAGTACATCACAAACTCGCGATTGTTAAACGCATCCTTTAACCGCGATTCTAATTTAATCTTTTGAACAGCTTCGATATCTTCTTGTTGTACAATTTGTGTGCTGAAAAATTCTTTTTTTGGTTCCCGTGTGACGAGGTCGTTTTGGGAACGAAGGCGTTTCAGCAGCACTCGTAAAAGAAGGCGAACGACGGTGTCTGTAGCATGAACGCGTTCTAAAAGCATTTCTTTGGTGACGGGGATTAATTCGCAGTCATCTAAAGCTTTCGCAGAGGCCGATCGAACTTGATTGTCCAAAATAGCCATTTCGCCAAAAATTTCGCCTTCTCCTAGGACAGTCAAAGGAAAGTCTTCTTTGTCTTTAGAAAGGTAGATAAGTACTCGACCTTTTTCGACGATAAATGCGGATTCGCCCATTTCTCCTTGAAGAAATAAAACGGTGTCTTTTGGATATTTAACAACAGCAGATGATGACATACCGATATAGGATAGGTAATAGCCTGTTTTTAATCAAATTTTGGAATAAAAACTGGCCCTTAACGCAACAAGACCAAAGTCAAACCAAGCTGGACGAGTGCGTGGGATTTTTCATAGAAATAGGGGATGATAAAATCACACGAAACAGAAAAAAAAGTGACTCCACTGATGAAACAATATTGGGACGTGAAGAACCAACATCCTGATAAAATCGTATTCTTTCGTATGGGAGATTTTTACGAGCTTTTTTATGGTGATGCGCAGACGGCGGCGCCATTTTTAGGGATCACGTTGACGTCTCGAAATAAAAAAGATGCTGATTCGGCGCCGATGTGTGGGTTTCCTCATCATTCGGTCGCAAACTCTGTGAACAAATTATTAAATCACGGGTTTAAGGTGGCCATTTGTGATCAGGTTGAGGATCCCAAGTTGGCTAAGGGGATTGTCAAGCGCGAGGTGACCAAGATTCTGACGCCGGGGATGGTGTTTGATTTTGATTTATTGGAGTCATTTCAATCGCATTATATTTTGGCGATAGATTCTTCCCAAGCCGCGTTTATAGAAACGTCGACGTTAGAGAGTTTCTCTATTGCATGGAAGGAATGGGAAGACTTGTTGAAGATCGTTAATAGTTTTGAAATTTCTGAATTTGTATTTCAGCCGCAGCGGTCGTTCTTTCCGTCGGATACGCAGCGCGATCAGTTGTTGGCAGAGTTGAAAAAACGACAGGTTACCATTTCCGAGTTGCCCGTGCCGACATCGAGTGCGGCAGAGACATTGACGACGCCTGCAGCAGCAGTTGTGGCGGCGACAGAGATGTTGGCGCCGACGACTCTGATTGCTTATATCAAATACGTTAACCCCAGTTGGAATGAGGAAAAAGCGATTCATTTTCCTGTGCGCTATCTGCATTCTAAAATGAAGCTGAATCATCAAACGGTGAAACAGCTCGAGTTATTTGATTCCTTTCGTGGCATTAAGACGACTTCGTTGTTTGGGGTGTTGAACCAAACGCAAACGGCGTTGGGGGCCCGCAAGTTGCGAGATTGGCTTCGATTTCCTTTGACGGGTTTGGACGAGATAGAAACGCGCCAGCAGCAGGTTGAGTTTTTTGTCAGCAAAGTTCACGTGACCAAGAAAACTCGAGAATTGTTGTCGTCCGTATATGATATTCAGCGTAAGCTGGGTAAGGTTTCTCAGGCGCAGTGTTCGATTATAGATATTCAGGGGTTAGCCGATTCGTCGCTGCGATGTTTCGAGATTGTATCTGTGCTTGAAGCTTCTGGTTATTTCCAGACTCAATATTTTCAATCCCGAGCGTCCGTTCTTGAATCGTTGCGGGCCTTAGAGGCTGTGGTGCGAAATATATGTGAGCATTTGGCTGACGTGTTTGTTGAGAACCCGCCGCTGAATACGAAACAGGGTGGGTTGTTTAAGCGTGGGGTTTTTGGTGATTTGGATGAGTGGATTGATTTGTCGTCCAATGTTCAAAAGTTAGTTCACGATTTAGAGGCGGCCGAGCGCACGGCTACGGGAATCAATTCTTTAAAAGTCAGGTACAATCAAGTTTTTGGATTTTATATTGAAATCACGCATGCCCACAGTGATAAGGTGCCGACTCATTACAAGCGCAAGCAAACGCTGACCAATGCCGAGCGCTTTTATACGGACGAGTTGATGGAACTCGAGAAAAAAGTGTTGTTGGCGCAGTCTCGGCGGGCTGAGCTTGAGAGCGAGTATTTTGAAAAATGTAAGAAAGATATTTTAGGTCTGACGAGCGAGTTTTTGCAAATTTCAGAATTTGCATCGGAAATCGATGTATACACAGGACTAGCGTGGGTGGCGATGGAAAATAATTACGTTCGCCCTCAAATGAGCAAAACGGAAAAACTTAATTTAGTGCATTGTCGTCATCCGGTGGTGGAAAAAAATATGACAACGCGTTTTGTGCCAAATTCAATTCAAATGAGTGCGGGACAAATTTGGGTTCTGACGGGACCTAATATGGCGGGAAAAAGCACGTTGATGCGACAGGTGGCATTGATTCAGATCATGGCGCAGGTGGGATCATTTGTTCCTGCGGAGTCGGCGGTGTTGCCGGTAATGGATGCGGTGTATACGCGTATTGGTGCGAATGATTCGTTGTCCGAGGGGCTTTCGACGTTCATGGTTGAGATGAAGGAAACGGCCGAGTTGTTGGCAGAAGCCACGTCGTCGTCCTTGATTTTGCTTGATGAGATTGGCAGGGGAACGGCGACGTATGATGGTTTGAGTTTGGCCGAGGCGATCATCGAATATATTGCCCACACGATTAAGGGTTATACGTTGTTTGCGACTCATTATCACGAGATCACGGCGCTTGCGAAGACATTCCCTCAGTTCATTCGCAATGGGCATATGGAGATTTTGCAAGGATCGGCGAGCGATATTTTGTTTAGCTATGTTTTCAAAGAGGGTTCTATTGGACGCAGTTACGGGATTCAGGTCGCAGAATTGGCCGGGCTTCCCGAGTCTCTTATTCAGCGGGCAAAACAGACGTTGTCACAGAAAGAATCTCAGAAAGAATCACAGAAAACGATGGTGCGAAAAGCAAAGGATTTAGAAAATCAATTGGCCCTTTTTGTAGAGCCGCAAAACGTGGGACCGGACTACAGTGGGATTGTATCTAGGCTCAAATCACTGGATTTAAACACGATGAGTCCGTTGGAATCGCTCGTATTTTTGAGCAATCTTCAAAAAGACGTCCACGGTATGGATGTAAAGTTAAAGTAAGATGTAAAACAGAAAAGAACACCGTTTGAGGTTGTTGGGCGTTAAAACCAAAAATCAAAAAACCTCAAACGGTGTTCTTTTCAATAAGAAGCCACTGAAATAAAGTTATTTCTTTTTACTATAATTGCTGGTGCGACCGGTGTGTGAGCGCCAATTGTGATGTGGATCGATTTTAGTGCGTTGGTGCCAAGCTTCCCATTTTTTTCTGGGGAGATTGTGAGAGACATTACCTTTTTCATCAAAAATTTCAGGATCTTTACCAAATAAAAAATCGAGAATTCCCTTTACTAATGACATATGCTTTTACCTCGAAAAAAAATATAGCGCTCGCTTACTTATAGCATTTTTTTAAAGCGCGACAAATGGTTTTTACGAAGCTTGAGGATTGGCGCAAACGTCAATCAAATCTATACCCTTTTCTTGGTTTGATTTTGTTTTGTGTTTAAAGTGACGAAAGCAGCTTTTTGCGGCTTTTTCTAGAGCTTGGTAATAGTCGCTTGCCTCTTGCGAAACGGCCAGTTTTTCTCCTTGGAACGAGTATTTGAATTCAAATTTTTGTGTTGCCAGTGAAGAGTGAGCAAAAAGAAAAGTGGCGATGATGAGAATGTTTGAAACATAAGACTTCATATAAACTCCATGTTTGTATCTTTTGTTTAAATGAAGTGCAAAACAACGTCCAAAAAATTACCAAACCGACCTCAGAAGTGACCATTGGTGTGTAGTCTAAGTGCATGAAAACAAAAGAAAAAACAGTATCATTTTGAATGTATCAGGGTGAGGCGGGGGTTGGTACACGGTGGTGACTATTTTGGCGTGTCACTGTCCTTATCACCCTAATAGCCTAATACTAAGACACGATTAAGACACGATGTTGTCGGGTGGTTTTATCCGGGTCTATTGACAACGGATTCTGGTCGCGAGTAGAACCAGCACATGACAACCGTATCTTCGATTGAGGACAAGCAGAATCAAATCATCGCCCAATTTCCTGATTCTTTAGATTGGGAATCAAAGTACAAGAAGATTATCGAGATGGGTAAGCGCATGGCTCCTCTGGAGACCGAGTCTAAAATCGAGAAAAATATTATCAAGGGTTGTCAGTCGCAAGTGTGGTTGGTTGCAGATCTGGAGAAAGACAAAGGTCGTATTCGTTTTCGTGGAGACAGTGATGCGTTGATTGTGAAGGGTCTGGTGGCATTGTTGTTATCTGTTTATGATAACGAAAAACCGAATGATATTTTAAATTCTCAGCTTTTTTTTCTGGACAAGACGGGACTTAAGAGTCATCTGACTCCCTCACGTACCAATGGTCTTATGGCAATGGTCCAGCAAATTAAAAATTACGCGATAGCATTCCATTATCTGTTAAATAAAGGAAATTAATAGGTCCAAATTTTGTGTAATCCTTTGTTCTCTAGGTGAATACGCGTTTGAATAATAAATGAAAAACCCAAAAAATGAGTATTCAAACTTTTCTCAAGGACGAGAAATTTCGGAGGCATGGTGAAAAGGATTTCGAAAGTATTTGTGGCCAGTGCTCAATTGGCTTTGGCGGCTTCTTTCATTTCCCTGACGGCTTACGCCATTGATAAACGAGGCGATCGGCAGATCAAGGCTGTTTATGGAAAAGATGATCGATTGGAAGTGTTTCAAGTTTCTAGTCCTGCGCTGTTGTCCATTGCGGCTTCTACGGCGGCGATGATTCCTGTGTCATTGCTACGGTAACTAGCGGATAAATATTTTGTGAAATCTATGAACTCAGCCATAGCGTTGAGACCAATCTAGTTTACAAATAAATAACGCTTCACCAAAAAAGTGAAGTTTAAAATTTAAGCATCAGATCTAGTTTTCAAAGTTA